>NZ_CP047409.1:665205-1330410 GCF_013487865.1 Lactobacillus johnsonii
TCTAAAATTTATGAAGGATCTATTAATTGAACGTGGCGCAAAGAGTGTAAAGTGTTGCGCACTTCTTAATAAGACAGAACGCCGTGAAGATGATGTAGTTGTAGATTACTATGGCTCAAAAGTTGAAAATGAATTTGTAGTTGGCTATGGATTAGACTACTTAAATGCATATCGTAATCTACCTTATGTTGGTGTTTTAAAACCAGAAGTTATTCAAGCAAACTTAAACCGTTAATAATTCAAAATATATTTATCATAAAATTAAAAGGGTTGAGACTTCCTCCTTAGCTAGTGGAAGTTTCAACCCTTTATCTATGAGCTTTATTATTGGCGATTGTTTTGCTTTTTCATATAGTAATAAATAGGAAGGCCCAATAGCGTTAGACCGATACCAGTTATTGATAGCCAGAATTCATTGATTACAGTACTAATTACAATGAATAAACCACCACCAATTGAGATGATCGGGACAATCGGATACCAAGGAACAACATACGGACGTTCTAGTTTAGGTTCGCGGTAGCGCAAAATTACCACTGCAATTGAAATTAGGGTGGTAAAGGTCCACATGACGAAGACGAGCATGTTGGTTAAGAGGTCAAAGGTCCCTAGTAGAATCATTATTAAAGATACGAAAAGAATAATTAGTGCACTCAGTGTAGGCACACCTGTATTAACATTAGTGCGACTAATTTTATCGGAAAATGGTAACATCTTATTTTGTGCTAAAGTATAAGGTATTCTCATTCCTGTAAGCATAAAACCATTAATTGCGCCATAAACTGAAATTAAAATTCCAATAGTAACTAATTTCCCGCCTAAACTACCAAATAGTTTTAACGAAGCTAAATAGGCAGTATTTTGATTGCCAACAATTTCTTTAAAGGGGATGGCAGTTAAAAATGCATAGTTGACTAATACATAAATTAAAGTAATAGCCGATAGTCCAATAATGATAGCTCTTGATAGATTCTTCTCAGGCTTTTCAATTTCACCAGCTAAATTAGTTACGTTAATCCAACCATCATAAGCAAATAAAGCTGCAAGTAAACCGCCACTTAAGCCTGTCCAAAAAGAAACATTATGTCCAGCGCTTAAAGGGAGTAGGGCAATGTTGACTTTGTTTGAGTTAAAAAGTCCGAACAGCACAATTAAAGCAATTGGAATGGCCTTAAGAATAGTCATGACTGATTGCATTCTGGTTGAAAACTTTGTAGAAATAAAGTTTAAGCCCATTAAAAATATGGCGAGTAGTATAGCAATTAAAGTTGCGTATTTAGCAGGCAGGTTAAATAAAACAACAAATTGTTGTCCAAATATTACACTTAGAGCGGCAATATTGGCTGGAAAATAGACTAGCATCTGAGCCCAGCCAAATAAAAAGCCCCAAACTTTCCCGTAAGTATACTCGATGTACTTGATAGAACCCCCAGTAACTGGAAGAGCAGCTGCAATTTCAGATACGGTGAGGCCAGAAGCAATGGAAACAATACCGGCTAAGATCCAGACAAAGAGAGTTAAGGAGGGAGTGCCGGTTTCATAACTAATGCTTCCTATTTTGAAAAAAACGCCCCCACCAATTACAGTTCCAACGACTGTAGCTAGGGCTTGACCAAAGCTAATTTGTCTTTTCAAGATTGTGCTTTCCTTTCAATATATCTATAACTTTTAGTAATGATATCATTTTATACTAAATCTTAATGAAAGTGGTGTAGAAAGAAGAAGTTCGTTAAAATAGCTAATGGAGGGACTGCAATGCATCGTTATCGACATAAATATACTTTTCCAAGTATTATTATCTTACTCATTCTAGCTTTCTCAGGACTAGTGTGGGGATACTTTAATATGAGGCAAAATACAACTGTTCCTCGTGGCTCAAATATGAGTGTATTAGGCATTGAATTAGACCAAACAAAAGATTACATTGATCTACATAAGCTAGAAAAAAATGGTATTTCTTTTGTATATTTGAGGTCAACACAAGGAAAATCTTATTTTGATGATAATTACCTGCTTTATCGCGATCAAATTCAAGGAACTAACTTAAATTTTGGTACAATTATTGCTTATAGTGATGAAACAAGTAATCAAGAACAATACCAATACTTTTTGAATAAAGTAGGAACTAACACTGGAAGCTTGCCAGTTATGATTGTGCCAGCCGCTAGTCACTTGACTAAAGCATATTGGAAGCGAATGGGAGATTTCGCTAGAATGATAAATAATCTTGGAAAAAGAGTAATGATAGCTGGTGACTATCGCTACCATAATTATTTTCCAGAAGGGACAAGATTTTTATATACAGGTGCCAGTTTAAAAGATCGGCGACATTATGCATTTTGGTGTTACACTCAAAATGGAAGGGTTAAAAATATAGATAATCTCGATCAGGATGTAACTATGTTTGCTTATATTGGTACTAATACACAGTACGAGCAATTATATGGTCAGCAAGGAACACAATAGAGGAAATAAAATGTATTCAAACGCAATTACACAAGTTTTAGAAAAAGAACATAAAAATAAACCAACCTTAATTCAAGAAAGAACATATGATGCTATTCGTAATGGTGCTAGCATCGTAGGATTAGCTAAGACTGGTACTGGTAAAACTTTAGCTTATGGTTTGCCAGTAATGGAGCGAATTGCTGAAATTGGTGGTCGAGGCATTATTTTAGAGCCAACTACTGAACTTGCGATTCAAACTAGGAATAATCTTTTACCTTATGCAAAATCATTAGGTTTAAAAACCATTGCATTAGTTGGAGCAGGAAATAGAAAAAGACAATTAGAACGCTTAAAAAAGGAAAAGCCGGAAATAATAATTGCTACACCAGGAAGATTTTTTGACTTTTTATCAGAGAATCGAATCAAGTATCAAGACATTAACGCCTTAGTGATTGATGAAGCGGATGATATTTTAGAATTTACAAAATTAGAATTACTAAGTTCATTAGGACAAAATTTATCTTCAACTGCTCAAATTTTGCTTTTTGGAGCATCAGAGTCAGAAATTACGAAAAATGCCGAAGATTTGTTTAATCACACTTTCTTATTAATTGATGTGCGACCAGAACAAAAATCTGAAGTTAAACATTACTTTTTACAAGTCTCAAATGAATATAAAATGCAGTTTTTGCAGCGGTTGGCAAAGTTAGATAAGTTTAAGGGCATACTCTTTTTTGATAGTACAGAAAGTGAAATGAGATTTGCGCGAATTTTTAGTCATAGTAAGACAAAATTTGCTGTTTTAAGTAATGAAACTAGTAAACAAAAGCGAGAAAAAATTCTTAGTGATTTTAGAGCAGAACGAATTAAGTTTTTATTTGCGACTGATTTAGCAGCTCGTGGGTTAGACTTACCTGATGTTAGCTATGTTATTAACTTTGAAATTCCGAGTGAAGTGAACACTTACTTGCATCGGAGCGGTAGAACGGGCCGAATGAATAAATCAGGAACTGTTGTCACTCTTGGGGATGATCATGACTTTAGAGACTTGAGAAAATTACTAGCTGATACTTACCAAGTTCAAAGAGCATATTTTGCAGGTTATAGTTTGACGACTGAAAAGCCAAAACGAAAAAAAGCGGAGCCAGAAACTCAAGAGAAGAAAGTACAGGAAGTTAAGCCTAAGCATAAAAAGAAGCGTTGGCGCAATAAGAAAAATAAAGGATATCATCCTCGAAAGGATAGAAGAGAAGAATAATGTCATCTTTAGTTAAATGGCTAGAAACTTATGTTTTGCCACCTGCATCGCGTTTAGCTCAAGTACGCTGGCTAGTTGCAATGCGGGATACTTTCATTTCTTTACTGCCAATTACAATGGCTGGTTCAATTGCCATGCTATTTAATAGCATAATTAGAGCGGCTAAAGTACAAATGCATTGGGATACTTTTTATTCTTTGATGCAACCTGTAGTAGCAATTGACAATATCATTTGGGAAGGGACATTTGCCCTTTTTGCTGTTTATTTTGCAATTTCTTGGGGTTATCATTTAGCTAAGACCTATGAAGTCAACCGATTTGCAGGTTCTGTTGCTTCTTTAGTTGCTTTTGCAATGAGCATTAGTGATTCTGTTAAATTGCGTATTGATGGGGATGTAGTTGATATTAAAAATGCTTTTTATATCAAGCAATTTTCTACAATGGGCCTATTTACAGCTATTATCTTTGGCTGTATTGGAACAGCGTTATTTATTACCTTTTATAAGGCTAGAATTAGACTAAAAGTAGATAGTAGTATGCCGCATGCAGAATGGGTTGCATTTAGTACGTTGATCCCAATCTTGCTTTCTGTTTTTATTGTAGGTTTTGTTAACTATGCGTTTCAAAGACTTACAGGAACTTATTTTGGTAATTGGCTGCTTACTACTATTCAAAGACCCTTGGTTAATTTAGGACAAGGCTTTGGAGTCGTTTTATTAGTTACATTTTTGGTCCAGATCTTCTGGTTCTTTGGAATTAACGGGATAAGTGTGCTAACTCCAGTAATGGATTCTTTGTGGCTGACACCAGAAAATATTAATGTTACAGCTGTTAGAAATAGTGAGCATGTTCCTTATGTTTGGGTTCGTGACTCTTTTAATGTTTTTGCATGGTTTGGTGGAGCAGGCGGAACGCTGGTATTAATTATTGCCATTTTAATGTTTTCTAAACGTAAAGATTATCGAACAATAGCAAAGATGGCTGTAGCACCAGGAATTTTTAATATTAATGAACCTATTATTTTTGGCCTGCCAGTTGTTTTTAACCCTGTCTATCTAATTCCATTTGTGGTAGCTCCTTTAGTAAATGTATCATTAGCTTATTGGGCTACACAGGCTGGTTTAGTTAATCCAGTTCAAATTTTTGTTCCAACCGTAATGCCGCCACTTATCGGACCATTCTTGGCTTGCAATTATGATTGGCGTGCTATTGTACTGGCTTTCATTAATATGGTAATTGCGCTTCTTATTTGGATGCCGTTTGTTTTTGCGGCAGATAAGATTGCTAAGCAAGATAATAATCGACGGAATTTCTATTTACCTCAATATTAAATTTATGATAGTGAAAAGTTAGTTTTTATGTTAAAGTAGAAACTAGTCCTGACCCCGTAGTTCATCTGGATAGAACAATGGTCTCCTAAACCGTAGAGGTGAGTTCGAATCTCACCGGGGTCATACATGAAAAAAGCATTTCTTCAATTAATTAGAAGAAATGCTTTTTTATTCATCTTAAACATATTTTAATGGGTTAATAAAAATCTCTAAAACAATCCAGAGAAAAATAATTAGTAATATTGCAATAATTCCAATTAAAACATGCTTATTTTTTTGTGGGTAAGAGTTCCCAAAGAGGAAAACTAAGCAAAAGACTATAATGGTAATTAAAATTGCAGCTAAAGATAAAAAACTAAACATAAATTGCTCACTTTCCTTATAATATATAAGTATAAAGTAGTTTGACAAATAGTACCAAAGAAAATTTAATTGGGGTATAGTAGAAGATACAAGATATAAGGTAAGGATAAATTATGAATAAAGTAAAAGTAATGACAGTTTTTGGTACTAGACCAGAAGCTATTAAAATGGCACCGTTAGTGTTGAAGCTAAAAAAAGATGATCGTTTTGAAGAGATAACAGTCGTAAGTGCTCAACATCGTGAAATGTTGGATCAGGTTTTAGATATTTTTAAAATTAAACCTGACTATGATTTTAATATCATGCATAAAAATCAAATATTAGAAGATATTACTTCAAAAGTAATGCTTGATATGGCTAAAGTAATAAAAAAAGAGCAACCAGATATTGTTTTGGTTCATGGGGATACAACAACTAGCTTTGCGGCTGGCTTAGCAACTTTTTATGAACAAACAAAGTTAGGCCATGTGGAGGCTGGCCTTAGAACCTGGAATAAGTATTCTCCGTTTCCAGAAGAGATGAATCGGCAAATGACTGATGATTTAACTGATTTATATTTTGCACCAACTAAATTAAGCAAACAAAACTTAATTAAGGAAAATCATCCCGCTGACAATATTTATGTGACTGGGAATACTGCCCTTGATGCTTTGGAACAGACGGTTAAAGAAGATTATCATCACGATGTTCTTGATGAAATTAACCCAGATAGTAAGATTGTTTTAGTTACCATGCACCGCAGAGAGAATCAAGGAGAACCTATGCGACGCGTCTTTAAAGTTATGAAACAGGTAGTTGATAGTCATAAAGACGTTGAAATTATCTATCCGGTTCATCTGTCTCCACGTGTACAAAAGGTAGCTAAAGAGGTATTAAGTGACGATCCGCGAATTCACTTGGTTAAACCACTAGATGTAGTTGATTTTCATAATTTAGCTAAAAAAAGCTACTTTATTATGACTGATTCGGGTGGAGTTCAAGAAGAAGCTCCTTCTCTAGGTAAGCCAGTATTAGTTTTACGTGATACAACTGAGCGCCCTGAAGGGGTAGCAGCTGGAACTTTAAAGCTTGTGGGAACCGAAGTAGATAAGGTTCGTGCTGAAATGATACGTTTACTTGAAGATGAAAAAGCTTATACTGAAATGGCGAATGCAAAAAATCCATATGGGGATGGAAAGGCAGCTGATCGGATTATGGATGCAATTGCTTATTATTTTGACAAGGAACATAATCAAAAACCAGTTGATTTTAACTAAAAAAAGCTCCATTTTGAAGTGCCATAGAAAAGTTAGACATTTATAAAATTTTAAAGATTTGATAATACACGATTTCTGTATTTTACAGGAGTCGTGTATTTTAATTTGTTTGATCTTCTAACATTGTTAAACCAATAAATATAATCTTTCAGAATTTCCTTCATCTCTTCTAAACTTCCAATCTTAAGTCGATTCAGTTTTTCTCTCTTCATTAGATTAAATATCGTTTCTCCTGGTGCATTATCATGACAATTTCCTTTTAGGGACATGCTTTGGATTATATTCATTTTCTTTAGTCGAGCCTGATAGCCTGGATTCTGATATTGAAAGCCTTGATCTGAATGAAGGATAGGAGCAGCTCCTGGTGGAAGATTATCTGCTAGTTCATCTAGCATATTATAAATAGTTTTCATTTCAGGAGAGTAACTTACTGCACAAGCTAGAATCTCCAAAGAAGCTTTATCTACTACAGGAGAAATATAAACTTTCTTGCCGTTAGTTAGTTTATATTCGGTTACATCGGTATGAAGAACTTTATAGGGGATAGTTTCATCAAAAGTTTGATTTAGGATATTTGGTGCTTTCTTTCCTACATTACCCTTATACGAACTATATTTACCAGTATTTTTATGATAAATTGTTGTTTTTATTCCTAAACTTCTCATTAACTTACGTACTGTTTCTAGAGAAAATTTAAATCCTTCATCTCTTAACGCTCCCCACATAGGACGATAACCATATGTTTCTTGTCCTTCATAGCCATAATAGATTTCTTGAATCTTCTCTTTTACTAAAGCATACTTATCAGCTTGATTAATTCTATTTTTTACATTGTCATAGTAAGTCTTTCTATTTAATTTAAGCACCTTAAATAAGACCTTAAGTTTAATTTGATGGTGTTTTGCCCGAATATCCTGTATTAATTGTGTTTTTTGTTTGTTGGATAACGTGGATATCGGGCAGCCACTTTTTTTAAGACAAGATTTTCCACTCTAAGTCTTTCTAATTCAGCTTCCTGCTTAAGAATTTTTTCTTCATACTTTTGCTTTTCACTAAGTTCTAACTTTTTAGTTGTCTTCTTACTCTTTTTAGGCACTTTCCTAGGCCGACCTTTCTGTTTAGGCAGCAGCCCAGCGTATCCTTCTTCATTGAACTTTTTAGCCCAATTGTATACTTGAGAATCACTAATATTAAACTTAGCCGCTACCTTTGAAACTCCAATAGAATGTGTTAAGTAGTAGCGTACCACATTTAGCCTAAAGTCAGAAGAATAAGTAGTTTTAGTATGTTTAACAGATAAGGCAGCTAAACCTTGACACTTAGCCTTATCAACCCACCTACGAATAAGAGTCCAATGAATATTATATTGTTTAGCTAAACCTTTTATTGAATCTTCATGATTTAAATATTTGGAAACAATTTCAATTTTTAATTCAGTCGAATATTTGGTCATAAAAAAATACCTCATAATTATTAGATTTTATGTCTAACAATTATGAGGCACTTCATTTTTATGGAGCTTTTTTAGATCACTTTTTATTAAAGTAGTCTTTAAATTTTTTAGCGAATTTACCACTAGTATTAAGAAAAATTGATTTGGTAGTTAAGTAATTGAAGATACCTACTAAAATTTGATCGATTATTTTTACAAAAAATGCATTCCAATGAAGCCAAGAAATACCAACTAGCATAATTAAGTTATCCGGGATTAAACTAATAACTCGGTAAATAAAGAATAAACAAATTTGGTAAACTACTCCATGCTTTTTATCAACATTTTGAATGAATACACCATGTTTATTAAAAGAAAAAGAGGCTAAATTAGAAATAATAAATGCGATTGTGTTGGCATAAATCACAGGCATCTTCCAAATATTATGCAATAAAAGAAAGCAGGCAATATTGATAAGGGCTGCTAGAAAACCGAAGATAACATAAACATAAAAATTTCGGTGTCTGGCAACGAGTTTACTCCCGAGTTTTCTTAACTGCTCTTGAGTAATCTTTTGTCCCTTTCTTTTATGATGACTTTTAGCCATTAAATGCCTCAACTATTTCTTCAGTAGCTTGATCAATTAAGGCGATATCTTCATCATCGACTGCATTTTCTATTTTAACTGGTTTTGCGGCTTCAATAGCGCCACATTTAATAAATGCTTTTTCAAAATCATCTACATTTTCACAGTAGTGATCTTTATAGGTCTTGTCTCCTGAGCCCATTACAGCAAATTTTTTACCAGATAAGTCAAGGGTAATTAGTTGGTCGTAAAAGTCTTTCAATTCATCAGTCATAACGCCTTCGCCATATGTATAAGTAACCATCACGCAAAGGTCAGCATCAAGATAAGAGCTAGCATCTGCAAAACTGACGTCAATATTTTCTACGTCAAAACCTGCATCTTGTAAGTTTTCTTCTAAAATCTCTGCCATATCTTCATCATTACCAGTCATGCTGGCAAAGACAATTTGTGCTTTCATGCAAAAAACTTCTTTCTATAACGTTTTCTCTTATTATACTAAAGAAGTATAGAAGTTTGTAAATCTTAAGAGAAATTATTTAAGAAAAGCTTTATAATGAATGGTTGAGACTTTCTTAATAACTACAAATTCATACCTATTTAAGGTATGCTAGGAGTATATAAATTAAAAAAGGAGACTTTTTAATGATAACAATTAAATCAAAACGCGAATTGCAAGGTATGCAAAAATCTGGTCGCGTTTTAGCAGCTATGTTTGAAGGGTTACGTGATGTTATTAAACCTGGAATTTCAACTTGGGAAATTGAAGAATTTGCTCAAGATTTTATGAAAAAACATGGTGGTCGTCTTTCAGAACAAGGTTTTGAAGGATATAAGTATGGAACTTGTATTAGTGTAAACGATGAAATTGCTCATGCAATTCCTAGAAAAGATAAGATCCTAAAAGAGGGTGACTTAGTCAGCGTTGACGTTACTTGCAACGTTGATGGCTACGAAACTGATTCATGTACTACTTATGGTGTTGGTGAAATTTCTGCCGAAGACCAAAAATTAATGGACGTTACTAAGAAAGCAATGTACATGGGAATTGATCAAGCGGTTGTTGGAAATCGTATTGGTGATATTGGTAGCGTTATTCAAAATTATGTTGAAGATGAAAATGGCTATGGTGATGTGCGTGAACTTGTAGGCCATGGTATTCAACCATCAATCCATGAAGATCCAGAAGTTCCTCACTGGGGTAAAGCAGGTCATGGTTTGCGTTTACGTGAAGGAATGACTATTACGGTTGAACCAATGGTTGAAGCTGGTGGTGACTGGAGAATCGAACAAAAGACTGTATCCGATCCTAATGATGATTGGGTTTACTATGCAACTCCAGATGGCTCAAAGGCTGCTCAATTTGAACATACTTTTGCAATTACTCCAGATGGACCAAAGATCTTAACTTTGCAAAAGCCATATGATGGCTACGAAAAATATCTTCCTCACTTTTTAGATGAAGATTAATAGATAATAAAATCATGAATTCTTTTCTAAATCAGACTAAAAACCGTATAACAGAGTTCTTTCAGTTATTATCTAAATATATTAGCCAAGGCGAGATAAATCAGACTTCAATTATTATTGCTTACTATGTGCTATTAAGTATTTTTCCAATCATAATTATTATTGGAAATGTTTTACCTTTGCTTAATATCGACACTGAGCCAATTGCTCGTTATCTTGAATTGATTTTTCCATCTCAAGTTTCAAGTCTAATTATGCCAATTATTAATGCTTTATTGAAAAAACACTCCAGTGGTTTTATTTCTCTTGGTATTGTAATTGCTATTTGGTCTTTAAGTTGTTTGGTTAATTCAATTCGCTTAGCAGCAAATAAAATTTATGGCGTTGATAAAAAAGAAAAAGGTAAGTCATGGTGGAACTATTTACTTGCTAGAACGTTTACGTTTGTTCTTTCTGTGGTTTTGGTAGTTGGTTTTTCAATTATAATTTTTGTCGTTACCTTTGGTAGACAAATTATGGAATTTTTAGCTCCAATTTTTAATCTATCCTTGTGGTGGGTATATAAGTTGGAAAATTATCGTTGGCCGATTATAATTTTGGTTATGGTTATTATAAATTTGTATATTAACTATGTCATTCCCAACATCACTGTACAAAAGCGCATCGTATGGCCTGGAGTATGGTTTACTGTAGTGAGCTGGAGCGCCTTATCCTATTTCTTTGGTTTATATTTAAGGCAATTTGGAACGCGCTGGCAAAACTATGGAATTGTAGGTTCTTTTATAATCTTTATGTTATGGCTAAATGTAGGTTCATTTTTACTTTTGCTTGGTATTTGTCTTAATGCCACAGGGGATGAATTGAAAGGTAGAAAAATTGAATACAGTCGTAGCCCGATTTTGAGAATTTTTAGAAAAAAATAGCAAATTGTCTAAATAAGTTTCTAGAAGTTTGGTAAAATACACTAAGGAAAGCTTATTTTGTGAGGAGAATAAAATGAAAGTAAGAAAAGCAGTTATTCCAGCAGCTGGATTAGGTACTAGATTTTTACCTGCCACTAAGGCTATGCCAAAGGAAATGGTACCAATTGTTGATAAACCAACAATTCAATTTATTGTAGAAGAAGCTAAAAAATCTGGAATTGAAGATATCTTAATTGTTACTGGTAAAAACAAGCGTTCCATCGAAGATCACTTTGATGCTAACCCAGAACTAGAACAAGATTTGGAAGAAAAGGGTAAAACTGAACTTTTACACTTAACCCAATCAATTACTAACCTAGGTGTTAACCTTTACTATACTCGTCAACCATACCCAGCTGGTTTAGGGGATGCGATTTTAAGAGCTCGTAGCTTCGTTGGGGATGAACCATTTGCTGTTATGCTTGGTGACGACTTAATGGAAGATAAGACTCCACTAACTAAGCAATTAATTGATCGTTATGATAAGACTCATGCATCAACTATTGCTGTTATGCCTGTACCACATGAAGAAGTTTCTAAGTATGGTGTTATTGATCCAGATAGCGAAATTGAACCTGGTTTGATTAACGTTAAAGCATTTGTTGAAAAGCCAGATGTAGATAAGGCACCTAGTGACTACGCAATTATCGGTCGTTACTTATTAACTCCAGAAATTTTTGATATTTTAGCACATCAAAAACCTGGTCGTGGTGGTGAAATTCAATTAACTGATGCTATTGATACTATGAACAAGACTCAACGAGTATTCGCTCATGTATTTAATGGTGAACGTCATGATGTTGGTAACAAGGAAGGTTACCTTGAAACATCAATTGAATATGGTTTATCTCACCCTCAAATTAAAGATGATTTACGTGAGTACATTATTAACATGGCTCAAAAATTACAAAAAGAAGATAAAAACTCAAAGAAGAAATAATAAGACTTCTTTGAAACTATAAGACTGACTATTTTGTCAGTCTTATTTTTTTGCTAAAAAAGGTGTAATCTTTTTGCCAAGTGCTTATAAATAGTGAGAAAATATAAATAACTATTTTTATAAGGGTAAAATGATGATTGAATATAAAAATATTTCAAAAAAATACGATGGACAAGAAATTTTAAAAGATGTTTCTTTCGCAGTGAAAAAAGGAGATATTTTTGTTTTAGTTGGACCAAGTGGAAGCGGAAAAACAACTTTGTTAAAGATGTTTAACCGTCTTATTGAACCAACAAAAGGACAGATTCTTCTAAATGATAAACCAATAAAAGAATATAATTTGCGTAAACTAAGAGAAAGGACAGGGTATGTATTGCAAACAGCTAGTTTGTTTCCAAATTTAACTGTTGGTGAAAATATTACAATTGTGTTAGAGCAAGAAGGTGTTGATCGCAAAGAACGGCGAAAAAAACAGGAAGAGCTATTAAAATCGGTTGATTTGGATCCAAAATTATATTGTGATCGGATGCCGAGTGAACTATCAGGTGGTGAACAACAACGAGTTGGTATTGTTCGGGCTTTAGCAGCGGATCCTGAAGTTGTTTTAATGGATGAACCTTTTTCTGCTCTTGATCCAGTTGTAAGAAAGCAACTACAAGACTTACTTATTAATTTACATGAACAATTTAATAAGACAGTAATGTTTGTAACACATGACATGCAAGAAGCTATTCGTTTAGGAAACACAATTGGAGTTCTGCATAAAGGTGTTTTAGAACAAGTTGGCAAACCTAGAGAAATTTTAAGACATCCTGCTACAAAATTTGTACAGGAATTTTTTGCAGGAAATAGAATTAATCAAAAGCTCGACCTTGAAACTTTATTGAAGAGTGAATTGGGCGTAGATCCACGATTCTATCCTAAAGTGGATGCCCTTGTTCGTTATCACGTTGATAGCGTAGAGGATTTAATTAAAGATTGTTCTAACCATCCTGATACTCTGTTTGTTGCAGAGACCAGGTTTGGAGAATTTTTAATTGAGCCAAAAAGAGTTTGGAATTTCTTTTTAAAGTGGGTGGCTGGACATGATTAAATCACTATGGCAGATGTTACTAACTGAACATGAACAAATTTGGGCTACCACACTTGTTCATATTAAGATTTCTCTGATTGCCTTGCTGATTGCAATGGTAATTGCAATTCCGCTGGCTTTTATTTTAAAAGGTCACAAAAAAGCTGCTGAATTTACACTTCAAATAGCGGGAATTATTCAAACAATTCCTAGTTTGGCGGTTCTAGGTTTACTGCTACCATTTGTTGGAATAGGAACTGTGCCAGCAGTCATTGCATTAGTTTTATATGCAATTATGCCGATATTTCAAAATACTTATTCAGGATTAACAGAAATACCCGAAAATCTGGAAGAAGCAGCCACTGCCTTTGGGCTAACTAAATGGAAAAAGTTGCAGCGACTAGAAATTCCAATGGCTATGCCAATGATAGTTGCAGGGATTAGAATTGCGCTGGTTATGATTATTGGGACTGCTACTTTAGCTGCTTTAATTGGTGGCGGAGGCTTAGGGACTTATATATACGTTGGGATTAATTCAAACAATAATACTGAAGTTCTAATGGGAGCAATCTTATCTGCGTTGCTTGCTCTAATATTTAGTGGCGTTTTGAAATTTATTTCAAAAAATAATAAACGTCTAAAAGTAGGAAGTGTACTAATTGGTCTAGCTTTAATAATTTGGGGTGGAAGTAGTGTGTATACACATTATGCTAATACTTCTAAGAACGTTGCTGAACCAAAACAGACGATTACCATTGCTGGAAAAATGGGATCCGAACCAGCTATTTTGATTAATATGTATAAGGATCTAATCGAAAAGAATGATCCCAATACTAAGGTGGTTTTAAAACCTAACTTTGGTGGAACAACGTTTTTATTCAAAGCTCTGCAAACAGATAAGATTGATATTTATCCTGAATTTACAGGTACAGTTTTACAAACTTTAGTTAAAACTGGTAAAAAGACCGGGAATGATCCAAATCAAGTTTATGTAGAAGCTAGAAGCGACTTAAAGAAACAATTTGATATGGAATATCTGAAGCCAATGGCTTACCAAAATGGTTATGCTTTAGCTACAACACAAAAATTTGCTAAAGACAATCACTTGACCAAGATGAGTGACTTAAACCGTGTAAATAAAAAAGCACATGCAGCCTTTGATCCGGACTTCACTTCATTAAAAGATGGCTATCCTGGCTTAAAGAAAATCTATAAGTTAGATTTTGCTTCAATTAAGAGTACTGAATCGAGCATTCGCTATCATGCTATTGCTGATAATCAAGCTAATATTGTTGATGCTTATACGACAGATGCAGAAATTAAGAAGTATAATTTAGTAATGCTAGATGATGATAAGAAATTCTTCCCACCATATCAGGGAGCTCCTCTAATGAGGGCAAAATTTGCAGAGAGAAATCCTCAAATTGTAAAGGCTTTAAATAAATTGGCTGGTAAAATTACTACTGAAGAAATGCAGGAAATGAATTATCAAGTTAATGTTAAGCAGGAGAAACCTGCTAAAGTAGCTCATGATTATTTGGTAAAACATGAATTAATTTAGAAAAGAGAAAAAATGACAAAATATACAGTAAAAAGTGAATTAACTGATACTCCTTGGCAAATTGAAAATCGAACAAAGAAAAATAAATTCATGGCTGATGAATCAGCAAGTGGTAAAAATGTTGCCCCGAATCCAGTAGAATATTTAGCTGGTGCTGTTAACTCTTGTATTTCAATTTCTGCAGGGATGATTGCAAATGTACATCATTTAGATGTAAAGAACTTTAAAGTAACAAATCAGGCAATTACTACTAAACTCGGCCATGGAAAGTCAGTTGTTAGTGAAATGTTGATTACGGTTTCTTTTGAAAGCTCTATGTCTCAAGAAGAAAAACAAGACTTTTTAGATCATACTCTACATGTTTCAACTGTCTATCAAACAGTATCACAGAGTGTAAAAACATACGTAGAATTAGAAAATTAAGTTATCAATTTGCTCTTAGTCGGATAAGACTAAGGGCATTTTTGATTTTTTTATGAATGTAAGGCAAGCTAGAAACTAATTAAGTTTGGGGAGGAGTTTAAGTGAAAAAATAGTTGCTAAACCAGTTAGCATGTTTGAATTATTCTTCGATTTAGTTTTTGTATATGCGATTTCTAGAATTACTGCGATGATTCATCATCCTGTTAATGGAGGAATTCCTTTAACTACTTTTTGGAGTTTTTGTTAGTCGTAGTTGTAGTGATGGAAATCTGACTCTATCAGGTTGTTTATTTTAATTGATATAGCAAGAATAACTTTTTAGATATTGCCGGACTTGTTTTAAATATGTTTACGGCAGTTTACTTAGCCAATAATATTAATACAGACTGGCGCATAACCTTTCACTATTTTAATATTGCGATGGCTGTAATGATTGCAACAATATTTTACCAATATTTATTCACGTTGATTAATGAAGTTAATGATAAAAGAGAATTCTTATTTATTTTAGGGATAGAGTTCTTTTTAATAATTCTAGGGTTGATGCTTGGCTATTATGTCGGGATTTATTTCTGTATTGCTGCTTATATTATTGGCTTGATTTTACCAATCTTTTTATGGGAAAAATTTAAGTCTGAAAGAGTTAATTTCCCTCATTTGGTGGAGAGAGTCAGTTTGATAGTCATTATTGCGTTTGGAGAAGTAATTGTTAATTTAGCAAATTACTTTAATAGTAAGACGCCTCTTATGTATGCTGCATTTTTATTACTAGTTTTAATGTTTGCTAGCTATGTACTTTTATCTGATAAGATCATTAACCATCATCAAATTAGCAGAGGATTTGTCTTAATGTATAGTCATATTGCGATTGTAATTTCTGTATTGTTAATGACCGTAGACACTCTATATTTAAATAATAAAAATGTGGACCATAAATTTCTGTACGGGCTAATTATAGGTACGGTCGCACTTTATTATTTCTCTTTGATTGTGAACCAAGTTTATAGTAAAAAAGTATGTCAATTTAAAAAAATCGAAGCAATAACTCTCTTAACTATATTTATTATTGGAGCTTTAATTTTATGGTTAGTTAAGAATTCTAATTTTGTGGGTTATGATCTGCTTATTAATATGAAATCTGACCTTTTTCTTAGTTTTTCTAATGAAAAGCAAAAATTCTTTAAATTAACATTATTATAGTTAGTAAAAAAATCTCGACTGCTATAATATTAGTAAATTAATAAAGAGGGATTAACATGGATATTTATGGTGGCTATACTCCAGTACTAGATAGTTTACTTAATCAAATGTTGGAGTATTTTAGAAAAGAAAATAAACTTCATCAAGAGAAAACTGGCGATAGCCTATATGAACACTTGATTGGACGAGTTAAACGTCCAGAAAGTATGATTGAAAAATGTCAACGAAAAGAATTGCCAGTAACGCCAGAATCAGCTTTAAAGGAAAATCGAGATAGTGTAGGGATTCGTGTGGTTTGCAATTTTATTGATGACATTTATACCTGTATTGATTTAATTAAGGAATGGGACGATGTAGAAATCGTCAAGCAAAAAGATTACATTACAAATGCTAAACCAAATGGGTATCGTTCTTACCACATGATTTTAGATGTTGAAAGACCCGAAGAAGATATCGTAGGAAACACCCCTGGTCACTACTATGTCGAAATACAACTTAGAACAATAGCAATGGATACCTGGGCTAGTTTAGAGCATGAAATGAAGTATAAGCACCAGATAAAGAATCCCGAAATGATTGGTAAAGAGTTGAAGCGAGTGGCTGATGAATTAGCTTCTTGTGATGTAAGTATGCAGACTTTGCGCCATTTAATTAGAGAGGAAGATTAACTTAATGAAAATTTTGCTTGCAGAAGATGAAGAACAACTATCTCGTGTTTTAGTAGCAGCAATGCAGAGTGTTAATTATGAGGTGGATCCTGTTTTTAATGGTCGGGATGCAGTTGAATTTGCTAAGAAAAATTCATATGACGTTATCATCTTAGATATTATGATGCCGGTCATGGATGGAATCACAGCTCTAAAGGAGATTCGCAAGAGTGGCGATAAGACTTATGTTTTAATGTTAACTGCAAAAGCAGAAGTTGATGACCGAGTAACGGGGTTAGATAGTGGAGCTGATGATTATTTAACTAAGCCATTCTCACTGAAAGAGCTGCTAGCACGTTTACGTTCAAAAGAGCGACGTGATGATCAATATACACCTAATGAGGTTGAAGTCGGAGACCTCGCTTTAAATGTTGCTGAACAAGAGTTAGTCAGTCACAATTCGATTCGTTTAGGAAGTAAAGAAACTCAACTTTTGAATTATTTGATGCTTAATGAAGGAAAAGAATTTTCAAATTCAGATTTACTAGCACATGTTTGGAAAGATGATGAGGAAGCTAGTGAAGAAGTTGTTTGGATTTATATTTCTTACTTAAGACAAAAGTTGCAGTCAATTCAAAGCTCAGTTCAGATTGTCGGTGAAAAAGGTGGTAGTTTTTCCTTAATTAGGTAGGTGAGCTAAAATGATCCAAAAGTTTCGTTGGAAATTTATTGGAATGTCAATTGCAGCTTTGTTTATAGTACTCGTAATTACCCTAGGTGCTTTATTAGGAGTTAGCTATACCCAAAGTCATAATGAGGTTGATCGAGTTTTAACAGTCTTAGTAAATAATCAGGGACAATTAACTCCTCGAAATGCTAAGCCAGTCTTTGGTAATCAAAAAGATCCAATTAATAAGAATTTTTTGGCAGGCGAATATAATCCGGAGGCAGTTTTTCAATATCGTTATTTCACTGTTGCCGAGACTCCGCAGAGTAATCCGCGAATAGTAAATGATGACAATGTTTATGATGTTGGACGAGCTGAGATTCTTAGTACAAGTAAGAGAATTTTTAAGGATAAGACAACAGATGGCGTAGTGACAATTGGTAATAATCAGTATGCTTACCGTGTTGGAAAAAATCAGACTGGTCGTAAATTTATTGTTTATTTGAATGAATCACTGATTTATCATCGTTTTTCGCTACTAGTTAGGGTATCGATTGTTTTAGGAATTGGGGCTTTGATTGTTTTTGCACTGGTATTGATTTTGGTTTCTAAAAAAGCGATTGGTCCAATTATTACAACATATCGTAAACAACGTGAGTTTATTACCAATGCTGGCCATGAATTAAAAACTCCTTTGGCCATTATTGCTGCTAATACCGAAATGGAAGAAATGTTAGGCAATAATTCTGAATGGAATAAAAGCACTAAGGAACAAGTTGATCGATTAACAAGGTTAATTAACCGATTAATTGCACTAGCTCGGACTGGTGAAACCAGTGAAGTGGTCCTAAATAAAGTGAATTTTTCTGAAATTGTTAAAAAGAATGTCAATAGCTTTAAGTCTGTGATGCAAAAAAATCATCTTAAATATAATGGAATGATTATGCCAGATTTATATGTTAAAGCAGAGAAAAATGTTTTAAGTGAACTGATTAACATCTTATTAGACAATGCTCGTAAATATTGCGATAAAGATGGGAAAGTGCACGTAACCTTAACTAAAGGAAGGCTAGGAACAAATGCCATCTTAAAAGTTGCTAATACTTATAAAGAAGGAAAAGGAAAAGATTATTCGCATTTCTTTGAGCGTTTCTATCGAGAAGATGAATCACACAATTCAAAGCAATCAGGATTTGGAATTGGATTAGCAATGGCACAAGAGATTGTTCACACATTTCATGGGAAAATTCATGTTAGTCATAAAGATGATATGATTATCTTTACAGTAATTTTGAAATTAGCAAAATAAGAAAAAGCAGTTAGTTTTCTTTTTTGAAGACTAGCTGCTTTTTGCATACTGTAAATTTTAAAATATTATTTAAAATAATACCCAATACATTGTTGAACTTGATGTTTCCATATTCTAAACTTCTCCTTATTAATAGTTTGGGATAATCCTATCACTCATTACATCTCATGAAAAATCAATTGTGTCTTATCTAAATCAATAGTATAAGTTTCGTCTTCTAATGGACGCTTGGTCATTCCTTGATCAGTTGAGTAGATAATTAAACCTAATCGGGCACCAGCTGGTAAGCGATAGAAGGTAGGCTGCAATTCAAACTCTAAATTATAGAATTTACCAGGTTCAACTTTTTCGGCATGTTTCATATCTGCATAGTTTTGAACATTCATGTGACCTTTAGTAATTAATTTAGCCTTGGTTTCTTTATCAGGAACGAATTCTTTCATTACTTCGGTGCCGAAACGGTAGCCTAATTCTTGAATTTGATCGTTAAATGACTTAGGAATTGGGGTAAGACGTTTTCTAGTACCTAAATCAACTAGAGCTACAGAAATTTGTCCTTTAGGAAGAGAAGTAGAAACACTCATTTTAATCTTAGGACGACCAACTACTGTAACAGTATGAATGAATTCATCAGTTACAAAACGCAATTGTTGATCAAGCCATTTTTCTTCTCCAGAAATGAAGTCGTACTGCCATTTTCCTTCAGAAATCTTAGCCTCTTTAAAGATTTTTCCACCTTGGTCTGTAAATGAAACTTTATAATTATCTTCTCCGCCATCTTTTAAGAGACTGCCGCTCTTATCTGGGAAGTAAATTTCTTTTTTACCTAATTCATTATTCCAAGTTGGTTCTTCATGCCAAATGTCAGGTTGTAAATTATCTTGAATCATTACATCTTCCCATTGCTTGTAAGCATTATTTTTAATGTCTAACAATTCATGACAGAACCATAAGTTCATTAGGTCAGAAAAGTCAATGGAAAGAAGGTTATTCATGTTGTAGTGAGGACCTTGGTGTAAGAATAGTTTATGTGCGATTGGTAATTTAGAAACTTTTTGCCAAATTTTATAAACATTCTTAGGCTTAACATTCCAGTCATTAAGACCATGAACTGAAATCCAGGAACATTTAATATTATCAGTGTGATGACGATAATTTCTAGCTTCCCAAAAGTCAGAATATTGACCAGTTTCACGGTCTGATTTTTCTAAAAGACGCTTTTGCATTGCATCATATTTAGGTTTGATTTTTAGATAGTCACCTGCATCCCAAAGATTAGACTGACAAGTTTCAGCTAGCATATCTAAGTCTTCTCCTTGGCAAGCCTCTGGCGCAATGACTAAACCATGCTCGCGGTAGTAATCATACCAAGAAGAAATTGCAGCTTCAGACACTACGGTTTTAAGTCCTTTTACGCCTGTAGTAGCAATTGCAATTTGAAGAGTACCAAGGTATGAACGACCAGTCATTCCGATATTCCCATTACACCAGGATGCTTTTGTTTCATGCTTTCTAGTTCTGTCAGTATAGGCAATACGGTCACCATGGAGCCATTCAATAATTTCTTTAGCACTTTCAGTTTCTTCTGGTGCACCAGTAATTCTTAAACCGTCGGAACCGCGTGTTCCAATTGCACCAGCATAAACATTGGCAAATCCACGTGCTAATAAATATTCATTTAGAGAATAGGCTGCTTTGTGTACTGCTTCTTCTGTAGCAGCTTGATCTTCACTAGCAGGCTTTTGAGCTTTAGCAGTAGGCATTGCTTCATACTTAGGAGAAGTACTCTTAGTCGCATCTTCTAGATTGACATCTACATTGTGGTTTCGTTTTTCATTAGCAATAATTCCGCCAAAGTATGGATCTGCTGTATAGAGAGCAGGGAACTTGAAGTTGTTTGATTGATAAGGACGAAAGACGGTGACTTGAAGTAAATCAGGTTTACCATCTTCATCAGTATCAAGATCACTTTCGACATAAACCACTTCACGAATAACCTTACTCATATCAAAAACTGGGAGTGACTTACCATTAAAGTACATAAATTTATTATTACCGTAGAACTGGGTGAAGTAACCTTTGCCAGCCATATTATCAATGAAAGTTTGGCCATTTTTAGCGCGAGTGTTAAGTAGGCGGTAGAAGACTTTAACTAATTCATTACGATCAATTTCTTCTTGATCAGTATAAGGAAGGGCATTAGTCTTCATTCGTGCTAGTGGATCATTTAAGTCATAGTCATAGCCAACATGATAGCCAAGTAATTGCAGGGCAACATTATAAAATTGGTTACGTGAAATTGAATTAGGATTTTCAGCTAGAAAATCTTTTAAATTTTTATGATCACTAACTGCAAATTCTGCTAATTTGGCTTCTTTTGCGCCATAAGTTTTGGCTTCAGCAACAGAGTTTTCAACTAGCGTTGCTAAAAGGCCCGAAAAACTATTTTCTTTCCAATCATTAGGTAAGAAGTTAATAGATTGTAGTTCTTTAACCATTTGGTCAAAGTCTGTTTTTAAATAGCCATATTGATTATATTTCATTATAAAAAGCACTCCTTTTTGTCTTTTCTCTTAATTTTTATTTTACTAGTTTTAATTAAATAAAAGAAGAATGAAAGACACTGCTTTTCTCATGCGAAATCTAATTAGATTTTTTTCTCTTTATATTTATATTTACTTAATCCAGCTTGATGGTTGAAATCCTTACCGTTTAAGTGGAAATGCTCACCATAGATTAAGTTAATAATTTTATATTGACCATGTTTATTTTTTCCAAAAATTACGTAATCGCTCCATCTATTACGCTCAAAACTATTTTCGAAATTTTTATTAAACTGAACTTCTCGATCTTGGCCGATGACGTCTAATTTTACAATAATTAGATTTTCATCTAATTTGGCATATTTTACTACATTAACTTTATTGATTACTGTTTCATCAATTGTTCCTTTGGAAACTTTAAGCTTAATTTCTTTAGTCATTACTTTATAGTAATTTTTATCAAGGTATTTTTTTAAGTCTTTTGGTGAATAGTGATGGTTGACATACTTTTCTCTTAAAATTTGACTATAAAGATACTGTGCTTGTGCGTAAACTTCAGTAAAATTTGTATCTAAGTCGCCATCTGGATTATCTAATTTAATATTTAGTTTATAAAGCAGGTGCTCGAAGTTTTTAATTGTAGTATTGGGAGTAAAAAGGCCAAAAGCTGGTGTGACTTTTGGATTGAGACCAAACTTAGTAAGATAAGCAGAATGATATTGTCGTTTAAGATGGTGGGCTAAGCATATCCCTTCTGTTCCTTTTATGGTGCCATAAATAAACAGAAAAATAAGGGCGATAATATCAATAGGGCCGAAGGAATCAGAAGACGAGCTACTATCGCTTCCACTTGAACTACTACCTCCGCCTCCGCCTCCACCTCCACTGCCTGTACTACCGCCACCTGTAGATCCCATTGAGGCAAAAGCAGGTTGATCTGAAACAATAAAAGTACTACTTCCTATAGCTATGCTAGTAGCTAAGCAGAGTAGGGCTAAAAATTTGAAAATTGTTTTCATAACCTATTCCTTCCGACCTTTTTAAATTAAAATAAATTATGTTATCATAATTAAACTAGAATACTACAATAAATGCAATTGTAAATTTAAATTATTTTTAATTTAATCCAAAAACTGGTAAGTAAGATTTTAATTTCTTATAATAAATAGTTGAGAAGTTAAAATATTGGAGGTCAAAATATGACAGAAGTAAAACGCTTTTATGAAACTTTTCATCCGGAACATTACGATATCTATTTAGATATTAGTCGTGAAAAGAAGAGATTTCATGGTAAGACTGTTGTAATCGGTGAAGCACAAGAAGAATTAGTCAAACTAAATCAAAAGTACTTAAAGATTACCTCTGTTAGAGTAGATCAAAAGAAGGCTGACTTTAATTACAACGATAAAGATGAAGTAATTAATATTGAAGCTGGAAAAGTAGGTAAGATGAAAATTGAAGTTGACTTCGAAGGTAAGTTGACTGATACAATGATGGGAATTTATCCTTCTTACTATGAAGTTGATGGTGAAAAGAAGCAATTAATTGGTACACAATTTGAAACCACCTTTGCTCGTCAAGCCTTCCCATGTGTTGATGAACCAGAAGCAAAAGCTACTTTTGCACTTGCAATTAAGTTTGATGAAAAACCTGGTGAAAGTATTATTTCTAACCAACCAGAAGAGAAGTTTAAAGATGGGGTTCACTACTTTAAACCAACTCTGCGTATGTCTAGTTATTTAGTTGCTTTTGTCTTTGGTGATATGCAAAGAAAATTAACTAAGACAAAATCTGGCGTTGAAATTGGTGTTTTTGCTACGAGAGCTCACCAAGCAAAAGAATTAGATTTTGCCTTGGATATTGCTAAGCGTTCAATTGAATTCTTTGAAGATTTCTATGAAACTCCCTATCCATTAGAGCATTCATATCAAGTAGCACTTCCTGACTTCTCAGCTGGTGCGATGGAAAACTGGGGTTGTGTAACTTATCGTGAAGCATACTTATTGCTTGATCCGGATAATACTTCATTAGAAATGAAGCAATTAGTTGCTACAGTTATTGCCCATGAATTAGCTCACCAATGGTTCGGAGACTTAGTAACTATGAAGTGGTGGGATAATCTATGGCTTAACGAAAGTTTTGCTAATATGATGGAATATGTGGCTATTGATGCCTTAGAACCAAATTGGAAGATTTGGGAAATGTTCCAAACTTCAGAAGTTCCAGCAGCTCTCCAAAGGGATGCAACAGACGGTGTTCAATCTGTTCATGTTATGGTTAATGATCCAGCTGAAATTGATGCCTTATTTGACTCAGCTATTGTTTATGCAAAGGGATCAAGAATGTTAGTAATGGTTCGTGCCTTACTTGGAGATGAAGCTCTTCGTGAAGGTTTGAAGAACTACTTTGCTGCTCATAAATATGGTAATGCAACTGGGGATGACTTATGGAAGGCACTTGGAGAAGCAAGTGGCTTAGACATTGGTGCGATTATGCATTCTTGGCTTGAACAACCAGGTTACCCAGTAGTAAGCGCAAAAGTTGAAGATGGTAAGTTAGTTTTAACTCAAAAACAATTCTTTATTGGTGAAGGTAAGGAAGTAGGACGTAAGTGGCAAATCCCACTAAATTCAAACTACGCTGCTGTTCCAAAAATTATGAAGGATGAAAAATTAGTTGTTGGTGATTATGCTGATTTAATTGCTGACAATGGTGTGCCATTCCGTTTAAATGTAGGTAATAATTCAGACTTCATTGTTAAATATGATAAGACCTTACTTGATGACATTTTGAATCACGTTGATGAATTAGATGCGGTTGATAAATTGCAATTATTACAAGACTTCAGATTATTAGCTGAAGGTGGTCACATGTCTTATGCAGACATTGTTCCACTTCTTCCTAAATTTGCAGATTCTACTTCACCAATTGTTAATAATGCCTTATACAGAATTATGACTACTTTACGTAATTTTGTAACTCCAGATTCTAAGGAAGAAAAAGACTTAAAGAAGCTTTATAATTTGCTTTCTGAAAAACAAGTTAAGCGTCTAGGATTACTTCCAAAAGCTGGTGAATCTAATGACGATAACTTAACTAGACCATATGTTGTTGCAGCTTCCTTATATGCTGGTAATGATGAGACAATTAACGGTCTACATACTATCTATTCAGAACATTCTGATAACTTAGAAGGTATTTCCGCCGATATTAGAAGTGCTGTTTTGGTTAACGAAGTTAAGAACTTTGGTAACATGACCTTATTTGATAAACTTCTTAAGAAGTATCAAGAAACTTCTGATGCAAGTTTGAAGCAAGACTTGTGTGCTGGTATTACTTCAACTAAAATGCCTGAAATCATTGATGCAATTGTTGATGACTTTGAAAATTCTGAAATCATTAAGCCACAAGACTTACGTGCGTGGTACCGTAATGTTTTAGCTAATCCATTTGGCCAAGAACAAGCTTGGAACTGGATTAGGCTAGAGTGGCCATGGCTTGAAGCAACTGTAGGTGGAGATATGGAATTTGCAACCTTTATTACTGTAACTGCAAATATTTTCCATACTGAAGAAAGATTGAATCAATTCAAAGACTTCTTTGAACCAAAGATCAATACTCCAGGCTTAACTCGTGAAATTAAGATGGATACTAAGGTAATTGAAACTAAGGTTAACTTAGTTAAGAAAGAACAGGTTGCTGTTAACGCTGCCATTGCTAAAGCTGTTGACTAAAATTTGAAAAATAAATAATTAAAAGATGCGCTTTCGGTTTTGAAAGCGCATTTTTGATATAATTGAAAAGATAGAGGTGACAGGACTTGGTAAAAACAATATTTTTTGATGTGGACGGGACGTTAGTTTCTCATAAAACTGATAGCGTTCCAGAAAGTACTAGGAAGGCACTTAAGCTTTTACATGAAAATTGCTATAAATTAGTGCTAGCTACAGGCCGTGATATGAGTCAATTGAAAAAATTACCAGTCAAAAATTTGAAATTTGACGGTTATTTGACGATGAATGGTCAAATTTGTTTAGATGGAAATGGAAAAGAAATTTTTGGTAATCCAATTGATGAGAAGGATACTGAAAGAATGGTCCAATTAATCAAAGAAAAAACTGTTCCAATTACTACAATTGGCAAAGAAGGACCTTATATTAATTTTGTAACTGATGAGGTTGTAGCTGCTCAAAAAGCTGTTTCAAGTAAGGTTGCACCCGTTGGTGAATACCACGGAGAAAAAGTTTATCAATTTATTGCATATGGAGACCGAGAAAAATTAAAGAATTTAGTGAATGATTTACCTAATTGTAAATTAAGTTGGTGGAATGAATATGCAGTAGATATCATCTCAAAAGACGGTGGTAAATTAGCTGGTATTGAAAAGTATCTAGACCTGCAAGGTCAAACTTTAGCAGATGCAATGGCTTTTGGTGATGGGGAAAATGATTTAGAAATGTTAAAAGCTGTTAAACTTGGAGTTGCAATGGGAAACGGCGAAGAGCAAGTAAAGCATATTGCAGACTATGTAACTACTGATATTGATGCAGATGGCATCTTTAATGCATGCAAGCACTATAAGTTGATTTAAAGTAAAAGGAATGACAAATATTAGTTGTTGTTCCTTATTTTTATATTCTTAAAAATGGTGTAGATAAAAAATTTAAATTAAAATCAAAAAAATTTAAAAAAGTAATTGACATATAAGTCCCTTTTCCCTATACTAGAATATGTTCTGTTAAGGAATTGGTTTGGTAGCTCAGCTGGATAGAGCAACGGTCTTCTAAACCGTGGGTCGTGAGTTCGAATCTCACCCAAATCACTGATATGACGCTCCGTATGGGGCGTTTTTTTTTGTGCAATTTTTCTACTTTTGATATAGACCAATTGCAGATAAAACATCTTGACCAATTTATTTAATAGGGTTATTATTGCTAATATAACAACAAAATAAATATAGTCCATTTAAATAAAATGAACTATACCAAAGGAGAAAAACTTATGTGTGGAATTGTTGGTGTTGTTGGAAAACCTGCTAGAGATATTATTTTAAATGGCTTAACTAACTTAGAATATCGTGGTTACGATTCTGCAGGTATGTATTTAAATGACTTAAATGGGAATGAATATCTAACTAAAGCAGTAGGTAGAATTTCTAACTTAAAAGAAAAATTAACTCCTGATGAACAAGGTTTAGTTGGAATTGGACATACTCGTTGGGCTACACATGGTAAACCAACAGTTGATAATGCGCATCCTCACTTTGATGAGACTAAGCGTTTTTATCTAGTTCATAATGGTGTTATTGAAAATTATGCAGAATTAAAGGAAAAATACTTACAAGGAGTAAAACTCCACTCTAATACTGATACTGAAGTGGTTGTCCAATTAATTAGTAAGATTGCGCGTGAGAAGAATTTAGATGGCTTTTCTGCGTTTAAAGAAGCTTTAAAATTAGTCAAGGGTTCATATGCCTTCCTTTTAGTTGATAACACTGAACCAGAGCATGTTTTTATTGCTAAAAACAAGTCACCAATGATGTTAGGTCTTGGCGATGGTTTCAATATTATTGCTTCTGATGCAATTTCTGTTCTAGATCAAACCAAAACTTTTGTTGATTTACAAGATGGTGATGTTGGTGACATTACTAAAGATTCTTACACAATCGAAACAGTTGATGGTGAAAAGGTTGAGCGTAAGCCCCATGTATTGGATATTGATCCTAATGCAGCCTCAAAGAGAACTTACGAATTTTATATGCTCAAAGAAATTGATGAACAACCAAGTGTAATGCGTAAAATTTCTCAAACTTATTTTGATGAAAATGATGACGTTAAGGTTGATCCAAAAATTATTGATTCTATTTCAAAAGCAGATCGTATTTATATTTACGCTGCTGGGACGAGCTATCATGCTGGTTTAGTTGGTAAGACAATGTTAGAGCATTATACTGGAATCCCAACTGAAGTTGGTTTGGCCTCAGAAGCTGGTTATCACTTCCCAATGATGAGTAAGAATCCATTCTTTATTTTCTTAACTCAGTCAGGAGAAACCGCTGATTCTCGTGTTGTTTTGAAAGAAGTTAATAAGCGTAATATCCCAAGTTTAACCATCACTAATGTAGAAGGCTCAACCTTATCAAGAGAAGCAGACTACACTATGCTCTTAGAAGCTGGTCCTGAAATTGCAGTTGCATCTACTAAGGCATACACTGCGCAAATTGCTGTTCAAGCAGTTCTAGCTAAGGCATTGGGCGAAGCACTTAATAAAGCAGAAGCTAAAGATTGGAATTTAAAGCATGATTTAGCTATTGCGGCAGAAGGGATGCAGCAACTTGTTGATAGTAAAGAAAGTCTAAAAGAAATTGCTGATAAATACCTAATTAAGTCTCGAAATGCTTTTTACATTGGACGCGGAATTGATTATGCAGTAGCCTTAGAAGGGGCACTAAAGCTGAAAGAAGTTTCATATATTCAAACTGAAGGCTTTGCAGCAGCAGAATTAAAGCATGGTACTATTGCTCTTATCGAAAAAGATACCCCAGTAATTGCTTTAATTAATGATCCTGCAACTGCTGATTTAACTCGTGGAAATATTCAAGAAGTTGTTTCTAGAGGTGCTAACGTTGTTACTATAGCTGGTAAAGACTTTGCTAGAGAAGGCGACAATGTAGTTTTACCAGAAATTAATTACTATATGTCTGCCTTATTAACTGTTGTACCAGCTCAACTTCTTGCATATTATGCATCTAAAGATAAGGGCCTTGATGTAGATAAACCACGTAACTTGGCTAAGAGTGTTACAGTTGAATAACTGAATTTAGATTAATTATTAAAATAGAGAATTAGTGATTTTAAAGGTGCTAATTCTCTATTTTTTTATGTAATTCTTTAGTGAAAAATCCAATTTTGATTTAAAATATATAAATATAGTAAAGTGAAAATGAACGAGGACAACTATGTTATCAAAAATATCAATTTTATTTACAAATCATCATTTGACCTTAAAGGATATTTCACAAAGTAATTCTTTAATGGAAAAAGATTTAGAAGATGCACTTAATGAGAATCCAGATAATTGGTCAAGCGCAATCTTATCGGCATTATCATCATCTTTAAATATGCGACCAGGAGATTTACTAGAATTACTTGATCCCGTTTATTCTTTGAAAATTAATGACCCTAATCAAATGATTCAAGGCATTTATATTGAAGATCCAGAAATGTATGAACAAATTAGATTTGTTGTAGAAAGTGAACACTTAGAGGGTTGGCAACCAGATGAAGAGGATATTTTAATACTTCTTAATGAGGCAATTAATCCATCTAAGGAGATTAAAGCTGAAATTGATCGGATTTGGGGTGAAGAAAATGCATGAGACCGTAAAGGATTCTGAATGGTATCGTCAAAAATTTCTTTATCCAAATGGTACGCTTAAAAATAAGCTCAATATTACTGATGCGGCAGAATTAGCACAAAAAGAATACTTAGGCTCAGGAATTCGGGCAGTAGCTTTTTTGAGAAAGAATAAAAAAATCACTAGTGTTGAAGATTTGAAAAAAATTCATAAAATTATGTTTGGTTGGCTTTATGATTGGGCTGGTCAAATTAGAGACTATGAATTAGTTAAGGGGGGAGACAGAGTTTTTAGAGTATTCTCGTATTAATTTTGGAATTGAAGAAATAGACGAAAAGATACAACAATTATCTACTAAAAAAGAACTTACAAATGTTGACTATGCTTTTTTGCTTGATAGGTTAAATTATCTTCATCCCTTTAGAGAAGGAAATGGGAGAAGTAGTAAATTATTTTTACAAGCTTTCGCGGCCAATCATGGCCAGGTTATTGATTATCCAAGATCAAACAAAGAGTTAATTATTGCCCAAAATAATGCAGACATTGATCAAATTGCTAATTTGATCAATGTTAGTGCTAAAGCAAAGAAATCTACTAATTAAATAAAAGTAAATTTATTTTTGTTATATTAAAGATTTGGATTTAACAATAGAAGAAAAATGGACTAAGATATAGATGACTGATCCGAAAACTTCTCCTTTAAGAAGTGTAACAATTTATTTTTCTTCATTAAGATCATGTTCAGTGTCTGGGAAAAAACTAATTCTCAGACATAAAAAAAGAACGATGATTTCCATTTTGGATTTCATCGTTCTTTTTATGTACTTTAAGTGCCTTCCTTGCTATTATTGAATCACCACAAAACAAAATGAAAGAAGGCAATCTCAATGTATCAAAATTATATCACAGGTCAAACTGCTTTAACACTTAATTTAGACTTCTCTATTCCTAACAATCATTTAGCTACTGTTATCAGCTGGTTTGTCGATTCAATTCCAGAAGATGTTTTATTGGGAGATACTGCCGAAACTGGACGTCCAGCCTATCATCCGACCATGATGCTTAAAATTCTGCTTTTTGCTTATTCCAGAAGAGTATTTTCAGGCCGAAAGATCGAATTAATGTTGGAAGAAAACCTGCCCATGATGGTATTGGCAGAACATCAAAAGATTTCTTACCATACCATCAATAACTTTAGATCTAGCAAGCATGCCAATCAGCTCATTAAGAAAAGCTTTTTGTACTTTACCAACTTATTAGAACAAGAGGGTTTAATCAATGAAGGGACTATCTTTATTGATGGCACCAAGATTGAAGCGGATGCCAATCGCTATACTTTTGTTTGGCGTAAAGCTGTTGAAAAGTTTCATGAAAAGCTAAAAGATCAAGCAGTCAAGCTTTATGATGAATTGGTTGCCTAAGAAGTGGTTAAAGCAATGGAAAAAGAAAAAGTTCAAACTAGTCAAGGCTTAGCAGAACTAGCCCAAGAAACCGAAGCTGAAATTGAAAAACTGACTAAAGAAATTGAGCAAGAACCAAAAGCTATCCCAGGTGGCTCGCCTAGAAAAGCGAGAAGACGTGGACTTAAAAAGTATCTTCATCGCTTGAAAAAAGACTATCTGCCCCGAATGAAAAAATACGAGGAAGCCGAGAAGATTTTTGCTGGACGCAACAGCTACTCCAAGACAGACCATGATGCGACTTTCATGCATATGAAGGAAGACCACATGAAAAACGGCCAGCTTAAGCCAGGCTACAATATTCAAGCGGCTACGACGGATCAGTACGTGGTTGATTTTGCCTTATATCCTAATCCAACTGATTTCAAGACGCTGGAGCCTTTTTTGAAACAGATGACGGTCCTAGATAAGTTTGACAAGATTGTCGCCGACGCTGGCTATGGGAGTGAATATAATTACACACAGCTGGAAGAAAAGTATTCAGACAAAGAGTATTTCATTCCTTACACCATGTATGAAAAGGAACAAACCAGAAAGTACAAAAATGATCCAAGCCGGCTGTCTAACTGGTTCTACAATGAAAAAGATGATTATTATTTAGATCAAAACGGCGTTAGATTCAATTTCAAATATTATAGCCAGCGCAAGGACCACTCTACTGGTCAGGTTCGTGATTTTAAGATATATGAAGCAGATGAATTCCAAATCACACCAGAATTGGAACGCTTAGCTAAAACAAAAAGCGGCCGTCAAAGGCAAGTACGTTATAATCCTAACTGGCAGTATTTAAAAGAAAAGACAAAAGAAGTTCTTCAAAGTCCTGAAGGCAAGCACATCTACAGCATGAGAAAGTATGATGTCGAGCCAGTTTTTGGACATTTGAAGAACGTCTTTGGCATGCGCCGAACTCATCTAAGAGGTAAAAAGAAGGTTGAAACTGATGTAGGAATAGCCTTGATGATGATGAACTTAAGTAAGTATTGGCACAGAAGATGGTCCAAAGACCGATCTGCTTTATGTGCAAATAAAAATAGAAAAAAAAGACGGTCAAGCTACTCAAATTAAGAGTTGGCTTGATCGTCTTTTTGTACCTGAGGATTAGTTTTTTCCCAGACACTTTTTTTTGTTTATAAATTGAGTCTTAAAAAAATTAGTAAATAATAGGCATATTAATTTATTATAAATCGCTTTCAAGAGATAATTATTAATAATATTAGACTGAAAGGGATGAGCATTATGAAAAAGGCATTGACGCCTCGGCTAATTGTTTCTTTGACAAGTTATGGTGATAGGTTAAATACATTATCTATCTGTCTTAAAAGTTTACTCAATCAGACTAGAAAAGCTAATAAAATTTTGGTTTATCTAACGGATGATATTACAGAAAGCCATCTTCCAACATCTCTTCTTGAATTACGAGATAAAGGTATTGAATATAAATTCATCCCCTTAGATTTGAAGCCGCATAAAAAGTATTATTATGCTATGCAAGAGTTTCCTGACGATATTATTGTTACAGTAGATGATGTTGTTATTTACTATAAAGAAATGCTATCAGAGTTATATAAAACATACTTAAAATTTCCTAAATGTATTGTTACAGGAAGAGCACATGAAATAACATTTAATGATGACGGATCAATTAAAGCATATGATAATTGGAATTGGTGCAGTCAAAGGTATGAACAGCCATCGATGAAATTATTAGCTACAGGGGCCGGCAGTGTTTTATACCCACCTCATCTATTAGATAAAAAGCTATTATTTAATTTAGATTATATTAAGCACTACATTACAGTAGATGATTTATGGTTAAAATTAGTCGAGGTATTATCGAATGTGCCAACAGTAGTATGTAGTTTAAAAATAGAAAAAATGCGTGAAGGAATTCCTGATACACAAGCGCAGGGCTTATTTAATAAGAATGTTGGTAAAAATGAAAATGATCTTTATTTGAAAGACTTAGATAAAGAATTCTCTTTAGCAAGTAAAATTGTTGCCTATGAAAATAGAAAAGAAAAGTAAAAAAGAAACGTCCAGATAGACGTTTCCTTTTTAGGATATAGATATAAATTAATGAATAGAGGTTGCTTTTTGAGTCTGCATTTTTTCTTGCATTTGCTTTTGTAATTTTTGCATATCTTTAGTTGAAATTACTTTCCAGCTTGATGGAATGGTAAAAATATATTTTCTCTGTTTGAGTTCATTATTATGACTAAAGACTCCAAACATAATTCGACTAAAATTATTTCGGTAAACATAGCGAGTTATTTCTATTTGAAGGTTAGCTTGCTCGCTATGCTTAATCTTTGCTGATACTTTATCTAGTTTAATAGCCTTTGGTTTCTTTTGTTCATTGCTAGTTTTATATAAGTATACTTTTTCTGTACCGTTACCTAGGGGTTGATAAAGTAGAAGGGGAAGATTAGGGCGCGCACTTGAGACTAAACTTTGTTTACTTATTTGTGTTTCAGTCTTCATTTCCCAATGATTATAATCATGTGCAACGATCCCCACGATACAAAGCGATGTAGCAATTAAGGAAAGCCAGGATATTATAGTATGGCCTTTACCAGGAATGACGTTGAAATAAATAAAATTGCCGCTAAGATTAAAATTACAATTATCATTATCCATTCACCTCTTCTTGATTTTCACGGGCACGGTTACCTTTCTTTAGGAAGAAAGCAAGAACTAAAGCAATTAAAGCAAAGACAATACTCATCGCAAATGAAGCATGGAATCCATTTAAAGTAGCATTAATAGCTTGAGTTTTATATTGAAGTGGTAAAGTTTTCAGCAGTTCTTTACTTGGCATGTTGTTGTTAGTCGTAGTAGTTAAAACAGAAACTAAAATAGCAGTACCAATTGAGCTTAAAACTTGTCTAAATGTATTGTTTACTGCAGTTCCGTGGGAAATCTTGTCCAAAGGTAATGAGTTCATTCCAGAAGTAGTAACATTCATCATAACTAAGGCTACTCCGACCATTCTGATTGCATATAAAATAATAATCATGGTATAGGAACTTTGTTCAGTCAAGAATACAAATGGGATTGTACCTAGGGTCAAAAGGGTCATTCCCGTAATAGCCATCTTGCGGGCACCATATTTATCAAATAGACGTCCCGTAATTGGTGACATAATTCCAATCATTAGGGCACCTGGCAAAAGCATTAAACCTGAATGAAAGGCCGATACTCCCCGTAAGTTTTGAATATATAAAGGTAGCACCATCTCAATACCAACCATGGCCAAATTTGTAATACCACTCAGGACTGCTGCTAAAGAAAATTCAAAATGTTTAAACACAGTAATATCTAAGAAAGGATCTGACATCTTCAATTGACGAAGACCAAAGAGGATGACAAATACTATCCCTACCCCAATAAACATTAGAATTTCTGGATTAGTCCAACCTTTATTGCCGGCCTCAGAGAAACCGTAAAGTAAGCTCCCAAATCCAACAGTAGAAGTTGTTACAGATAAAATATCAATTTTTTCTTTTTTAGTAGGGAGTACATCTTTAATTAAAAAGAAGGCTAATACAATAACCACGCCAGCAATTGGAGCAATAATACTAAATAAGTAGCGCCAAGAAAGATTATCAACGATCCATCCAGATAAAGTTGGGCCGATAGCAGGGGCTAAGCCGATAACAATCCCAACAGTTCCCATGGCAGCTCCACGTTTATTAGCTGGAAAGATAGAAAGCATAATGGTTTGAAGAAGAGGCATCGTGACTCCAACACCTAATCCTTGAATAATTCTGCCGGCAAGTAAAGTTCCAAAGTTCGGTGCAATTGCTGCAATAACCGTTCCAATAAAGAAAACAGACATTGCACTCAAGTACATTTTTCTTGATCCAAAACGATTGATTAGCCATGCGGAGATTGGAATCATTACTCCATTGACTAATAAAAATGCTGTTGAAAGCCATTCAGCAGTTGCAGTACTGATATGAAAGAAACGCATTATTGAAGGTAGAGCAGTAGCAAGCAATGTCCCGTTTAAGACGGTACAGAAAGAACCAATAATTAAAACTAGAACTAATAAGTTTCGATTATAGGACTTTCCATGAATATCGGTGGGCTGTTTATCCATTTTGAAGATCCTTTCTAAATTATTAATATTAAAATTTAACTATAAAAACTATAGTCTTAAAGAAAAAATTGTCAAATAATCTTACAAATATGTAATCATCTTTGACATATATGTTGCTAAAACTGTCATAAGCTTTTAAACTAGAATGGAGATTATAAGATTTAAGGACAAAAAAATGGAATCAAAAAAAATATTTCATAATGTGTTTCAAAATATTGAAGTAGGAATTGGCGAAGTTAGCAAAACAGTTGGCGTTTCTCAAAGACAATTACGTTATTGGGAAGAAAAGGGATATATTAAACCAGTCTCTGATAATCAAAGTGGAGTTAGAAGATATACTCTTTCAACTTTATATTTAATTATTTTTATTAAAACTCAACTTGATCAGGGATTTACTTTGTCAGCAGCGTTTGAGCGCTCAAAAGATATTAAAATAAAAAGTAAAATTGTGAGAAACTTTTTTGAACATACTTTTAATGATGTAACTATTACGGATGCAGATAAAGCGTACGGTGAAATAGATTTAGGAGAGCTTTTAGTACAAAATGGTCAAAAATATCATGTTAAAGGCGTAGTCGATGAGCAGGGTCGATATCTAAAAATTGACAAATAAAAAATGAAGTATCCGTTTATAGATACTTCATTTTTAGGACAAGTCGATATTAAAGTTATATATGATGATTAGTTGTGATTTACGAATTATTTGCTAAAGCCGGCTTCATACCAAACATTAGCGGATGGTTTTAACGACCATCCCGTAACCTTACTTTTAACTGCAGTAACAGAGTAAGCTCCACTAGTTGGAACGACGTAAGCTTTATTGTACATCCATCTTTGTCATTCATAGAACTTTTGTACTCGATAATTTTTATCAAAGGATTTGGCAGAATCAATTTCATCTAAAAGTTTAGTATTAGTTGGAGACACAAAGCGGGCAAAGTTATATGGCATTTTTTTACCATAAAATACGCTTGGAGAAGGGTCACCAGCAGCGCCCCAACTTCCTTCAAGCACATCAATTTTTGGATCACTGGATTTAACTACGGCAACCCAACGATTAAATTCCATTGGGCGACCACCGAGAAACTTAACGTTTAAGTCAGCTTTTTTCCATTGCTGGATATAGTTGCGCCAGATAGCCTCGCTGTTTTCGCCTGATCCACGCACAGCTATATTAATTACTAGAGGCTTACCATTAGGCTGACGTCTGTAAAGAGCACCAGGAGCTTTTTTGTAGCCAGCTTTATCTAATAATTCATTAGCTTTGTTTAAATTGTAAGAGTAAGTAGGGATATTTTTATCGTAATATGGCGTAAATTGTGACGGAATTAGTGAATTAACTTTGAATTTTAAGCCATGATAAAAACGATTATTAATAACATCTACATTCATAGCATAAGCCATTGCTTTTCTTAAAGCAGGGTTATTCATTTTAGCATGGGGATTTTCTACATTTTTACCTAATTTTTGATCCCATTTCCCAACTTTAAAAGCTAGGTAGTCGTAGCCAAGCGTTTTTTGCCGACAAAATTAACTCCTTTAGTATTTTTTACTTGTAGCCATTGAGAGTCTAAAACACTGGCTACATCAAATTTGTGGCTTTTGATTGCTTGGGAAACATTTGAATTAGTAATATTTGACATGTAGATATGAGCAAAATTAGGTTTTCCACGCCAATAATATGGATTTCTAGACCAGCTAGTTGACTGACCCTGAACTGTTTTATCCATCTTGTAGGGACCAAAGTAGAGGGGATGCTTTCTAACTTGATCACTAGATACTAATTTTTCGAATGGTACTTTTTTCAAATAGTGATAAGGAGCGGCATGTTCCCAATAAAAACCACTCTAAATCGTAGTTTACGCTCAAAGGTGATTTTCATTAAGAGCCTATCTATTTCTTCACACCAACCAGAAATTCTCTGAAAGACGATTTCCTAATTACTTTTCCTTATCAAAGCTGTTTGATAATAATGTTTGTGACCATAATATTACGCTGCTTTGAAAATAAGTTAACAAAAAATTATATTTTTCTTATTTTTAATATAATTTTTTATTTATATAAATATGACTTTTATCAACAAATTCCAGAAGATAAAAAATTCGACTATTAGCTAAATAAAAGCTGCTTCTCCATAAACTATATGTTATTAATTGTAATTCATTAAATTAGATAATAAAAAAGAAAAACGCATTTATAAATATAAATCTTTGATATAAATGTTATTTAATTTAATTAAATATTATAAAAATTTGAGCAAAAAAGAAGATTTTTTTATTAAATAGGCCTATACTTATAATTGATTAGTAGTAGAAAGGAACTATATACTATGAAAAAATTAAACACAAATAAATTAACTGATAAACAAGCTGACCTTTTTAAGAACAATTTAGTTTACATTGCTACTGTTGATGAAAATGGCAATCCACAAGTTGGTCCTAAAGGTTCAATGACAGTATTAGACCCATCTCATATGCAATATCTTGAAAAAACTAAAGGTGCAGCTTTTGAAAATATTAAAAATGGTTCAAAAGTAGCATTAGTAGCAGCTGATGTACCATCCCATACTGCTGTTCAAGTTTTGGCTACGCCACATGTTCATGAAGATGATGAATATGCAAAGAAGATTGTTTCTGGTACCGATACGCCAAACGCATTTGTAGTAGTACTTGATATTGATGAAATTTTTGAATAATTATAGAAAAGATATTTTTCTGTCTACATTTTAAATTATTTAATAAAGAGACTAGGTATTTAAGAATACTTAGTCTTTTTTGTTATAAAACTTGCTTATTTTCTATATTAATGTAAGATTAAAATTAATTAAATTGATGAAGACAAAAGGAGAGATATAATGGGTGCCTTATCTGAACAAGAATTAGCGGCTTTTTCTGCAGACTTTAACAAAAATGATAAAAATAAAATTGCTTCTAGAGCTGCACGTCGAAGTGGATTATTTGAAGCATCATTTAATGATGAAGTTTCAAAGCGATTAAATCACACTTTTTCAACTGAATTAGATATCGGTGGAGTTACTGATCAAAAGCATTCTGGACGTTGTTGGGAATTTGCTACTTTAAATGTTTTGCGTCATCATTTTGGCCAAAAGTATCATGTTAAAGATTTTACTTTCTCACAAGCTTATAATTTCTTTTGGGATAAGATTGAGAGAGCAAATGCTTTTTATGATAGTATGATTCGCTTAGCTGATAAACCAATTGATGATCGTGAAGTCGAAACTTGGTTTGACTTTGCAGGTCAAGATGGTGGATTGTGGCAAATGGCTATTAATCTGGTTAAAAAATATGGTGTTGTTCCATCATATGCAATGCCAGAAAATGCAACTTCAAATAATACTAGTGCTTTAATCGATTCCTTAGCTCGTAAAGAAAGAAAAGATGCTTTGGTACTTCGTAAATTAGTTCAAGAAGGTAAGCTAGAAGAAGCTGAAAAAGCTAAGAGGGAATTTTTAAATGAGGTTTACCGAATGGCAGCAGTTGCTTTGGGTGAGCCACCTAAGAAATTTGATTTAGAGTACCGAGACGACGATAAGAAATATCATTTAGAAAAGGATTTAACGCCACGTCAATTTGCTGAAAAATATTTAAAAGACTTTAATTGGGATGATTACGTTGTTTTATTGAATTCACCTAATTATGATTACAACAGACGCTATCACCAAGGTTTATACGATAATGTGGCTGGTGGTACTCCGATTACTGGCCTAAATGTACCAATTGAAGTGTTAGCAAGAGCAGCTGCAGCACAATTAAAAGATGGAAAAGCAGTTATTTTTGGAAATGACGTTTTAAAGCAGATGGAACGTAAGACTGGTTTTCTTGATACTGAATTATACAAAACGGATGATCTATTTAGTGTTGATACTCAAATGAGTAAAGCAGATCGTTTAGCTACTGGTGAAGGAGCTGCAACCCATGATATGACCTTAGTCGGTGTAGATGAAGATAATGGCGAAATTCGCAAATGGAAAGTAGAAAATTCTTGGGGTGATAAGTATGGCCATAAAGGATTCTACGAAATGAGCCAGAAGTGGTTTGAAGAATATGTGTATGATGTCGTTGTTGATAAGAAATATTTGTCTGACGATTTAGTTAAACTCTGGGAAGAGCCAGCTATTGACTTAAAACCTTGGGAACACATTGGACTATAATAAATCGAACTTATCTTTGGTCTGATTAGCAAAAGTATATGTTAAATAAATAAGTTTAAATTATAAAAAGACTTTCTTTCTGGCTTATTGAATTACAGAAAGAAAGTCTTTTTACTAGGTAAAAGTAGGGTAAGAAATCTAAATGATCATCCTAAGAGCGTACATTTGATTTTCCGGCGTCTATTTATAGCGTAGTTGTTGTATTAAATAGTCTATAATTTTATCAGTCTGGTATTTTACCCAAATTTGACTGGGAACACAATAGATTGGTGTCTTACCTAGACACATTTTTTGAAAAATAAGGTTGATCCTTTTTTCCTGATCTTTTTCAAAAATTTCTCTTATTTGTAGCCAGGATTGATTATTTTCGTAGAACAACCATAAAATGTAATTACGATTTTTTTTGAAATATTTGAATGTATTTGAGTAAGAAGATAGGGTAACTGTCTTCTTTTTTGTTTCAGCTATTATACCATTGATAGTTTCTAGGCTTTTTCGATCTTCTTCAAGCAAAACTTGAATTTGATTTATTAATTCTTTTTCATTGTTGAGTATAATTATATTTTTCATTTTTCTTACACACCTCTAATACCTTTTTTATCTTAGTGGAAAATATATCTTCGACTCAACAATCTATCGGTTTATAATCGACACACTTTGTTTACGTAAAGTTTAAAGATTTTGCAGACTGGATTGAGCTAATAATTTGCTAATATTGTTTTTTGAAAGATTGTCATAATAGATAAGCCAGTTGATAACCACATTTAGATTCTTATCTACGGTGTTGTCTAGATAAAAATTATTTTCGATTTTTCGATTTGTTAATTCAAATCTTTTTTTTAGTTCCTCTCTTCCCAAATTTTTTATTTTGATTAGAAAACCAATATCTCCATTTTGGGAAAGAAGAAGGAGAATCTCTTTTCGCTTCTTTGCACAAAACGTTAAAGTATGATGATAACTATTTGCGTCTATGTTAAGAAGCTTATTTTTTTCTAGCATTTTACGATCCTTTTTTAAAAAAATCATAAGATCAGAAATAAGATTGTCCTCAACTTTCTCTAGCAAGTCATTTTTATCCTTAAAATATCGATAGAATGTTCGAGAGCTAACATGAGAATTTTTTATTATATCACGGTTTGTAAGTTTTCTAAAAGGAATTGCTTTCATTGTCTCAAATAGACCATACTGAATTTGTTCTAAAGTGCTATTAATTCTTATATCCATATATTAACTTGCCTTCCTGTCTCTTAATTTCCATCAATAAAGTTAATTTTGGAGAAAGACATTGTCAAATTAAATTGTCTGTAGATGTAAGTTTGGCATATGATGTTTACTTTCTACAAAATTATTTCAGTTTTGCTTTTGAGAAAGAATTTTCATCAATTCAACAGGCGAACTAGTTTGTACTAAGGCAGTTAAAGATTTGATATCTGTTAAAGTCATGTCATCATAATGAGTTAACCAAAGAATTAGGGCATTTTTAATAGCATCTACATATATTATTTTAAAAACGGCATACGTACTTAATTCTGGGCCAGTACAAGTTTTGGGATCAATGTTAAATAAGTGAGGACAACGAAGATCAAATTCCTTATTTGCTATTCTGACGATTTCATTATGAAAAGAAATATCTCCATTAGAAGAAAGGAGAGAGACTAATTCTTCTCGATGCAAGTCACAATAGTCTAAAGTGGAGTTAAAGGCTGACTTTGCTGCTATTCTAATTTTTTGGGTAGAGTTATTAATTTCGATTTTTTGTAGTTCGGCGCGATCAGTTTCCAAAGCCTTCCATAAGCCCACTAATAATTCGTTTTCTAGATCTTCTAATAATTCCTGCTTATTTTTGTAGTAATTATAGAAGGTCTTCTTGCTAATTTCTGCGTAGTTAAGAATGTCAGAAGTTGTACATTCACTAAAACGCTTTTCTTCTAATACTTTAATAAATCCTCTAAAAATTCTATTTCTAGTATTTATACTTCGAAAATCCATAAAATTTTCCTCTCATTACTTATCTAGCTCTATTAGTAAAGATTACCATTGTATTTACTTTTGGCATATGTTGTTTACCACGTTTACTTTGTGTATGTATCTAAGTAAAAGAGATAATTTATTACTAATAGCTTGCTATAATTCTTGGGAAATCAACTGATAGAGGTTATAGGGAGAAAATTTTATGAAACATAGAAAACTTTGGTACTTAGGAAGTATCCTACTCATTCTTATATCTTTTGCTATTAATTTTGGTAACGATCTTCAACGTAAAGTATTGCATGAAAAATCGGTTTATACCACTAAAAAATTACCATATGTTACTTATGATAAGAGAAGTGATAGATTAAGGAATTTTGGCTATGCAATTTTAAGTTTCCCAATTGTAAATTGCATTGATTTTATCAGTACATCCCTTGAGAATAAAAAAGAATCATGAGGATGAAAAAAGTTATATATCGTCTTCTATTAATTGGAGCATTTTTTATTGGAATCGGTTTTTTCAGCTCAATTTTAGAAAGTTGGATTATTGATTGCTACCAACCCAAAATCAATAGTCAGAATAGTTTGCAAAATAATGGGATAAATGATTGGAATTCCGTTAAATATATAACGATATTATCTTTAATAAGACAATTTTTTAAGAATGATATTAAATATCAGGAAGTTCTTATTGTTCCTAGTTTAAATATGGAGGTTCCGGTAGCGGAAAATACGAATGATGCTGTCTATCAATTTGGTGCAGGGATGTTAGTCAAAAGAAAAATAGATAGTAATTCAAATATTATTATTGGGGCACACAACCTCGGATCGTTTAGTAAGGCGTTATTTTCACCACTTGCAAATAATAAACTGATTGATAGGGAGGTTTTTATTACTGATTTTAAGTTAGTAAAAGAATATAAAATAGAATCAGTTCGTATTATCTTTCCAACTCAGGTCAATCTAGCACTTAATTCTAAGAGTAATTTTTTAACTATGTTGACTTGTACAAATGATAATAAAAAACGAATTTTGGTTAGAGCTACGCTAAGAAAGACATATAAATTTTCAAAAGTAGGTTCTTCTGTAAAAACTTTCCTTAAGAGGAAGAATGTTATAATCCAAGCTAAAACATAGTTCTTATAAGAAAAGCAAAAATTCAATTTTTTGATTTTATTCAAAAGTAAGCCTTTTGTCTTGCAATGAATTAGTTGCTCGTGTATCAATCTTTGGAATAAAAAATATCAATAATTGGCTTGTTTTAGATGAAAATACACCATAAAATGTTTAATGTAAGCGCTAAACATTTAGGGAGAGGATAAAAATGAAGAAGAACTATCTAAGTATTGATATTGGGGGAACAAATGTAAAATATGCAGAATTGGACAATGGGGGACATATTATTGAAGAAGGAAAAATAAAGAATTCTCAAAAAAAGGATCAGTTTCTGGAAAATATTGATCAGATTGTAGAAAAATATATCAAAAAGGGAGTAAAGGGATTGGCATTTTGTGCCCTAGGAAAGATTGCCCATACAAAAATTCATTTTGATGGGGCTTTACCCTTCCTTGATGGAATTGATTTTGCCGAAAGGTATCAAAAATACAATATTCCAGTTGCAGTAATTAATGATGTAAGGCTAGTGCATTGGCTGAAAATTGGCTTGGAAGTTTAAAAGACATGAAGAATTGTGCCGCAATTACCTTAGGAACAGGAGTTGGAGGAGGAATAATTGTAAATGGACAACTTTTAAATGGAGCACACTTTCAGGCAGGAGAATTAAGCTTTTTGCAACTTAATATGAACGAAGCAGGTTTTAATGGGTTTGCCGGCGGTTATGCTTCTGCAGTTCAAATGATAAAAAAGGTAAACCGTGCAATTAATAATGAAGATGAAATGGATGGTTTAGCAGCTTTTGAAGCTATTAATAAGGGGAAAGAAGAGGCTAGAAAAATTTTTGCTGAATATTGCAAGAGAATAGCTACCATTATTATTGATATTCAAGCAGTTGTTGATTTAGATGCGATTGCCATTGGCGGCGGTATTTCTGCACAGCCTATTGTTGTAGAAGGAATTAACCAAGCATATGATAAGGTTTTAGCTGGTAATACATTAATTAGAGAAACTTTCACTCGGCCGAAAATCATAGAGGCTAAATTTAAGAATGGAGCTAACCTCTATGGTGCTTTGTATAATCTTTTTATACATGTAAATGGTGAAAAACTATAATGACATATGGTAAAAAAATAAAGCAACATGAAATAGTTGTTCCTACAGATCTCTTACCGGTTTGGTATTTTATTTTTCATGATCATAACTCTGAAAAATATATTGCTCCGCATTGGCATCGCGGGATTGAATTAAGTTATGTTGAGCATGGGAGAATAGCTGATTTTTTAATTAATAAGGAACACTATTCCTCGGAGTCCGGAACAATTTTAATAGTTAATACTCAAGAAATACATAGTATTCATGATTTTGAAAACGATAATGCATTAGCTTTGTCAATTATTTTTCCCTATGATTATGTTATAAATTCTGTATCCTTCGATTGCCCATCAAATTATTAAAATTAATGATCCAACTAAATTTGATAGTAAACAGAAAATCTCTTACCTTAAATTACAAAGTTTACTTGGTCAATTTATCAAAGTTTATTTTCTCGATATTCCTACTAAATATTTAGAACAGCAAAGGTTAATTGATGAAATTTTGTGTTTACTTTTAAGTGATTTTACCGAAGAGAAAAGCGATCAGCAACGTATCAGTGGAAGAAAGATTTATATCATTAATCGATTGCAATATATTACTCAATACGATAATAATCATTATCAAGAAGAATTAAATTTAACGGTGATTGCTAATCAATGTAATATTTCTAAAGAATATTTAGCTCGTTTTTTTAAGAAAGAAATGGAACTAACAGTAGAAACCTATATTAATAATGTCAGGGCTGAGCATGCTTATCATGAGTTAAAACATTCAAAGAATAATCTGACCCAAATTGCAATTAATAATGGATTTTCGAGTATTAGAATGATGAATCGAGCCTTTAATAAATTGTATGGTGAAAGTGCATCCAAAATAAAAAAGCAAATTCATTAAGAGAGGAAACGATTATGAAAGAACAAGATATTTTAGAAGCTGTTGAAAAAATGCGTATTGACTGGAAGAAGAACGATGATAAAAGAGATAGTGGGTTACCTCATGATCTTCCAGAGATAAAGCGTGTAGATGATATTCAATATGGTAACGATCCTAAATGGAATTTATTAGATATATATTTACCGAAAAATATTGAAGGAAAAATTCCCATTATCATTAATATTCATGGAGGTGGTTGGGTTTACGGTACTAAAGAAACCTATCAATTTTATGGACTAGGAATGGCTAAACGAGGCTTTGCTTTTATAAATCCTAACTATAAGTTGGGACCAGAGGTAAAGTTTCCAGAAGAACTAAATCAAGTCAATGAATATATTCACTGGGTAGCAAAACATGCAGATGAATATAATCTTGATAAAAACAATGTTTTCTTAGTTGGGGATTCTGCTGGAGGTCAAATGGCTGAACAATACACGGCAATTTTGACTAATCCGGTATATCGAGAAAAATTTGGCTATACCCTCCCTGATTTGAAGTTCAGAGCAGTTGCTTTAAACTCACCAGCTACTTTTATGAAAGATTCAGGGATGATGATGGATGCTACCTTGGCTTACTTTGATCCAGAAGTAATGAAGAGTGCTAAGAATCAAGACTTAATTGATGTTGAAAAATATATTACCGGGGATTTTTTACCTACCTTTATTTCAACAGCTAATGAAGACTTTATTCATGATTGTGCAGTACGATTAGATGGATTTTTAAGGGCTAAAGGGGTAGAAGTTATTCAAAAATCTTGGGGTGATGAAAAGCATCCCGAACCACATGTTTTTCTAATTAATCAAAAAGATGAATTAGCGAAGGAAGCTAATGACGAAGAAGCAGCATTTTTTAGAAGACATATTGTAAAAGAGTAGTAGAAAAGACTATAGTTGAGATGCTATCGATAATTTCAAATATTGGAATTGTTGTTGCCCTATTAATACATTCATAAAAAAACAAAGAGTTACTGCTTAAATTAAATTGCTATTAAAGTGCTAGAATAAAATCTAGCGCTTTTTTAGTGTATTAAGTTATAATTGAGCAAAAGCTCACTTTTTTTGTTAGAGGATTTTATGAAGAAATTTTTTTATGTAATGACTGAAATAATTCTTTTTTTAATTTCAGTCATTGTATTTACTAAACCAGCCTTGGCTGATGTGAATTATGATATTACAAATGTTGATGTGATAGCCCGAGTCAATCCAAATGGTTCATTATCTATGGAGAGAAGGATAACCTATAAATTTGATGATGACGCTCATGGTGTTTTCTATCAGCAAAATTTAGCCAATAATCAAGAATTAAAAAATCCGCAGGTTAGAATTTTGGCTGACAAAAATTCACAAATGGTAGTACCAAGTGCGACTCATGAAAATAATACTTATGAATTAAGTCATAGTGATCATGGCTATCGTTTTAAAGTTTGGCATAGCGTAAGGGATGGAGATAAATTTACAGTAATTTATACTTATGAAATTACAAATGCAATCACGAACTGGAAAGATACAGCTGAACTTAATTTTAAGATTATTGGAGATGGATGGGATACAGACCTAGATAATGTACGAGTAGGTATTTTCTTCCCGGGCCCAGTTAAAGACCTAAAAGCTTGGGCGCATGGAGACTTGTCTGGCCAAATTACAGTTAATCCGCAAAAAGGCAATATTATCATGACAGCTTCTAATGTAGGTGGAAATGAAGGAATTGAGGTCCATAGTCTGTTTCCTGTTGAGGTAACTAATCAAAATAAGAATATTAAAGATCAAAATCATAAAGAATATGTTTTAGATCAAGAAGCAAGATTTGCACGACAAGCTAATGAACGGCGTCAAAGAAACAGAATCCTAGGCTTAGGTGCTTTGGTAATATCTGGGCTATTTTCTTTACTAGCAATTATTAGAAGCTTTACTTTAAAAAAGTCCGGAGTTAAACCGGAAAAAGAAAAGCAACTGGCTAGGAATTATGAGATTCCATCAGTCTCACCGGTAATGGCTGAAATTTTAGATACAGGAGATGAGCCAAGCTCTAGGTCTTTAACTGCATCTCTAATGGAATTAGCTGTCCAAAAAAAGATTAAAATTGATCCTATCAAGATAAGAAAAAGAACGTACTACAAAATTTCTTTAATTGATAAAAATATAATAAAAAATAAACCTTTGTTAAATTACTTATTTGATAAAGTAGGCAATGGCAAGAGTTTTACAACATACGAACTTAAAAAACACCACTCCTCTAAGTTGGGAAAGAAGTTCAATAAGTGGCAAGAACAAGAAATGCAGAAAGCAACTAGAGCAGGATTTTTTGATGAAAAGCTTGAACATAAGCAGCACGCTAATTCAATTTTGATGGTGACTTTACTAATCTTGAGTGGTATTGCAATGTTCAGCGCCTTCTTTTCGAATGAGGAAAATATTGCTTTGTTTATATGTGCTGCAATTTTATTAGTACTGGCAATTTTGGCAGTTGTTTATAATAAGAAGAAATTATCAGCTTATACAGCAAGAGGAGCAGAAGTAACTAATCAAGTTCGCGGATTTAAGAAAATGCTAGATGAAATTGGTAATTTCAAGATGCGTGATATTGGAGAACTGATCTTGTGGGAAGAAATAATGCCATATGCCGTTGCTCTTGGTGTATCTAAAAAAGTATTAAAACAATTGAAACTAGAATTTGCAGATGAAATTGACGATACAAATCTATTATTCTGGGGTGCTTTTTACAGTGATGGGAAAGATGGTTTTGCAAGTAACTTTAGTTCTAGCTTTGACTCAGGTGCTAACTTAAATTCTTCTGCTTCTGGTGGATCTGGCGGATTTTCAGGCGGTTCATCAGGTGGCTTTGGTGGTGGCAGCGGAGGAGGTGCCTTTTAAAGATTGATTATAGGAGAAAAGAATGACAGTTTTAACTAATAAAATGTATGAGATATTTGACCAAGAAGAATTTTCTTTTAAAAAATTAAAAGTTAATAAAACACCAGAAGAAATAGATACAATTAAACAAGAATTTAAAGGTGTCTGGCAAATTTGGAAAACAGTTCAATTAAATGTGGCAGAACAACTACCGACAGGAAAATTTGCAAAAGTTCATGTTGAAAGCTGGACTAATGGATGGAATTTAAGAGATCATTTTTGGGCCAGTTATCGCTTAACTTCCTTAGCAGACTATAATCCTTGTATTGGCGTCATGCTTGATAAGAAGCAATTACAGGTTTATTTGATGTTTCAATATTATAAGAGTGATAAGCATCAGGGAACTGTGAGTGAATACAATACGCTTTTAACTGATATTTCAAAGTGGGGTTCTAGTTTAGATATTTCAAACTGGTATTTGTGGGATAAAAATGAAATGGAATTCAGCAACCATTTAGCTTTAGCAGAATATCTGAGCGATTATGAAAAGAAAACTCAATTTGATCAGGAGGCTATCAAAAGTAGCTTTTTACTAGGAAAGTTTGCCTTTCGTGATCATGATAATGTTGATAATATGGAGAAATTTATTATAGAAGGAATCAATGATTTAATTCCTTTATATGAAAAATTAAGTTAAGTAAAAAAGTTGGGGAAAATTTGCAAAAAAGACATGAATATATTTGGTGTTTAATCGAACTCTCAAATGGTAATAAAGAATGGTATTGTCTAAGTAAAGTATTAAGACGAGCTCTTTTTATCGAAAAGAAACATAATCAATTCTGGAAAAAAACGATGATTGGTAATTATATTACTGTAGCTCGGAGTAAGTATATTAGGGGACGAGCAAGATTAACGGTTGGCCGGATTGAAAAAATTAGAATTCGAAAAAATGGTGCAGCGGACTGGCACTGGAGTCGAAATCAATTTGTTACAGCAGAGCACTTACTGGATCTTAAAGATTCATTTAATTATTTAAAGCATGATTATTGTTGGTATAATCGTTTAGCAATTAAAGTAGCCTTAATTTATTGGCATAATAAGTTATTACAAGCTGAGTTAAATTCGAAGCGATATGGTATTAAGAAAAAACGACTTAAGTTAGAAAGAAAAATAAAATGAAGGAAAAACTTTTAATTAGTCAAGATTTGTCTTGTCTTGGGCAGGTCTCTCTAAGCGTTGCCTTACCAATTTTAGGTGCATGTGGATATCAGCCAGATGTTTTACCAACAGCAATTTTATCTACTCATACTGGTGGATTTGGTAATAATACCTTTTTGGCGCTAAATAATGAAATGAGTAAAATTATTGCTCACTGGCAAGATGAAAAAATTACTTTTAAAAATTTATACTTAGGCTATTTGGGAAGAAATGCCATTGATTTTTGGATTGAGCATATTTCTGATTTTAGAAATACTGACTTATTAATACTGCTTGATCCAGCAATGGCAGATTCAGGAAAGTTATATAGCGGCTTAGATATAGAATATGTAGAAAAAATGCGCGAACTTGCAAAGCGCGCGACTATTTTAACTCCAAATTTAACTGAAGCATGTCTATTACTGAATAAGGAATATAGAAATTTTTCAATAAATGAAATTAAAGAAATTGCTGGCGAGTTAAAAGAAAAGTCTAAGTTAGATGGTCTGGTAATTACTGGCATTTTCTTAGAAAATAAAGTGAAGATGGTTGGATTAGCAAATGATAGTAAAATTTTCGTAATAGAAAATGAAAAAATTACCCGCTCATTTTTTGGCACTGGAGATATGTTTGCAAGCAGCTTATTAGCAGGAATTTTAGCTGGGTATTCATTAAAAGAAAGTGCACAAATAGCAGGTGATTTTGTTAAATTGGCGATTGAAAAGACTGATCTAAGTCAAGATAAACGCTTGGGACCTAACTACGCAGGTGCCCTATCTTGGTTAATGAACAAAGTGGAAGGAAAGAAATAATAAATGCGCACAAGAGAAAATTCATTAGTTTCAATAATTATGACTGGATTATTTGCGGCAATAATTTATTTGGGTGTTTGGGTTTTAAGAATCCCAGTTCCTGCTTTAGTAGGGCGTCCATTTATTCATTTTGGTAATACGTTAACGGCTGTTGCAATTTTATATTTAGGTTATCGTAATGGAATGCTAGCTGGGATTATTGGATTGGGCGGCTTTGACTTGCTTAATGGTTACGCTGCAACTTCGTGGTTAACAATACTAGAAGTCGTAGTAGTTGCAAGTGTTTTAACGGCAGTATATAAGGGGATGCACTATCAAGATAGTAGGAAAAATATTATTATTTTAGGAATTATTGCTGGAATTACGAAAATTTTTACTACTTACTGTGTCTCAATTGTAGAAGCTTTAATGGTAGGAACTAGTTTAAATGTGGCTTTAGTTAGCTCTTTTGTTAGTTTGCCGGCAACGATCATCAATTCGATTTCGACAGCAATTTGTACCCCAATCTTATACTTTGCAGTCCGTGATGGTGCAAGGAGAATTTTAAGAAGGACTGCTTAATTAAAATAGATTTGTTATAATTTTGATTAAAGATAAAAAGGAGGAATTTTAAATGCCATTTGTACATGTAGAGCTAATTAAGGGTAGAAGTGATAAACAACTTACTCAAATGATGAAAGATATCACCGAAGCTGTTCATAAGAATACTGGTGCTCCAAAAGAACATATTCATGTAATTATTAATGAACTTGATAAACATACTTATGGTCAAGGCGGCGAATGGAGGGCTTAAAAATTGAAAAAGTTTTCTATTAATCGCTTAATAAAACTGGGATTAATTTTTAGTACAGTCTGGTTTGTTTATCTTTTATTTTTTAGCTTTGAAAGTCTAACTGATTTTTCAAACCTACGCACCTTACCAACTGCTAGAGTAATTAGTCTGTTTGTAATTCTTATCGTTATAAGCTTATTTTTAGGTTTTATTTTAGCTGGTGTTTGGCTGAGCGTAGATCAACCAAAATTTAAGTTTAAGTGGGAGTATCTGTATAAAGGAATCCTGGTTGGAATAATTTGGGCAGCTCTTGATATGTTTATGGTTAATTCAGGAAAGTTTATGATTATTCCAGTAATTATTGACTTAATTATAGGTACTTTAGTTGGAATGTTGCTTTTTAGTCGAAGAGCGTCCAAAAAATAAATAAAAAATCGTGATTAGCAATTAACTAATCACGATTTTTTTGTTTAGTCTAATCTTCTTTTTTGGCTTCTTCTAATGCCTTCATGATTGAAGGATTCTTTGAATGACAATCTTTTAACATTTGGTAATCTTCTTCAGATAATTTAACAGTGTACTTAGTCATGATTTTTCCTCACTTTTTATTTTTTACCTTTAATATATCACTTTATTGATAGAATTGATAAAGAAATTTTGAATTGAATATTATTAAATCGCTATAATAGATAAAAAGTAAGTAAGAAAGTGGTTAAAATGTTTGACTATCGAAATAATTTAAAAAGAATATTAAATAGTACAGAAGGCGACGAAAAGAGCCTTAAAAATAGCTTGAATGCAATTAAGTTAGTCCTGGGAATGACAGGGGAAAGCAGTGAAAGGGTAACTGGCGGTGAACTTGATCCAAAAATTATTGCCCAAATAAATACTTTTTTGCAAGGAATAACTAAATTAATTGAGCATCCTGGCAATAAAGATGCTAAAAAGACAGCTTTAGGCGCACTACATAAATTAACTTTTGATCAAAATATTACTGCTAATTTTGGAAAACAACTAGGGCAGCTTGATCAAGCAATTCAATCATCCGAAGAAACGAGTAGTGTAGTAAATAGAAAAATTTTTGAAGAAGCATTAAAGCCTAAAAAAGAAAAAGTACGTGACTATCGCAAGGGAAGACGTTATACAGTTATTCGTGCATTGAAGGGTGCAGATCTAATCAATGATAATGGAGAAGTAGTTTTTGAGGTTAATGAAAGTCAAATACATGACTTAAACTTAAAGAGCGGCGATATTGTTGAAGCTATACCTTTATCGGATGGCTTAAATGAAGCTGAGGTTTTACGAGTTGTCGGCTATAGAAAATTGCGCAGCCGTGATTATGATATAATAGAAGATTTTAAGTACGGTGTAGTACAAGGAAGTCCGGGAAATCTAAGCGTTTCGCGTAATATTCACGGAGAAAGGTTAACAATTAATCATAAGCCGGTGATTGTTGCCCTTGATTCTAGTTACTATCAAAATGGAAGTGTACATCTAGAAGATGGTTCGATTGTTGACTTAGCTTGGTATACCGGTGATGTAAGACTTAAGAAAGATCCAGCTAGTGCCGTTCAAATTCGATGGATCTATGAAACTGAGCAACCAAAACGGATTTCTAAAACTAAAAAAGAAAAGTCAAGTCGAGAAAACACGCAGAAACTGGCACAATTAGATATGAATTTGCATTATCAAAGAGTTGGGATTGCGGTTGGAGACAATCAAAACGAAGCAATTTTAGAAGGTATTGTTAATCGCTACAATGGTATTGCAATTCCAATCGATGCTTTTGAAGGAAAGAAAAAGGTAATTGAAAATCAAATTAAAGATTTAGATATTGTAATCTTGGTAACAGCTTTTGCAGCTCATGACAGTACTTGGAATATTAGAGAGTTTGCAAGCAAATATCATGTAAAATTTGCCGTTAGTTCCAGCAAAGGATATCAAGCATTTGAACGCGCTTTGTATAGAGCAGAAAATGGCATGCCGGCTTATGAAGGAAACCAGCAATTAGAATATAAAATGTTAAAAAATAATTAGGAATGGGAGATGAAACTGACAACCTGTATAGAAATTAGATAAAATATTAATAACTTATTTTTAGGAAGGATGATGAAATGACAAAAAACATTAAAAAGAAATCTTGGATGCGCTGGGTAGTATTTTTAGCCGGCCTAGAAATTATCGCCATTTCTATTAATTTCTTCTATGGTCCAATTAATATTGCTGCGGGAGGATCAACTGGTATTTCGATTTTAGTTGACGCAGTATGGGGAATTAACCGTTCAATAACGGTTTTAGTTGTTAATATTTTAATGTTGGTTTTGGCAGCTATCTTTTTAGGAAAAAAGACAACGAAAAACGTTGCCTTAGGTAGTTTATTATTGCCAATCCTAATGGAAATTACCCCAAGTTTTGAAATTACTAATAACCAATTACTTGCTGTAATTTACGGTGGAGTATTAATGGGACTAGGAGTCTCTCTTCTCTATCGTGTAAATGCTTCAAGTGGCGGGACAACAATTCCACCAATGATTTTGAAAAAATATTTTTATATCAATCCAGCGGTTGGCTTACTTGGAATTGATATGATAATTATTTTCCTAAATATATTTGTTGATGGATGGAATGCATTTTTACTAGCTGCTTTGTCTCAGGTAGTTACATCTATGACGATGAACTATGCAGAAGCAGGCTTTGATCGAAAATATCAAGTTCGTATTATGAGTAATAAACATTTCACTGAATTGAAAACTATGTTACTAGATAATTATAATGGTTTGACAATTTATGATGTTGTTGGTGGCTATAGCGATGATGATAAAAAACAATTACTTTTAGTAGTTGATACACGTGAGTACGGTCCTTTGATTAGTAAAATTCATGAAATTGACCCTGACGCATTTATTATTACTGATACAGTAGCTCGGGTTCATGGAGGCCAATGGGGACTATAGCCAGACTTTTTCGTACGTATTTTCTTTGAAGCCACAAGTTAATTTCTTACCGTCAGTTACTAACGGTCTCTTAATTAATTTGCCGTTTTGTGAGAGTAATATAGCAGCTTCCTCAATTGACATGGAATCAATCTGATCTTTTAAATGCATCTGACGATAGACTTGTCCCGATATATTAAAGAAATATCTTAAACCTCTATCTTGAAACTTATTTAGCCACTTAAGCAAGTCTTCTTGTTTAGGTGGCTTTTCTACTAAATCTTGATACTCATATGCAATATGGTGTTGATCTAGCCATTTTTGTGCTTTTTTAGAGGTGGAACAACGTTTGTATCCGTAAAATTTGATCATAATGTATTCCTTCTTAAAAAATATCTACTAATATTCTATTATTTTTTTAGAAATTTTGATATTGAATTGCTTTAAAAGAGGGATGAGAGTATACTGTAAGAGTTGTATTTGTGGAAACCTCACATCTGCAACCGCACGTTTATGAGGTTAGAAGAGAATTAACGTTAATTCCACCTCATGCGGCGAGTCTAAGTATTTTTTCGGAGGTGTACAAATGTACGCAGTTATTAAAACCGGTGGTAAGCAATACAAGGTTGCTAAGGGCGACAGCGTTTTTGTTGAAAAACTTGAAGTTAAGCCTGGTGACGAAGTAACTTTTGATGAAGTTATTCTTGTAAACGATGGTAAATCAACTAAGATTGGTACTCCAGTAGTTGAAGGTGCTAAAGTTGTTGCTAAAGTTGAAAAGCAAGGCAAAGAAAAGAAAGTTGTTACTTTCAAGTACAAGCCTAAGAAGCACTCACACACTAAGTATGGTCACCGTCAACCTTACACTAAGGTAACTATCGAAAGCATTGAAGCTTAATTAAGGGGTGAAACAAATTATGATGATTAATAATCTTGAAGCACTTAAATTATTTGCCCACCACAAGGGTGGTGGTTCAACTGCTAACGGTCGTAACTCAGCTGGTCGTCGTTTAGGCGCAAAGCGTGCTGATGGTCAAAAGATCAATGCAGGTTCAATTATTTTCCGTCAACGCGGTACTAAGATCCACCCAGGTAAGAACGTTGGTATTGGTGGCGACGACACTTTGTTTGCTTTAACTAGTGGCGTTGTTAAATTCGAACGTTTGGGCAGAGATCGTAAACAAGTTTCTGTTTACCCAGTTGAAGAAGCAAAATAATTTTCTTTTGCAGGCTGGACGTCCCTAAGGAACGTTCAGTCTTTTTTTATCTACTCAGGAGGATCCAAGCCTATGTCTTCAGATCAAGAGTTATTAACTTTACTTAATAATCGAATTAGTAAAACTACTAAATTGATTAAAGAAAAGCAGGCAGATGCGTTAGTCATTTTTAATCAAGCTAATTATCGCTTTTTAACCAATTTTTCTGGTGAAGAAGCTGAACTTATTTTAACTGCAAATGGAGATCGCATTTTATTATCTGATTCACGTTTCAAAGATCAAATTCGCCATCAGGCACCTGGCGAAATGAAGGTAGTTATGCAAACTATGGACGTGATAAAAGAAATTGCCGGCCAACTAAAGCAGCTAGATGTTAAAACTGTTCTAGTTGAAGGAGAATTTATTTCTGCAACTCAATTTGAGGCTCTTAAGCAGGCTTGTCCTGATCTTAATTTTATTTTAAATGCTGAATTAGTAGAAACAGTTCGTAACATAAAAGATGAGCTAGAATTAGAAACTTTGCAAAAGGCAATTGATATTTCAGCTCAAAGTTTTAAAGAAATTTTGCCTTTAATTGAGCCGGGTGTTAGTGAGCGTGCTATTGGAGCAAAATTAGATTATTTGTTCAAAATGAATGGTGGAGATGGCCCTTCGTTTGAGACAATAATTGCTTCCGGATACCGCGGTAGTTGGGCCCATGGTGTTGCGAGTGATAAAAAGATTCAAAAAGGTGAATTAATTGTAATTGACTTTGGAAGTTTTTATCATGGTTATACCGCAGATATTACTAGAACAGTTGCTTTAGGCCAAGTAGAGCCTGAACTAGAAAAAATATATTATATTGTACTAGAAGCACAAAAACGGGGAATTGCAGCTGCAATTGCTGGAAATACTGGTAAAGATATCGATCAAGCTGGTAGAAACTACATTAAAGAGCAAGGATATGGAGAGTACTTTGGTCACGGTATTGGTCATGGAATTGGCTTAGAAGTGCATGAACTCTGTACGCCAGCAATGCCATATAGTAAAGAAGTTATGAAAAATAATATGGCAATCACGGTTGAGCCAGGAATTTATTTGCCAGACCGTGGCGGTGTTAGAATTGAAGATGATGTTTTAATTAAAGATAATCATCCATATGTGATGTCACAGTTGCCAAAAGATGAACTTTTAATCTTATAATTTTGTGTAATTATGCGGTTAATGTTGCGAAACAATAGATAAGATTGGTAATATAAATAAGTGTAGAAATGAGGTAATTTTACTATGACAATGATCTCAGTTAATGAATTTAAAAATGGATTAACTATTGAATATAACAATGATTTATGGCGTATTGTTGAATTCCAACACGTTAAGCCAGGTAAAGGTAGTGCCTTTGTTCGTTCAAAACTTAAGAGTTTAAGAACTGGTGCAGTTCAAGAATATACTTTCCGTTCAACTGCTAAAGTAAATACTGCTGATATTCAAACTAAGGCAATGCAATACTTATACAATGATGGTACAAGTTTTGTATTTATGGATACTAATACTTATGAACAACTTGAAATTCCAGAAGCTCAAGTTGAAAGAGAATCTAAGTTCTTGAAAGAAAACATGGTAGTTAACGTTATTACTCATGAAGGTGAGACTTTGGGTGTTGATTTACCAAATACAGTTGATCTTGAAGTTGCAGAAACTGAACCTAATATTAAGGGTGATACATCTTCCGGTGGTGGTAAGCCAGCAACTATGGAAACTGGCTTAGTAGTTAACGTACCATTCTTTATTAATCAAGGTGATGTATTAACTATTAATACTGCTGATGGTACTTACGTTTCTCGTGCTAATAAATAGTTTTTGAGGTAAAAAATATGGCTGATAATTCAACGATTCTTTTATCAAGCAATGACAAAGGCGATGAAACCCGAGTTGACCTTGGTGTTTTAGAGGTTATTCTAGGAATTGCTGCCAGAAAAGTCGATGGCGTCAGCGAAATGCGTGGGACGCTAAAAACTGGCATCGATACTCTTTTTGGTCGTTCTAACCAAGGTAAAGGTGTTTCCCTAAGTGTTGAAGACGATAAGTTAACTGCTGATGTTTATACTTATCTTGACTACGGTGTAAATGTGCCAAAAGTATGCGTCCAACTGCAAAAAAATCTAACTTTGCAATTGAAGCAAATGACAGATTTAGATTTAACTCAAATTAATGTTCATGTAGTTGGCTTGGTTTCAGAAACAGACGAAACTGAAGTAAAGGCTGACACAGAAGCACTTTTCCCAGATGATAAAGAGGACGAGGCTAAAGACTAAATGACACAGCATGAGATGAGAAGAATTGCTATGCAAGCAATTTATTTGGCTAACCAAGGTAAATTAACTGATGCAGAGGAAGTTTGTCAAAAAGCTTTAAAGGCTTTGGAATTGAAAGATTTCCCAGACTATTCTACAGAATTAGTTAATGGTGTTTTAGCAAATAAAGAAGCACTTGATGAGCAATTAAGTAAATATTTAAAAAAGGGTTGGCGTCTTAATAGAATTAACGAAATTGACTTGGCAATCCTTGAAGTAGCTCTTTATGAAATGCAAAAGAGCAAAGTAATTGATCCGGTAGCTGCTTTAAATGAAGCGTTAAATTTATGTGATGAATTTAGCTCTAAGGAATCTAAAAAGTTTATTAATGGTCTCTTGGCCAATTTCATTAAGAAAGACTAACTAATGAGTCGGCTCGTTGAGCCGACTTTTTTTATGAGGTGATTAAGTGAAAAAATTACTAGAAGGAAAAACTCCTGCAAATGAAATTAAAGAGAACTTGATAGAAGAAATAAAAAAATTAAAAAGTGACGGAATAAATCCAACTTTATGCGTAATAGAAGTTGGAGATGATCCGGCAAGCAAAATTTATTTGCGAGTTAAAAGAAACTTAGCTAAAAAAGTAGGAATTAAGGAAATAGGACTGCATTTTCCCGCTAATACTTCTCAAGCTGAACTTCTAGAAAAAATTGAAGACCTTAATCAAGATCCAAGTATTAATGGAATAATGGTGCAATTGCCCGTTCCTCCTCAAATTGATCCAAGGGCTATTTTTGAAACAATTGCTCCAGAAAAAGATGCGGATGGATTTTCACCTCTTAACTTAGGGCGTCTCTGGGAAGGACAGAGTGATATAATCCCAGCAACAGTTCGCAGTATTTTAACCTTAATTGACTATTATGGAATTGAGATGGCCGGTAAAAATACAGTAATTATTGGTCGTAGCGTAATTGTAGGAAAGCCCTTAGCTGCAGTTTTAGTTGAACGGGATGCAACTGTTACGATTGCCCATTCAAAAACAAAAAATTTATCAGAGCTAACTAAAAATGCTGATGTGATTATTTCGGATGTGGGTAAAGCACATTTAGTAACTGAGGATATGGTAAAAGAGGGAGCAGTTATAATCGATGTTGGGATGAACCGTGAGAATGGTAAATTAATGGGAGATGTCGACTTCGATATGGTTGCTCCGAAAGCTAAAGCAATTACACCGGTACCCGGAGGAGTAGGTCCCTTAACAGTTGCCAGTTTAATGAAACAAGCCGTAATTTTGACGAGGAAACAACATGGTAGATAATAAAGTTTATCTTTCTGTTAGTGATTTAAATTTTTATATTTCACAAAAGTTTAAAAATGATCCCTATTTACATAAAGTGTTTTTACAGGGAGAATTGTCTAACTTTAGATTTAGAATGAATTCCCACCAGTATTTTTCATTAAAAGATGAAAAATCAAAAATTAATGTAGTGATGTTTCGCTCATTTTTTGAAAAATTAAAATTTAAGCCTGAAGAGGGAATGAAGGTTTATGTTAGTGGATATGTAGATGTTTATGGACCACAGGGATCTTACCAATTTTATGCTCAGACTATGGAGCCAGCAGGTTTAGGAGCTCTTTATGAACAGTTAAGACAATTGCAAGAGAAGCTTGCAAAGGAGGGATTATTTAATGAAGAACATAAAAAGAAGATCCCCCTATTTCCAGATCGTATTGCAGTTGTAACTAGTGCTTCAGGAGCGGTAATTCATGATATTATGGTTACTGCTAATCGCCGTTTTCCTCATGCTGAGATTGATTTGTATCCCGCTAAAGTTCAAGGAGATGAAGCAGCAGATACAATTGTGGCTGCTTTACAGCAAATTCAAGCTCAAGGCGATAAATATGATGTTGTAATCATTGGGCGTGGCGGTGGATCACTAGAAGATTTATGGCCATTTAATGAAGAAAAAGTTGTGCGGCAGATTTATGCGATGCAGATGCCAGTGATCAGTTCAGTAGGACATGAAACTGATACAACTTTAGCTGATTTAGTGGCCGATGCTAGAGCAGCTACTCCAACTGCTGCAGCAGAATATGCAACTCCTAATTTAGTTGATGTACTAACGCAAATTGTTCAATTACGAGCAAGACTTTATGCTGCCGTTCAGGCCAATATTCATACAAAGCATCAAATTTTAGATCGGTTAAAGAACGCACCAGTTTTACAAGAGCCAACTAGAATTTATGATCAACAAATTCAACAAGTTGATATGCTCATCCATCGTCTTAATCAGGCAATGGACAATCGACTACAGCACGATGGATCTACATTACGTTTACTTCAAGAGCGTCTTAAGGCACTCAGTCCTAGCCGAAAATTAGAGCAACTTGAGCGTGAACGAAATTTTGTAGTATCGAATTTATTTTCAACGATGAATAACTATCTTAAAGATCAAAGAAATAGATTAAATCGAGCTATGCAACAATTAGATGATATTAGTCCGTTGAAAACAATTAGTCGAGGATACGTTTATACAACTGATCAAAAAGGAAATACAGTTACTTCAGTTGACCAGCTAAAAATTGATGAGAAGTTAAAGTTACATTTTAAAGATGGTCAAGTGCAAGTAAATGTAGAAAATATTCGGAGAGAAAAAAATGGCAATCAAGAAAAATAATTTTGAAGAACAGTTAAATGAATTACAAGAAATAGTTAATAAGCTTGAAAGTGGTAATGTTCCTCTTGAAGATGCTTTAAGTGAATTTCAAGCAGGAGTTAAATTAAGCCGAGAATTAGAGAAAAAGCTAAATGATGCAGAACAAACTGTGGCCAAGTTAGTAGATAAAGATGGGAACGAAAAGGCTTTAGATCCCCAAAATGCGTCTGCTCCTGAGGAAGAATAAATGAAGTTAAAAGATTTTCAAGAAAAATATACACCTCAAATTGACAATTTCTTAAAAGAACATCTGGTTACTGAAATTGATACTCCAACTTTTAGTAAAATTATGTCTTATTCAGTAATGGCGGGAGGTAAGCGACTACGTCCTTTGCTTTTCTTAGCAACTCTTGAGACACTAAATCATAAAATTGAAGAGCCAGAATTAAGAATTGCATGTGGAATTGAATTAATTCATACTTATTCTCTAATTCATGATGATTTACCCGCGATGGATAATGATGATTATCGTCGCGGAAAACTTACTTCTCATAAAAAATGGGGAGAAGCAGAAGCTATATTAGCTGGAGATGGGTTGCTTCCGTTGGGAATTCAATGGATCACCGAGGGGAGTAATTCAGCTGCGTTAGCAATTATTATTTCTCAGGCTGTAGGACCAAATGGGATGGTAGGTGGTCAATATCTTGATATTGTTACAACTAATAATGATTCAGCTAAAGAAAATGCAAAGATGATTGATCAGATAGAGTGGTTGAAAACAGGCTGCCTAATTGAAGCAAGTGTTAGAATGGCTGCAATTTATGCTGGTGCAACTGATTCTGAGCTTAATAGATTAGACAACTTCAGCAAGCGTTTTGGAAGATCTTATCAAATCTATGATGATTTGGTAGATGTAGTAGAGACAGCAACTGAAGCGGGAAAAGCTACTCATAAGGATGCAACAGAAGGTAAAAATAATACTTTAACTTTGCTTGGGATTGAAGCTAGTCGTAAACAACTTATAGAAATGATTGAATCAGGAAGAAAAGCTATAGAAGTTTTTGAACAACCTTTATTAGGTGAATTTTTTAATTTGTATCAGAAGGTATTATAGTAAATGTCTAAAAAGCGTGCAGATGTATTGTTGTTTGAACAAGGTCTTTTTAATTCTCGTAGTCAAGCTCAAAGAGCTATTATGGCTGGATTAGTTAATGACCATAATCATCAAAGAATTGATAAAAGTGGAGAAAAATTTCCTGAAGATGAAGTTTTTCATATAAAAGATGATGGTAAAAAATATGTTTCCCGTGGAGGATTCAAATTAGAAAAAGCCCTGCAAGTATTTAATATTGATTTGAAAGGGAAAATTTGCCTTGATATTGGAGCATCCACTGGTGGTTTTACCGATGTTGCCTTACAAAATGGGGCTAAGTTAGTCTATGCCTTAGATGTAGGATATAATCAACTGGCTTGGAAGTTACGAGATAATCCTCAAGTTGTAGTAATGGAAAAACAGAATTTTCGCTACAGTAAGCCAGTCGACTTCACTGATGGATTGCCTGATTTTGCAATGACAGATGTTTCCTTTATCTCATTAGATTTAATTATGCCGCCAATGTATGAAATTTTAAAAGATAAATGCGATGCAGTGTGTTTAATTAAGCCACAATTTGAAGCAGGTCCTGAGAATGTAGGTAAGCATGGGATTGTTCATGATCATGAAGTTCATGCAAATGTTATTAACCATACCATGAAAGTTGCTCAAAAAATAGGGTTTAATATTTTGGGAGTAGACTATTCACCAATTAAAGGTGGTAAAGGAAATATTGAATTTCTTATTCATTTAGGAAAAGACATAGCAAATCCAGGTCAAGACTTATGGAAAGGTAATCCTTCCGATGTAGTTCAACGTGCAGTTAATGGCCTTTAGGTGAGATAAAATGTTAGTTGAATTAGATATTAAAAATTTTGCAATCATTAAAACTTTAAAAGTTCGCTTTCAAGAAAAAATGACTGTTCTCATTGGAGAAACTGGTGCTGGTAAATCAATTATTATTGATGCTGTCTCTCTACTCTTAGGAAGTCGTGCGCAAAGTGAAATGATTCGCTCGGGTGAAGAGAAGGCGGTCATCACTGGTTTATTTGTGTTAAGCGAACAAAAGGATCTTATTGAAGATTTATGTGAAAAATATGGTCTGCCTTTTGAAGATGATCAGCTAATAATTAGCCGAGAATTAACACATAAGGGAAGAAATGTAGTTAGAATTAATGGGCAGCTGACTACAATCAATGTTTTACGTGAAATTGGACGAAATTTAGTTGATATTCATGGTCAAAATGATCAACAAATTTTAATGGATCAAGATCGACAAATAGATTTGATTGATAATTATGCAGAGCCTGAATTTAAGAAAGAATTGCACAGCTATAAAGTTGACTTTGAAAAATGGCGTCATCTTACTTCTCAACTCCGTAAGTTAAGAGAAGATGCTCAAGAAATTGCTCAAAAACAGGATATTTTGGAATTTCAAAATAATGAACTAGAAAGTGCTGATTTGAACGATCCAAATGAAGATGAGAAGCTAGAAGAAGAATTTAATGAGCTCAATAATTATCAAAAAATTGCAGATACAGCTAATTATTTTATGCAATTATACGATGATGATGAACATGGACTAGCTACTTTACTTGGGGATGCACAAAATGCTGCTGAAGATTTGAGTAATTATGGTAAAAAATTTGAAAATTTTGCTACCAGCCTTAATGATGGTATTTATTCTTTAAATGATGCTCGTAGTGAACTATCTACTTTAATGGATCAAATGGACTTTGACGAAGAGCGATATCAATATGTTTCTAGTCGATTAGATACATTGAATACTTTGAAGAAAAAATACGGCCCAACTTTAGACGATGTTTTTAAATTTGCACAAAAGGTTAAAAGTGAACTAAATAAGTTTGAAACTGGAGATTTAGACGAGGGAAAAATCCAAAAAGAACTCGCAATCATTGAAAAAAGCCTTAGTCAAAAAGCCCAAAATTTACATGAACAGAGAGAAAAGATTGCTCGCGATCTTGAAGAAAAAATAAAAAAAGAATTAGCTGATCTGTATATGGAAAAAGCACGCTTTTCTATTAGAATTAATGAGACTAATTCATTTACAAAACTTGGAACTGATGAAGTTATCTTTATGATTGCACCTAATCCTGGTGAAGCTTTGATGCCATTAGTCAAAATAGTATCTGGCGGTGAACAATCACGTTTAATTTTGGCATTAAAAGCAATCTTTAGTCGTGTAGAACCAGTTGGAACCATGATTTTTGATGAAATTGATACTGGAGTTTCAGGCAGAGTTTCAGCAGCAATTGGTAAAAAGATGCATGCAATTGGTCAAGAAAAACAAGTTATTACAATTACTCACTCCCCACAGGTGGCTGCTGCTGGAGATCAACGTTATTCAGTTGTAAAGCAAGTTAAAGATGGAGCTACTTATACTCAAGTCGGTCCGCTTACGCAAGAAGAAGCAATTACTGCAATTGCTCAGATGATGGCAGGCTCTGATGTAACGGATGCTGCTAAGAGAAATGCAGCTGATTTAATGGAAAGTTTTAAAGAATAAAATAAAAAGGACTTCTCAGTTTTGAAGTGCCTCATAATTGTTAGACATAAAATCTAATAATTATGAGGTATTTTTTTATGACCAAATATTCGACTGAATTAAAAATTGAAATTGTTTCCAAATATTTAAATCATGAAGATTCAATAAAAGGTTTAGCTAAACAATATAATATTCATTGGACTCTTATTCGTAGGTGGGTTGATAAGGCTAAGTGTCAAGGTTTAGCTGCCTTATCTGTTAAACATACTAAAACTACTTATTCTTCTGACTTTAGGCTAAATGTGGTACGCTACTACTTAACACATTCTATTGGAGTTTCAAAGGTAGCGGCTAAGTTTAATATTAGTGATTCTCAAGTATACAATTGGGCTAAAAAGTTCAATGAAGAAGGATACGCTAACAGAAAGGTCGGCCTAGGAAAGTGCCTAAAAAGAGTAAGAAGACAACTAAAAAGTTAGAACTTAGTGAAAAGCAAAAGTATGAAGAAAAAATTCTTAAGCAGGAAGCTGAATTAGAAAGACTTAGAGTGGAAAATCTTGTCTTAAAAAAAGTGGCTGCCCGATATCCACGTTATCCAACAAACAAAAAACACAATTAATACAGGATATTCGGGCAAAACACCATCAAATTAAACTTAAGGTCTTATTTAAGGTGCTTAAATTAAATAGAAAGACTTACTATGACAATGTAAAAAATAGAATTAATCAAGCTGATAAGTATGCTTTAGTAAAAGAGAAGATTCAAGAAATCTATTATGGCTATGAAGGACAAGAAACATATGGTTATCGTCCTATGTGGGGAGCGTTAAGAGATGAAGGATTTAAATTTTCTCTAGAAACAGTACGTAAGTTAATGAGAAGTTTAGGAATAAAAACAACAATTTATCATAAAAATACTGGTAAATATAGTTCGTATAAGGGTAATGTAGGAAAGAAAGCACCAAACATCCTAAATCAAACTTTTGATGAAACTATCCCCTATAAAGTTCTTCATACCGATGTAACCGAATATAAACTAACTAACGGCAAGAAAGTTTATATTTCTCCTGTAGTAGATGAAGCTTCTTTGGAGATTCTAGCTTGTGCAGTAAGTTACTCTCCTGAAATGAAAACTATTTATAATATGCTAGATGAACTAGCAGATAATCTTCCACCAGGAGCTGCTCCTATCCTTCATTCAGATCAAGGCTTTCAATATCAGAATCCAGGCTATCAGGCTCGACTAAAGAAAATGAATATAATCCAAAGCATGTCCCGAAAAGGAAATTGTCATGATAATGCACCAGGAGAAACGATATTTAATCTAATGAAGAGAGAAAAACTGAATCGACTTAAGATTGGAAGTTTAGAAGAGATGAAGGAAATTCTGAAAGATTATATTTATTGGTTTAACAATGTTAGAAGATCAAACAAATTAAAATACACGACTCCTGTAAAATACAGAAATCGTGTATTATCAAATCTTTAAAATTTTATAAATGTCTAACTTTTCTATGGCACTTCATTTAAAGTAAAAATTACATTTGTACTGAAAAGTCCTTTATTTTTATGCCGTCTCTACGTTAAAAATTTCGTTTAAATCGACTATTCTAATTATGTTGCTATCATAGCTATCTAATACAAAACGCCCAGCAGAAGTTCTTTTAATTAGCTGACCAATCTCAGTGCATCCATTTTGATAGGTCAGTAATATATATTCTTTATGAAAAAGTGCATGCTCTAAAATTCTAATAATTTTACTTGGGTCTTGTGCAAAAGTAGTAAGCTTATTAATATTATAATTAAAGAAGTAATTATAAATTTGTTTACTATAATTATTAAGCGACTTTAATAAATTCATATCTCATTCCTCTATACATCCCGAACTTGTGTTTGCACTATGTATTATACGAACAAATGTTTTTGATTGCAAGTGGAATTTATATCTCTTTGCGAAACTCTTGAAATTCCTCGTTTTTTAGTGCAATATATTCTTGTTACTATATTTTTAGGAGCGAAAATGGCACATCAAGGTTTATTATTAGTTTTATCTGGTCCTTCTGGCGTTGGTAAGGGGACCGTTAAAAGTGCAATGGTGAAGCAAAAAGCTTTTTCATTTGAATATTCTGTTTCAATGACTACTCGTAAGCCTCGTCCAGGCGAAGTTAATGGGAAGGATTATTATTTTGTTTCAGAGGACCGTTTCCAAGAAGCAATTAAAGGTAACGAGCTTTTGGAATATAATGAATATGTAGGCAACCATTATGGTACTCCACTTGCACCAGTGCAAAAGATGCTCAATGAAGGTAAAGATGTTTTACTTGAAATTGATGTCAATGGAGCAAAACAGGTTCGCAAGTTAATGCCAGATGGCGTCTTTATCTTTTTGACACCACCAGATTTGCATGAATTAAAACATCGAATTGTTAATCGCGGGACTGATTCTGACAAGGTAATTGCCATGAGAATGAAACAGGCACGTAAAGAGATTTTAATGATGGAAGATTATGATTATGCTGTAGTTAACGATACTGTTGCTAATGCGGTGGATCATATTAAGTCTATTGTTGAAGCTGAACACGTGCGTGTACCGCGAGTAATTAACGATTATAGAAATATGGTTAAGGAGGATTAACAGATGAAAATTACATACCCATCTATTGATAAATTGCTGTCTCGAGTAAATTCTCGTTATTCTCTTTCAGTGTTAGCTGCTAAAAGAGCTCATGAGATTCAAGCAGGCGCTCCATTAGCTTTAAAACACTATAAGTCTGATAAAGCAGTGGGCGAAGCGCTTGAAGAAATTGCTGCTGGTAAAGTTACAATTGATCCTGAGCATCGTGAAGATATTGGCTAGAATCTTTTCCTTCATTGTTAATCAATGAAGGTTTTTTAGTAGGTGATAAGATAAATGATTGCGCAAGTTATTGTAGATGTAGCTGCCAAACAAACTGATCGAGTGTTTGAATATCATATTCCAAAGGAATTAACTGATGTAGCTGTTGGATCAAGAGTGGTTGTTCCTTTTGGTCGACGAAAAGTGCAGGGATTTGTAGTCGGAATCAGTGAAACAACTTCTTATACAGGAAAATTAAAAGATTTACTTGTTGTAATTGATGAATTGCCACCACTTACGCCAGAATTAATTGCTCTTTCTAAAACTTTAGCTGATAAAATTTTTTCATATCGAATTACAATTCTTCAATCAATGTTACCACGCGTAATGAAGGCGAATTATCGTAAAATTCTAGTTCCCCTTACAGATGAAATTAAAGAAAATACTCTTTTTAAAGGTGAACCGCTTGATTTAAATGAAGTTTCTGATCTTGAGACAATTATAAAAATTAAAAAGCTCATAAAAAATAATCAAGCTAAGATTGAATACTTAGTTGAAAATAAAGCTAAGAAGAAACAGGTGACTGCCTATCTTTTGACTAAAACAAGAACAGAATATCAGGATATTTTAGGAGGAATAAGAACAACAGCAAAAAACCAGCGAGCATTGCTTAATAATATCGTTGAAAAATATAACGAATATCCAAAATTGGGTTCAACTATTGAGTCTGAATTAGGAATCTCAAGTTCTACATTACGAGCAGCCGAAAAAAAGGGATGGCTGTTAAAAAAAGAGCAGGAGATTTATCGAAATCCATTGAAAGATTTTGAATCTAATGCTAGTAAGCATTCGGTTAGATTAAATTCAGAACAGTTAGACGCCTTAAATTCAATTGGGACTAGTATTGAAGAAAAAGAGGCTAAGACTTTTCTTCTTGAGGGAATTACTGGGAGTGGTAAAACTGAGGTATACCTTCATGCTATCAGTACGACTCTTGAACAGAATCGAAATGCATTGATGCTTGTACCTGAGATTTCCTTAACTCCTCAAATGGTTAAACAAGTGAAAGAGCGTTTTGGAGATAATGTTGCTGTTTTACATAGTGGTTTATCTGAAGGTGAGAAATATGATGAATGGCGACGAATTAGACGGGGAGAAGCTCAAGTTGTAGTAGGAGCTAGAAGTGCAATTTTTGCCCCTTTAAAAAATATTGGTTTAATAGTAATTGATGAAGAACATGAGTCTTCCTATAAACAAAATGATACTCCTCGCTACCATGCACGTGATGTGGCTTTATTGAGAAGTAAGTTTCACAATTGTCCAGTTGTTTTAGGAAGTGCAACGCCTTCTTTATCAAGCCGGGCGCGGGCTCAAAAAGGAAGATATGAATTATTACGTTTGACTAAACGTGCTAATCAAAGGTCGCTACCTAAAGTGGATCTAATAGACCTAAAAACTGTTGAATTTGCTGGTGGACAGTTTGATTTATCAATTCCATTAGTAGATGCAATTAAAGAAAAAATAGCTAAAAAAGAACAAGTTATTTTGCTTCTTAATCGTCGTGGTTTTGCTAGTTTTATGCTTTGTCGCAATTGCGGCTTTGTTTTAAAATGCCCAAATTGTGATATCTCGTTAACTCTGCATAAAGATACTGGACAGATGCAATGTCATTATTGTGGCCATAAGGAGCCAATTCCAAGAAAATGTCCACATTGTCAGAGTGAAAAAATAAGATTTTTAGGTACGGGGACGCAAAAAGTTCAAGAAGAACTTGAAACTTTACTTCCTGACGCTAAAATCTTAAGAATGGACGTTGATACTACTAGGCGTAAGGGAAGCTATAAGAAAATTCTTGATAGTTTTGGTAATCATCAAGCCGATATTCTATTAGGAACACAAATGATTGCTAAAGGACTAGATTTTCCAAATGTTACTTTAGTGGGAGTGATTAACGCTGATACAGCATTATCTCTTCCAGATTTTAATTCTTCAGAAAAAACATTTGATTTACTGACTCAAGTAGCTGGAAGAGCTGGAAGAGCTGAAAAAACGGGTAGGGTTATGATCCAAACTTATAATCCGGAAAATTATGCAATAAAATTAGCTCAAAATCAGGATTATGAGGGATTTTATCAAAAAGAAATGCAGGTTAGATTTCAGGGAAACTATCCGCCATTTTTTTATACTACCCTAATTACTGTTACATCAAAAAATGAACAGTCAGCTGCTAAAGAGGCATTTGTAATAAAAAGAAAATTAATGCGAGAGTTGCATGCTCCAACTATTATTTTGGGTCCAACGCCAAGTAGTGTAGCTAAAATTAAAAATCAATATTATTACCAAATCTTGGTAAAATATAAGTATGAGCCTAAGTTGCATGAGTTGCTTCATCAAATTCAAGATGATGCACAATTAGCACAAAAACGTGGTTTGAATATATATATTGATAATGAACCAGAGAGAATAATGTAAGTTAGAAAGAAGTGGAATCTATGTCATCAGTTATTTTTTTAGGAACTCCAAATTTTGGTAGTGTAGTTCTACAGGGATTAATTGATCAAGGATATGAAATTAAAGCAGTTGTTACTCAACCAGATAAGCGCGTTGGGCGCAAACAAGTAGTGCATCAATCTGCTGTTAAGGAAACAGCATTGAAGCATAATCTTCCAGTTTATCAACCTGCTAAATTGTCAGGATCAGAAGAACTGGCAGAATTAATGAAAATTGAACCAGATTTTATTATTACGGCTGCCTACGGACAGTTTCTGCCAACTAAGTTTTTAAAATCAGCTAAAATAGCGCCAGTTAATGTTCATGGTTCTCTACTTCCTAAGTATCGTGGTGGTGCACCAATTCAATATTCTGTTTTAAATGGGGATAAAGAGACTGGTGTTACCATTATGGAGATGGTGAAAAAAATGGATGCAGGGGATATTTTTGCCCAAAAAGCTTTGCCAATTACAGATGAAGATACAAGTGGCACTTTATTTGATAAGTTAAGTATTTTGGGAAGAGATCTTCTTTTAGAAACTTTACCTAAGTTTATCGATGGAACAGTTACTCGGACTGCTCAGGATGAGGATAAGGTTGTCTTTTCACCTAACATCTCTAAAGACCAAGAAAAGATAAACCTATCAATGACTGCTAAAGAAGCTAATAATCTAATTCGTGCCCTTAATCCTGATCCAGGTGCTTACTTTATGCTTGATGGGAAGAGATTCAAAGTTTGGAAAGCAAAGCCATTGACTGAAAAGACTAATTTTCCAGCTGGAACTTTAGTTTCTAATAAAAAGAAATTCGTAATTAGTATGGCTGATGGTAGTCAATTAGAATTACTTGAAGTTCAGCCAACTGGTAAGAAGAAAATGAATATTAAAGATTATCTCAATGGTCAAGGTAGTCATTTTACAAGTGGAGATAAGATAATTGATGAGTAATGCAAGAACGGTTGCTTTAGAAACTTTGATCAAAGTTTTTAATCAAAAAAGCTATTCTAATATTGCTTTAAACAATGAACTAATAAAACATGATTTAAAGCCAGCTGATAAGGCCTTAGCTACTAGAATTGTATATGGTACAATTCAATATAAAATATTTTTAGAGTATCAATTAAAACCGTTAATTAAAACAAAACTACGCGATAGTTTTTTAAAGCCGCTTCTTTTAATGTCTGCCTACCAGTATTTTTTCTTAGAGAAAGTACCAGCGAACGCGATTTTTGATGAGGCAAACAAGCTTGCTAAAAAATATAGTAAGAGAAATAGTGGCAGCTATAAGCTGGTTAACGGAATTTTGCGTGCTTTAGAGCGTCAAGGTAAAATTTTGCCACCAACCAATGATTTAGTTGAATATTTAAGTATTAAAGAAAGTTTTCCTAAATGGTTAGTAGAATATTTATTAGATCATTTTGGTGAAAATAAAACAAAAGAAATTTTAGTACGAAGTAATCAACCTGCTGCTAATTCAATTAGAATGACTACAGAAGAGTCAGACTTTGAAGAAATCAAAGAAGAATTAAAAAAAGATACTTTTAATTTTGAAGAATCTAGTCTAACTCGTCATAATCTAAATCTTAATAAAGGTGGAGTAGCACAAACAGCACTGTTTAAAAATGGAAAAATTACTATTCAGGATGCTGCTGCTTCACTTGCTGTAGATGCGTTTAACTTTAAGGGTAATGAACAGGTATTAGATGCATGTAGTGCTCCTGGTGGTAAGACGGTTCAAATTGCTGAAAACTTAACAACAGGTAGTGTAATTGCTTTAGATATTCATGAGAATAAACTAAAGCTTGTAAGGAATGCGGCTGAGCGTCTTCATGTTAGTGATAAAGTAAAGACAAAGGCTTTAGATGCACGAAAGGCTAAAGAATATTTTAATCAAGGACAATTTGATAAAATTTTAGTAGATGCACCTTGCGCGGGCTTGGGTTTGATTAAACGAAAGCCGGAGATTAGATATGAAAAATCATTAAATGATATTAAAAATTTAGCAAAAATTCAGTTGGCTATTTTGGAGAGCGTGAGCGGACTTTTAGCTAATGGGGGAGAACTGGTTTATTCAACTTGTACTATCAGTTATGAAGAAGATGAAGGCGTAGTTAAGCAATTTCTAAAATTGCATCCCGATTTTGAGTTGATACCAGTTCAAGTAGGAAAGCTTCCTAAGCAAGAAATGGTACGTATTTTTCCAAGTAGTGACGGCAGTGACGGATTTTTTATTGCAAAATTAAAAAAACGAGGGTAAATAATTTTGATTAAAACAGCATTTGCTTCAAGTATTGGTAGAGTCCGAGAAACTAATCAGGACTTTGTAAAGGTATTTAAAAATCAAAATAATATTATTATGGGGATCGTTTGTGACGGTATGGGTGGCCATCAAGGAGGAGATGTTGCCTCAACGATGGCAGTTAGTCATCTGGGCCATAATTTTGAAAAGACAGATTTTACTGATCCTGACTTAGCTCAAAAATGGTTAACTGTACAATTAAGATTAGAAAATGAAACTATCTTGAATACAGCTGATCGTTTTTCAGATCTAAATGGAATGGGCACCACAATAGTTTTAGCAATTGCCTTTACAGAAAAAATTCTAATTGCTCATTTAGGTGATTCACGTTGTTATCTATATGGGGGGAATGAATTTAAGCAAATTACTGAAGACCATTCTTTAGTTCATGAGCTAGTTAAGATGGGTCAAATTACTGAGCAACAAGCTCGAAATCATCCTCAAAAAAATATTATTACTGAAACTTTAGGAGTCTCAAGTACTGTAAACCCAGAATTTGATATTCTTGAAGTTCATGCTGGTGATATTTTTATGCTTTGTACTGATGGATTAACAAATTCGTTAACTGATCCTCAAATTCAACAAATCCTTGCCACTAAAAATTTAAGTTTAAAAGAGCGTTGTAATAAACTTATTAATGAAGCTAATCGTTTAGGTGGTGGAGATAATATTACTGTTTGCTTGCTTGCCTATGTAGAAAAGGATGGTGACAAATAGCAATGGAGAAAGGCCATTTGCTTGGTGGTCGCTATAAGATTATCTCTGTTTTAGGCGAAGGCGGGATGGCTAATGTTTATTTAGCTGAAGATATTATTCTGCAAAGAAAAGTTGCAGTTAAAGTTTTGCGACTAGATTTGCAAAAGGATCCTCAAACTATTCAACGTTTCCAAAGAGAGGCACTTTCTACTAGTGAATTAAGTCATCCGCATATTGTTTCGATTCTTGATGTAGGAACAGACGGAAATTGTCATTATTTAGTAATGGATTATGTGGATGGATCTGATTTGGAAGAATATATCCAACATAATAATCCAATTCCTTTGCCTAAAGTAATTGATATCATGGATCAAATATTAAGTGCCGTTGCATTGGCGCATAAGCACAATGTGATCCATCGCGACTTAAAACCACAAAACATTTTAATGGATAAAAAAGGCAATATTAAAATTGTGGATTTTGGTATTGCAATTGCTTTAAATCAAAGTACGATGACGCAAACCAATACTGCAATGGGATCAGTGCATTATATGTCACCTGAACAAGCCCGAGGCAGTATGGCAACAAAACAATCGGATATCTATTCTTTAGGAATAATTCTTTACAAATTATTGACTGGTACAGTTCCTTTTACTGGAGAAAATGCTGTTGCAGTTGCTCTAAAGCATTTCCAAGAAAAAACACCATCTTTAAGAGATAAAAATCCTAACGTTCCCCAAGCTTTAGAAAATGTTGTTTTTAAAGCTACAGCAAAAGATCCACGAGATCGGTATAAATCCGCTTTAGAAATGAAAGCGGACTTGGATACGTGTCTTGATCCAAAACGTAAGGATGAGCCGATTTTTAAGCCCGAGCATGATCCGTCTACTGATGAAACTATTGTTGTTCCTCCTCTTGAAGGAAGCGTTCATAATAAAGACCATGAAGTGCAAGCAAAGGAAGAACCTAAAGAAGAAAAAAAGAGTCTGTTTAAAAATCTTAAGGGTCATACATGGTGGTGGCTAGGAGCTATAATTGCATTTTGTGTAATTATGGTAATTCTATTCTTTGCTCTTGGTAGAAAAGATATGGTAGATATTCCTAATCTTAATAGGATGAGTCAAACCCAAGCCAAGAAGTCTCTCCAATCATCTAATTTAAAAATTGGAAAGATTACCTATGAATATTCTGACAGTGTTCCAAAAGGAGAAGTAATTAGAACAGACCCTCCGATTGGATCTCAGATAAAAGATGGAGAAAAAGTTAACTTAGTTTTATCTCGAGGTAGTCATCTTGTTGAAATGCCAAATGTAATTGGAGAGTCTTATTCTCTTGCACGGAAACAGCTGGTTAAACTGGGCTTTACTGTTACTAAAACTGAAGAATACTCTCCTAGTCCTAAAAACCAGGTTAATGCTCAAGATATTGAACCAGGTCAGGAAGTAAATCCTAATAAATCAACAGTGACTTTGTTGGTTTCGAAGGGGCCTAGTTCGGCGAGTAGTACCCGATCTAGACGAAATACAATAAAATTAAGAGATATCGTGGGATATTCATTGAAAGGTGCCCGAGATTATGCACGGGAACATCATTTATCACTTAAAGTTGAAGAAGAAGACTCAGATGGTAAAAATGATGGTACAGTTTTACGTCAATCCCCAGAATCAGATACTGACATGAATCTTGGGGATACGTTAACGATAGTAGTAGCAAAAGCTAAGAAAAACAATTCTACTGATACTTCAAGCAGTTCAACTACTACCACTACTGTTACAAAATCTTATACTATTAATTATCCAGGAAGTGCTGATCAAAGCGGATCAGAAAAAACGCCAGATCATATTCAGGTATATGTTTCTGATGATGGACATTCAATTAATAATATTTACAAAGACATGAACATTACTTCTGAACAAACTTTTACCATTCCGTTTAAGTTAAGCAAAAAAAATGGGCATATAAAAATATTGCGAAATGGTGAAACGATTTTAGATGAGGACGTTAATAAATAATGAAAAAAGCAGAAGGAACGATTGTTAGTGCTATCTCAGGCTACTATGATGTCGAAATTGATAATAAAGTAGTTAGAACGAGAGCACGAGGAGTTTTTAGAGATCGTAAACAAAAGCCACTGGTAGGAGATAGAGTAGTAGTTCAACTAGATGATCAGGGAATGAACTATTTAATTGAAATATTGCCACGCATTAATGAAATTGGGCGGCCAGCGGTGGCAAATGTGTCTAGAGTATTGTTAGTAATTTCCGCTGTTGAGCCCGACTTTTCACTTGAATTATTAGATAGATATTTAACATTTTTTGCTTGGAAAAATGTTGGCGTAGTCATTTATTTGTCAAAATCGGATATTACTTCTTCTGAAAGATTAAAAGATATTCAAACTGAGTTAGAATACTACCAAAGAATTGGGTATCCTGTTTTTGAAGATGCAGAAAAACTGGAAAATGAGCTTCCAAAAATGATCGATAAAGATCAGATTTGGACCTTAGCTGGGCAATCAGGTGCTGGCAAGTCAACATTATTGAATAAGCTGGAGAGTGAAGCAAAGCAGGCAACAGGAGCAATTTCAACTGCTTTAAATCGTGGAAAACATACCACAAGACAAGTAACACTATTTAAATACGGCTCTGGCTTTATTGCTGATACTCCTGGTTTTTCAGCTATTGATCTCTTTAAGATCAAAGTTGATGATCTAAGAAATTACTTTTATGATTTAAAAGAAGCAAGTGCAAACTGCAAATTTAGAGGTTGTCAACATATTAAAGAGCCTGGTTGTGAGGTTAAAAAACTTGTAGAAGAGGGTAAAATAGCGCGCAGTCGTTATGAATCTTATTTAAAAATTAGACAAGAAATTTCTGACAATAGAATGCCAGAGTATTTAAAGAAATAGGTGAAACTATGATAGCACCATCAATTTTGAATGCAGATAATATGCATCTAAGTCGTGATATTAAAGCCGCTATTGAAAGCGGCATAGATAGATTCCATATTGATATTATGGATGGACACTTTGTACCTAATTTGTCATATGGACCAGAATTGGTAAAAGACTTTAAGCGTTCTTTTCCGTTAACAGATGCTGAAATTCATTTAATGAGTAATGACTTAGAAACAACATTGCCTCTCTTTGTAGAAGCTGGATGTGATCTTTTAGAATTTCATTATGAAGCAACGGATAATCCAGAATATTGGATAAAATATTTAAAAGATCATAATGTTAGATGTGGAATGGCCATTAATCCGTCTACACCGGTGCAAAAATTACAACCATTTTTAAAAGAATTAGATCAAGTGCTTTTGATGACAGTGAAACCTGGATTTGGTGGGCAAAAGTTTGAAGAAGAGTCAGTTGAACGTTTAGTTGAACTTAAGAATATGATTGAAGCTGAGAATTTAAGTGTTCCAATTGAAGTTGATGGTGGAATTGAGCCTAAGACTTTAAAGCTTACTAGAGACGCAGGAGCCACAATTTTTGTAGCTGGTTCTTACATTTTTAAAAATGGAAGTATTGAAGATCAAGTTATGAAATTGAAAAAAGAAGACAAATGAGAGCAATTGCATTATTAGGTGGTCCAAAAGAAGAATGGCCACATAATTTAGCCACTGAAATTAAAGAAGCAAGTAAAAAAGGCGCCCTAATTATGGCTAGTGATCGGGGCAGCCTTTTTTTATTAGAGTTAGGGATAGTACCTGACGTTGCCTTAGGAGATTATGATTCATTGACTTTTGATGAAAGAGAAATCGTTGAAAGTAAAGTTATGGATATGCGTTATTCGAATCCAATCAAAGATTTTACGGATTCTGAAATGTTGTTTTATGCCGCATTTATCGATTATCGAGTTGACAGTTTAACGGTATATGGAGCAACAGGGGGAAGAATGGATCATTTTTTTGTTAATATGTATGCTATGCTGAAAGCTCCGTTTGATAGATTTAAAGAAAAAATTAAATTTATTGATAAGCAAAATATTATCCGCTTTTTTGGAAAAGGGAAGCACATACTTTCTTATGAAGCTGATTATAAATATTTAGGAATTGGAACTTTAACAGGAGCTAAAAATTTTAGTATTAAAAATGCGAGATATGATTTAAAACCCATTGATTTGTCCGTACCGACAGTTTATTCATCAAATGAATATTTGAATAGGCAAGCAATAGAGATTTCGTGTGAGTCTGGGACATTAATCGTAATCAATAGTCGAGATAAAAAATAAAAGGGATCAAGAAATATTTCTTGATCCCTTTTATTTTTACTTCTTAATTAGACACGTTTAACCTTACCGGATTTCAAAGCGCGAGCGGATACCCAAACACGCTTTGGCTTACCGTCAACAAGGATGCGAACTTTTTGAAGGTTTGGCTTCCATGAACGCCGCACGGAGTTCAAAGCCTTTGAACGCTTGTTACCAAAGACCGTCTTGCGGCCAGTAATAATGTCTTTTGCCATTTGTGCTAAACCCTCCTTTATGTTGTTGTAGTACTTATTTAATTTATCACAGCTTTTAGAATTGTGCAATATTGTCTTTCTATTTTCTTGAAACTAACATTGTTGATATAAAAGCCTGCTGTGTTAAAATAAATTGAGAAAAAATTGTTCTTCGTTAATGGAGGAATACGATGGCTGTTAAAATTAAAACAAAATATGGCTTAATTGATATTTCAAATAGTGTGATTGCTACTGTCGTAGGCGGAGCAGCTACTTCTAACTATGGTGTAGTTGGAATGGCTTCAAAGAACGCTTTACGGGATGGAGCTTATACTATTTTAAACCGTGAAAATTATCGTCGCGGTGTTGTAATTAAAACTAATGATAATCAAATCGTCGTTGATGTATATATTATTGTGGGTTATGGTCTAAAAATTTCGGAAGTAAGTCACAATGTCCAAGATAGTGTAAAATACAATCTTGAAAATCTTTTAGGCATTAAGACTAAGTCGGTTAACGTTATTGTTCAAGGCGTAAAGATTTTAGACGATTAATGCATTCTGGAGGAGTTAATTGTGGTTTTAACTGAAATTAATAGTGATCAATTCAGAGATATGGTTCGTGCAGCAACTCATCGCATGGGCAAGAACGCTGAATTTGTAAATAAATTAAATGTTTTCCCAGTACCTGATGGTGATACTGGAACTAATATGAATTTAACCATTGAGAGCGGCGCAAAAGCTGTTAATGAAAATCTTAGTGAATGTGTTGGTGACCTAACTGAAAGTCTCTCAAAAGGAATGTTGATGGGAGCTCGCGGTAACAGTGGAGTTATAACTTCTCAACTATTTAGAGGTTTTTATAAAGCTACTGAAGGAAAAGATACCCTAACTGCTCAAGATTTAGCTAATGCTTTTGCAAATGGTGTTACAACTGCATATAAAGCAGTTATGAAACCTGTTGAAGGAACTATTTTAACTGTTGCTCGTGTTGCAGCTGAAGAAGGTAAAAACAAGGCAAACGAAACTGATGATGTCAGCGAAGTAATGAGAGCGGTAGTTGATGGAGCTAAAAAGGCTTTGAAGACTACGCCAGATTTATTACCAGTTTTAAAGCAAGTTGGAGTAGTAGACTCAGGTGGTCAGGGATTAGTATTTATCTACCAAGGCTTTTTAGAAGGAGTTCTTGGCGAAAAGGACAATGATGACTATCAACTAGATGAAGGTGAAATGGATGAGTTAATTAATGCAGCTCACCATCAAGCTGAATCTGCTCAAGTTCAATTGTCAACTAGTGATATTAAAAATGGTTACTGTACCGAAATTATGGTTGACCTAACTGCTGATGTTCCAAATAAAGAAGAATTCAATCTTGAACAATTTAGAGAACATCTATCTAACTTAGGTGATTCCCTTTTAGCTGTTTCAGATGGTGAAGTGACTAAAGTTCACGTCCATACAGAACATCCAGGAGATGTTTTTACATACGGTCAAAAATTTGGACAACTAGGTAAAATTAAGATCGATAATATGCGGATTCAACATGAAACTATCTTAGAAAATAACGAAGAACAAGAAGAAAATGTTGATTTTGCAGTTATTGCAGTTGCTTCAGGGCATGGAATCCGTGAATTATTTAAGAGTGAGGGCGTAAATAGAATTATTTCTGGTGGACAAACTATGAATCCATCAACTAAGGATATTATGGACGCCATTACTAAATCTGGTGCTAAAAAGGCTATTATTTTACCAAATAACGGTAATATTATCATGGCTGCTAAGCAAGCTGCTGAAGTTAGTGAAATTCCGGTTGGAATCGTGCCAACAAAGACAATTTCTCAAGGATTGACTGCAATGCTTTCCTTTGATCCAGATGCTTCAGTAGAGGAAAATGTTGAAGCAATGTCTGAAGACCTAGATACTGTTAAATCTGGTGAAGTTACTAAAGCAATCCGTGATACTAAGATTAATGACATTGAAGTTAAAAAGAATGACTATCTTGGAATTGTTGATGGAACCATTAAAGTTGATAACCCAGATTTGATTGATACAACAGTTTCAATGATTGAAAAAATGTTAGATGAAGATAGTGAAATTATCACTATTATGTATGGTAGTTATGCTACCAGAGCAGAAGCTGACGAAGTAGTTAAAAAACTTAAAGCTACTCATGATGATTTGGAATTTGAAGTTCATGATGGTGGCCAGCCAGTTTACTACTTCTTAGTATCCGTGGAATAAAATATGAATAATAAGCAGAGTAAGTTATTTGAACCAGTAACTGAGTTAAAGGGTGTAGGAGCAAAGACAGCTACAGCTTTGGCCAGTCTTGGCATTAATACAATTTATGATTTACTATTTTATTTTCCTTTTAGATATGATGATTTAGAGACAATTCCTCTTGATCAAATTGAAGATGGGCAGAAAGTCTTATTAAAGGGAATGGTGGTAACAGATCCATTTGTTAGCCGATTTGGTTATCGAAAAACAAGGCTCAGCTTTAAAATGAAAATTGATCATGACATTATCATGGTCAATTTTTTTAATCAGCCCTGGTTAAAGGATAAAGTGGAATCAGGTAAGGAAGTTGCAGTATATGGCAAGTATCAAGTAGCGCGGCAGTCATTAAGTGGCTTTAAATTAGTAGCTGAAAAGAGAGATTCGGTTTTTGCTCCTATTTATTCTGTCAATCGTCATTTGAAGCAAAATAAGCTGCAAAAGTTAATTGATCTTGCTTTAGAGAAAGCTATAAATGAAGTTGGAGAAACAATCCCAGTTTCTATAAGAGAAAAATATCGCTTGCTGTCTGATCGTGTTTTGGTAGAAAAAATGCATCATCCCAAAAATGGAAATGAGGCGAAGATAGCACGGCGAAGTGCTATTTTTAGAGAGTTCTTCCTTTTTCAAATGCAACTTGCTCAACTTCTTTCCCAAAGAAATGAAGATGCACCTGGAGTAGAAAAGAAATATGATTTAGCTGCTGTTAAGGAATTAATTGAAGAAATTCCTTTTGAGTTATCTGACGATCAAAAAAAAGTTGTAAATGAAATATTTGCGGATCTTCATTCTAAAAGACAAATGCGAAGACTACTGCAGGGAGACGTGGGTAGTGGTAAAACCGTAGTAGCAGTTTTTGCAATTTATGCCGCTGTTACTGCGGGCTATCAAGCTGCATTAATGGTGCCAACAGAAATTTTAGCTCAGCAGCATTTTGCTAAAATAGATGAATTGCTGAAGCCTTTGGGTGTTCGAGTTGTCTTATTGACGGGAGACACTAAGGATTTAGAAAAGAAAGAAATTTATCGTGAATTAGCTGATGGAACAATCAATGTTGTGATTGGGACCCATGCATTAATCCGAAAAGATGTTCATTTTAAAAATCTAGGCCTCGTTATAATTGATGAGCAACACAGATTTGGAGTAAACCAAAGAAATACGTTGATTAAAAAAGGTGACGCACCTGATATCCTAGCAATGACAGCCACCCCAATTCCTCGTACATTAGCCTTAACCGTATACGGAGATATGGCTGTTTCTGAAATTAGGCACTTACCAAAAGGAAGAAAGCCAGTAGTTTCGTCATGGGCAACTTCTAGCAAATTGAGAGAGGTTCTTGATTTGATGCGTTCACAGTTAGATAAGGGTTTTCAAATATATGTTGTAACTCCTTTAATTAGTGAATCAGAGAAAAGTGACTTAAAAAACGCTGAGGATTTACAAGCAAAAATTGCTCATTATTTTAAAGACGAAAATGTTGTTTTGCTTCATGGCCAGATGAAAGGCGATCAGAAAAATGAAATTATGGATAGCTTTGCTGCAGGTAAGATTAATATTTTAGTTACTACAAGTGTAATTGAAGTTGGTGTCGATGTTCCGAATGCAAATATGATGATGATCTTTAATGCTGATCGCTTTGGATTAAGTCAGTTGCATCAGCTACGAGGAAGAATTGGCCGCGGGCAGACACAAAGTTTTTGTGTGTTTGTGAGTGATCCTAAAACAGAAATTGGTAAGAAACGAATGAACATTATTACCTCTACTAGTAATGGTTTTAAATTAGCAGAAGAAGATTTAAAGCTACGTGGTGAAGGAGATGTTTTTGGAAAGGCTCAATCTGGTTTACCTCAGTTTCAAGTTGGGGATGTAGTAAATGACTATAATGCCTTAGTTACAGCTCAAAAAGAAGCTCGTAACCTAATTAAGTCTGATCCAGATTTGACTAGTCCAGAAAACAAATTTTTACAAGAAGTGCTAAAATATAAGAAAGATTTGAATAATAATTATAAATAACCGGAGTGAATATGAAAATAATTGCAATTGATGCCATGGGAGGAGAAAATGCTCCTAAGGCTATTGTTGATGCCGTATTAAAAGCAAAGCCGAAATTAAAAGATACAAAATTTGTTTTATTTGGGGATGAAGAAAAGATTAATAAACTAATTCCCACTGAGCAAAAAGATAGAATTGACGTTATTGCAACGAGTGAAGTTATTGTTGATAGTGACGAGCCGGTAAAAGCAATTAGACGTAAGAAAGATTCTTCAATGGTTGTTGCTGCGAACTATGTAAAGGCAGGAAAAGCAGACGCCTTATTTTCACTCGGAAATACGGGTGCGCTCTTAGCTTGCGGGATTTTTATTATTGGCCGAATTAAAGGTGTAGAGCGTCCAGCTTTAATGCCAACTCTTCCTAGTGCTAAAAGCGAGGAGGGCTTTAATATTATTGATGTTGGCGCAAATGCACAAAGTAAGCCTGAATATTTAGTACAATGGGCACAAATGGCTAATTTTTATGCTCAAAAAATTAGAAATATTAAAAATCCAACGGTAGCTTTATTAAATAATGGTGCAGAAGATGATAAAGGAGATCCCCTTCACCAAGAAGCTTATAAGCTTCTTAAAGCAACTGATCTTAATTTTATTGGTAATGCTGAAGGAAATGATTTAATGGAGGGTAAAGCCGATGTGATTGTAACAGATGGTTTTACTGGAAATGCCACTCTGAAGGCAATAGAAGGAACTGCAAGCGTAATTTTACGTCTGCTTAAGGATTCTTTGCTAAATAATGGATTACGTCCTAAGGTGGGAGCTTTATTAGCAAAGCCAGGACTTACTGCATTAAAGAAAAGATTTGATACGGCAAGATATGGGGGAGCAGTTTTACTTGGGGTAAATGCACCTGTTGTGAAGACGCACGGTAGATCGAATATCCGACCTATTTATTACACTTTATTACAAATTGATAAGATGTTGAGTCAAGATTTGGTTGGCGAATATAAAAAATACTTTAGTGAATCTCGCTAGACTTTAATATAAAAATGCCTTAGAATTAAACTAAACTTTTTTGGAGGTTAAAAAATGACCGAAGAGGAAATTTTTAATAAAATTGCTGATATGATTTCAGAACGCTTTAGTATTGATCGTGATAAGATCACTAAAGATTTAAATTTTCAGAATGATTTAGATGCAGATTCAATTGATTTCGTTGAGTTAGTAATGGATCTAGAAGATACATTTGGAGCAGAGATTCCAGATGATGATGCGGAAAAATTACAAACTGTTGGTGAAGCGGTAGAATATATTAAGAGTCACCAAAATTAAAATTTTAATCATTGAAATTTCAGAAGATACTGTCATTTTTCATTTACTTTTATAAAAGTTGTTGAAATAGCAGTATCTTTTGTTTATAATAATGACATTAAATTGAAAATCTAATTGACTTTTAATAATGTCGTAAGGTTTGAGAGGAGAATGGCCTTTGGAAAAGCAAAGTGATCTTTTATTAGATATCGAACACTTGCATACCGCATATCGTTTACACGGTAAGTTTTATGATGCCGCTGATGACATTAACTTAACCTTGAAACGAAATGAGATTTTGGCAGTTGTTGGAGAATCTGGTTGTGGTAAAAGTACAATTGCTTCAAGCATTATTGGTTTGTATGACCACAAGAATACGAAAGTAACTGGCGATATTTTATACAATGAATTGAACCTAGTTAACTTAAATGAATCATTATTTAATAAAATTCGTGGTAATAATATTGGGATGATTTTCCAGGATCCATTAGCATCTCTTAATCCATTAATGAAGGTTGGAGATCAAGTTGCTGAGACACTTTACTATCATACTGATATGGATGAGAAAGCTCGTCATGCACGCGTAATTGAACTCTTTAATCAAGTTGGAATGCCTCGTCCAGAAGAAATGTACGAGATGTACCCACATGAATTATCTGGTGGGTTACGTCAACGTGTCGTAATTGCGATCGCAATTGCATGTAAGCCAGAAATTATTATTGCTGATGAACCAACTACCGCTTTGGATGTTACTATTCAGGCACAAATCTTAGATTTACTTAAAGAAATTCAAAAAGAATCTCATTCAGGAATTGTTTTAATTACACACGACTTAGGTGTTGTTGCTGAAACTGCTGATCAAGTAGCAGTTATGTATGCAGGACAAATTGTTGAAAAAGCGGATGTTAAAACAATTTTTGAAAATCCTCTTCATCCATATACACGTTCACTTTTACACTCTATGCCACAAACAGATGATGAAAGTGAAGACCTACATGTGATTCATGGAACAGTTCCTTCATTGATTAACATGCCAAGAACTGGGGATAGATTTGCAGCTAGAATTCCTTGGATTCCAGCTAGTGCTCATGAAGAGAACCCTAAGATTCATGAAGTTGAACCAGGACATTTTGTAAGATGTACTTGCTGGCAAAGCTTCCATTTCCAAGATGAAGAGAAGAAAGGATAGGAAATTATGGCCGATGAAATAATCGAAATAAAAAATTTAAAAGTTCACTATCCAATTCGTTCTGGATTTTGGAATAGAGTTACTGGATATGTCAAAGCCGTTGATGGAATTAATCTTTCAATTAAAGAAGGAGAAACCTACGGTCTAATTGGAGAATCAGGTTCCGGTAAATCAACTACTGGTAAAGCAATTGTTGGTGTAGAAAAAGTAACTAGCGGACAAATTTTGTATAAAGGTGTTGATGTTACTAAAGCATCAAATCGTAAAAAACTTAACTACAATAAAGATGTTCAAATGATTTTCCAGGATTCAATGTCGAGTTTGAATCCTAGAAAACGAATTGAAGATATTATTGCTGAACCTATTAGAAACTTTGAAAACTTAACAACCGATGAAGAAAGAAAACGAGTTCAAGAACTACTAGATATTGTTGGTATGCCTAGTGATGCTATCTACAAATATCCACATGAATTCTCTGGTGGTCAACGTCAAAGAATTGGGGTAGCACGTGCTGTAGCCACTAGACCGAAGTTGATCGTAGCAGATGAGCCAACCTCAGCTTTGGACTTGTCTGTTCAAGCACAAGTTTTGAACTTTATGAAACATATTCAACAAGAATATAATATTGCCTACCTCTTCATTTCACACGACTTGGGTGTTGTAAAGCATATGTCAGAAGATATTGCTATTATGCACCGGGGACGTTTTGTAGAAATTGGTAAACGTGATCAGATTTATAAGAATCCAATGCATATTTATACAAAGCGTCTACTTTCTGCAATTCCTGTTGTTGATGTTGAAAATAGGGAAAAACATAAGGAAGAGCGTCAACGTGTAGAACAAGAATTTTTGCAAGATCAAGATAAATGGTATGAAAAAGATGGTCGTGTATTACCACTACAAAAAGTTGGCGAGCGTCATTTCGTTGCTTTACCTAAAGATATGATTGAGCAAGAATTGAAGGAGGGAGAATAGATATGTGGAAAACGGTTTTACGTCGAATCCTGATTATGATCCCCCAGTTACTTATCTTGAGTTTACTAGTCTTTATTTTAGCTAAAATGATGCCTGGTGACCCATTTACTGGAATGATTAATCCGAATTCAGACCCTAAGGAAATTGCAAGATTAAGACAAGAATATGGATTGAACGATCCAGTTTGGGTGCAATATACTCGCTGGCTTGGAAATATGTTCCATGGTGATTTAGGACAATCATATATTCAAAAGGTTCCAGTCACTTCTTTGATTTGGGATCGTGCAGTTAACACTTTCTGGTTGTCTTTAATGACTGTTGTCTTAACTTATGTAATTGCGATTCCATTAGGTGTTACTGCAGGTCGTCACCAAGATGAATGGCAAGATCATGGAGTACAAATTTTTAACTATATTACATTCGCAGTACCTCCATTTGTTTTCTACATTTTAGGTATTTGGCTATTCGGCTTTACTTTAGGTTGGTTCCCAATCTCAGGTTCCGTTAGTGCAGATGTAAACCCAGGAACACTTGCTTATTTCTGGAGTAGAATTTATCACTTGATTTTGCCTTCAATTCTTTGTGCTTTAATCTCTACTACAACTATTGTTCAATACTTAAGAACTGGTATTGTTGATAACAAGGTTGAAGATTATGTAAGAACTGCACGTAGTAAAGGTGTACCTGAAAATGTTGTCTTTAATAAACATATTTTAAGAAACTCACTTTTACCAATTGCTGCATTCTTTGGTAATACTATTACTGGTTTACTTTCCGGTTCAATGGTTATTGAATCAGTATTTAGTTATCCTGGTATGGGTAAATTGTTCCTTGATTCTATTGGACAACGTGACTACACAACTTTAACTGCATTGATTTTATTGTTTGGTGTGTTAACTTTAGTTGGTAACTTGTTATCTGATATTATCATGAGTATTATTGACCCAAGAATTCGGATTAAGTAGGGAGGAGCAGTAAATTATGGCTAAAGATAAAAATACATCGAAAAAAGATCAAAATGCTAAAACCTCTCTACCACCATCTGGATTTAAGATCATTGTGCGTGAGGTTTGGCGTGATAAGGTAGCATTTGTTTCATTCTGTATTATTGTAGCTATCTTATTATTCACTTTTGTTGGTTCTTTATTCTTAAATAAGAGTCAAGTAACAGAGATTAATATTGCAGAAGCATATTATGCTTGGGGTGAATCTGGTCACGTCTTTGGTACAGACGATGGTGGCCGTGATATCTTGAAGTTACTAATGATGGGTGGCCGTAACTCTATTTTGATTGGTCTATCTGTTACTGTTCTTTGTGAAGGTGTCGGACTTTTAGTTGGTTTGTTCTCAGGTTACTTTGGTGGGGTAACTGACGCAGTTATCATGCGTATAGTTGATTTCATCCAAATTTTACCTCAATTCCCAATCATTATTGTTTTAACTACTGTTATTCCTAACTACAATGCTTGGACTTTAGTATTATTGATTTCTATGTTTGGGTGGACAACAACGGCAAGATATTTCCGGGCGTTTGTTTTGTCACAGAGAGAACGAGAATATGTCTTGGCTTCCAAGACTTCCGGTTCTTCTAACTTAACAATTATGTTCCGTGAAGTTTTGCCTAACATTACTTCAGCTTTGGTAATTGACGTCGTATTAATGATCGCCGGAAATATTGGTATTGAAACTACTTTATCCTTCTTGGGATATGGATTACCAACTACTACACCATCCCTTGGTACTTTAATTGGATTTGCTAATGACCCAGTTAATGTTACTACCCGTCCATGGCTATGGATGCCAGCAACTATCTTGTTATTGGTCATTTCCTTGAGTATTAACTACGTTGGTCGTGCTCTTCAAAGAGCTGGGGATGCTCGTCAACGTGAAAATTAAATTTGATTATTTAAACATTAAAAAGCAACTCATAATTGAGTTGCTTTTTTGTATGTCTTTGCATAAAAGTTAAAGAATGTAGGAGATATTTATATTATAAATGGGCATAAAATAAGTTTTTTATGGTAAAAATAATAGTGAACAAATATTAATCTATCAATGCTTTATAGCAATTTACTCAAATATAAATTAAAAAATATTAAAAATAATTGAGTAAAAGCATTGTATTATGAGTTTGATGATGATAATATTAAATCATCAACTTGTCCCAAATAGATGGAGGAATATAACTATGAAGAAAGCCAAACTATTTGGAAGTTTAACTTTACTTTCTGGTGTTGCTTTAACATTAGCAGCATGTGGTAACAATTCAAATTCAAAAGTAGATAACCCAACTAAGAACTTTAAATCAGCTACTCCAAAGAAAGCTGTTAAAAAGGGTGGTACAGTAAGTGTTGCACTTGAATCTGATACACCATTTACTGGTATCTTTTTAAATGAACTTTCCGATACTCAGAATGACTCTGATGCTATGGCACCTGCTAATGAAGGATTATTTGATACTGATGATACTTATCAAATTAATGACAAAGGACCAGCTACATTAAAATTAGATAATGATAACAAAACTGCTACTATTAAAATTAAGAATGGTGTTAAGTGGTCAGATGGTAAGCAAGTAACTGCTAAGGATGTTGAATATTCTTACGAAATTATTGCTAACAAGGCAACTAAGTCATCACGTTATACTGACTCACTTCAAAATATTGTTGGTATGAGTGAATACCACGATGGTAAATCTAACACTATTTCTGGTATTGAAATGCCGGATGGTGAAAATGGAAGAACCGTTGTTATTCACTTCAAAGAAATGAAGCCAGGTATGAAGTTCAGTGGTAACGGCTACTTCTGGGAAACTGCAGCTCCATATCACTATTTGAAGGATATCCCATTTGATAAGTTACAATCATCTGATCAAGTAAGAAAGAAGCCACTATTCTTTGGTCCATATAAGATGAGTAAGGTTGTACGTGGTCAAGCAGTAACATTTGTACCTAATAAGTATTACTGGAGAGGTACACCAAAATTAGATAAAGTAACAATTCAAGTTTTGAACCCAAACTCAGCTTCTCAAGCCATTAAGAGTCATAAGTATGATATTGCCGGTGTAATCAATACTCAATGGAAGAACGTTGCCAATACTGATAATGTTAACTGGATCGCTAAGATTCCTTTGTCTTATCGTTACCTAGGTTTTAAGGTAGGTAAGTGGGATGCAGCTAAAGGCGAAAACGTAATGGATAAGAATGCAAAAATGAATAATAAAGCATTACGTCAAGCTATTGCTTATGGTATGAATATCTCCGCTGTAAACAAACGTTATACCAACGGTTTGACTTTCCATATTCCAACTTTAATTCCAGCACAATTTGGTAAGTACTTCGATAAAAATGTTAAGGGCTACGATTACAATATCAAGAAGGGGAATGAAATTCTTGATAAAGCTGGATATAAGAAGAAGGGTAAGTACCGTGTTCAACCAAATGGTAAGCCTTTAACTATCCATTTTGCAGCTATGAGTGGTGACTCTACTCAAGAACCAATTATTCAAAACTATATCCAACAATGGAAGAAATTAGGCTTGAATGTTAAGTTAACTGGTGGTCGTTTGATGGAAATGAACTCCTTCTATGACAAGGTCCAAAATGATTCTAAAGACGTAGATATGTTCATGGGTGCATGGTCATTATCTTCAGAACCATCACCAAATGACTTGTACAGCGCAAAAGCACCATACAACTTTAGTCGTTTTGTAACTGCTAAGAACACTAAGTTACTTCAAGAAATGGATTCACAAAAGGCATTTAATACTAATTACCGTGTTAAGAAATTCCATGAATGGCAAAAATATATGGATGATGAAGCGTATGTCGTTCCAGTATCTAATAACTACAGTGTAAATGCAGTTAATAGTAAGATCACAGGCTATTCATTGAAACCTTCAGCAGCAAACAGCTTATGGTACAATGTAGGAATTGCAAAATAATATTAGATAAATTTCTTCATAAAGATCGTCTTAAGTGACGGTCTTTTTTTATTTAAGTTGTTTTAATCGGTTTCAGTGCTAAAATTAAATATATCAACTTGTCCAATGTTATTGGAGGAAAAATTAATGAAGAAAGGCAAATTAATTGGTACATTAACTTTGCTTTCAGGTGTAGCTCTAACTTTAGCAGCCTGTGGTAATAGTAATAGCAATAATACTAGTCATCCTAATTTCAAGGAGTCAACTCCTAAGAAGACAATTAAGGATGGTGGAAATGTCAGCGTTGCTGTAGTTACTGATACACCGTTTACTGGTATTTTTAATGATGAATTGTCTACTAACAATACAGACTCAGAAGTAATGCAATATGGTGATGAATCATTATTTGCTACAAATAATACCTATAAATACGTTAAGGGTGGAGCAGCAGACATTAAAATTAATAAAGATGCCAAAACTGCAACCATTACCATTAATCCTAAAGTTAAGTGGTCTGATGGCCAGCCCTTAGTTGCAAAAGATTATGAATACGCCTATGAAATTATTGCAAATAAGGCAACACATTCTCAGCGTTATACTTCAAGTTTAGCTAATCTTGAAGGATTAGAAGAATACCATGATGGAAAGTCCAATACTATTTCAGGTATTGAAATGCCAGACGGCGAAAATGGTCGTACAGTAGTGCTCCACTTTAAAGAAATGAAGCCAGGTATGACGCAAAGTGGTAATGGATATATTTGGGAAGCAGCAGCTCCATATCATTACTTAAAAGATGTTCCATTTGATAAACTTATTTCAAGCAATAAGATTCGGAAGAATCCATTGTTCTATGGGCCATATAAAGTAAGTAAAGTGGTTCGTGGACAATCAGTTTCCTGGGTTCCAAATGAACATTACTATAAAGGTAAACCACACTTAAAGAAGATAACTGCTTCAGTAATTACTCCAGCTTCAGTTGCTCAATCAATTAAGAGTAATAAATTCGATGTAACGCAAGTAAGTAATTCTCAATGGCCAAATATTAAGGGTGCTAAAGGAGTAAACTTTATTGCTAATATTCCACTTTCATATAGTTACTTAGGCTTTAAAGTGGGTAAATGGGATGCAGCCAAGGGCGAAAATGTGATGAATAAGGATGCAAAGATGAATAATCGTTCTCTTCGTCAAGCTATTGCCTATGGTATGAATGTTGACCAAGTTTATAAGAGATACTCATCAGGTCTTTCATTTAGAATTCCAACTTTAATTCCAAAGCAATTCGGTGATTACTTTGATAAGAATGTTAAGGGATACACTTATAACATTAAAAAGGGTAATGAACTATTAGATAAGGCTGGATATAAGAAGAAGGGAACTTACCGTGTTCAACCAAATGGTAAACCTTTAACTATTCGTTTAGCTGCCATGAGTGGTAGTAAAGTTCAAGAACCAATCATTCAAAATTACATTCAACAATGGAAGAAAATGGGCTTGAATGTTAAGTTAACTGGTGGTCGTTTAATGGAAATGAATTCCTTCTACGATAAGGTTCAAAATGATTCTAAAGACGTAGATATGTTCATTGGTGCATGGTCACTTTCTTCTGAACCATCACCTCAAGACTTATACGGCGCAAAGGCACCATTTAACTACAGTAGATTTGTCACTAAAGAAAACACTGACTTGTTGAACGATATTGATTCTCAAAAAGCCTTTAATAATAGCTACAGAGTTAAGAAATTCCATCAATGGCAAGCATACATGGATAAGGAAGCTTATGTTGTGCCAGTTGCTAATAGCTACAGCATTTACGCAATTAACAATAAGTTAACTGGATACTCATTAGAGCCATCTAAGAGTATGGGTGGTGGATTCCCTAACTGGTACTACGTTGGCTATGCAAAATAAATAAAAATTATTTAAAAGTGCGACTTATATTATGAAGTGCCTCATAATTGTTAGACATAAAATCTAATAATTATGAGGTATTTTTTTATGACCAAATATTCGACTGAATTAAAAATTGAAATTGTTTCCAAATATTTAAATCATGAAGATTCAATAAAAGGTTTAGCTAAACAATATAATATTCATTGGACTCTTATTCGTAGGTGGGTTGATAAGGCTAAGTGTCAAGGTTTAGCTGCCTTATCTGTTAAACATACTAAAACTACTTATTCTTCTGACTTTAGGCTAAATGTGGTACGCTACTACTTAACACATTCTATTGGAGTTTCAAAGGTAGCGGCTAAGTTTAATATTAGTGATTCTCAAGTATACAATTGGGCTAAAAAGTTCAATGAAGAAGGATACGCTAACAGAAAGGTCGGCCTAGGAAAGTGCCTAAAAAGAGTAAGAAGACAACTAAAAAGTTAGAACTTAGTGAAAAGCAAAAGTATGAAGAAAAAATTCTTAAGCAGGAAGCTGAATTAGAAAGACTTAGAGTGGAAAATCTTGTCTTAAAAAAAGTGGCTGCCCGATATCCACGTTATCCAACAAACAAAAAACACAATTAATACAGGATATTCGGGCAAAACACCATCAAATTAAACTTAAGGTCTTATTTAAGGTGCTTAAATTAAATAGAAAGACTTACTATGACAATGTAAAAAATAGAATTAATCAAGCTGATAAGTATGCTTTAGTAAAAGAGAAGATTCAAGAAATCTATTATGGCTATGAAGGACAAGAAACATATGGTTATCGTCCTATGTGGGGAGCGTTAAGAGATGAAGGATTTAAATTTTCTCTAGAAACAGTACGTAAGTTAATGAGAAGTTTAGGAATAAAAACAACAATTTATCATAAAAATACTGGTAAATATAGTTCGTATAAGGGTAATGTAGGAAAGAAAGCACCAAATATCCTAAATCAAACTTTTGATGAAACTATCCCCTATAAAGTTCTTCATACCGATGTAACCGAATATAAACTAACTAACGGCAAGAAAGTTTATATTTCTCCTGTAGTAGATAAAGCTTCTTTGGAGATTCTAGCTTGTGCAGTAAGTTACTCTCCTGAAATGAAAACTATTTATAATATGCTAGATGAACTAGCAGATAATCTTCCACCAGGAGCTGCTCCTATCCTTCATTCAGATCAAGGCTTTCAATATCAGAATCCAGGCTATCAGGCTCGACTAAAGAAAATGAATATAATCCAAAGCATGTCCCTAAAAGGAAATTGTCATGATAATGCACCAGGAGAAACGATATTTAATCTAATGAAGAGAGAAAAACTGAATCGACTTAAGATTGGAAGTTTAGAAGAGATGAAGGAAATTCTGAAAGATTATATTTATTGGTTTAACAATGTTAGAAGATCAAACAAATTAAAATACACGACTCCTGTAAAATACAGAAATCGTGTATTATCAAATCTTTAAAATTTTATAAATGTCTAACTTTTCTATGGCACTTCATTAGGTCACACTTTTTCTTTATCTTTTTTTAATAGGTTAAAATAGGTATAATTAAAGGGTTAAAGAAAGGAAGCAACTATGGTTTCAGTAGCTTTTAAACAAAATTTAAAGAAAAAATACGGAATAAAATTTAATAACGAAAAATTGCTTGAAGATGCATTTACGCATTCTTCTTATGCTAATGAGCATCCCGGGAGAACGGACTATGAAAAATTAGAGTTTCTTGGTGATGCTGTTCTTGAATTGGCGGTATCCGATTATTTGTATCGTCATTTTCCTAGATTAAATGAAGGGAAATTAACAAGAATGCGATCTAACATTGTTAGAACAGAAGGATTTTCTGAATTTGCAATTGAATGTGGATTCCCAGAAGAAATTAATTTGGGTAAAGGAGAAGAAAAAGCTGGCGCTAGAAAACGTAAGACACTTCTTGAAGATGTGTTTGAAGCTTTTAATGGTGCACTTTTCTTAGATCAAGGAATGCTAGCTGTACAGCACTTCTTACATTTAACAGTGTATCCATTAATTGCTGAAGGAGATTTTAATGCCTCACGTGATTATAAAACTGAACTTCAGGAGCGTTTGCAGGTAAATGGACCAGTTAAGATTGAATACCAAGTAATAGATGAAGATGAATCAAAGCCATCTTTTAAAGTACAGCTACTTGTAAATGGTGAAAAAGTTTCAGAGGGACAAGGACGTAATAAAAAAGCTGCTGAGCAGCAAGCAGCTCAAGCTGCATTAGATAAAAATAAATAAGAAAAGGTGAGTCTGTGCCACTACAACAATTAGTTTTAAATGGTTTTAAGTCTTTTGCTGATAAGACGACAATTAGATTTAATAATGGTATTACCGGCATCGTTGGTCCAAATGGTAGTGGAAAAAGTAACATTACTGAAGCAATTCGGTGGGTAATGGGTGAAGGATCTGCCAAGTCTTTACGTGGTGAAAATATGAAAGATGTTATTTTCGCTGGTAGTCAAATGAGAGCTCCAATGAATCATGCTGAGGTTGAGTTGGTTTTTGATAATCGTGATCACCAACTTGCTTCTGATAATGATGAAGTGGTCGTAACGAGAAAGATTTTGCGTAACGGCGAAAGTGATTATCTTTTAAATCATCATCCAGTAAGATTGAAAGATGTTAGGACACTGTTTATTGAATCAGGGATGTCATCTGATAGTTTGGGAATAATTTCTCAGGGGAAGGTCGATGAAATTCTTAATTCTAAGCCACAACAGCGTCGAGGAATTTTTGAAGAGGCTGCCGGTGTCCTTCATTTTAAGCAGCAAAAAGAAATTGCACTCAAGCAATTAGACAAAACTAATGCCAATCTAATTAGAATTAATGATTTGGTTAAAGAATTGGAAGGTAGAATCGAGCCTTTACATGAACAGAGTTCTTTAGCAAAAGAATATAAATTTCAAAAAGAACAGCTTGATCATAAGTTAAAACAACTTTTGGGCTTGGAGATTGAAAGTTTAAATGAAGAGAAGAAGGCGGTCGCTAAGAAGGCGGCAGTAAATCAAGGGATTTTAAATAAGCTTGATGACGAGGTTAAACAATCCCAAGCTGATTTAGAAGAAAAACGTAAGCAATCAAATGAGCGCCATGCTGAAAAAGATGAAAAGCAGCAAGAATTATTATCTTTAACGCAAAAAATTGCAGCTCTGACTACTGATCTTCAAATGCATCAACAATCTCGAGAATATGATGTCGCTACTCAAAAAGAATACAGTGCACAATCTGAAGAACTAAAAGAGCGAAGAAAACGTTTGTTAGATCAGCTTGCAGCTAATGAGAAAGATCTAAACAGTCAAAATCAAGTCCTTGCTAATTTTGTAAAGAAACAAAAGAATTTAAAGCAGGAACTTAAGCAAGGTCCTGAACAATTAAATAATCAATTAGAGCAAGTTCGATCTGATTATATTCAAACTTTGCAGGATCAAACGAGTAATAATAACGAGATTGTCTATTTAAAAAATGAGCTAACTCGTAGTAAAAAATCAAATGATAATCGCCAGCAAGAAGTTGAAGAACAATTAGATGAAGCTCAAAAAGTTCTTACCCAGTTAAAAAAACAAGGGCAAGACCTTGTTTTAAAGAGAAAACAACTAAATGAAACTATTGCGACTCTTGATAGAAAAATTGCTGAGGAGAGTAAGCTTAAGGATCAAAGTGAACAAGCTTACTTAAAGGTTAAAAATGATTTACAACAACTTTCTGCACAAGTAAAAGGCCTAAAGAAAATTAGAAATAGACATGAAGGATACTATTATGGGGTTAAATATGTTTTAAACCATCAAAGTGATTTTCATGGAATTGTAGGGGTTATTGGGGAGTTAATTTCTTTTCCAGCTGAATTAGAAGCCGCTTTGTCAACAGCTTTAGGTGGTGGCGTTCAAGACTTAGTTACTATTGACCAAAGTAGTGCTAGGGATGCCATTAATTTGTTGAAGCAAACTCGTACAGGTAGGGCTACCTTTTTACCTCTAGATGGATTACGTCATAATGAGATTGCTGCCTCCACTTTAAACTCCTTACAAAGTATTGAGGGATTTAAAGGTGTGGCAGCAGACTTAGTAACATCAAAAACTGAGACTGATATTTCTAATGCTATTTCTTACCTTTTAGGGAATGTTTTAGTGGTAGATACTATTGATACGGCTTTGCGTGTTCAACGCAGAATTGGACGATATTATCGAATTGTGACGCTGGACGGAGATATTATTAGTCCTGGGGGAAGTATGACTGGTGGGACTAGAAATACAAGAAATAATTCCCCTCTGGCAACAAATGCTGAGATTGATAAATTAACATTACAAATTAAGACGGGGAAGGTAGAATTTACTAAACTACAAACAGCCCTAAACGAACTAGATAAAAAATTAACCGAGTTACAAACTGAGCTAGAAGCTAAAAATACTGATTTAACTGCCCTAAATCAAAAAATCAGTGAGCAAGCTATTAAGTATGAAAATGAAGAAAAAGAAGTTCAAAGGCTGACTCAGTTAAATGATTTACAGCAAAAGGCCCAACTTGAGAAGAAGCAAGAAGAAGCAGAACTTACTAGTCGTCTTGAAAAAGAGCAGGCTAAAAAGAAAGAACTTGAAGAAGTTGCTCAAACACAACGAGCAAAAATGGATCAATTAAAGACTGATTTGACCGATTTTGATGAAGCTTATCAAAAATTACAGGCAGAATTAAGTAACTTAAATTCCGACTTGGCCGTAGTAAAGAATAAATTGGAAAATATTACTACTAAGAAATCTGAATTGGAAGAACAGCTTGAAAATACCAATTCCAGACTTAAGGATATTGAGGAAAAAATTAAAGCTTTGTCATTGTCTCAAAATGGACAAAGTGAGTCAGAAATTGAAGATCAAGTTGCTAAGCTAAGTAAGCAGAAAAAACAAATGCAAGAGGCTTTAGCTGAAATAAATAAAGATTTAGGTAAATTTGATGCTCAAATAAATAATCTTGATCAAGTTGCTACAAGAAATTATAATTTGCGTAAAAATACTGCTGCGGAGCAAGAAGAGTATTCTGCAAGGCTAGGAGAACTTAAGTCCCAAATTAATCAAAAACTTGGTATTTTAAGTGAAGAATATTCCTTAACTTTTGAAGCAGCTTTGCAATTATCTGAGGGACAAAATACAACAGATTTGCGTAAGAAATTGGAACGTGAAGTTCATCTACATAAAATGTCTTTAGCAGATATTGGTGAGGTTAACTTGAACTCTATTGAAGAGTATGAAGATGTTAAAACGCGTTATGATTTCTTAAATGGACAACAGAATGACTTGCTAAAGGCTAGAAAAGATATTGAAGAATCAATGTCTAAACTAGATGATGAGGTAAAGAGTAGGTTTAGTGCAACCTTCCACCAGATAGAAAGAAGCTTTGCAAAGATTTTTCCAATTATGTTTGATGGTGGTCATGCTAGATTAGAGTTAACTGATCCAAAGAACTTACTTGAAACTGGAATTGAAATTATTGCGCAGCCACCTGGTAAGAAGTCCCAGAAGTTAACGCTTCTTTCTGGTGGGGAAAGGGCATTAACTGCAATTACTTTATTGTTTGCAATGCTTCAAGTTAACCCCGTACCATTCTGTATTCTAGACGAGGTAGAAGCAGCTTTAGATGAAACAAACGTTGCTCGTTTTGCTCAGTTTTTGAATCATTATGATATGAAAACTCAATTTATTGTTATTACACACCGTCGTGGAACTATGCAGAAAGCAGATAATTTGTATGGAATCGTAATGCAAGAATCAGGTATTTCAAAAGTGTTATCTGTATCGTTAAATGAAATTAAGAAAGAAGTGAATTAGTAGTGGGATTATTTGATAAAATCAAGAAATCGCTCTTTGGTCATAAAGATGAAGAACAAGAAGAAATTAAAAAAGAACTAACTGAAAATTCAAATGAAGAACTTCAAGAGCCTGAACAAACCAATGAAGCTGAAGATATTCAAAAAAATAAAGAGGTTGTAGAGCCTAAGTCGGAACCTTCTGAAGATGAACATGAAGAAGAAAATGAGGAAGTTGAGGAAACTCCAGGTTGGAGTGATGCTGGAACTGCTTTTGAAGAGAAACAGGATGAAGTTGAAAAAGCTGAAGAGGAGACTGAAGAAACTGAATCTCCTGAAGAGAGCTCTGAAGAAGGAGCTACAGAAGATGAACAGGAAAGATATGACAAAGGGTTAGAAAAAACCAATCATTCTTTCGGAGCACGCCTAAATGCATTTTTTGCTAAATTTAGAACAGTCGATGAAAACTTTTTTGATGATCTTGAAGATTTATTAATTGAATCTGACGTTGGTTTTGAAACTGCTGAAGAATTAACTGATTCTTTAAGGGATGAAGCCAAGCTTCAAAATGCAAAAAGTCATGATGCCTTAAAGCAAGTGATAGTTGAAAAATTAGTTGATATTTATGATAAAGGTGGCGAAGGTGAAGATTCTAAATTAGCCGATGATCCTTCTGCAAAGTCTAATGTTTATCTTTTTGTTGGCGTTAATGGAGCTGGAAAAACAACAACAATTGGTAAATTAGCTAAGCGAATTAAAGACTCGGGCAAGTCTGTCATGATGGTAGCGGCCGATACTTTTAGAGCCGGTGCTGTAGAGCAATTGGTAGAATGGGGTCGACGTGATGGCGTTGAAGTAATCACTGGTCCTGAAAAAGCTGATCCGGCTTCTGTAGTTTATGATGGTGTTAAAAAAGCAAAAGAGAGAGGAATTGATTTCTTATTAGTTGATACAGCAGGTCGTCTTCAAAATAAGGTCAATTTAATGAGCGAGCTTGATAAAATTAAGCGAACAATAAAGAAGATCTTACCCGATCAACCAAATGAGGTTCTTTTAGTCCTTGATGGCTCAACAGGTCAAAATGCATTACTACAAGCAAAAGACTTTGATAAAACTACTAAACTTACAGGTTTAGTTTTAACTAAGCTTGATGGCTCATCTAAGGGTGGAGTAGTATTAGCAATTAGAAATGAAATGGATTTACCGGTTAAATTAGTTGGCCTTGGAGAAAAAGTTGATGATTTGGCAAACTTTGATGCAGAAAAATTTGCAATCGGGCTCTTCCAAGGATTAATCTAATAATAGGCAAAGTTACAAGTAATATATAAGGAGTAAATAATGAAGCATTTAAGTGCATGTACAACTATTTTAGTTGGAAAAAAAGCATCAATTGATGGATCAGTAATGATTTCACGTAATGACGATACTGCAGGTGCAATTACGCCACAAAAGTTTATTATTGAGCCAGCTGTTCATGGTGAAAAGGGACGTAAAATTAAATCTTGGCTTAATAAGTTTGAAATGGAGCTTCCTGAAGATGCTCAAAGAGTTCCAGCAGTTCCAAATGTTGACTATAAAAAGTTAGGTTATTATGACGAAAGTGGTATCAACCAAAAGAATGTTGCTATGTCATGTACTGAATCAACTTATGGTAACGAAAGAACGTTAGCATTTGATCCATTAGTTAAAGATGGTTTAGATGAAGATTGTATGCAGACTGTAGTTTTGCCATATATTGATTCCGCAAGAGATGGTGTAAAACGTCTTGGTTCCTTAATTAAAAAGTATGGTTCACCTGCTGGAAACTCAGTTCTATTTGGTGACAAAGATGAAGTATGGTATATGGAAATTGTCACGGGACACCACTGGGTTGCTCAACGTATTCCAGATGATTGTTATGCAGCAACTGGTAACCGTGTTGCTATTCAACAAGTTAACTTTGATGATCCAGATAACTTTATGTGGAGTGAAGGAATTCAAGAATTCGTTGAAGAACACCACTTGAATCCTGACCATGAAGGTTGGAATTTCCACCACATTTTTGGAACTTATACTGAACAAGATCGTCACTACAACACTAGTCGTCAATGGTATATCCAAAAACTTTTCAACCCAGAAATTGAACAGGATCCTGAAGACCCAGATATTCCTTTCATTAGAAAAGCTTCTAAGAAATTAGCTAAGGAAGATATTGAATTTGCACTTGGTTCTCATTATCAAGATACTCCATTTGATCCATTTGGTCATGGAACTGAGGAAGAGAAGCATCGTTATCGTCCAATTGGTTTAAATAGAACTCAAAACTCCCATATTTTGCAAATTAGAAGTGATGTTCCTGAAGAAATGGCGGGTATTATGTGGTTATGTATTGGTGGACCAACATTTACACCATATATCCCATTCTTTGCTAATATGAACGAAACTGATCCATCATTTAACAATACGTCAATGACCTATAATAAAGACGATGCATGGTGGTACTACAAATCTTTGGCTGCCTTAGTTGAAAGTCACTATCCTCAATTTGTTCAACTTGATACTAAATATCTTGAAGAATTGAATAGATATTACCGTGGTAGAGTTGAAGAAATTATTGAAAATGCTAAAGATTTAAGCGGTGAAGAATTAACCGACTACTTAACTCGTGAAAATCAAAAGACTGTTGCTCATACTAAGAAAGATAGTGAAGAATTAATGGGTCAAATGTTTACTGATGCAATTAAGATGTCTAAGTTAACATTTAAGATGGATCCAAATCTTTAATTTGAAACTATGTTTCATTAAGAAAAGTCTGGGAAAAAGATAATTTTATGCTTTACTCAAAATCAAGCTCCTATTAAATTGAGGTTAACACCAATTGATTTAAGGCTCTTTTGCAAATCCTGTTGATGGATAATTTTAAGAAGGAATTAAGCAGCTAAGAAATTGATATGAACCCAAAAATTAGGACATATTATTAAACTGTTTGATTTAAAACCATATTTCGATATTGAATCGGAGTATGGTTTTTTATTGAGCTCTTAATTCTAAAATTATTATAGTAATAAATATACTCTTTGATTGCATCTTCTAGTTCATCTAAATTCTTAAAATTTTTTTCAAAGCCATACCACATTTCTCGCTTTAAGATACCAAAAAATCCTTCCATTAATCCATCATCTAATGAATTACCTTTTCTAGACATTGATTGCTCAATACCATGATCTGTAAGCCATTTTTGAAAGGTAGAATGTTGATATTGCCATCCTTGATCAGTGTGAAAAATAAGACCATTTAGAGCGGGATGAGCTTTATAAGCTAGGTCAAGCATGGTCATTACTTGTTCTAAAACTGGACGACGACTTAATGTATAAGAAATTATCTCATGGGTACACCCATCCATAATTGGTGATAAATATAATTTTTCGCCGTTTAAATGAAACTCAGTTATATCTGAATACCACTTTCTATCTGGTAAAATGGCTAAAAAATTGCGACAGATCAAATTAGGTTTGATTTCACCTACAGTTCCTCGATAACTTGAATATCTTTTTCTACGTCTAATGGCAATACCAAATAAATGCATCTTTTTCATCAGACGCTTTACTTTCTTATGATTGATTTTAATTCCTTCAATGTGCAATTGAGCTGTAATTCTTCTATAGCCGTAGCGATGTTTATGTTCCTCAAATATTTCTTTGATACGTTTCATGATCTGATGATTTTTTGAATCTTTATCATTTTGTTTTAGAACATAGTAATAATTACTTTTAGATAAGTGAGGTAAATCAGGATTAGAATTGATTACATTTAATATGAAACTGACGGTTACATGAAGTTCTTGCCTTAGTTCAGTAACCACCTGAGCTATTTCTGGTGCTTTTGGTTTTTTCTTTTGGAAACTAAGGCGCTCAATTTTTTTACAAATTCGTTTTCGACAGTAAGCTTGAGATTCTCTTGTTTTAAGTCTTTTACTTGTTTTTGTAGTTCTTTGATTTGTTGGTCTTTGCTTTTCATGATGTGGTCTGCCTTTCTTATGATTAATGACATTATACCCATCCTCTTTATATTTGCGAAGCCAATTATAGATCATACCTGAGCTTGGCAATCCTAAGTCTAATGAAACTTGATTCGCTGGTTCATCGTTAATCAATATTCTTTTAATGGCAGTTTTCTTAAATTCTACTGAATAAGAAGAATATGATTTATTCAAAATTTCTAAGCCGTGAAGGTCTATTAGACGGATTAAATAATATAAATTGTCAGGTCTTACTCCATATTCTCTACCTAGTTGAGATAGTGACTTATGATAATGCTTCCAATTATTGTAGATGTCAATTTTGTCTTGCTTAGATAATTTAGACATAATAAAAACCTCGAAATTCTTGTCCGAATTTCGGGGTTCATATCAAAAATGAAGATAGGGACAGATTTGTATACATGTATCGACAATAATTATAGGAAAATTGTAAATAATTTTCCTATAATTATTTAAACTGTTATATAATTTAGTAAGAACCTTAAAGCTGTTTTAATATTTAGGAGGACAGGTATATGTCTAAGCGTAATTTTAAAGAACGGATTCGTAAAATGGAGGATAGACAAGATAGATTTTCTATTAGAAAATTTTCTATAGGAACAGTCTCAGTCTTAATTGGATCATTTATTTTTGGAATACAGTCAATTCAAGTAGTTCATGCGGATACTGTTACAGATAGTAATTCAACAGTTGTAACTCAAAAAGAAAATTTACAACCTAAAAAAGAGATAGAAAATGAAGCTAGAGGCAATTCCTCTACTTCTGTTCAATCATCTCAATTAAATAAGAAAGTGGGGGGGGGGAGCGACCTCGCTAAAGACCCACAAGTAGAATCTGTAAATAATAGTTTTGTGAAAACTGATAACAAAGATTCTAAAGAAGAGAAAAGTTCTTCTTTAGACAATAAGGTTTTGCAAGTATCAAGTAATGTAGAAAGTCAGAATCAAGGAAATCCTTATCAGATTAATGGATCTAATGATGAAGTAAACAATCAAAATAAATTAAAGGTTCAGCCTCAAAGTTTTACTGAATCAACAGATACACCAACTACTCCATCAGATAGTTCTGGTGTAACGATTACTGATGATGCGCATTACCCTAATACCAATGGTATTGTTCCGGCAAATCAATATATTTTTGATCAGTTTACTTTAACTAATGGTTATACACCTTTAAATATGGTAATTACACTGGCTACTGATAGAAATAATCCCGGAGGAAATCTAAACTATTACATTACCAATAGGGACTATTCACAAGTATATGCTAGCAATACAATAAGCGTGGGACAAAGGGCGACTTATTCAGGGAGTGGACCATATCCAAATTCTAATTTGACAATATACAACTTTGGTCCGGATGGAATTAGCATTAATGAAAATAATTATAACTTTAAATTAGCCTTTACATTTGGGTATGGAAAGTATGATTCTATAGTTAATTCGAATAATTCCAACCCTGTGGCAAATGCATGGGGAGATACAACTCCAAGTAAAGCAACTCAGACTATTAGTTACATTGATGCAGAAACTGGTGAGCCAATGCCCGATACAACAAGTATCACTAGTAGTGGCTTAACAGGACAAACATACCAAATAGACCCTAGAGCAGAAAAAATTATTAAGGGATACTATTTAGTTAATAAAGAGAGAGATCATGGCGTAATCTCACAATATAAAAATGGCGGAACTTATACTAATGAGTGGGTTTCTTTAAATGGACAATTTGTAAAAGAAGTATGGCATCAAATTAATTCCAGTGGTGTTATGCAAGCTAGCATTTATATCAATAATGTCCAACAATATGATCCTAATAATCCTCGGGGAATCGTGTATCCAGCAACGTTATCTAATGAAGGCCCCACTGAGTTAACTGTTAGCGGAAGATATGTTTTTCCTAATCCATATGTAGAGCAAACAACTAATATTGAACTTAAATATGCTACAATTGGCAAGATTATTCCAGTTGATCCTAATGGTAATCCAATCCCGGGAGCAGATCAACCACAGTTTCCGAATGACCCAAATGATCCATCAAAATCAAATCCTGGTGAAAAACCAAATGTACCAGGATGGACTCCAGAAGATTCGAATCCAACTGTTAATCCGAGTCCAAAGGGTCCTGGTGAAAATGTAAATGTGACATATGTCCAAGAAGCTGAGCTGAAAACTTGGAAGAAGGACGTAAGCTTAACAGTTAAGTACGTAAACAGCGATGGCAGTCAATTTACTGGCACGGTTCCAGCAAACGCAAGTCAAAGCCTAAACTTTAGTGGAGAGGCATACGTAAGCAAGGTAACAGGCAAGCTAGTAAACGCAAAGCAAGATGCCAAGGGACAATGGATTGTAGATAGCTCAAATACGGCCACCCCAGAAATCACTTGGACGCCAGAGAGCAGTTCATTTAGTGAAGTAGTCTCACCAGTCGAAGCAGGTTACTACTTGAAGAACATTTCAAGTCATGAAGCAGGCAACAACGTTGAGGCCATTAGTGGCATTACCCACACTAGTGATAATGTGGAAGTAACAGTAACTTACGCACCACTAGGAAAGATGATTCCAGTAGATCCAAGTGGCAAGCCAATTCCAGATGCGCCAACCCCACAATTCCCTAATAACCCAAGTGATCCATCAAAGGGCAATCCAGGGAACAAGCCAGAAGTACCAGGATGGACGCCAGTAGATCCAAGCAAGACAGTCAACCCAGATCCAAGTGACCCAGGCAAGAATGTACCAGTTCCTTATGCTCAAGTAGTAGCAGGAACAGTAAGATATATTGATGACACGACCGGCAAGACCTTGTCAACATACGATATTCCAAAGGGGACAGTTGGTAGCAAGATCAACTACTCAACTACGGAAACTATTAATAACTATGAAAAACAAGGTTATGTATTAGTAAGCAACAACTATCCAACGGATGCGGTTTACAAGGTAAGTGGTAATGATTATCAAGTTCACTTAGTAGAAGGTGTACAACCAATTACGCCAGATACGCCACCAACAGATGTACCGACAGGAACTCCAGAAAATGCACAACCAAGTGCATTAAAGAAGGACGTAAGCTTAACAGTTAAGTACGTAAACAGCGATGGCAGTCAATTTACTGGCACGGTTCCAGCAAACGCAAGTCAAAGCCTAAACTTTAGTGGAGAGGCATACGTAAGCAAGGTAACAGGCAAGCTAGTAAACGCAAAGCAAGATGCCAAGGGACAATGGATTGTAGATAGCTCAAATACGGCCACCCCAGAAATCACTTGGACGCCAGAGAGCAGTTCATTTAGTGAAGTAGTCTCACCAGTCGAAGCAGGTTACTACTTGAAGAACATTTCAAGTCATGAAGCAGGCAACAACGTTGAGGCCATTAGTGGCATTACCCACACTAGTGATAATGTGGAAGTAACAGTAACTTACGCACCACTAGGAAAGATGATTCCAGTAGATCCAAGTGGCAAGCCAATTCCAGATGCGCCAACCCCACAATTCCCTAATAACCCAAGTGATCCATCAAAGGGCAATCCAGGGAACAAGCCAGAAGTACCAGGATGGACGCCAGTAGATCCAAGCAAGACAGTCAACCCAGATCCAAGTGACCCAGGCAAGAATGTACCAGTTCCTTATGCTCAAGTAGTAGCAGGAACAGTAAGATATATTGATGACACGACCGGCAAGACCTTGTCAACATACGATATTCCAAAGGGGACAGTTGGTAGCAAGATCAACTACTCAACTACGGAAACTATTAATAACTATGAAAAACAAGGTTATGTATTAGTAAGCAACAACTATCCAACGGATGCGGTTTACAAGGTAAGTGGTAATGATTATCAAGTTCACTTAGTAGAAGGTGTACAACCAATTACGCCAGATACGCCACCAACAGATGTACCGACAGGAACTCCAGAAAATGCACAACCAAGTGCATTAAAGAAGGACGTAAGCTTAACAGTTAAGTACGTAAACAGCGATGGCAGTCAATTTACTGGCACGGTTCCAGCAAACGCAAGTCAAAGCCTAAACTTTAGTGGAGAGGCATACGTAAGCAAGGTAACAGGCAAGCTAGTAAACGCAAAGCAAGATGCCAAGGGACAATGGATTGTAGATAGCTCAAATACGGCCACCCCAGAAATCACTTGGACGCCAGAGAGCAGTTCATTTAGTGAAGTAGTCTCACCAGTCGAAGCAGGTTACTACTTGAAGAACATTTCAAGTCATGAAGCAGGCAACAACGTTGAGGCCATTAGTGGCATTACCCACACTAGTGATAATGTGGAAGTAACAGTAACTTACGCACCACTAGGAAAGATGATTCCAGTAGATCCAAGTGGCAAGCCAATTCCAGATGCGCCAACCCCACAATTCCCTAATAACCCAAGTGATCCATCAAAGGGCAATCCAGGGAACAAGCCAGAAGTACCAGGATGGACGCCAGTAGATCCAAGCAAGACAGTCAACCCAGATCCAAGTGACCCAGGCAAGAATGTACCAGTTCCTTATGCTCAAGTAGTAGCAGGAACAGTAAGATATATTGATGACACGACCGGCAAGACCTTGTCAACATACGATATTCCAAAGGGGACAGTTGGTAGCAAGATCAACTACTCAACTACGGAAACTATTAATAACTATGAAAAACAAGGTTATGTATTAGTAAGCAACAACTATCCAACGGATGCGGTTTACAAGGTAAGTGGTAATGATTATCAAGTTCACTTAGTAGAAGGTGTACAACCAATTACGCCAGATACGCCACCAACAGATGTACCGACAGGAACTCCAGAAAATGCACAACCAAGTGCATTAAAGAAGGACGTAAGCTTAACAGTTAAGTACGTAAACAGCGATGGCAGTCAATTTACTGGCACGGTTCCAGCAAACGCAAGTCAAAGCCTAAACTTTAGTGGAGAGGCATACGTAAGCAAGGTAACAGGCAAGCTAGTAAACGCAAAGCAAGATGCCAAGGGACAATGGATTGTAGATAGCTCAAATACGGCCACCCCAGAAATCACTTGGACGCCAGAGAGCAGTTCATTTAGTGAAGTAGTCTCACCAGTCGAAGCAGGTTACTACTTGAAGAACATTTCAAGTCATGAAGCAGGCAACAACGTTGAGGCCATTAGTGGCATTACCCACACTAGTGATAATGTGGAAGTAACAGTAACTTACGCACCACTAGGAAAGATGATTCCAGTAGATCCAAGTGGCAAGCCAATTCCAGATGCGCCAACCCCACAATTCCCTAATAACCCAAGTGATCCATCAAAGGGCAATCCAGGGAACAAGCCAGAAGTACCAGGATGGACGCCAGTAGATCCAAGCAAGACAGTCAACCCAGATCCAAGTGACCCAGGCAAGAATGTACCAGTTCCTTATGCTCAAGTAGTAGCAGGAACAGTAAGATATATTGATGACACGACCGGCAAGACCTTGTCAACATACGATATTCCAAAGGGGACAGTTGGTAGCAAGATCAACTACTCAACTACGGAAACTATTAATAACTATGAAAAACAAGGTTATGTATTAGTAAGCAACAACTATCCAACGGATGCGGTTTACAAGGTAAGTGGTAATGATTATCAAGTTCACTTAGTAGAAGGTGTACAACCAATTACGCCAGATACGCCACCAACAGATGTACCGACAGGAACTCCAGAAAATGCACAACCAAGTGCATTAAAGAAGGACGTAAGCTTAACAGTTAAGTACGTAAACAGCGATGGCAGTCAATTTACTGGCACGGTTCCAGCAAACGCAAGTCAAAGCCTAAACTTTAGTGGAGAGGCATACGTAAGCAAGGTAACAGGCAAGCTAGTAAACGCAAAGCAAGATGCCAAGGGACAATGGATTGTAGATAGCTCAAATACGGCCACCCCAGAAATCACTTGGACGCCAGAGAGCAGTTCATTTAGTGAAGTAGTCTCACCAGTCGAAGCAGGTTACTACTTGAAGAACATTTCAAGTCATGAAGCAGGCAACAACGTTGAGGCCATTAGTGGCATTACCCACACTAGTGATAATGTGGAAGTAACAGTAACTTACGCACCACTAGGAAAGATGATTCCAGTAGATCCAAGTGGCAAGCCAATTCCAGATGCGCCAACCCCACAATTCCCTAATAACCCAAGTGATCCATCAAAGGGCAATCCAGGGAACAAGCCAGAAGTACCAGGATGGACGCCAGTAGATCCAAGCAAGACAGTCAACCCAGATCCAAGTGACCCAGGCAAGAATGTACCAGTTCCTTATGCTCCAAATACACCAGTTCAAGAAGAAGGTTCTATTACCGTAACTGTTCATGATAAAACTGATAACGTTGACTTGCCACAATACGGTAAAACTAGTGGTGAACAAAAAGTTGGCACTGAGTTTACTTATGACAAGAATTCTGTAATTCAAGAACTTGAGAATAAGGGTTATAAAGTTCTGAATCCAGAAGTAGTAATTCCAACTGAAATTACTAAAGGTAATCAAAATATTGTCATCGAGGTTGAACACCAATTAGTTCCCGTAACCCCAGAAAATCCAGGGAAACCAGGCGAACCAATCAATCCTAATGATCCAAATGGACCAAAATGGCCAGCAGGAACAGATAAGGATAGTTTGGAGAAGACTGGTACCCAAACGATTAAGTATGTAGCTGCAGGTGACAAGACGCCAGCTGATAATACTCAAAGCTTTACCTTCACTAGAAGTGCAGTGGTTGATAAAGTAACTGGTAAGATTGTTAGTGAAATTGGTTGGAATGAAACTAGCCATACCTTTGGCGAAGTTAAGACACCAGAAGTGTCCGGATACAAGGCAGATAAGGAAATTGCTGGTGGTGCAACGATTACTCCAGATGATTTGCATAAGACCATCGTCGTAATTTATAGTCCTGAGAATCCAACTCAAGATACTTACAATGGTAGTCAAACAATCAAGTTTGTGGATCCAAATGGCAACGAACTTGAACCATCAAACGTTCAAACTGCAACTGATTTAACTGGTGACCACACATTTGGCATCATTGATGTTCCAGTAATCAATGGCTATGTATCTCCAGTGACTACAGCTGGTGGAGCAACAGTAACTAAAGATAATCCAAATGCTGTGATTACTGTGGTTTACACTCCGGTAGGTAGAATTATTCCGGTAGATCCAAACGGAAATCCAATTCCAGGACAAGAGCACCCACAATTCCCTAATAATCCAAATAATCCAACTGAAGTTATTCCAGGAACTAAACCAAATATTCTAGGCTACCATCCAGAAAATGGCAAACCAGGTGATCCAGTAAATCCAGTACCGGGTAAGCCAGGAGAAGATGTACTAGTTAAGTACGTACCAGATACTTCAACACCAAAAGTACCAAACAAATCAACAACTCCAGTTAAGCCTGAGACACCAGCAGAACAACCTGCTAAATCAGAGAAGCCAGCTACTCCAAGCACTCCAGAAAAGACAAATGTTTCAAATAAGAGTGAAAAAGTAGAAAATACTTCGATTAACAATATTGCTTCTCAAGCAAACAAGAGAACAGAAAAAGTTGTTAATAAGAAGGCTAAGACATTGCCAAAAACAGGTGCACAGAATAATGAAGGTGTACTTGCAGGCGTAGTAGGAAGTGCATTAGCACTATTTGGTTTAATTGGATTAATAGAAGACAATAAGCGAAAAAAGAAAATTTAATGATAATCAAGATATAACACTCAAATCTTGATTCTAAAGTGGAATGCACATGCACTCCACTTTTTTGTAATATTGTTATTAATGGTGTTTTTAATACTTCTCTTAAAAGTAGAATGCTATCATTTTAGAAATAAGTTTTTTTTGCTATACTGGTTCAAGGTGAGACAAATGGATGAACTTGAAAAAAATGAAAGATTAGGCGATTTATTTGCCTACTACGGTCTATTATTAACAAAAGGACAACAAGAGTATTTTGAGGATTATTATTACAATGATCTTTCTTTAGGAGAAATTGCAGATAATCACCATGTCTCTCGACAAGCTGTTTATGATAATTTGAAACGAAGCAGCCGTGCTTTAGAAAAATATGAAGATAAACTTCATATGAAACGTGATTATACGCAAATAGAAGAAAAAATTACTGAGGCAGTATATGCCCTTGAACATGGCAAAATTAATCGAGCTCAGATTGAACTTTTGAAATTATTAAGACAAATGGGAGTAGAATAGTATGGCTTTTGAAAATTTAAGTGAAAGACTTCAAAAAGCATTAAAAAATTTAACTGGTAAAGGTAAGATCTCAGAAGCAGATATTAATGACGCTAGTCGTGAAATTCGATTGGCTTTATTAGAAGCGGACGTTAACTTTAAGGTTGTAAAAGACTTTATTAAAAAAATAAAAAAGGAAGCTTTAGGTAAAGAAGTCCAAGATAGCTTAAATCCAGGACAACAAATCATCAAAATTGTTGATGATGAGTTAACTAAAATGATGGGAGAAGAGACTGTTTCTCTTAATAAATCTCCGCATATTCCAACAATCATTATGATGGTCGGTTTACAGGGTACTGGTAAAACTACTACTGTCGGTAAACTTGCAAATTACTTAATGAAGAATGAAAAAGCTCGTCCTTTGTTAATTGCAGGCGATATTTACCGTCCAGCTGCTATTGAACAGTTAAAGCAAATTGGTCAACAATTAGATGTACCGGTTTATAGTGAAGATAACCAAGATGTAGCCGAAATTGTAAAGCATGGTCTTGAAGAAGCTGATAAAAATAAGAATGACTATGTTTTGATTGATACGGCTGGTCGTCTTGAAATTGATGAACAATTGATGGATGAGTTGAAACGTGTAACTGAGGTTGCTCATCCTGATAATACTTTATTAGTTGTTGATGCAATGACGGGTCAAGCAGCTACACAAGTAGCAGAAGGATTTAATAATGACTTAGATCTAACTGGAATTGTTTTAACTAAGCTTGATGGTGATACTCGTGGTGGTGCGGCACTTTCTATTCGTGCTGTCACTGGTCTTCCAATTATCTTTACAGGGCAAGGTGAAAAATTAACTGATCTTTCTACTTTCCACCCTGATCGAATGGCTTCACGTATCTTAGGTATGGGTGACATGTTGACCTTAATTGAAAAGGCTCAGCAAGATTACGATGCTAAAGAAGCCGAAAAGATGGCTGAAAAGATGCGGGAGAATACTTTTGATTTTAATGACTTTATTGATCAAATGGAACAAGTTCAAAAAATGGGTCCTCTAGATCAAATTATTAAAATGATTCCTGGATTAGGTAATAATCCTGCTCTTAAAAATATTCAGATTCCGGAAAAGCAAATCGATCACATTAAGGCTATTGTTTATTCAATGACCCCAGAAGAGCGTGAAAATCCTGATATTCTTAATCCATCAAGAAGACGTAGAATTGCTGCTGGTTCGGGTAGATCGATTGCTGAAGTTAACCGAATGATTAAGCAATTTAAGCAATCAAAAGAAATGATGCAAAAAATGACTAAAGGTGATATGGGTGAATTGGCTAACTTACCAGGAATGAATTCACCAATGGGCAAGATGGCAATGAGATCAATGAATAAGCGCTTTAAGAAAAATAAGAAGAAACGGATGAAGAATATTAAACGTTATCGTTCAAAATAATTTTCAACTGTTAAGGAAAACCCCTTTACACATATTTTTCTATATGCTATATTATTTAAGTCAAGAAATTTAGGAGGAATTAATTAATGTCTGTTAAGATTCGTATGCGCCGTATGGGCTCAAAGAGAAAACCTTTTTACCGTATCGTAGTTGCTGATTCACGTATGCCACGTGACGGCCGTTTCATCGAAGAAGTTGGTTACTACAACCCACTTACTAACCCTGATGAAGTTAAGCTTGAAGAAGATAAGATTTTTGAATGGCTTGAAAAAGGTGCTCAACCATCAGATACTGTAAGAAGTTTACTTTCAAAAGCTGGTTTGATGACTAGATACCACGACGCAAAGTACGGTAAGTAATTTACTATTGCAATTAGAAGTTTGGGAAAGTTCTTCCCAAACTTTTTTATTTAGAAAGAATAAGTTCTATGACTGAATATTTTGAAGTTGGAAAGATATTGTCTCCTCATGGATTAAAGGGAGAAGTTAAGGTAAATGCAACAACTGATTTTCCAGAGGAAAGATTAGCTACAGGAAGTAGATTGTTTATTAAGAATAATAAACAGTATGAAGAATTAATTGTAGAAAATACTCGACGCCATAAACAATTTTATTTAGTTAAATTTGAAAAGATTGATGATATTGATCAAGCTGAAAAAATTTGCAGTAAAGAATTATATGTAGCAGAAACAGATCAACAAGAATTACCTGAAGGTAGCTATTACTTTAAGGACATCTTAAATTGCCCGGTCTATGATGCTGAGACTGGAGAAAAGCTAGGAGTATTAGAAAACATTGAAACTCCTGGTGCTAATGATATTTGGGAGATAAAGCCAGAAAAAGGAAAGAGTTTTTGGATTCCAAATATTGAATCAGTAGTTAAAAAAGTTGATCTAGCCAATAAGAGAATAGAAGTAACTTTGCTTGAAGGATTACGAGATGAAAATTAATGTTTTAACCCTTTTTCCAGATATGTTTACTCCTTTGCAGGTCTCAATGTTAGGAAGAGGTCTAGAAGACAAAAAATGGGAATTAAACTTAGTTAATTTCCGTGACTTTACTAGGGACGTACATCATCATGTCGATGATACTCCTTATGGGGGTGGAGCTGGGATGGTACTTCAAATTATGCCAATAAAAAAAGCTCTAGATTCTTTAACTAATAAAGGAAAAGTAATTATTACTGCTCCACAAGGAAAAACTTTCAATGAAAAAATGGCCCAAGATTGGTCAAAAGAAGAAAATTTAACTTTTATTTGTGGTCACTATGAAGGTTTTGATCAGAGAATCTATGATTTGGCTGATGAAACAGTATCAATTGGCGATTACGTCCTTACTGGTGGAGAATTACCAACAATGAGTATGATTGATGCTACTGTTCGTCTCTTACCGGGGATTCTGGGAAATTCTGCTTCTCCAGTAGAAGAAAGTTTTTCACACGGTCTTTTAGAATATCCGCAATATACGCGTCCTGCTGATTTTGAAGGTCAGAAAGTCCCTGAAGTATTAACATCGGGCAATCACCAAAAAATTGCTGAATGGCGTCATAAGGAAGCCTTACGAGCAACATATCTCTACCGTCCCGATATGTTAGCTGACCGTGAGTTAACATATGAAGAAAAGAGAATGCTTGAAGAAATTAAAAGTGAAAAAGAGAATTAGTATTTACAAGCATTTTTCTATTTGGTAAACTAGTCGTTGTGGCATAAGCCACTGATTTATGGGTATTCCGCTGGCACAAGGTGTTGATGAATGCCGTAGAAGGAGAGAAAATGATGGATCCATTAATTCAAGAATTAACTAAAGAACAATTACGCGATGATATGCCTGACTTCCGTGCAGGTGACACTGTTCGTGTTCACGTACGTGTTGTAGAAGGTACTCACGAACGTATTCAGATGTTCGAAGGTGTTGTAATTAAGCGTAAGGGTGCTGGTATCAGCGCAACTTACACTGTACGTAAGATGTCATCAGGTATTGGTGTTGAACGTACTTTCCCAGTAAATGACCCACGTGTTGCTAAGGTTGAAGTTCTTCGTCACGGTCGTGTACGTCGTGCTAAGCTTTACTACTTACGTGAACGTCACGGTAAAGCAGCTAGAATTGCTGAAAAGCGTCGCGGTTAATTTAATTAATCAAGACAGTATTAAAAGCCATCTCGAAAGAGATGGCTTTTTTTGTAGATAAAAAAAGAGTTTCAAAAAAGAAACTCTTTTTGATTAATAAAATGTAATGTGATTTAGTGGCCAGTAGCGCATCTTCACTACTCCCACAATTTTACTTCGTGGAATTGTTCCAATATAGCGACTGTCTTTAGAAACGCTTCTGTGATCTCCCATTACAAAATAAGTATTAGCAGGAACTTTATTAGTCTTTTGCATTTCTTTTAGTTGCTTTGAAGTATAAAATTGACGATAATTTTGAGTTTTAGCTAGAGAACTCAGAGTGAAATTTTGGGTATTAGTATATTTAGTACCGGAAATTCCGTCCTCTCCATTGTCAATTAATTTTTGACCAGCTTTTAACCATGGTTGATTAAGTTTTTTACCATTAATATAAATTTGATTATTTTTACTTACAATGGTATCTCCCGGTAACCCGATTACTCTCTTAATATATACGGCTCCTGGTTCGTCAGGCGCATCAACAATTACAATGTCGCCTTCCTTAATCTTGGCGTGCCTAAGAGCAATAACACGATCGTTATTTTCAAAAGTAGGTTGCATTGAAATTCCAGATACAGTTAAGTTGGCAAAAACATATTTATTTAGTACAAAGAAGATACCAAAAAATATGGCTGCTAGAATTAGTACCTGGAGAATCCACTGACCCCAGCTTTCAGATTGTTCTTGTTTTTTCAATTTTTTCACCTTATTTAATCTATTTCAACATAAAGTGTAACCCTAAATTAGTATTTTGTCGATTAAACAAAAAAGATGAAAAATAATTTTAATTTATATAATTAAATAGGAGATAAAGGTCTTGAAGAGGTCGAAAATTTTAATTTAGCTTATAATGAAAACAACAAGAGCAATCATAAGAAGGGAGTAAAAAAGATGCATGAATATTCAGCTGGTAGTATTGTTTATCGTATTAAAAATAATAAAATAGAATTTTTACTTGTCCAAAGTAGACTTAACCGAACTTGGGGCTTTCCGAAAGGGCATCTAGAAAAGGATGAAAATAATGTACAGGCTGCTCAAAGAGAAGTCTATGAAGAAGTGGGACTAAAACCAGATTATGATTTTGATTTTGAGGAAAGTATTACTTATAAAATTGCCCGGGATCGATTAAAAACTGTAACATTGTTTTTGAGTAGATTTAACCCGGATCAAAAAATAGAGCTACAAAAAAGTGAAATTGGAGATTATAAATGGGCAACTTTAGGAGAAGCTAATTCCTGTTTAAATTATGAAGAATTGAAAGAATTATTGAAGAAGGCACAGGAATATATTGAAAATGAAATATCCAGATAAACTCTTAGCTGAAGTTAAGGAAAGATCAAAGGGGATGAAATTAGAAGGAATTAATTTTGGTGCTGGTCCAGTTCATCCCAAGCTTATGATTGTAGGAGAAGCGCCAGGAAGAGAAGAGATAGAGTCGCTAATCCCGTTTCACGGTGCGTCTGGAAAAGAATTAATGAAATCTTTAGCCTCAATCGGGCTTAAACGAGACGATGTATATATAACTAGTGCTGTCAGAAGCCGTCCTTATAGTATTAAGCACACATTTAGTAAAAAAGAAAATAAAGAAGTAATCAAATATCCTAATCGAAAACCGACTAAAAAGGAAATTTTGGCACATGCACCATTTTTAGATTATGAAATTAAGTGTGTTAAACCTAAAATCATTGTAACAGTGGGTACTACGGCTCTAACAAGATTGCTAGATGATAAATATGAAATTAGTAATGTGCATGGAAAAATTATTGAAAATACTCCAATTTTAGAATTAAATGATAAAAAAGATGGTTATATTTGGTCTAAAGAAAAGTATATCGTTGTACCGCAATACCATCCCGCAGCTGTTTTTTATAATAGAAAATTAGCCGAAGTAATTGCGCAAGACTGGTTAAATGTAAAACCGCTAATTAAATAGCAAAAAAATGGTAGGAATGACATTTCCTACCATTTTTTAATCAATATTATTACGATATAGACCTACAACTTTACCTAAAATTTGAACCACAGGTAAAATAATTGGATCCATTGTATCGTTTTCTGGCTGCAGACGATAATAGCCATCTTCTTTGAAAAATCTTTTAACAGTTGCTTCGTTATCTTCAGTCATAGCAACAACAATCTCACCATTATTAGCACTAGATTGTTTACGAACAATGACATGATCACCATTTAAAATTCCAGCATTAATCATTGATTCGCCATACACACGTAACATGAAAAGCTCGCCAGCATCATTTTCGAGATCAGGAGGAAGAGGAAAATACTCATCGATGTCCTGAACAGCTAAGATAGGTTGACCAGCAGTAACTACGCCAACAACAGGAATATCTTTAGGTTTAATTCCTAGAGCTTCTCGACCTTTTTCAGTTACTTCGATTGCTCTTGGTTTAGTGGCATCTTTTAAAATATAGCCTTTCTTTTCTAGGCGTGCTAGGTGACCGTGAACGGTTGAAGTAGAAGAAAGATCCACTGCGCTACAGATTTCTCGCACTGTAGGAGGAAAAGCTCGTTCTTCAACAGTATCGTAAATAAAACGTAAAATTTCTAATTGTTTATTTGCATGTGGTTCAGTCATAATTTTTTCTCCATTTACTTACTTATTAGTATTCTAACAAAAAAATATTATCTCGGCAAACAGGCGTTCTTAGTAGTTGAGTCTTTTTTTATTGGTATAATTAAGGTAAACTAACATTGTTTAGTGAGGTGTTTATTATGGACAAAAAAGAAGAAGAAAATTTAATTAAACGAATCAATGAATTAACTAAAATTAGTAGAGAACGTGAATTAACTCCTGATGAGTTAGAGGAACGTAAAAAATTAAGATCTGCTTTTCTAGAAAACTTCCGTGCTGGATTTAGACAACAATTAGAGGATACTGTAGTCATTGATAAAGATGGTAAAGAAGTAACCTCAGAAAAAGCTAAAGAGGCACAACGTCGTAAAGGATTAAGAAAAGATTAATATTTTACTTTAAAAAATACTATTTTTTTGGTATGCTGAAAAAGTACATTAATTTTTGGAGGTTTTTGGGAAATGAATTTAGGTTTAGCAATTTTTCTTATTATTATCGCATTATTAATCGGTCTTGTTGGCGGATTTTATGGTGCTCGCGCATACATGAAGAAGTATTTCCAAGACAATCCTCCTATTAGTGAAGATATGATTGCAGCTATGATGGCGCAAATGGGACAAAAACCATCTGCTAAGAAGCTTAATCAAGTTATGAATATGATGAAGCATCAACAACAAAAATAGTAGCTTCCTTTACTAATATTTGGTAATAGACAGAGGATCGTATTCCTCTGTCTTTTTGTATATGGTGGGGTGAAAAATGAATATTTTTAGCAAATTAGGATGGTTTTTTAAGCAAGAGAAGAAAAGATATATTATTGGTATTAGTTTTTTAGCTTTAACTTCAATTGCCAATTTAGTCCCACCTAGAATTTTGGGACTGATGGCTGACCAGCTAGATAAAGGGGCAATTAGCTGGGGTGAGTATGGTGCCTTGATTTTAGCTGTCATTGCTGCAGCCATAGTTTTATATTTATTGCGCTACTTTTGGCGTAAGCAAATTTGGGGTGGAGCAGCAGAGTTAGAAAGACAAATGCGATCCCGCTTATTTAAGCATTTTATGATAATGGATAAAACCTTTTATCAAAGGCACCGCACTGGGGATTTAATGGCACATGCGACTAATGATATTAATTCCATTCAAAATGTAGCAGGAGATGGAGTTTTGACTTTAGTTGACTCTTTAGTTACCGGTGGAACTACAATGATTGCAATGATTATTTTTACCAATTTTAGGTTAACGATTATTGCCCTTTTACCCCTTCCTTTTCTTGCTTTAGGTGCTTGGAAGTTAGGAGATAAGCTTCATTATAGTTTTGACAAATCACAAGCTGCATTTTCACGTTTAAATAATAAGACTCAAGAATCAGTTTCCGGAATTAAAGTATTAAAAGCCTTTGGTGAAAGTGAGCAAGATTCAGCTGCTTTTAATAAGATGATAGATGATACTATTCAAATCAATAAGAAAGTTTTTAAATGGGATTCAATGTTTGATCCATTAGGGACATTAATTATTGGAGCAACTTATGTAATTACGATTATCTATGGTGGATTACTGGTATCAAATCATACTTTATCAGTTGGTCAATTGGTTTCTTTTATTGCCTATATTTCTAATATGGTATGGCCGATGTTTGCAATTGGTTATTTATTTAATATTTTAGAGCGTGGATCAGCCTCCTATGATCGTGTTGAACGTCTATTATATGAGAAACCTCAAATTACTGATGAAAACGCTGATCAGAGCTTAACAGCTCGAGATATTCAAGGTGATTTAAAATATGAAATTAAATCCTTTGCCTATCCTGATGAAAAAGAAATACCAGTTTTGCAAAATATTAATTTTACATTAAAACCAGGACAAACATTAGGTTTAGTGGGAAAAGTTGGATCCGGAAAGACCACTATTATTGAGCTTTTATTAAGAGAGTTTGATCAATACCAAGGAAGAATAAGCTTAGGTGGTCATGATATTAGAAATATTCCTTTAAAATTACTTTTAAGTGAAATTTCGTATGTTCCACAAAATAATTTCTTGTTTTCTACCTCCATTGAAAAAAATATTGCTTTTTCTGATGAAAATGTGGAGAAGGATAAAATTGAATCTGCAGCTCAAAAGAGTGATTTACACGATGACATTTTGCAAATGCCAAATGGGTATAAAACATTGGTAGGTGAGAATGGAGTATCTTTGTCTGGGGGACAAAAACAAAGATTGTCAATTGCACGAGCCTTGTTAAAAGAAAGTCCTGTTTTGATATTAGATGACGCTCTTTCAGCGGTGGATGCAAAGACAGAGACATCTATTTTGGATTCACTTAAATCGGAAAGAAAAGGAAAAAAGACCTTGATTGCGGCCCATCGTTTGACTTCCGTAATGGATGCAGATCTCATCTTAGTTCTAAAAGAGGGGAAGATTGTTGAAAGAGGAAAACATGCCGACCTTTTAGCTCAAAATGGTTGGTATGCTGAAATGTGGCGTAAACAAGAACTACAAGCAAAGGTGGGTGAAGTAGATGGACAATAATGAAGAAAGCAAATCAGTTTGGTCTAAGGCCATCCCATTTAAAGAACAAGTTCAAATATTTAAAAGAGTTTTAAAGTACGTAAAGCCTTTTAAAGTGGAAATGGGAATTGCAATTTTTGGAGCTTTCTTAGTAAGTGTAATTAATATGCTTTTACCAAGAGGACTACAGTTTTTCTTAGATAATTATTTGATCAAACAAAAAGCGACAGTACAGATTATAATTTGGGCTGGACTATTATATGGGCTTGGAACAATTATTAAGGCAATTCTTCAGTTTGTATATCAATATTTATATGCACTTGGCGCTGAAAAGATACTTGAAAGTGTAAGAAAAGATTTATATCGAAAACTTCATAGTTTAGGGATGCGCTATTTTGACCAGACCCCAGCAGGTTCAATTGTATCAAGAGTCACTAATGATACGATGACTCTAAGCGACTTTTTAGGAGTACTTTGTCAAGTAGTCATTGGAGTATTTTCTTTAGTAACTGCTTTTATAGCGATGTATGTAACCAATAAATTTGCGGCGTTAATTGTCTTGCTGTTTTTACCAATTTTAGGTTTTATTTTCTGGATTTATACACAAAAGAGTTCTAGATTGTATCGTGCTTTTAGGGAACGACTTAGTCGAATTAATACTAACTTAAATGAATCTATTGAAGGAGTTTCTCTCATTCAGCAATTTAAGCAGGAAAAAAGAATGACAAACCATTTTGAAAATGAGAATGGTACTTTAATGAGAACACGTTTTAACTTGATCCGAGTTAACTCGCTTTTGCTCTCTCCAATGACTAGTTTGCTTTATTCATTGGCTCTTGCACTAGTGTTAATGTATTTTGGATTCCCATTACAAAAGACTTTTGTTCCTGCCGGAATTGTATATGCTTTTTCTCAATATGTACAACAATTTTTTAATCCTATTTCTACTATGATGGATCGAATGACTTCTTTTCAGGATGGGATTGTGGCAGGTAAACGTATTTTTAGAATTATGGATGAAAAAGAATACGAGCCGCGACAAGAAAATGATGAAAGAGCAGTTATTTCAAAAGGAAAGATTGAATTTAAAAATGTCAGCTTTTCTTATGATGGAAAGAATGAAATCTTACATGATGTATCTTTTGTAGTTAATCCGGGTGAAACTTTAGGAATTGTTGGTCATACTGGATCAGGAAAGAGTTCAATTATCAATGTAATGATGAGATTTTATGAATTTGGTAGTGGGGAAGTACTTATTGATGGCATTGATATTAGGAAGTTTCCAAAGAAAGAATTACGTAAAAAACTAGGATTAGTTTTACAAGAACCCTTTATGTTCTATGGGGACATTTCTTCAAATATTCGCTTGTATAATGACAAAATTACAGATCAACAAATTAAAGATGCTGCTAAAACCGTACAAGCAGATTCATTTATTGAAAAGATGCCTGGTAAATATCATGCAAAAGTGATTGAAGGTGGATCAGAACTTAGTCAAGGACAACGACAATTAATTTCATTTGCACGAACCTTAGTAACTGATCCTAAAATTTTAGTTCTAGATGAAGCAACGGCTAATGTCGATACAGAAACCGAAAATTTAATTCAAGAGGGATTAAAGAAGCTTCGTCAAGGAAGAACGACTTTGGCAATTGCGCACCGTCTTTCAACAATTGCAGATGCGGACCAGATTATTGTTTTGGATAAAGGAAGAATTGTTGAACGTGGTACACATGAGGAACTATTGAAGAAGAAAGGGTATTACTACAATCTTTATAAGCTTCAACAAAATAGCGATAAATAAAAAGCTCGGTCGTTTTGAAGTGCCTCATAATTGTTAGACATAAAATCTAATAATTATGAGGTATTTTTTTATGACCAAATATTCGACTGAATTAAAAATTGAAATTGTTTCCAAATATTTAAATCATGAAGATTCAATAAAAGGTTTAGCTAAACAATATAATATTCATTGGACTCTTATTCGTAGGTGGGTTGATAAGGCTAAGTGTCAAGGTTTAGCTGCCTTATCTGTTAAACATACTAAAACTACTTATTCTTCTGACTTTAGGCTAAATGTGGTACGCTACTACTTAACACATTCTATTGGAGTTTCAAAGGTAGCGGCTAAGTTTAATATTAGTGATTCTCAAGTATACAATTGGGCTAAAAAGTTCAATGAAGAAGGATACGCTGGGCTGCTGCCTAAACAGAAAGGTCGGCCTAGGAAAGTGCCTAAAAAGAGTAAGAAGACAACTAAAAAGTTAGAACTTAGTGAAAAGCAAAAGTATGAAGAAAAAATTCTTAAGCAGGAAGCTGAATTAGAAAGACTTAGAGTGGAAAATCTTGTCTTAAAAAAAGTGGCTGCCCGATATCCACGTTATCCAACAAACAAAAAACACAATTAATACAGGATATTCGGGCAAAACACCATCAAATTAAACTTAAGGTCTTATTTAAGGTGCTTAAATTAAATAGAAAGACTTACTATGACAATGTAAAAAATAGAATTAATCAAGCTGATAAGTATGCTTTAGTAAAAGAGAAGATTCAAGAAATCTATTATGGCTATGAAGGACAAGAAACATATGGTTATCGTCCTATGTGGGGAGCGTTAAGAGATGAAGGATTTAAATTTTCTCTAGAAACAGTACGTAAGTTAATGAGAAGTTTAGGAATAAAAACAACAATTTATCATAAAAATACTGGTAAATATAGTTCGTATAAGGGTAATGTAGGAAAGAAAGCACCAAATATCCTAAATCAAACTTTTGATGAAACTATCCCCTATAAAGTTCTTCATACCGATGTAACCGAATATAAACTAACTAACGGCAAGAAAGTTTATATTTCTCCTGTAGTAGATAAAGCTTCTTTGGAGATTCTAGCTTGTGCAGTAAGTTACTCTCCTGAAATGAAAACTATTTATAATATGCTAGATGAACTAGCAGATAATCTTCCACCAGGAGCTGCTCCTATCCTTCATTCAGATCAAGGCTTTCAATATCAGAATCCAGGCTATCAGGCTCGACTAAAGAAAATGAATATAATCCAAAGCATGTCCCTAAAAGGAAATTGTCATGATAATGCACCAGGAGAAACGATATTTAATCTAATGAAGAGAGAAAAACTGAATCGACTTAAGATTGGAAGTTTAGAAGAGATGAAGGAAATTCTGAAAGATTATATTTATTGGTTTAACAATGTTAGAAGATCAAACAAATTAAAATACACGACTCCTGTAAAATACAGAAATCGTGTATTATCAAATCTTTAAAATTTTATAAATGTCTAACTTTTCTATGGCACTTCATTTAAGACCGAGCTTTTATTTGAATTATATTTTATTTATCATTCAGCATGTATTGACGAGTCATTGGTAAGGTTTTACCAGATGGGCCCTTTGTTAATAGGTATTGAATAACATCAATGTTTCCTGATTCAAAGGAAGCTGCACAAGCTTGAAGATACATATCCCACATTCTTACAAAGCGTTCGCCCATCATTCCTTCAACCTCTAAACGATGGTCATTAAAGTTTTTATCCCAAATTTCAAGAGTTCTTTGATAGTGGCGACGAAGCATTTCCATGTCAGCAATTTGTAAGTTAGCTTCTTCAATTCTTGAGACAATTTCTACTAGGCCAGGGATGTAGCCACCTGGGAAGATATATTTGTTAATCCAGGCATTGGTAGCCCCGCCTTGTTGACGAGTAATACCATGAATTAAAGCAACACCGTGTGGCTTTAGGTATTTAGCAACGTCTTTGAAGTATTCTCCTAGGTTTTCTGAACCAACGTGCTCAAACATACCTACAGAAGTAACATAATCAAAATCACGATTACCTAATTCACGGTAATCTTCAAGTAAAACTTCGGCTTGATTTTCAAGACCCATGTCCTTGATCTTTTGGTTGACTAAATCAAATTGTTCTTGACTTAAAGTGACTCCGGTAACTTTAAGTCCATATTCTTTAGCTGCAGTTAGCATTAAGGTTCCCCAGCCACACCCAATATCTAATAAAGTCTTACCTGGTTTAGGATCTAATTTTTGAAGAATATGATGAACTTTAGCAATTTGAGCAGCTTCAAGATCATCTTTATTACCATTAGTGAAGTAAGCACATGAGTAAGTCATAGTTGGATCAAGCCATAGTTTATAAAAATCGTTACCGATATCATAGTGACTTTGAACATCTTCTTGACTTTGCTTCTCAGTATGCTTTTGCTTAGGTAAAAATTTTCTAAATTTTGAAGCACGCATAAATGATTCACTACTTTCATATGCTGCTTCAATTAATTTTTGGATACTACCCTTAATTTCAAGGTCCTTATCCATATAAGCTTCACCTAAAGCTAAAGAGGCATTACTTGTTATTTCTTTAAAAGGAATCTTTTTGTTAAAAATAACCTCCACTTCCGGTGTGCCATTTCCATAAATTTCTGATTTTCCATCCCAGTACGTAACTTTTACAGGGACATTAAATGAATGACTAAGCATCATTTTATACAAAGGTTTTTCTAACATTATCGATTCTCCTTTTCTACACTAGACTATGTCATTTTAACACTAAAAATCTTGAATAATAAAAAAATTATTTTGCGATATAGTGAAAGTCAGGATTTTGTTCTTTATCTAGCTTGTCCCAAGCTTCTTCCAATTGCTGGTATAGAGCAGGTGTAGTTTCTTTATTAATCTTTTCGCGGCGTGGAATATAGATTGGATCACCAAAACAAATGTCTAAGGATTTTCTTTTTAGGAAGCCTTTAAAGGTCAACGGTCCTTGATAAACAACTGGCACTAAAGGCTTATTAGCCATTTTGGCAATAACAAATGCGCCACTTTTAAGTTCTTCAGAATGACGAGTTCCGGAAGGAAAAATAATCAAAGATAGGTCACCTTTGCGTAATCCTTTAACAGGAATTTTAATTGCAGAAGGACCAGGATTATCGCGATCTACTGAAAAAGCATGTGCATGCACTAAAATAAATCTCAAAATAGGATTTTTAAAAAGTTCTTTTTTTGCCATAAACATAAATTCCATTGGACTTGCAGCCAAGGCAAAAAGAATTGGTTCCCACCAAGTTCGATGAGGGGCTACTAAAATATAGTTACCTTTTGGTATACGGTCTTTATGATGAACATGTAAATGTCCATTAAGTACCCAGACAATAAATCGGGCGATTGGGCGAATAATTTTATAAAACATGATCTTTCCTCCAATTTTATCTATAGTATTATACAATACAGCAAAGAATTTTTAGAAGGGTATAGAAAATGGATCTATTGAAACCTAATGAACGAATTGATTATATGTACAATGATGACCTACAAATCATCCAAGAAAAAGATGCGTTTTCTTTTTCTTTAGATACGCTTCTTCTTGGATATTTTGCGCAAAATAAAATACATGATAATTATAAAGTTGTTGATTTATGTAGTGGTAATGGGGCTGCTAGTATCTACATGTCCTATTTTAACCGGGCACATTATGATACGGTGGAGATTCAAAAAGAAATAGCTGATCAGGCAAGACGAAGTATTAAATTGAATAAATTAGAAAATCGGATAGAAGTCCATTGTCTGAATGCATTAGATGCCCCGAAAAAATTAGGTAAAGATAAGTATGATGTAGTTGTTGTTAATCCTCCTTATTTCAAAGTTCCTAAAGGTCATATTGTTAATCCAGATGAAAAAAAGGCCTTAGCAAGACATGAACTAGCAATTAACCTTGAGCAAATAATTAAAGTATCAAGTGATCTGCTGAAGATGAAAGGCAAAATGTTTATGGTTCATCGGCCTGAGCGTTTGGGTGAAATTATGCACTATTGTTTAGAAAATCAACTGAGTGTAAAGTGGGTGCAACCATTTGTCTCTAAGAGAGAGGCAGATGCTAATTTAGTTGTGGTAGAAGCAATTAGAAATACTGCGAGTGATGGTCTAGTTTTGAGGGATGCAATTGTTGTTCATAATCAAGATGGATCGTTTACACCTGAAATAAAAAAAGTTATCACTGAAAATAAGGAAGAAGGGCCTAAAAAAGAAAAATATTATTTTTACTGCTTATTGTGTAATGATGGAAGTTTCTATGGTGGTTTTACAAATGACTTAGCTCATCGATTAAAGATGCACAATGAAGGAAAAGGAGCTAAATACACAAAAACACGTCGACCAGTAAAAATGATTTATCATGAAGAATTTGATGATAAAAAACTGGCCTTAAAGAGAGAATATTGGTTCAAACACCATTCAAGAAAATGGAAAGAAGAGTTTTTAAAAGAACATAATGTAAAATTTTAATTGCATTTATAAAATTAATTAGTTACAATGTTCAAGTATGCGTTTCGCATATTAAATTTATATCACATCAAGAGCGATTAAATTCCTAGGTGCCATTTATTGGTCAGAATTTAATACGACCTCTTGAGAGGAATTAACCAGGAGGAATTTTTTATGACAGTTGTTACTATGAAGCAATTGCTTGAAGCAGGTGTCCACTTTGGTCACCAAACTAGAAGATGGGATCCAAAGATGGCTCCTTACATTTTCACTCAAAGAAACGGAATCTACATCATTGACTTACAAAAGACTATTAAGATGTTAGATGACGCTTACAACTACGTTAAGGCAGTTGCTCAAGACGGTGGCGTATTCTTGTTTGTTGGTACTAAGAAACAAGCACAAGACGCTGTTAAAGAAGAAGCTACACGTGCAGGTCAATACTACGTTAACCAACGTTGGTTAGGTGGTACTTTGACTAACTGGACTACTATCCAAAGCCGTGTTAAGAGATTAAAGGAATTAAAGCAAATGTCAGAAGATGGCACTTTCGACGTATTACCAAAGAAGGAAGTTGCACTTTTGACTAAGGAAATGGAAAAACTTGAAAGATTCTTAGGTGGTATTGAAGATATGCCAAGAATCCCAGATGTTATGTTTGTTGTTGATCCTAAGAAAGAAAAGATCGCTGTTCACGAAGCAAACATTTTAGGTATCCCTGTAGTAGCTATGGTTGATACTAACACTGATCCAGATCCAATCGACGTTGTTATTCCAGCAAACGATGACGCAATTCGTGCAATTCGTTTGATTTCAGGTGCTATGGCTGATGCAATTATCGAAGGTAAGCAAGGCCAAGATGACAGCGAAGATGTTGAAAAAGAAATGGCTGATAAAGCAGCAGCTGAAGACGATGAAGAAGAATCCATCGAAGTAGTTGTTGAAAAATCAGAAGACTAATTTGTTTTTACTGTTAGTTCTGTAGGAGGACATATTAATGGCAAAAATTACTGCTCAATTAGTTAAAGAATTACGTGAACGTACTGGTGCTGGTGTTATGGATGCCAAGAAAGCATTAGTAGAAGTTGACGGTGACATGGATAAGGCAGTTCAATACCTTCGTGATAAAGGTATGGCAAAGGCTGCTAAGAAAGCTGACCGTGTTGCAGCTGAAGGTTTAACTGGTGTTTACGTTGATGGTAATGTTGCAGCTATTACTGAAGTTAACTCAGAAACTGACTTCGTTTCTTCAAACGATAAGTTTGTTAAATTAGTTAATGCAGCTACTAAAACTATTGCTGAAGGTAAACCTGCTGACATGGAAGCAGCTGAAGAATTAAAGATGGCTGATGGTACTACTTTGGGTCAGTCATTCGTAGATGCAACTGCTACTATTGGTGAAAAGATCGTCTTACGTCGTTTCGCTTTAGAAGAAAAAACTGATGACCAAGAATTTGGTGCATACCAACACAATGGTGGCCAAATTGGTGTTATCACTGTTTTAGAAGGTGCTGATGCAGCTACTGCTAAGCATTTAGCTATGCACATTGCTGCTATGAGTCCTAAAGTTATCTCACCTGATGAATTAGATGATGAATTCATCACTGATCAATTAGCTGTTATGAACCACAAGATTGATCAAGATAACGAAAGTCGTGCTTTGGTAAACAAGAAGCCATTACCACACCTTGTTTATGGTTCAGAAAAACAATTAAGCGATGATGTTTTAGCTAAAGCTAAAGAAGACATTAAGGCTGAACTTAAAGAAGAAGGTAAGCCTGAAAAGATTTGGGATAAGATTATTCCTGGTAAGATGCAACGCTTTATTGATGATAATACTCAAGTTGATAAGCAATTTGCAGTTTTATCACAAAACTACATTATGGACGACAGCAAGACTGTTGGCGAATTCTTGAAGGAAAAGGGAGCTAAGTTAGTTGCTTTCCAACGTTACGAAGTTGGCGAAGGTATTGAAAAGAAGCAAGAAGACTTTGCTGCCGAAGTACGTGAACAAATGAAGTAATTATTTACTTAAAAATGGGAGTAACGCTTAGGCGTTGCTCCTTTTTTTCGGTATAATATATTGCAGTGATTTTATGGTAAAATGATAAAAGCAATGAGGAGGTAAATTTATGAGTCAAGTTAAGTATAAACGTATTATTTTAAAAGTTTCTGGTGAGGCCCTTGCTGGTGAAAAAGGTACTGGTATTAACCCAGAGGTTATTAAGCATCTAGCTGAAGAAATTAAGTCTGTTCACGATATGGGTGTTGAAATCGGCATTGTGTGTGGCGGTGGAAACATGTGGCGTGGTGAAACTGGTGCAAATCTGGGTATGGAAAGAGCTCAGGCAGACTACATGGGAATGTTAGCAACAATTATGAATGGTCTAGCATTACAAGATGGATTAGAAAACTTGGGCGTTCCAACACGAGTACAAACATCAATTGAAATGCGTCAAATTGCGGAACCATATATTCGTCGTAAAGCCGTTCGTCATTTAGAAAAGGGCCGTGTTGTTATTTTTGGTGGTGGTACCGGTAATCCTTACTTCTCAACCGATACTACTGCAGCTTTAAGAGCAGCTGAAATTAATGCAGATGTAATTTTGATGGCTAAAAATGGAGTTGACGGCGTTTACTCAGCTGATCCTAAAGTTGATCCAAATGCTAAGAAATACTCTGAATTAACTCAACTTGATTTGATTTCAAAGAACTTAAAAGTAATGGATAGTACAGCTAGTTCATTGTCTATGGATAATAATATTCCACTAGTTGTCTTTAATGTAAATAAGCCTGGTAACATCAAGAAAGTTGTTATGGGTGAAAATATTGGTACTGTAATCAAAGGTGATAAATAATGGCTAATGAAGTAATTGAAAAAGCAAAAGATAATATGAAAAAGTCTATCGCTGTATTCCAAAAGGAATTAGGTGGTATTCGTGCCGGCGTGGCAAATGCAAGCTTATTGGATGGAATTAAGGTTAACTACTACGGTGTTCCAACTCCACTTACACAAATGTCTAGTGTAAGTATTCCTGAAGCTCGTGTTTTAATGGTAACGCCTTATGATAAATCAACTTTAGATGACATTGAACATGCTATCTTAGCTTCTGATCTTGGAATTACTCCAGCTAATGATGGTACTGTAATTAGAATTGTTATTCCGCAATTAACTGGTGAACGTCGTCAAGAAATTGCTAAGCAAGTAGGCAAGCTTGCTGAAAAAGGTAAGATTGCTGTCCGCAATGTTCGTCGAGATGCAATGGATACTTTGAAGCGTCAAGAAAAAGATGGCGATATTACTGAAGATGAACAACGTAGTTTAGAAAAACAAGTTCAAAAAGTAACTGACGATGCTACTAAAGAAATTGATAAATTAGCAGATCAAAAGAGTCAAGAAATTACTCAGGGTTAGTTTAGGACTTGATAAGATATGTCAGAATCAAAAAAACCACTTAATCATTTAGCCATAATTATGGATGGAAATGGTAGATGGGCAAAAAAAAGACATTTACCACGTTTTGTCGGACATCGTCATGGTATGGATAATATTCGAAATATTGCTCTTGCCGCCAATAAATTAGGAATAAAAGTTTTAACACTTTATGCTTTTTCAACTGAAAATTGGGCTCGTCCGACTGACGAAGTAAACTATTTGATGCGTTTACCAATTGACTTTTTTGATAAGTTTATGCCGGAACTAATGGAAAATAACGTTCGGGTTAATATCATGGGATTTGTAGACGAATTACCTGAGAAGACATATTTAGTAACCCAAAAAGCCATGGCAGAAACAGCTAATAATACAGGAATGGTATTGAATTTTGCCTTTAACTATGGATCGCGTAGAGAAATAACGGCTGGAGTACAAGAAATTGCTCGTAAGGTAAAAGTCGGGGAAATTGATATTGATGATATTAGTGAAAAAATGGTCTCGGATCATTTGCTGACTCATTCTTTAGCTCCATATGAAGACCCTGATTTATTAATTAGAACATCTGGAGAAGAACGTTTATCAAATTTCTTACTGTGGCAAATGGCCTATACTGAATTTAGTTTTTCAGATAAATTATGGCCAGATTTTGATAAAACTGATTTAGAAGAATTAGTTAAAGATTATCAAGGACGTAATCGTCGTTTTGGAAAAGTATAATTTTAATTAGAACTGTAGAATTTTAAATGAAACAACGTGTAATAACAGCTATTGTAGCTTTAATTTTATTTATTCCGATTGTTTTAATGGGCGGCATTTGGATTGATGTCCTAGTTTGTGCGTTTGCAGCAGTTGGAATTAGCGAAATTTTTATTATGAAGAAGCAAATTATTGTTTCTTGGGATTTTATCTTGGCCTTATTAGCAACCTTGACTATGGCAGTCCCCGATTCATTCTTTAAATTTTTACCTGCGTTTTTAAATAAGTATGATATTTTTTATATCTTCGTAATGTTGATGCTCGTAAGAACGGTTTTGTCTAAGAATAAGGTTACATTTGATGATGCCGGAGTTTATACTTTGGCTGCCTTATACATCGGAACTGGCTTTCACTTCATGGCCGCTATTAGAAATGCCCATCTTGGATTAGCAATTTTAGGCTATGTATTTGCAGTTGTTTGGTCAACGGATATTGCAGCGTATATGGTGGGACGTAAGATTGGAAAGCATAAATTATGGCCAGTTATTAGTCCTAATAAAACATGGGAAGGATCTATTGGAGCAGTAATTTGTGCAGTAATTATCGCAGCAATTTATGTTACCTTAGTTCCTACTGGTAGGAATAATGCTATGATGATTGTTCTAGCCTTCTTCTTATCAATTGTTGGTCAGATGGGAGATTTAGTTGAATCAGCCTACAAACGCTTTTATGGTGTGAAAGATTCAGGTAAGATCTTGCCTGGTCATGGAGGAATTTTAGATCGATTTGATAGCATGCTTTTCGTTTTACCTGTTGTTGCATTTATGGGTATTTTATAGGAGAGCTACTGAATGAAAGGTATTTTAATCTTTCTAGTTGTTTTTGGGATACTTGTTTTTGTTCATGAATTTGGACATTTTATTGTTGCAAAAAAGTGCGGTATTTTAGTTCGTGAATTTTCAATTGGTATGGGGCCAAAATTGTTTCAAAAGATGCGTGCTAAAACCACTTATACTATTAGATGGCTTCCTTTAGGGGGATATGTGCGTTTAGCGGGACCTGATGATGCCGCAAAGATTGATCCTGGTACTACAGTAGTATTGCAGTTAGATGATCAAAATAAAGTTAAACGAATTGATGCATCAGGATCTCAAATGCCAATTGAAGGAATTCCAGTACAAGTCAATGCCGCTGATTTAGTAGATGCATTAACTATTCAAGGATATGAAAATGGTGATGAAGATCAACTAAAAACTTATTCTGTTGATCATGATGCCACGATCATTGAGCAAAATGGAACTGAATTGTTAATTGCACCCCGAGATACACAATTTCAAGAGGCTAGTGTTGGTAAAAAACTAGCTACTAATTTTGCTGGTCCATTCATGAATATTGTCTTAGGATTTGTTGTATTTATTATTTGGTCATTAGCAGCTCCTGGTGCACCGACTACAACAGTAGGTAGCACTATTGCTCATCAACCTGCTCAAGTAGCTGGGATCAAAGCTAATGATGAAATTATCGCGATTAATAATAAAAAAATTAGTAATTTCAATCAAATTGCTGCTGAACTAGCTGAAAGTAAAGGTAAGACTGTTGAAGTAAAGGTAAAAAGAGATAATAAGGTTAAAAATTTCTCCATAAAGCCTAAAGCTAATAAGATAGATGGTCAAAAAGTCTATCAACTTGGTTTTTATGGAAAGCCTGATAATAGTCTTGGTGCAAAAATTAGCCGTGGATGGAATACAAGTATTAGTACAACTGGTTTAATCTTTAATGCCGTAGGTAATTTGTTTAGACATTTTAGTTTGAACAAGCTTTCTGGACCGGTAGGAATTTATTCGCAAACCGTTCAAGTTTCAAACATGGGCTTTACATACTTGCTAGCATTTTTAGCAATGATTTCTATTAATTTGGGAATTGTAAATTTGATTCCAATCCCTGGATTAGATGGTGGAAAATTATTACTTAACCTGATTCAGCTCATTATTCGAAAACCAATTCCTGAAGATAAGGAAGCAATTATAGATGTAATCGGTTTTGTCATTCTCTTACTGTTAATTGTTGCAGTAACTGGAAATGATATTTATCGCTATTTTATTAAGTAAATTTTTGGAGGAATAAATGCGTCAATCAAAATTTTTTATGCCAACGTTAAAAGAGGCACCTTCTGATGCTGTAGCAAAAAGTCACCAATTAATGCTTAGAGGTGGCTATATCCGTCAAGTAACTGCCGGGGTTTATGCATACTTACCTTTGGGTTACCGCGTCCTACGCAAGGCGGAAAATATTATTGAAGAAGAAATGGATAATATTAATGTACCTGAAATGATCATGCCTCATCTCTTGCCTGCAACCCTTTGGCAAGAATCTGGTCGTTATAAAAAATATGGCGCAGAAATGTTTAAGCTTCAAGACCGACATGGACGTGAAAGTTTGCTTGGACCAACACATGAGGAAACCTTCACCGAAATTGTTGCTAAGAACTTAAAGAGTTACAAGCAAATGCCACTTGCTCTATATCAAATTCAAACTAAATTCCGTGATGAAAATCGTCCACGTTTCGGTTTGCTCCGTGGTAGAGAATTTGTCATGTTAGATGGCTACAGCTTTGCAGCAACTCGTGAACAATTAGATGAACAATTCGATGATCAAAAATCCGCATATTTAAAGATCTTTAATCGTGCTGGTGTTACTGTTCACCCTGTTATTGCAGATTCAGGTACAATGGGTGGAAAGAACTCAACTGAATTTCAAGCTCCTGCTGCAATTGGTGAAGATACAATTGCTACTAATGAAAAAGGCACTTACGCTGCTAACCTTGAAATGGCTAAAAGTATTGATACTTTTAAACAAGAACCAGAAGAAGCAAAAGACTTAGCTAAAGTAGCCACTCCAGGAATGGATACAATTGAAAAGTTAGCTGATTTTCTTAAAGTTCCTTCAACTAGAATTGTTAAGAGTATCTTATACATTGCAGATGACCAAAAGGTCTTAGTTCTCATCCGTGGTGATAAGGAAATTAACGAAGTTAAATTAGGTCATATCTTAGATGCAGATGAAGTTAGAACTGCAAATGCTGATGAATTAGTAGAAATTACTGGTTCAGAAAAGGGCGGCGTTGGACCAATCAATGCTGACTGGGCTGATAAAATTATTGCGGATGAAACAGTCAAAGATTTGTACAATGTAGTTGTAGGTGCAAATGAAACCGACTATCAATATCAAAATGCTAATTTAGATCGCGACTTTAAAGTTGACGAATTTGCGGATATTCGTACGGCAAACGAAGGAGAACCAGATCCAGTTGATCATTTACCATTGAAATTTACTACTAGTATTGAAGTTGGTCATATCTTTAAATTAGGTACTTACTATACTGATACTATGGGTGCTGATTTCTTAGATAATAATGGTAAAGCTAAGCCAGTAATCATGGGCTCCTATGGAATTGGGGTAACCAGAATGCTGTCAGCTGCAGTTGAACAACACTTAACTGAAAATGGAATCGCATGGCCAAAAGAAATTGCTCCATTTGCCATTCATTTAATTCAAATGAAAATGAAGGATGAAACTCAAACTGAATTAGCTGAAAAACTTGAAAAAGAACTTTCAGCCAAGTATGATGTTTTATACGATGATAGAAATGAACGACCAGGTGTTAAATTTAATGATGCTGACTTAGTCGGAGCACCATTAAGAATTACAATCGGTCGAAAAGCAAAAGATGGTATTGTAGAAGTAAAGCGTCCAATGGATGAAAAGGCTACTGAAGTTAATATTTCTGATTTGGATGCTGTGATTACAAAAGAGTTAGGATAATTTTTGTGACAAAAAAGAACGAACTTTTCAAAAAACTATTAGATCAAATCAAGTTTCCTGATAAGTTTGAAGATAACGATATTGTCCAAAATGGTGAAATTGAAAACGTGGATGTATACGCTAATGAAAGAAAGTGGAAAATCCACGTTTTTTTTGATACACCATTAGATTTTGAAACTTATCGCTCTCTTAATGAACTTATTCATGAGACTTTTGAACCATTTGTGAATGTTGAATTATTAGTTCAAACACGCGATGGAAGTAGTAAGAAACTACCGGCCTACTGGACTTATGCCATTCAGAATTCAACTAACCTAAAACCAGCTGTTCGGGAATTTTTACAAGGACAAGCTCCTCATTTAGAAAAAGAAAAATGGCTAATTCCAACTCAAAACCAAGTAGTAAATGGCTTGCTTTCAGAACAAGTTTTAGCAGAACTAAATAAAGAATTCAGACGTTATGGTTTCTTCAATATTAAGTTTACAACGAAAGTTGATGAAACTAATATTGATGAAAATTTAAGAAGTCTAGAACAAGAGCAGGCTCAGCATGAGTCTGCTATGCAAGAATTCTATGAAAAACAACCGGCAGAACCTAAGAAAAAAATGCCTGTTAAGAGCACAAGAATGGGCAACAAAAAGGTCGATAAAAAAGCTAAATTTATTCAAATTAAAGACTTGGAAGATGGCAGTGGAAACGTAGCTATTGAAGGCCATATTTTTAATACTGATATTCATGAATTAAAATCTGGAAGTGTAATTTTTACTGGTGAGATTACTGACTATACAGATTCAATTAGCTTTAAAAAATTTGTTTCTGACAAAGATCAAATTGATTATCTAAAGGGAATTAAACCTGGCGTTTGGGCTAGAATGCAAGGTTATGCAGCTGATGATCAATATCAACATGACGTTGTTTTTAATATTCGAAACTTAGAATTAATTGAACATAAGGGTCGAGAAGAAAAGTATGAAGGAGAGAAAAAGCGTGTAGAGTTGCACCTTCATACAAATATGAGTCAATTGGACGCAACTAGTACGGCGAGTGACTTTATCAAAACTGCGAAAAAATTTGGTCAAAAGGCAATTGCAATTACGGATCATGCAGATGTGCAATCTTTCCCAGAAGCTTATCATACTGGTGCAAGCGAAAAAATGAAGATTTTATATGGCTATGAGGCCAATATGATTGATGATCATGCTTTGCTTGTCCTTAATCCTACTGAAATGGATTATCGAGATCGTGAATATGTGATTTTCGACGTTGAAACAACAGGACTATCTTCTGTTTACGACACCATTATTGAAATCGGTGCGGTAAAAATGAAAAATGGAGAAGTACTGGAAAGATTCGATGAGTTTATCAATCCCCACCATCCCTTAAGTGATACAACGATTAACTTAACATCAATTACTGATGAAATGGTTGGTGCAGCTAATGATGAAAAAGATGTAATTAAGAAATTTAAAGAATTTTATGGTGATCGTCCTCTCTGTGGACATAATGTTCAATTTGATGTTGGGTTTGTAAATGCGGCTTTACGCCGTGCAGGTCTAGAAGAAATTACGCAACCTGTTGTTGACACGCTTGAAGTTTCAAGACTTTTGCATCCTGAACAAACTCGCCACACCCTTGATTCTTTAGCTAAGAAATACAATGTTGTTCTTGAACATCATCACCGCGCTAATCAAGATGCCGAAGCTACAGGATACTTAATGTTTAAATTGCTAGATGCTTTTAATGAACGTTTTCATGAAGCAGATTTAGGCAAAATGAATGACTATGCTAAATATGGTCAAGTTTATAAGCGAGCTAAGCCAAGTCATATGAGTGTTCTTGCTTTAAATCAAGAAGGACTAAAAAATATGTACAAGCTTGTATCGCTTGCAAGTACTAAATATTTCTATCGTATTCCACGTACCCCAAAGTCGGAATTAAGAAAATATCATAAAGGTTTATTATTTGGTAGTGGGTGCTGGCAAGGCGATGTATTCATTTCAATGATGCAAAAAGGATATGATGAAGCTCGTGAAAAAGCACGTTTTTATGATTATCTTGAAGTCCAACCGCCAGCATCTTATCAAACCTTAATTGAAGATGATCTAATTAAAGATGAAGACGAGCTGCATGAAATTATTCAAAATATTTATAAATTAGGTAAAGAATTAAATAAACCAGTCGTAGCTACCAGTGACTCGCACTATGTTGAACCGCATGAAGCAATTTATCGTAAAATTTTATTAGCGGCTCAAAAGGGAAATCCTAATCGCAATAAGAATTTACCGGATTTACATTTTTATTCAACGCAGGAAATGCTTGATGCATTTAGCTTTTTGGGTGAAGATGTAGCTAAAGAAATTGTAATTGATAATACCAATAAATTAGCTGATCAAATTGAGGAAATCGCTCCGATTAAAAGTGGACTATATCCACCTCATATTGAAAATGCGGATCAAGAAATGAAGGATTTAACCTATAATAAAGCCTACGAATTATACGGAAAACCTTTACCAAAGATTGTAGAAGATAGAATTGAACTTGAATTGAATTCTATTATTTCAAACGGATATGCAGTTATTTACTTAATTTCTCAAAGGCTTGTTGCCAAATCAAATAAAGACGGATATTTAGTAGGGTCACGTGGGTCAGTTGGTTCTAGTTTAGTAGCGACGATGTCTGGAATTACGGAAGTAAATCCTTTGGCTCCGCACTATCGTTGTCCGAATTGCAAGTATTCAAAATTCTTTGAGAATGGAGAATATGGGTCAGGATATGATTTACCTGACAAAGAGTGTCCAAAATGTGGAACTCCATTAGTTAAAGATGGGCAAGATATTCCGTTTGCTACTTTCTTAGGATTCCATGGAGACAAGGTGCCGGATATCGATTTAAACTTCTCTGGAGACTATCAACCAGTAGCTCATAACTACATTCGAGTTATGTTTGGTCCAGACAATTCATTTAGAGCGGGGACGATTGCGACTGTTGCTGATAAGACTGCTTATGGGTATGTTAAGCATTATGAAGATGAAAATGAACTACATTTAAGAAATGCTGAGCTTGATCGTCTAGCAGCCGGTGCTTCTGGAGTAAAAAGAACAACTGGACAACACCCAGCAGGTATTGTTGTAGTGCCCGATGATATGGATATTTATGACTTTACTCCAGTCCAGTATCCAGCAGATGATTTAAGTGCAGCTTGGCTTACAACTCACTTTGATTTCCATTCTATCCATGATAATATTTTGAAATTTGATATTCTGGGTCACGATGATCCTACCATGATCAGAATGCTACAGGATCTATCCGGAGTTGATCCATTAACTATTCCTCCTGATGATCCGGGAGTAATGTCTCTCTTCTCAAGTCCTGAAATTTTAGGTGTTACTCCTGAACAAATCCAATCAAAAACGGGAACACTTGGTGTACCAGAATTCGGTACAAAGTTTGTTAGAGGGATGCTTGAAGAAACAAAACCAACTACTTTCTCAGAATTATTGCAAATTTCTGGCTTATCGCACGGTACTGATGTATGGTTAGGAAATGCAGAAGACTTAATTAATAATGGGACTTGTAAGTTGAAGAATGTGATTGGTTGTCGTGATAACATCATGATGGACTTGATTCACTGGGGTGTAAAACCAGAAGTTGCTTTCTTTACAATGGAATCTGTACGACATGGTAGAGGAATTAGCGATGAAAATATGGAAATCTTGAAAAAGAACGATAAGATTCCTGATTGGTACATTCCCTCATGTCTTAAGATTAAGTATATGTTCCCTAAAGCCCATGCTACAGCCTATATCCTGATGGCACTGAGAATTGCTTGGTTTAAAGTATATTATCCAGTAATTTATTATGCTTCTTACTTCTCTGTTCGTGCTGACTTGTTTGATTTGGTAGCAATGAGTCACGGCAAGAATACAGTTAAAGCTGCAATGAAAGAAATTCAGGATAAGGGAATGGATGTTTCTGCAAAAGACAAGTCATTACTTACTGTACTTGAAATTGCAAATGAATGTTTAGAGCGTGGAATAAAGATTAAGATGGTAGATGTAAACGAATCTGAAGCCACAGACTTTAAGATTATTGATGACCATACAATTTTAGCACCATTTAATGCTGTTCCTGGGTTAGGTGACAATGCTGCAAAGCAAATTGTAGCTGCACGTGCGGAACAGAAATTTCTTTCAAAAGAAGATCTTGCCACTCGCGGCAAAGTATCACAAACAATTATGGAGTATTTTGAAAATAATGGTGTTCTTGAGGGAATGCCTGATCAGAATCAATTGTCACTATTTTAGCGGGATAATTTACAAATTGCAGTAAATATGCTATTCTAAAAACGAAGTTCGAATAGCAAATTCGAGTGAGCAGTAATGCTCACTCTTTTTATTACGGAGGAAGAGATTTGACAAAAGTTACCGAATTGGTGGCAGACGTAGTTACGCCTTTAGCCGAAGCAAGAGGCGATGAACTGGTCGATGTTGAATATGTAAAGGAAAAGAAGCAATATTATCTTCGCATTTATGTTGATCGTCGCCCAGGCGGAATTGATATTGAAGAGATCGCAAATTTAAGTGAATTGGTATCAGAAAAACTAGATGAATTAGATCCTGATCCTTTTCCTGAACCGTATATTTTAGAGCTTTCATCTCCTGGTTTAGAGCGTCCAATCAAGAATGAAAAAGATTGGGAACGTGCCAAGGGATCCTACATTCATGTTAGTCTTTATCAAAAAATTGATGGTGAAAAGACTTTTGAAGGTACTTTAAAAGATCTCAATCAAGATCAGATCGTCTTAGAAGTAAAGATCAAAACACGACGCAAAGACATCACAATCCCTAGAAAGGTGATTGCTTCTAGTCGCTTTGCAGTTGAATTTTAGAAAGGATGATCAAAAACTTATGTCTAAAGAAATGGTGGAAGCCTTTGCAACCTTAGAAAAAGAAAAAGGCATTAAACAAGAAGTTATTGTTGATGCGATTAAGGCTGCTTTAGTAGCTGCATATAAGAAAAATTATAACCAAGCTCAAAATGTAGAAGTTGTTTTTGATGAAAAGAAAGGCAACTTCAAAGTTAATGCAATTAAGACTGTAGTTGATGAAGTTCAAGATAGTCGTCTCGAAGTAAGTTTGAAAGATGCTCTTGAAATTAACCGTGCTTACGAAGTTGGTGACGAAATTCGTTTTGAAGTAACTCCTAAAGACTTCGGACGTTTAGCTGCTCAAACTGCTAAGCAAGTTATTATGCAACGTTTACGCGAAGCTGAAAGAGAACATATTATTAGCGAGTACTCTCAATATAAAGATGAAATTGTTACTGGTACAGTTGAAAGACGTGACAATCGCTTCGTTTATGTGAAGATTGGAAATGTAGAGGCTGTAATGCCGCATAATGATCAACTACCAGGTGAAACTTACAATCCTCAAGATAAAGTTCGTGTCTTGGTGACTAGAGTAGGATCTGATTCAAAGGGAGCACAAATTACAGTTTCTAGAACAGCACCTGATTTAGTAAAACGTCTTTTTGAACAAGAAGTACCAGAAGTTTACGATGGAACTGTTGAGATTGTATCCATTGCTCGTGAAGCAGGCGATAGAACCAAGATTGCAGTTAAGAGTAATGATTCTGATATTGATCCAGTCGGTACCTTAGTAGGACCAAAGGGAGCTCGTGTTCAAAACATCGTTAATGAATTGGGTGGAGAAAATATTGATGTTGTAAAATATGAAGATAATCCATCTGATTTTATTGCCAATGCTTTGAATCCAGCAGAAGTAATTGCAGTTCAATTTAGCGGGGATGAAGATGATAAGAATGCTTTGGTAATTGTACCTGATTACCAATTGTCATTGGCCATTGGTAAACGTGGTCAAAATGTACGCCTTGCTGCTCGCTTAACTGGCTATAAGATTGACATTAAACCTGAATCACAAGTTGAATTTGTTGATTCTGAAGGTGATGATGTTGAAGCAGATCAAGAGACTACAAATGATAATGTCTCAAATGAAGAAACACCAGAATCTATTGCTGAACAAATTGAAGACGATCCAAGCGATAAGTTTCCAAATGGAGAAGACGTTAATTCAGCATTAAATGATGATGCAGATAAAGATGAGGAATAGGTGACTTTCTTTGAAGAAAAGAAAAATTCCAATGCGTAAAGACTTGTTAACAAATACTATGCAACCAAAAAAAGAATTGGTGCGAGTAGTTGTTGATAAGGATAAAAATATTTCGGTTGATCCGACTGGAAAGAAATCAGGTAGAGGTGCATATGTATCTTTAGAACCTGATAAAATTGCTGAAGCACAAAAAAATCAAGTTTTGGAAAAAAGCTTAGGGGTTAAAGTTTCAGCTGATTTTTATGATGATCTTTATGCATATGTTGATCATCAAAAAGCAAGAAAAGAATTGTTTGGTGATAAGTAATTTTGCAAAACAAACAAAAAACTTTAAATTTACTTGGATTAGCGCAAAAAGCTGGAAAGTTAGCAACGGGATTTGATGCAGTAAAAATATCTTTAAGCAAAAATCAAGCAAAATTGATTTTTATTGGGAATGATGTAAGTCAAAATACTAAAGATAAACTGAATTTCCTTATAAGAAAAAAAGATGTCAAACTAGTAGATACTTTTTCTAGTGCTGAAATAACACAGGCCCTTGGAAAAGAAAGAAAATTAGTTTCTGTTACGGATTCCGGTTTCAGCAAAGCAATGATAAAGAATTTAAACGAAGGAGTGTGATTTGATGGCTAAAAAACGTATTTATGAAGTAGCGAAAGAATTAGACATTGAAAACAAAATTGTTGTAAAAAAGGCACAAGATTTGGGTTTTGATGTAAAGAGCCACATGTCCTCCCTAGATGATAAGCAAGTTTCTAAGTTAGTAGATAGTTTGAAGTCTACTAATACTACGCCATCTACTGAAAAGGATTCTAAAAATTCAAGTCGTAAAGAAAAAGCTAAAATAAAGGTTTCTGTGGGTGCAATTCGTCGTCGTGATAATAAAAATGAACATGATAATCGTCACGGAAATAACAAGCACAGAAATAATAATTTTAAAAAACAACAAAATAATCGACGTGAGAATGAAGATAAAAAGACAACTTCTGCTAAACCAGCAGCACGTGATTTATTAAATAAATTTAAGAAAAAACAAAGAGCCGAAGCTAGTGAATTAAACGCTCAGACTGAGGCTTCCCGCCGTAAATGGCATCAAGAACAAAATCCTCAAAGATCAAAGGTTAAAAAAGTGGAAAATACTCGTAAGCCAAAAGAAGAAAAACTCGAAGGAGCTGCAGCTGTAAAAGCTCGTGTTCAAGCTTCACAAAAACCAGTTGGTCCAAAGATTATTAAACCATCGCCGGCTAGAAATAAGGCTAAGAGACCTACTGTAAAAAAGGTAGAGCCTATCGCTCCAGTTGTACCTGCTCCTCAAAAAGAAGAAACAAAGCCAACTCGTAAGAAAGACTTTACTCGTAAGAAACGTGAAGTGCCAGATTATGAACGTGAAAGAAGCGAACATTCAGATAAGGCACGTCGTCGTAGAAATAAAAAGAATAAACGTATCAACCAAAGTAAAGAAGTCAAGAAGCAACCAACTCAAAGAAAGGAACGTCCATTGCCAGAAACATTAGTTTATGAAGAAGGCATGAATGCTCAAGATTTAGGAAAACTTCTTCATAGAGAGCCTGCAGAAATTGTTAAGAAGCTATTTATGTTAGGTGTTATGACTAACCAAAACCAATCTTTAGATAAGGATACTATTGAGCTTTTAGCAGCTGAATATGGTATTGAAGCTGAAGAAAAAGTGCATGAAGATATCTCTGATATTGATACTTTATACACTAAGGAAATGGAAGAATCTAAAGCTTCTAAGCATCAAGAAAAACGTCCACCAGTTGTAACAATTATGGGTCACGTTGACCACGGTAAGACTACTTTACTTGATAGATTGCGTCACACTAACGTGTCTGAACACGAAGCCGGTGGTATTACTCAGAGAATCGGTGCTTATCAAGTAAGAATCGATGATCGTTTAATTACTTTCTTAGATACTCCAGGACATGCCGCTTTCTCAAATATGCGTGCCCGTGGTGCTGAAATCACCGATATCGTTATCTTAGTAGTTGCAGCTGATGATGGTGTAATGCCACAAACAATTGAAGCTATTGACCATGCTAAGAGTGCTGGGGTTCCGATTATTGTTGCTGTGAACAAGATTGATAAGCCAGGCGCAAATCCTGATCATGTTATGGAACAACTTATGAAATATGGTTTAGTTCCTGAAGATTGGGGTGGCGATACAATCTTTGTTAAGATCTCTGCTAAGACTGGTAAAAATGTTGAAGAGCTCTTGCAAATGATTTTACTTCAAGCTGATGTCATGGAACTTAAGGCTGATCCAGATCAAAAAGCAATTGGTACTGTAATTGAAGCTCGTCTTGATAAGGGCCGTGGTTCAGTAGCAGATATTTTAGTTCAACAAGGTACATTAAAGGTTGGAGATCCAATTGTTGTTGGTGATACATTTGGCCGTGTGCGTGTTATGACTAATGATAAGGGACGTAGAGTGAAGAAGGCTACCCCATCTACTCCTGTAGAAATTACCGGTTTAAATGATGTTCCAGAAGCAGCTGATAAATTGGTTGTCTTTGATGATGAAAAGACTGCTAGAAGCGTTGGTGAACAACGTGCTAAGAATGCCTTAGAAAAACAACGTGAAAATGTCCAACATGTTACTTTAGACAACTTGTTTGATACAATGAAGAAAGAGAACATGAAGGAAGTTGACATTGTTCTTAAGGCTGACGTTCAAGGTTCAGCAGAAGCATTGCAACAATCTCTTGAAAAGATCGAAGTTGAAGGTGTAAGAGTTAACATTATTCACTCTGGTGTTGGTGCCATTAATGAATCTGATGTTACTTTAGCTGGTGCTTCAAACGCATTTATTGTTGGTTTCAATGTTCGACCAACTAATACTGCTAAGAGTCAAGCAGATTCTGAAGGTGTAGATATTCGTCTATATAACATTATTTACAAGGTTATGGATGACGTAGAAGCTGCAATGAAGGGTATGCTTGAACCTACATACGAAGAAAAAGTTACTGGTAACTTAACTGTTCGTGAAACTTGGAAGGTATCTAAGATTGGTACAATTGCTGGTGCCTTTGTTGATAACGGATATGTTACTAGAGATTCAGGTATTCGTGTAATTCGTGATGGTATTGTTAAATATGATGGAAAAGTTGCATCTCTAAAACGTTTCAAGGATGACGTTAAGGAAGTTAAGCAAGGATTTGATTGTGGTATCACAATTGAAAACTTTAATGACATTAAAGTTGACGATCAACTTGAAGCCTACGAGATGCAAGAGGTACCTGTTAAATAGGCATCTTTTTTCACAAAAAGGAGCTTAATTATGAAACATAGAATTGGTCGTGTAGAAGGCGAAATTTTACGTGAATTGACAAAGATATTACGTAAAGATATTCGTGATCCACGTTTAAATGATGTCACTATCACAGCTGTAGAATGTACAAATGATTTATCATATGCGACTGTTTACTACAGTATGTTGACAGATGATCCAGCAAAGGAAAAAGAAGTAGCTGAAGGACTTGATAAAGCAAAAGGTATGATGCGTCACTTGCTTGGTCAAACTTTAACTGTTTACAAGGTTCCTGAGTTGATTTTTAAACGTGATACTTCTGTTGCTTATGGTTCTAAGATTGATAAGTTAATTAATCAAGTCAAGAAGCAAGATCAAGAACGCGAGAATAAAAATAAATAAATGAAAGAGACGCCGAAAGGCGTCTTTTATTTTGGAGATTAAATAATGCTAAATGGAATTGTAGTAGTAAATAAGCCACGCGGAGTAACCAGTAGTGACTGTGTTTATAAATTACGAAAAATTTTACAAATTAGAAAAATTGGACATGCAGGTACGCTGGATCCAGAAGTAAATGGGGTATTACCGATTGCAATTGGCCAAGCCACAAAGCTAATTGAATTGATGCATGAAAAACCAAAGTCATATATTGGAAGTGGAATGTTTGGAAGAGCAACTGATAGCTATGATTTAGATGGAACAACCACTGCAGAAGAAAAGATAGTTACTCCATTTACAAGTGATGAAATTATTAGTGGAATGAAAAAACTTACTGGAAAGATTGATCAAGTTCCTCCAATATATTCTGCGGTCCGTGTTAATGGTAAAAGACTTTATGAATATGCTCGAGAAAATATCCCAGTAGAACGTCCGAAAAGAAAAGTAAACATTTATAGTTATGAATTAACTCAAGATCCAGAATATGATCCACTAGAAAAAACTGAAAGTTTTAATTTTGCTATTCGCTGTTCTAAAGGAACCTATGTACGATCCCTAGTAAATGATTTGGGAGAGGAATTGGGAGTTCCAACTGTAATGACCAGTCTTACTAGAACTAGCAGTTCAGGTTTTGATTTAAGTCAAGCGGTAGATCTAGAAACTATTGAAAAAGAAATAGATTATCCTGAAAGATGGCTTCAACCAATTGATAGCTTTTTCGTAGATTTACCCCAACTTCAAATATCACCAGATCAATTTAAAAGAGTTTCAAATGGAGCAAGCATTAAATTGAATACCACTTATGCCAAGGTAGCTTTGGTTTATAATGGACATATAAAAGCTATTTATCAACGACAAGGTAAAATTTATCGTCCTGAAATGATGCTTTTAAAAAATGAATAGTGAGAGTAAAAAATGAAAGTAATAACCTTAGATTATCCTATTTCTGCACCTATCACGACTAAAAAGGTAATCTTAACACTAGGTTTTTTTGATGGGGTGCATATTGGACATCAAAAACTTATTAAAGATGCTAAGCTAATAGCAGAACAAAAGCACTTACCATTAATGGTAATGACTTTTGATAAACATCCTAAAGAAATTTATAACAACGATCATAAATTTGTCTATTTAGAAACTGAGCAAGAAAAAGAGCATAAAATGGAGAAGCTGGGAGTAGATTACTTAGTAATTATTAAATTTACTAAAGAATTTAGCCAGCTTTCGCCTCAAGATTTTGTTGATCAGGTGGTAATGAAACTCAAAGCTGATACAGTAGTCGTTGGTTTTGATTATACTTATGGCCCCAAAGATATTGCTAATGTAGAAAATCTACCTAAATTTGCTAAAGATAGATTTAAAATTGTAGTGGAGCCAAAACAAGCAATAGATAAAATAAAAGTGGGATCTACTTATATTAGAAAAGCTATTCAGCATGGAAATGTTGAACTAGCAGCTGAGTTACTTGGCCAGCCTTATGAAACTTCTGGCATTATTGTTCACGGCTTCAGACGTGGACATAAAATTGGCTTTCCAACTGCTAATCTTGAAATTTCTGGCTCTAAAGTTTTACCAGCTGAGGGAGTTTATGCAACTAGAGCAAAGGTAAATGGAAAATGGCATGATGCTATGACTAGCGTTGGCTATAATGAAACTTTCAAAACAAATCATGGTTTGACAATTGAAACTAATATTTTTGATTTTGATGAAGAAGCCTATGGTAAGCCACTAACTTTAGCCTGGTACAAGTTTATCCGTAAAAATAAAAAGTTTTCTGGTATAGAAGAACTTTCACATCAATTAGATCAGGATAAGCGTGATATTAAACAATATTTTTATAAATTGAAAAACTAATTTTAGGGTTACTTTTATATAATCTATGTGATAGAATATTTCTATCAATTGAAATTTAATATTTGAAAGAAGGTTACGCCGTTGCGTTTTTAATCTTGCAAAATAGCATAGTTGAATTTTAATAATTATTTTCTTTTATAAGGACAACTGTGCACTTTTGACAAGATTGAACGTAGATGGGGATCTTCTTTTTTTGCTTAACTAGGAGAAAGTCTACACTTGTCAAAAGTGTAGGCTTTTTTCGTGAGGTGATTAATATGAGTAATATTAATATTTCAAATCTTTCTTTTAGATATCAAGATAGCTCAGATAATATATTTAATAATTTAAATTTAGACTTGGATAGTAGTTGGAAATTAGGTTTAGTAGGAAGAAACGGAAGGGGAAAGACAACCTTCTTAAATCTTTTACGAGGTAATTTAAGGGGAACAGGAAAGATACAAGCTAAACTTGAATTTAACTATTTTCCGCTTACTGTTAAAAATAAGGAACAATTAACTTTATATGCGCTGCAAGAACAAGTTTCATTTGAACAGTGGGAGCTTGAACGTGAATTAAATTTAATGAAAGTTGATCCTGAACTTATTTGGCAGCCTTTTAATTCTTTAAGTGGTGGAGAACAGACTAAGGTTTTGTTGGCACTATCCTTCATTAATAAAAATAGTTTTCCTTTAATTGATGAGCCCACTAATCATTTAGATGAAGACTCCAGAATGCAGGTTATAGCTTATTTACAACAACATTCTAATGGCTACATTGTGGTGAGTCACGATCGTGCTTTCTTAAATCAAGTAACAAACCATATCTTAGCAATTGAAAATACCGAGATTCATTTGTATCAGGGAAATTTTGCCAGTTATGAAGATACAAAGACAAAGCGAGATAAGTTTAATCAAGATAAGAATGAAAAACTTCAAGGTCAAATTAGAAGTTTGAACGAAAGTAGAAAGCGAGTAAAAGGATATTCTCTTCAATCAGAAAACAATAAAAAAGCAAGTGCTCATAAAAATGAAATCCATGCATTCATTAATAAAGGTTTCTTTAGTCATAAAGCGGCTAAAATAATGAAAAGATCGAAGAATCTTGAAAGAAGAATGGATAAGAATATTCAAGATAAAAAAGGCTTAATGATAAATGTTGAGTCTATTTCTGAATTAGAAATGAACTTTCATCCCAACTATCATGGAACTCTATTAGAAGCGCAGCATTTAGATCTTACAGTCCAAAATAAGAAATTGTTTGAAGATTTAAATTTAACTATTAAAAATCATGGGATTGTAGCTCTAGAAGGAAAAAATGGATCTGGAAAGTCTACATTTTTGAAAAATATTTTAAAACCAGATAAAAATGTGATTTCTCAAGGAAAGCTTGATATTGTTAATGGCTTAAAGATATCATATTTACCACAAAATTTTATTGAATATTCTGGTACTTTATCTCAGTTTGCAGAAAAAGAAAAAATATCTTATGAAAATCTATTAAATATTCTTAGAAAAATGGGTTTTCCGAGAGAAAGCTTTGCCACAAAAATTGAAGAAATGAGTATGGGACAGCAAAAAAGAGTGGCGATTGCCAAATCATTGGTAGAAGAAGCAGATATATATTTATGGGATGAGCCAGCTAATTATTTAGATGTGTTTAACCAGGATCAGTTAATTAACATGTTAAGAAAAGTACAGCCAGCGATGTTAGTAACTGAGCATGATAAATACTTTATTGATCAGGTTGCTGACAAGCGGATAAGATTAAATTCTTCAAAGAAGTGGTAATGAGGAAAATAATAAAAATAACGCGGTACAATATTTTAGCTTCATGATACTATGCTTATACAGGAATTTTTTAGAATAAGAAAGGGATGGTAAAAAGTTCAGAAATCAAGATTGTTTTAGGCAATCTTACAATGATAAAAGTAGACGCATTTGTAAATTTAGCTAATAAAACCATCTAGATATCAAAGTAGATAATGTGAGTTATACTAGAGCAATGTTGAAACTTTTAGTAGATGTATTTGGTTATTAAAATTTCAAAAGCTTGGTTAAAAGATAGTTCTGACCATGAAATTACGATTATAATGAATGAATGGAGAGGGTCCTGAAGAACTAGCTCTAGTTCAGTTAATATTGGAGATTATTATAAAATGAAAATTGGAGAAGTACTAAAAGAATATAGACTAAGTCAAAATAAAAATCAAAAAAATTTTATTAATGACATTGTTAGTCAACCCTATTATTCTAAAGTGGAACAGGGAATTCATAGAATAACAGCAGAAGATTTGATAAAGATATTAAATTATAATGGAATCGAATTGGAAGAATTTTTTAGAAAATTCAACTATCAAGATGGATTTATCCATTTTCCAAAAAAAGATTTTAGTAGAATGATGAGAGAAGCATACTATGAGAATGATCAAGAGAAGATAGGTGAGATTAAAAAGCTAATAGAAGAGAGTAATTTATCTAAAAAAGATAAAAATGACACTTTTCTCATAATTGAAGCCAGTTTGGAAACTATGAGCAAACCTAATGATCAGGTTAATGAAGAACTCAAACGAAAAATGCAAAAAAGGCTGTTTGAGATTGAAGATTTTAATGAAACTAATGTGGGAATTTTTTGTGATTTTATTGAATTGTACAATTTTGATACCGGTAAAATTATAGGAAATAAAATTTTGAATCAATATCAAAATACGAATAGTATAAAGATGCAAATAGCATTGTTGACAATAGTTGCTAACTTAATGATTTTGGCAATAAAAGAAAACAGAGAAGAAGAAATAAATATTTTTTTGAAAAAAACAGAAAAAATAAAAATGGTTCCTGAACTTACATTTTATAAATTAGTAATTCTTTTTTTGAAAAATTTAATCTATTATAGAAATACTTTTCAAATAAAATATCTCAAAGAATGTTTGAGACTCAAAAGAATGATAAGTGAAATTGGTATGGATAGCTATGCAGAAGAATTAAATAATTTTTTGAAAGAAAATATAAAATAAAAATTCGTATTAGAATATATTATTCTGATACGAATTTTTTTATCTGAACTGATTTATCTCTTATATACTCTTATCAGAGCTTAGGAAATAGCTCTTAGTTAATTACAATACTTTTTACTGAAAGGTGAAATAAATGGAAAATTTTGAAGTTAAATTAGTAGTGCCTGAATCTCAATATGAAGAGAACGATGTGAATATTAGTGGAATTTACAAGAACGATGTGAATATTAGCGGAATTTACAAAAACGATGTGAATATTAGCGGAATTTACAAAAATGATGTAAATATTAGCGGAATTATTAAGTAAAATTATAGTTTCATAGACTTAATTGAGAATTGAACCAATAATGAGGCTTCAATTCTTTTTTTATAGGTAGGAGTAATATATATGAAATACGGAACCAATACTGGTCTAATAATATTAAAAAATAACGAAGGTATCATTATCAATTCAACGAATAATCATTTTAAAAGAATTGTCAAAACTTCAGATGATGAATTAGTATGGAATTTGTTAAAGTTTTTAAAAAATCCCAAAAATAAAGAAGAGATAAAAAACTTTATTGGAAAAAATTCAAAACAAACAAATAAATTAATTGAAACTTTGCTTCAAAATAATCTTATAGTTAAAGATCCAATAAGTAGTTCCAATAAATTCTTTAGATTGGAAAGACTTATAAATACATTTCCTAATACTAATTTTAAGCAATACATAAAAAAAGCAAAAAACACTCCAATTATGACTTTAGGATTGGGTACAGCTGGTAGTTATACATTAGAATTTCTTTCAAAATTAGGCTTTGATAATTTTATATTAATTGATGGGGATGTAGTAGAAGAAAAAAACATTATTGCACAGAATTATTTATATAAAGATATAAATTTAAAAAAAGTAAATGTATTAAAAAGAAGATACTCCCAATTAAATATTACTATTATCGATCGAAAAATAAATAATTATACTGAAATTGAACAATTACTAGAAAAATATCATCCCAAATATCTACTCAGTAACGCTGATGATGGAAAATTAGTAATTGAAATATTGAGTAATATTTTTAAAAAACATAAGGATATAAAAATTTTAGAGACGGGTTATAATGTTGCCGAAACACAGTTTGAATTAATAGATATAAATAATTATGAATTTTATGTAGAAAAATTCAAAGAAATGCAAGAATATTTTCTTAAAGACCCAGCTAATATTTTAGTAGATAATACAGGCACTATTTTTCATGCATATGCTTCTGCATTTTTCTCTTCAAAATATATTTTTGATGATATATCTCAGATCGGAAATGTAGACTGGGGAAGATTTAATTTTAGGGAGAATAAATATTATTTGGATAATAGATTTTATTGGGGAGATTTTCAAAAATATATTTTTAGATATCGTGAAGATAGTGAAGGAAAAGAAGTAGAATCCCCTAATGTTTTCTTTAATAAATTTGATGAAAATATTAATCTATTTTTGGCTTCTCCTGTTGACTTTCGTAGTTTTGAACTATTGAAGAGTATAAGCTTGAAGAATCCGTCTGCTCAAGACAAATGTACTATTGAAGATGTAAAAAAATTACTTATTGAGTATGGTTCAAAAAAACTTAACCAAAAAATTATTCCCACTCATACCATAATAAACAATAATATTTTATTTATTTCCAATATAACCGGAAGAACTATTAAAAACTATTCTGAGAAAGTAAATCCACTAGAGAATCGAATCTATATTAGTAGTATGGAAGAAAATATTATTGTGAACTATATTCATGAAACTTTTCATACATTACTTTTTAATATTACAGATAATACCTATTTTCATGAAGAATTTGTAATGAAAAATATGATTGGTTTCTGTCAATTTTTAAAAGACAAAGAAAATAAATATTGGCAGTATATTACTTATATTCAAGGCTATTATCTAGATGATTTTATTATAGTTAACTATGAGAAATCGTTATTTTTAAACGATCATGATTTTTGGGAGCAACGCATGGATATTTCAGAAACTAAGCTCAATAGTAATGAAGAAATAATAAAATATATTCATGAGAAAACAAATCATAAACCTCCATTTTATTTCTTAAAGTATACTCAAGCCGTTGAAAAAAATTATAGTGAAATAAGTAACTTTATTAAAAATATCCAGGAGATGATTCAATGTTAATTTATAAAAATATTCCTCATTGGAAATTTTTTCTATTAAATATTTTCGGTTTTATATATAGTACTGAAAATATTGTGATGGCTTACATAGTCGGATCTTTAACTGATATGGCAAGTACCAAACGCTATAGTAATATGCCTAAATTCTTTTTACAAATTATTGTTATTTTAACTTTGTTGCTTGTGTCTAATCTGTTGTTTAATTATTTAAAGGCTAATGCAATAGGGGAAACTAATAAAAAACTAAGAAAAGAAATATTAAGGGGGATGCTTTATAATGAAGAAGAAAATAGTGATAATTTAGGTTTTTTAACTAATGATTTTAAATTATTAGAAACTAATCAATATGAAGCAGAAATTTCTATTTTATTAAATATTTATACATTAATATTAGCGTTTAGTTATGCTTTTGTTTTGAATTGGACATTAACTCTAGTGTTTTTTATTGGAGCTTTATTACCGACCGTTATATCCAATCGTTTTCAGAGCAACATAAAAAACGCAACCAATGAATGGTCAAAAGCTAATAGCATATACGTTAATCATACAAAACATATTCTTCAAGGAACCGAACTATTTAATTTATATAATCAGGTAGATAAAGCTGTTGATGTAAATGGAAATAAAGTTAACGCATTAGAAAATAGATTATTAAAATTAAACTTGTTAAAAAATAATGCAGACGCTTGGATTAATATAATTGCCATGGGAGGAACTTTTATTTTACCTCTATCTGTTGGTATTATTATGGTAATAAGAGGAGAAACAACGCTAGGTGCTTTATTTGCAATTGTTCAATTAACTAACTCATTTGTAAACCCTATTCTTCAAATATTGACGCAAAGAAATAATTTAGCTACAACACAGAAAATTGTAAAAAGAATTAATGAATTATTGCATAAAAAGGATGCAATTCAAACTGCATGCACAGAATTTAAAGAACTAATTATTGATAATTTAACTTTAGAAAGAGAGAAGAAAAAATTAGCCAACCATATTAATATTACTTTGAAGAAGGGGGAAAAAGCAGTAATAATTGGACCATCTGGATCCGGCAAATCAACGCTATTTCAGTTTTTATTGTATGGTAAACATGGATCAGCACAGCTGATAAAAATAAACTTAGAAGGTCAAAAAAAAGGTACGTTTAAGGATATATTTGGCTATGTTAGTCAAAAAACAGTTCTTTTTCCCGAAAGTTTGCTTTTCAATTTAACATTAGGAGCTAAAATTCCAAAAGAGAGAGTTCTAAAAGTATGTGAAAAGTTGGAATTAAGGGATCTCATAAAAGAAAAAGGGCTTGGATATAAATTAGAAAATAATGCCAATGAGTTATCAGGAGGACAGATTGCGCGAATTGGCTTGGCACGTGCAATTTTGATAGATAGACCAGTATTATTACTCGATGAAATTGATGCTTCATTAGATAAAGTAACAGCAAAAAGTATAAAAAATTGGCTTATGGAATCTAATCTAACATTTATTGAGATAAGTCATCACTATTCAAAAGAGGATCTTAATAAGTACGATCATGTAATAAACATGGCTTATTATAAAACACACCCCTACCAGACAATTTCATTAAGTTAAGACAATAACAATTTAAGGTTAGATACTTATCAATAATTTTACGCTGATAGGTGTCTTTTTAGAAGGACTTATCAATCTTTCTTAATTATCACTAAAAACATCAAAAAGAACCAAATCAAAATAATTTAATTTTCAAAAATTTAATTTATCAATTCTTTAACTTAATGGTATTGAGCACATAAGTATTTAATTTTATAACTATAAATCTCCAAAATAAAATTAGCACTCTGCTTGAACAATTGCTAAATTATGGTATTATATAAATTGTTAGCACAGAAGAAAGAAGAGTGCTAATAATGGGGGCGAGAAAATGTTGACTGAACGGCAAGAACTTATTTTAAAGACTATTATTATGGACTTTACTCAGACACATGAGCCAGTAGGTTCTAAGACCGTGATGAATCAACTGCCTGTCAAGGTCTCAAGTGCAACGGTTCGAAATGAAATGGCGGTTTTGGAAGAGAAAGGCCTACTTGAAAAGACACACTCTTCAAGTGGCCGAATTCCTTCAACTGCTGGTTATCGATACTACTTAGATCATTTAATTAATCCAGTAAAAATACCAGCATCTGTCTATAATCGAATTATTTACCAATTAGACCAACCCTTTCAGCAAGTTAATGAAATCGTGCAGGAAGCTGCAAAGATTTTATCTGATTTGACTAACTACACGGCTTTTGCAGCAGGACCTGAAACACATTCTGTAAAAGTTACAGGTTTTAGAATTGTTCCTCTATCTAGTCATCAAGTGATGGCCATTTTAGTTACTGATGATGGTAATGTAAAGAATCAAATTTATACTTTGCCTCATCATACTAATGGGGAAGAAATTGAAAAAGCTGTTCGATTGATTAATGATCAATTAGTTGGAAAATCGCTTAGTTCGATTAATGAAGTGTTACTCAAGCGAATTGCTGATCATCTTATTGCTCGAGGATCTGCACCGGAAATATTAGATCTCTTACAAGATGTCATTAAAGATGCGGCCAGTGAGCAAATGTATGTTGATGGTCAAATTAATCTTTTGAGTAATTATGAAAATGATGATTTAACCAAGATAAAATCACTTTATAAGTTAATTGATCAAAATGACGCACTTTCAAGTTTAATTGGTTTTAATCCTGAAGATGAACTGAAAAATGATTCTAGTTCTAAAGTTCAGGTTAAATTAGGTTCAGAATTACCATCCGATTTACTTGAAAATTATAGCTTATTAACTGCACAATATAGTGTTGGTAAATATGGTAAAGGAACAATTGCACTACTAGGACCAACAAACATGCCATACTCGCAGATGATCGGATTACTCGAGTATTTTAGGAATGAACTAGCAAAGAAATTGTTAGATTATTATGGTAGATTTAAGTAAGGAGGTTAGCTGTGAGTAAAGAAGAGTTTCCGCATGAAAAAGATTTAAAGGACGAGGTGACCCCAGATAAGTCACCAAAAAAAGATCCAAAAGCAGCTCCGAAAGAGGAAGTTAAGGAAAATCCAGTAGAGAATTATGAAAAAGAAATTGCTGAATTAACTGCTAGAAATAAGGATCTTGAAGATAAATACTTACGTAGTGAAGCTGAGATTCAAAATATGCAAGCGCGCTATGCAAAAGAACGTGCTCAGTTAATAAAATATGAGTCTCAAAGCCTAGCTAAAGAAGTTTTGCCAGCAATGGATAACTTGGAGCGAGCATTAGCTGTTAAAGCCGATGATGAAGCTGCTAAGCAACTCCAAAAGGGCGTTCAGATGACTCTTGATTCATTAGTTAAATCGATGAAAGATCAAGGAATTACTGAAATTAAAGCCGAGGGTGAAACTTTTGATCCTTCTCTTCATCAAGCTGTTCAAACTGTAGCAGCAGAAAATGATGAACAAAAAGATCGCGTAGTTAAAGTTTTACAAAAAGGATATCAATATAAAGATAGAACATTAAGACCAGCAATGGTTGTAGTGGCTCAATAAGAAAGGAAGTTCCATATATGTCAAAAGTTATTGGTATTGACTTAGGTACGACTAACTCTGCTGTTGCCGTACTTGAAGGTAAAGAACCTAAAATTATTACTAACCCAGAAGGTAACCGTACAACTCCTTCTGTAGTTGCTTTTAAAAATGGTGAAATTCAAGTTGGAGAAGTAGCTAAGCGTCAAGCAATCACTAACCCTAACACTATTGTTTCAATCAAGAGTCATATGGGTGAAGAAGGCTACAAAGTTAAAGTTGGCGATAAGGAATACACTCCACAAGAAATTTCAGCTTTCATTTTGCAATACATTAAGAAGTTCTCTGAAGACTATTTGGGTGAAAAGGTAACTGACGCAGTTATTACTGTTCCTGCTTATTTCAATGACGCACAACGTCAAGCTACTAAAGATGCTGGTAAAATTGCTGGCTTAAATGTTCAAAGAATTATCAATGAACCAACTGCTTCAGCTTTAGCATATGGTCTTGATAAAGATGAAAATGATGAAAAAGTATTAGTATACGACCTTGGTGGTGGTACTTTCGATGTTTCTATCTTGCAATTAGGTGATGGAGTCTTCCAAGTATTATCAACTAATGGTGATACTCACCTTGGTGGTGACGACTTTGACCAAAGAATTATGGATTGGTTAATCCAAAACTTTAAGGAAGAAAATGGTGTTGACTTATCTAACGATAAGATGGCACTACAACGTTTAAAGGATGCTGCAGAAAAGGCTAAGAAAGACTTATCTGGTGTTTCCTCAACTCACATTTCACTTCCATTCATTTCTGCTGGAGAAGCTGGTCCACTTCACCTTGAAGCTGATTTGACTCGTGCTAAGTTTGATGAATTAACTGATGATTTAGTTCAAAAGACTAAGGTAGCATTTGACAATGCTTTAAGTGATGCAGGTTTGACTGTAAATGATATTGACAAAGTTATTTTAAACGGTGGTTCAACTCGTATTCCTGCAGTTCAAAAGGCTGTTAAGGATTGGGCTGGAAAAGAACCAGATCACTCAATTAACCCTGATGAAGCTGTTGCTTTAGGTGCAGCAATTCAAGGTGGTGTTATCTCAGGTGATGTTAAGGACATTGTTTTACTTGATGTTACTCCATTATCACTTGGTATTGAAACTATGGGTGGTGTCTTCACTAAGTTAATTGACAGAAACACTACTATTCCAACTTCAAAGAGCCAAATCTTTTCAACTGCAGCTGATAACCAACCAGCAGTAGATGTTCATGTTTTACAAGGTGAACGTCCAATGGCCGCTGATGACAAGACTTTGGGACGCTTTGAATTAACTGATATTCCACCAGCACCACGTGGTGTTCCACAAATTCAAGTTACTTTTGATATCGATAAGAACGGTATTGTAAATGTATCTGCTAAGGATATGGGTACTGGTAAGGAACAAAAGATTACCATTAAGAGTTCTTCTGGTTTATCAGATGAAGAAATCAAGAAGATGCAAAAGGATGCTGAAGAGCATGCTGAAGAAGATAAAAAGCGTAAAGAAGAAGTTGATTTACGTAACGAAGTAGATCAATTAATCTTTACTACTGAAAAGACTTTAAAGGAAACTGAGGGTAAAGTTCCTGAAACTGAAACTAAGAATGTTCAAGATGCTTTAGATGCTTTGAAGAAGGCTCAAAAAGACAACAACTTGGATGAAATGAAAGAAAAGAAAGAAGCTTTATCAAAGGCTGCTCAAGATTTAGCTGTTAAGCTTTACCAACAAAATGGTGGTGCTCAAGGTGCAGCTGGTCAAGCTGGCCCTCAAGGCCCACAAAATGGTGGTCAACCAAACAATGATAATGGCTCAGACAACGGTCAAGGTGGTTCAACTGTTGATGGAGACTTTCATAAGGTAGACCCTGATAAGTAAAAAGTTTTATAATTAAATCAAACAAGAAAAGAACTGCGTGATTGTAGTTCTTTTCTTTTATGAATAAAGGAGTTTTCAGATGGCACAACGTGATTATTATGATGTGCTGGGTGTTGATAAAAATGCTAGTGAAAGTGAGATTAGTAAGGCATATCGTAAACTAGCAAAAAAATATCACCCAGACTTAAACCATGAACCTGGTGCTGAAGAAAAATACAAGGAAGTAAATGAAGCATATGAGGTTCTCCATGATAAACAGAAAAGAGCTCAGTATGACCAATTTGGCCAAGCAGGTGTAAATGGTCAAGGTGGCTTTGGTGGTCAAGGCTTTGGCGGTTTTGGCGGCCAAGGTGGATACTCATCTCAAGGCTTTGGTGATTTTGGCGATATTTTCGGTGATATCTTTGGTTCAGCATTTGGCGGAGGCAGAAGTCGTGTAGATCCAACTGCACCGCAAAAAGGTCAAGATTTAGATTATACAATGACGATTGACTTTATGGATGCAATCAAGGGTAAAAAGACCGATATTACCTATACTAGAAGTGAAGTTTGTCCTACTTGTGACGGCTCTGGTGCTGAAAAAGGTACTCATCCAATTACGTGTGATAAATGTCATGGAAGTGGGGTAATGACGGTAACTCGTCAAACACCACTCGGTGTTATTCAACAACAAACTACTTGTGACAAGTGCGGAGGACGCGGAACAATTATTGAACATCCATGTCAAACTTGCCATGGTCAGGGCACCGTCGACAAAAAGCAGACTCTTCAAGTTACTGTTCCAGCTGGTATTGATAATGGACAACAGATTCGTTTAAGTGGTCAAGGCGAAGCTGGAAAAAATGGTGGTCCTTACGGTGACTTGTACATTGTATTTAGAGTTAAACCAAGCAAAGAATTTAGAAGAAATGGTACAACTATCTATACTGAAGCTCCAATTTCATTTGCTCAAGCAGCTTTAGGAGATAAAATTCGTGTAAATACAGTTCATGGTCCAGTTGATTTAACTATTCCGGCAGGAACTCAACCTAATACTAACTTTAAATTACGTGGTCAAGGTGTACCAAAGATAAATGGTACAGGCAATGGAGACCAAGAAGTAACAGTTAAAGTAGTTATTCCAAAGAAGATTAATGATAAGCAGAAAGAAGCTTTGGTTGATTACGTTAAAGCTGGTGGCGGTAATATTTCCCCACAAGAAAAGAATTTCTTTGAACGTTTAAAAGATAAGTTAAACGGAGAATAAAAGTGAAAACGTATATCTCTATAAGTCTTGAGGTATGCGTTTTATTTTTGTAATAAATAATTACTTCAATAAAAATGTTGCATTAAGAATTTTATCTAGTCGTAGGCCTTTGATATAATTAATAAAGCGAAAAGGGTGAGAACATGGATATAAAAAAATTACAAGATTATCAAAAACATATTCGAAATTTTTCAATTGTTGCCCATATTGATCATGGAAAATCAACGATTGCAGATCGTATTTTAGAATTAACAGATACTGTTTCTGAACGTCAAATGAAAAATCAATTACTTGACGATATGCCACTAGAACGGCAACGTGGTATAACTATTAAGCTAAATTCTGTAGAAGTAAAATACCATGCTAAAGATGGTGAAACATATATCTTTCACTTAATTGATACTCCAGGCCACGTAGACTTTTCATATGAAGTTTCAAGATCTTTAGCGGCCTGTGAGGGGGCACTCTTAGTAGTAGATGCCACTCAAGGTGTACAAGCACAAACTTTGGCTAATACTTATTTAGCTATTGATGATGACTTGGAAATTTTACCAGTTATTAATAAGATCGATTTACCATCAGCTGATCCCGAAATGTGTAAAAATGAAATTGAAGAGATGATTGGTCTTGATGCTTCAGATGCAGTAGAAGTTTCAGGAAAAACAGGTCAAGGTATTCCTGAATTACTAGAAGAAATTGTGAAAAAAGTACCTGCACCTGACGGTGACCTCAATGCCCCATTAAAGGCTTTGATTTTTGATTCAAAATATGATGATTATCGCGGTGTTGTTTTATCTGTTCGAATTGAAGAGGGAACGGTTAAACCAGGCGATAAAATTCGTATTATGAATACTGGAAAAGAATTTGAAGTAACAGAAGTAGGTGTTTCAAGCCCACATCCAGTTAAAAAAGATATGCTTATTGCTGGGGACGTAGGATATTTAACTGCTAACATCAAATCAGTTCGTGAAACTCGTGTTGGTGATACCATTACTAGTGCTGAAAATCCAACTGAAAAGCCACTTCCAGGTTATCGTCAAATTCCACCAATGGTTTACTCTGGTATGTATCCAGTTGACAATCAAAAGTACGATGATTTGAAAGAAGCGCTTCAAAAGTTACAATTGAATGACGCTGCCTTAGAATTTGAACCTGAAACATCTCAAGCTTTGGGCTTTGGTTTCCGGTGTGGATTTTTAGGATTGCTTCATATGGACGTTGTTCAAGAACGACTCGAGCAAGAGTTTGGCATGGATTTAATCATGACCGCACCAAGTGTAGACTATCATGCTATTATGAACGACGGATCAACTAAGCTGATTGACAACCCAGCTGATTTGCCTGATGCTGGTGAATATAAGGAAGTTCAAGAGCCTTATGTTAAAGCAGAAATTATGGTGCCAAATGATTTCGTGGGACCAGTAATGGAATTATGTCAGCGAAAGCGCGGCGAATTTGTAACTATGGATTACTTAGATAAGTATCGAGTAAATGTTATTTACAATATGCCATTAGCCGAAATTATTTATGATTTCTTTGATGAATTAAAATCTTCAACTAAGGGCTATGCATCCCTTGATTATGAGATAACTGGTTATCGTGCAACGGACTTAGTTAAAATTGATATGCTTCTTAATAAAGAACCTATCGATGCTCTCAGCTTTATTGCACACCGTGAAGAAGCACAAAATCGTGCTCGTCAAATGACAACAATGCTGAAGAAATTAATTCCGCGTCAGAACTTTGAAGTTGATATTCAAGGTGCCATTGGAGCTAAAATTATTTCTCGTGCAACCATTAAACCATATCGTAAAGATGTTACTTGGAAGATTCATACCGGTGACCCTGATCGACGTGCAAAATTGCTTGAGAAACAGCGTCGTGGTAAAAAGAGAATGAAAGCAGTTGGTAGAGTAGAAGTGCCTCAAGATGCATTTATGGCTGTTTTAAAAATGAACGATGACGACATTAAAGGTAAATAAATAACATGACTTTATAGACGTACCAAGGCTTTTGGTGCGTCTTTTTTTGATTAAAATATAAATCCACGTAAAGTCTACGTAAAATCTATTGCTAAGGTAATTGATATTCTTTTTCTAAATTTGTGTTAGAATTTATAACAGTATCAATTAATTAAGGAATAGAAAAAATGGCACAAACAAAGAAAAATAATTCCAAGAAAACTTGGATCATTAGAATTGCTGCAATTATTTTATTAATTATCGGATTAGGGATGATTTTCAATAGTCAGATCCGAGATATGATGGTTAGACAAAATCAAACGACTGCCTTAAAAAAGTTGAATAAAGAAACTGTTAAAAAGAATCAAAAGAAAAAAGGAATGTTTGATTTTTCTAAGGTAGAGGAAATCGACTTTGGTCAAGTAACAAAATCGCGTGTCAATAATACAGCGGATGCAATTGGCGCGATTGCGGTTCCCAGCGTAAACATGTACTTACCAATTATGAAAGGGTTAAGCGACGATGCCATGTCAACTGGCGGAGGAACTATGAGACCTGATCAAGTGATGGGAAAGGGAAACTATCCGTTAGCTGGACACTATATGACTGCTAAGGGAGTATTATTTTCACCACTAGAAAACACTAAAATAGGTGAAAGAGTATATTTGACTAATCTAGATAAGATTTATGTCTATCGAATATATATGAAAAAAATTGTTGATCCAACTGCGGTTTGGCTAGTTGATAATACTAAGGAAAATATTGTTACTTTAATTACTTGTGCTGATGGCGGAGTTAATCGCTGGGCAATTAGAGGAAAATTAATTGCAGAAGAACCAGCAACAGACAAAAACCTTCAAGTGTTCAAGCTTAAATAAAAGGATTTACTTCTTAATTGAAAGGAAGTAAATCCTTTTTAACTTTTGCTATAATAGAAACTTAGATGTTTATAGATGATTTAGGTGAACTAGAAAATAATGAAATGGCAACAAAGACAAGCAACTAATTTAGATCAAGAGTTAATTAAGGATTATGGTTTAACTGATATTCAAGCTAAACTTTTTGCTTTAAGAGGGATAAATACTGCAGAAAAATTAGATTTTTGGTTAAATGCAGACGAAAATGATCTAGCTGATCCTTTTTTGATGCATGATATGGAAAAGACAATTGATCGAATTAATCAAGCAATTGATAATGGTGAAAAGATAACCATCTATGGTGATTATGATGCGGATGGAATCACAGCAACTAGTATCATGATGGATACTTTGGAAATTTTGGGTGCCGATGTTCATTTTTTTATTCCAGATAGATTTAAAGATGGTTATGGACCGAACATGAGTCGCTATCAAGAGATAGTAGAAGATGGAACTAAGTTAATTATTACTGTGGATAATGGTGTAACTGGTGTTGAAGAAATAAAGTACGCTCAAGAACATGGTGTCGATGTGATTTTAACTGATCATCATACTTTTCAAGATCAAAAACCAGCAGCCTTCAGTACTGTTCACTGTAATTATCCTGGCCAGAAATATCCATTTGATGATTATTGTGGAGCAGGGGTTGCGTATACAATTTGCCGTGCATTAATGCAAGATACAATGCCTGAGCTATTAGATTTGGCCATGATTGGAACAATTGGCGATATGGTAAAAGTTACTGGTGAAGGCCATATTATTGTAAAACGTGGTTTAGATATTCTGAATCAAACTGAACGACCAGGATTGCGCGCTTTGATTAAACAAGCGGGTCTAACTATGGGAGAAATTACGGCAACAGATGTTGGCTTTAATATTGCACCTAGATTAAATGCTGTTGGACGTTTGGCAGATGCTAGTTTAGCCGTGGAATTACTTTTAAGTGATGATGAAGAACAAGCTGAAAAAATAGCTACTAGGATTGAAGAATTAAATAATGAGAGAAAAGAACTTACAAGTAAAGTTTATGACGATTGTTTAGCTCAAGTTGAAAAGAATGGCTGGCAGCATCGAAATACTCTAGTTATTTATAATCCTGATTTTCATGAAGGTGTCTTAGGACTCGTAGCAAACAAAGTGGTCGAAAAGTTGCATAAACCTACTCTTGTCCTTACTAAGGATGAAACTGGTGAATTAAAGGGATCTGGCCGATCAAGCGAAGGATTTAATTTGTTTGATGCTCTAGAACCAATGAAGGATGATCTTTTAGATAAATTTGGTGGTCATGATTTTGCTTGTGGTTTATCTTTAAAAGCCGACAAGCTCGAAGAATTACGAGTACGCTTTGAGGATAGTTTTAAACCAAGTACTGATCTTGATGTAAAAGATTTTGACTTTGAATTAAATTTAAAAGAAGTTACGCCTGATACGATAGCTGAGATTAATCTGGTTGGTCCATTTGGAACAGGTAATCCTGAACCAATTTTTAGTATTAGCGAGCCCCATATTAAGAGTCTATTTAAAATTGGAAAAGATAAAAATCATGTAAAGTTTACAGCAGAAAAAAATGCGGGGAAGCTTACAATTGTTGGTTTTAACAAGGGATTTTTAAATCAAACATTACTTCCTTTTATTAAAGAACTTTACGTTACTCTTTCTCTTAATAGTTGGAAAAATATTTCGAATGTTCAAGGGATGCTAGCAGGGATTGAATATGGAGCTCCAAAATTAGCTGTTTTTGATCAAGTAATTGATATGCGGCAAGAAGACTATGTGATGGGATTTGCTGATAAGTATTTGATTTTTGATAAAAAGATTATTCCGTGGGCTAGGAATGGATTGGGTATCCCTGAAGAAAAGCTTAGTCTAGCAAAAGATTACAATGGAGATTCTGAAGTAGTAGCTTTATTAGATACGCCACGCAATCAAATGGAGTTAAATGTTGCTTTGGAGAAAAAGTATCAACAGCTTTATTTACGCTTTTTATTTGATCAATTACCAATCAATACTTTGCCAAGTAGGGATGCTTTTGGTGCAACTTTAAAATATATCTATGCACATCCAAACTTAAGTATTGATGATTACCAGGCTGTATCTTCTTATCTTGGTTTAGATTATCAAGCTGTTTTATTTATTTTACGTGTATTTTTTGAATTGAATTTTGTCTCATTTACTGATGGAAAAATTATCGGGAATAAGAATCCCGAAAGTAAAAAACTAACTGCTTCAAAATATTTTAATAGTATATCCTCTCAGATAAAATTTACTAATCAGTTAAGAACGATGCCATCAAATCAATTGATTAATTATGTTAAACAATATTTGAAGTGATCATTACTAGTTATAAATTATTAAAAAGTTCGGTTTAAGCCTGATTTTAAAGCAAAAATTTGGTAAAATATACAAGTCAAAGACCGCTAGGTCTAATTTTTCAATGAGAGTCTAAAATGGAGGTTTCTCTTTAAATGGCAATTGATTTTAAAGAACACATTGCAAGTGTACAGGATTTTCCAAATAAGGGGATTGTCTTTCGCGATATCACCCCAATTTTGCAAGATGGGAAATTATATCGCGCTGCTACCCATGAATTAGCTGATTATGCTAAAAGTCGTGGAGCAGAAGTAATTGTTGGACCAGAAGCCCGTGGATTTATTGTTGGCTGTCCTGTTGCAACAGAATTAGGAGTTGGTTTTGTACCAGCTCGTAAGCCTCATAAGTTGCCACGCGAAGTAGAAAGTGCTTCTTATGATTTAGAATATGGTTCTAATGTCTTAGAAATGCATAAAGATGCAATTAAGCCAGGTCAAAAAGTTGTAATCTGTGATGACTTGATGGCAACTGCTGGTACTCTTCACGCAACTAAGGAATTAATCGAAAACTTAGGCGGAGAAGTAGTAGGGGCAGCATTTTATATTGAATTAACTGATCTTAAGGGAAGAGAACAATTCCCAGATTTAGACATATATTCTTTAGTAAAGTACAGTGATGCTTAATGCTTGAACGGAACTCGATTGAGTTCCGTTTTCTTTTGCTTATTTTTAATCTCTTTTGTATTAATTTAACAAAAAGCGCATAATAGTTAATGTTTGTATGAAAGAGGGAGTGTTTTAGTTTTTTATGAAAAAAGACAAATCAGTCAAAATTGGGCTAAAGAGTCTAGTTCTGATGATCTTTTCAGCTATTTTTGGCTTTAGTAATTCTTTAACAGCCTATTACCAAATGGGTTATGCAAGTATTGTGTGGTATATCATAACCGCAATTTTATTCTTTTTACCATCAGCTTTAATTTTTGCCGAATATGGTGCAGCTTTTAAAGGAGTTAAGGGCGGAATTTTTTCTTGGCTTAAAGGCTCAGTTAGTGAAAAAACTGCTTTTATCGGTACTTTTATTTGGTTAGCTGCTTGGGTGGTTTGGCTTGTATCATCGACACAATTTTTCTTAGTATCGGTATCAACAGCCATTTCAGGCCATGATACTACTCAAAGCTGGCACTTTTTAAATTTGACATCAACACAACTTTTAGGAATTTTAGAAGTAGTATTTTTAGTAGTCGTAACATTCTTTGCTGCTAAGGGTGTTGATAAGATTGCAGCTGTAAGTAACGTTGGAGGCTTTTTTACTTTAGCCATTACAATTGGTTTTACTTTGGTATCAATTTTAGTATTCTTTTTGAATCATGGAAAGTTAGCAGAACCTTTAACAGCTCAATCACTAGTTCATTCACCTAATCCGGCTTTCCAATCTCCAATTGCCGTTGTGTCTTTCATTGTTTATGCTTTGTTTGCTTACGGTGGTCTAGAAACATCAGCTGGTGTGATTGATTCAGTAGATAAACCTGAAAAAACGTTTCCTAAGGCTTTAATTACTGCAATGATTTGGATGACGGCATTATATGTTTTAAATATTTTGATGTGTGGTGTAGCTGCTAACTGGAGCAGTCAATTAAGTGGTAAAAATGTTGATTTGGCTAATGTTGAATATGTTTTAATTAACAATTTGGGAGTTGAAACAGGTAAAGCATTTGGACTTTCTCATTCAGCATCATTAGCTTTAGGATCTGCTTTTTCCCGTTTTGCTGGATTGGCTGACGTTTTAGCAGGAATTTCAGCAGCATTTTTAATGGTTTATTCACCTGTTAAATCATTTATTGAGGGCTGTGATCCAAAACTTTTACCTAAATCCTTAGTTAAATTAAATCGACACGGAATGCCAGAGCGTTCAATGTGGCTTCAGGCTGTTATTGTTAGTGTTATTATTTTATTTATTTCATTTGGTGGTAACGCAGCCGGTCAATTCTATACTATTTTAATGGATATGATGAACGTTTCTTCATCTGCACCATATTTGTTCTTGATTGGTGCATATCCATTCTTTAAGATGAAAAAAGATATCGATCGTCCATTTATCTTTATTGAGGGTAAAAAACGTGTGTGGGCCGTAACAATTGTTGTTTGGCTTGTAGTAGCAGTAGGAATCGTCTTTACTTGTATTGAGCCATTATTTACTGGTGATTATGCAACTTCATTCTGGACCGCTATTGGACCAGTGGCATTTGGTGTTATCGCTTGGATATATTATTCATATCAAGAAAGAAAAACTGTTACTGTAGTTGATGAAGAAGAATAAATAAGAAAAAGAGACATACTCAACTAAAAATTGAGGATGTCTCTTTTTTTATAAAATTGGTGATAATAATCTTGAAAAGTATTGTTTAAATTTACGCCAATGAGATTGTTTGTCAAAGTACTCTTTTGTGAGTAAAGTTGACTCTTTTAAATCTTCTTCAAAAATTTCTTTTAATTCCTTGGTGAGAGCTGGGCTACATGTAAAAGCATTTACTTCAAAGTTTAATTGATAACTACGAAAATCTTGATTTGCCGATCCGACTGAAGCAATATTAGAACCGCTAACCATAGTTTTCGCATGAATAAATCCATTATCGTATTTATAAACTTTAACTCCTTGATTAACTAGGTACTTTGCGTAGTATTCGGTTGCCCGGTAGACAAAGGGATGATCAGGCATAGAAGGAATCATAATTCGTACATCAACACCACTTTTTGCTGCAATAATTAAAGCCTCTAGGATTGAATCGCCTGGAATTAAGTAGGGAGTTTGAATGTAGACATATTTTTGTGCTTGAGCAATTATTTCTTCATAAGCTCGCCGAATACCAAAATGACTATTATCTGGTCCAGATGAAACAATTTGCATTGGTACCAAGTCTTTAGATTGAACTACTTTTAATTCAAATGTTTCAATTAAGCTATCAATATTATATTTTGGAAGATGAGATTTACGGCAGCTTGTATTCCAATCCATCGCAAAGCGAATCTCCATTAATAAGGCTGCTTGCCCTACTACGCGTAAATGGGTATCACGCCAGTGTCCAAATTTCTTACTTCGATTAATATATTGATCGCCAATATTGAACCCTCCAATATAGCCAATTTTATTATCAATGATTACTAATTTACGGTGTAAATGGTAATTAGCACGAGGAGTAGTAAAAAGACGGTTTCCAGCTGTTGAAATGAAAGGTTGCGCTTCTCCTCCTAAATGACGAAGTTTTTTTAAAAAAGATGGTCGTGTACCACGAGATCCGCTTGCATCATATAAAACTCTAATTTTAACGCCCCGACTGGCTGCTTTTTCTAAAGCTTGTAAGACCTGATTTCCTAATTGGTCATCATAAAATGTATAAAATTCTACATTAATACTTCTTTTAGCTTCCTCAATATTTTTTATAAGATTTGGAAACAAAACTTGTCCGTCGATAAAAGTCTCAACTTCGTTATTAAAAGTTAAAAGGGCATCATCATTGTTTAAATTTAGTTCTACTAGCCGTCTTGCACGTGGATTCTGAGATTTACTTGGTAGCAAGTCATGGATTCGTAATAGCCTATTTTGTTCATTAAGAAAATGATCACGAATTTTTTTCTGTTCAGTTTCAATTGAGAAAATATCATCGTGTGATAATTGTCGGCCAGTAAATAAATATAAAACAAATCCAACATACGGTAAGATACATAAAATCAAAAGCCAGGCCCAAGTAGAAGCAATGTCACGATGACTACGAAAAACAGTCCAAATTGCTAGCCCAACATTAATTAACCAAAGAATTTCGATTATCCTTCTAATTATGTCCCAAGTTAAAATCATTAGAATTCCCCCAAAAGTTTATAATATATAATTCTACCATACCGATGAATATACAAAATGTAGTGTTTGTATTTACCAATACACAAAATATATGGTATTTTAAGATGAAGATGCGGAATAGAAAGAAGAAATAAAATGGCAACTTTAGAGCAACCATATTTAGATTTACTAAGTAAAATAATGAATGAAGGGCATGACAAGGAAGATAGAACTGGAACAGGTACTAGAAGCCTGTTTGGAGCCCAAATGAGATTTGATTTAAATGATGGTTTTCCGATTTTAACTACTAAAAAAATACCTTTTGGACTTATTAAGAGCGAATTATTATGGTTTTTACGGGGAGACACTAATATCCGTTTTTTGCTAGAACATAATAATCACATTTGGGATGAATGGGCCTTCAAAAATTGGGTAAAGAGTAATGAGTATCAGGGCCCAGATATGACTAATTTTGGTCTTAGAAGTCAAGAGGACCCAGAATTTAAAAAGATCTATCAAGAAGAAATGAAAAAATTTGATCAAAAAGTCCTAGCAGATCAAACTTTTGCAGAAAAGTATGGAAATTTAGGAGATGTTTATGGTGCCCAGTGGAGACATTGGCAGAAACGTGAGGGTGGTTTTATTGATCAAATTCAAAATGTAATTGATCAAATTAAGAAAACACCATACTCTCGCCGCTTAATTGTGAGTGCATGGAATCCAGAAGATGTACCAACGTCCGCTTTACCTCCATGTCATGTTTTGTTTCAGTTTTATGTTAATGATGGTCGTTTAAGCCTACAGCTGTATCAAAGATCCGGAGATATGTTTTTGGGTGTACCGTTTAATATTGCAAGTTATGCTTTACTAGTAAATTTAATTGCACGTGAAACGGGTCTAAAGCCAGGTGAATTTATTCATACTTTAGGGGATGCTCATATTTATAAGAATCACTTTAACCAAGTTAAAGAATTATTGAATCGATCTGCATATGATGCTCCTATGCTTTGGCTAAATCCGGATAAAAAATTAGTACAGGATTTTGAAATGAAAGATATCAAGTTAATTAATTACCGGCATCATGGCACTATTAAGGCGCCGGTAGCCGTTTAAATGTTGAGGAAAGAACAATGATTAGATTTATTTGGGCAGAAGATGAGGATGGACGTATTGGTTACCAAGGTGCTTTGCCCTGGCATTTGCCCGCTGATTTAAAACATTTTAAAGAGCTGACTAGTAATCATATTATCGTTATGGGACGAAAAACATTTGATAGTTTTCCAGGATTACTTCCTAAAAGAAAACATATCATCCTTTCTACTAATCCAATTTTACAACGTAAATATCAAGATAATTCACGAGTTAAAGTTTTTTCACAAATTAAACAGTTGAAAAATTGGATCGAAGATCACACTGAAGAAACAATTGATATTATTGGGGGTGCTGAAGTTTTTAAAGAATTTAAGGATGAAGTAGATGTTCTTGAAAAGACAAAAATTCACCATATATTTAAGTGTGATACATGGATGCCGGAACTAAAGTACGAAGACTTTAAATTAGTAAATTCCGAAAGTCATCATCCAAATGGAAATAATAAATTTGATTACGACTTTTTAGAGTATAAGAGAATATAAGGAACTTCACTTATAAATTATTTAGAAATGCTGATATTTATTACTTTTTTGTAATGGTATCAGCATTTTTATGTATTCAGTTACCGGTAACAATTAATCCTGTATTGAAAGCATTTTCACTCTTGCTTAATATAAAATTATTGAAAGCGCTTAGCTGAAAAGTGAGGGAGAAAATTATGGATGAAAATAACAAAGTATCTGGCTTACCAGAACTTGCAAAAAGTGTGATCTGGATGATTAATTTTGGGTACTTAGGTATTCAAATTGCTTTTACTCTTGAAACATCACAAATGAGTCGAATTTTTCAAACCTTAGGAGCTGATCCAACTAAGCTAGGGTGGTTCTTTATTTTACCGCCTTTGGCTGGGTTAGTGGTACAGCCAGCTATTGGATCATTCTCTGACCGAACTTGGGCTCCAAAACTTGGTGGAAGAAGATTACCTTACTTATTAATTGGGATGATCTTTGCAGTGATTATGATGTTATTTTTGCCAAACATTGGGAGTTTAGGCTTAGGATATGGCTCTATTGAAGCATTAGTATTTGGAGCTATTGCAATTGCAATTTTAGATGTAGCAGCAAATATGGCTATGCAACCATTTAAAATGATGATTGGTGATATGGTTAATGATGAGCAAAAATCATATGCATATGGTATACAAAGTATGCTTTCAAATTCAGGTGCAGTAATTGCAGCATTTTTCCCATTTCTATTAACAGTTCTAGGAGTTGCTAATACTGCTAAAAAGGGTGTAGTACCTCAATCAGTTGTAATTTCATTTTATGTAGGAGCTACAATACTTGTCATTACAAGTTTGTTAACCGTAACAAAAGTTCATGAATATGATCCAAAAACTTATGCTCGTTATCATGGTATTAAAGAAGAAGATAACAAAGAAGGCGGAAACTGGTTTGAACTGTTAAAAAAGGCACCTAAAGTTTTCTGGCAAGTTTCATTAGTACAATTATTTTGTTGGTTTTCATTCCAATATTTATCAACTTATGCTACAGGTGCAATTGCAGAAAATGTTTGGAAAGTAACAGATCCATCTTCGGCTGGTTATCAATTAGCCGGAAACTGGTTTGGGGTTTTAACAGCTGTTCAATCAATTGCCGCAGTGATATGGTCATATGTTTTGGCAAAGGTGCCAAATGATCATCATAAGGTTGGATATGGTATTAGTTTATTATTAGGAGCAATAGGATATGGTTCCATCTTCTTTATCCATTCTCAAAATATTTTGATTGTATCATTTATTTTAATTGGAATTTCTTGGGCAGCTATGAACACTTATCCACTAACTATGGTTTCTAATGCCTTATCCGGTAAACACATGGGGACGTATTTAGGTTTATTTAATTGTTCCATTTGCTTACCTCAAATAATTGCTTCATTATTAAGCTTTATACTATTTCCACTAATGAAATATTCAATGCCGGCGATGATGCTGACTGCAGGAATTTCGGGTATTTTAGCAGCAGTTTGTGTGCTGTTTATTAAGGAAACATATAAAAACTAAAGTTTATTAAAAATAGGTTACTCTGATAAACATATCAAAGTAACCTATTTTTCTATGGATTTAGTATGGGTTATTACTTGTTTTTCATAATTGGTTGATAGAATAAATCAATTATAATTGCTGCAATTAAAGCTACAATTATGGTTAAGCCAAGATTTGCAAAGCTAATTTGAGTCATAGCTAAACCCAATAATGCTAAAGCAAAAGTTAGCAAGACATCAATAATTTGAACTATAGCAACTGATTTTGATGGAGCTGACTGCCAGAAAAATTTTCTAGTTCTAGTAATTAATACAATCAACATTGCACTTAAAACTAAGTAAACATAAACCATTGTAGAAACAGTTCCTTGAGTATAGTGGTGAGATACAAGGTACCAAACAAAGCCAAAACCAATTACAGTCCATCCTGCAGCAAGAGAGAAAGCAATCTTAGCTAATTTAAGCATATTCCAACTTTCAGGCTTATAGGTAATATGCGTATTATCGGTTCCAATCATCATAGTTACCATATTATTCATAATGGTATAAATAACCATTGCATTTAATGCCATTGGAATATAGTTAAAGCATAGGTAACCAAATGTTAAAAGCATTGTTAGTTCTGCTGTCCGAGATAATTTGGTTAATGACCAGGTTGTCATTCTTTGGTAAACTCTGTGGCCGGCATCAAGAATTTTAACAATTGGAGTTAAACCATCTTCTAGGAGAACCATCTTACCACTTCGTTTAGCAACATCAGCAGCATTTGAAACGGCAATTCCAACTTCAGCTTGCTTTAATGCGGGAGCATCATTAACTCCGTCACCAGTCATCCCCACAATATAGCCATCTTTTTGGAATAGTTTAACCATCTTAAGCTTGTCTTCCGGTAAAACATCAGCAATTCCGGCTAAATCATTAACGTCAGTTTTATCATTGAAATCGTGAATTGAGATAACTTTTCCTTTTAAGCCAACCTCTTTAGCAACAGCTTCTGCAGTTCTGCGGTTATCTCCAGTCAACATAATTGGTTTGATTCCGCGTTTTTTAAGTTCTTCTAGAGCTTTCTTTGAATCTGACCTGACTTTATCACGTAAAATGAATATTCCAGCTAGTTTGTCATTAATTAGAACTGCAACTGAACGACCAGCAGTAAAATCAATATTTTTAACTTCTTTATCAGCATTTTTATCTATTAAAGAAAGTTGCTTAAAAGAACCTAACTTAATATTGTAGTTACCAACAATAGCCATTGAATATCCGGTATCAGATGTGAAGGGGACAAATTTTTCCGGAGTATCAGGACTAATATCTTTTTCTTTTAGGTATTCATCAATGGCAGAATCAATGATACTAGGACTACGTTTATCAGTAGCTGCTCCAACTAAGGCAAGAACTTCGTTATTGAGAAGGTTGCTGAGATTGTCCCATTGAGAGACAGCTGTCTTGTTTTCAGTAATTGTGCCAGTTTTATCAAGTAGCAATAAGTTTAAGTTTGCCGCATCTTGAATACCAGTTAAGTCAGATGTTAATACTCCCTCTTTACTTAAACGAGTTGCTTCAAAAGAATTAGATAAAGCAAATGTAGATGGCATAGCAACCGGAATAGAGGCGATAAACATCATGGCTAAGAATGGGAGCATTTCAATGACATTTTGTCCTCGAATCAATGCTGCGATTACTAAAATTAAAGTTAATACACCGTCTAAGAGACAGAGGTAATAGATAATTTTGGTTAATAGCTGTTGTAAATGACCAGGAGCAGCAGAATTGTTGATTAGATTAATAGTTTTTCCCGAACGAGAATTACTTCCTGTTGCCGTTACTATTGCTAGGGCATCCCCATCCACTACGGTAGTTCCGGCATAAGCAGTATCACCAACAGATTTTTTAATGGCTTTTGATTCACCAGTAATTGAGCTTTCATCAACTGTAATCTGTCCTTGAGCAATTTTTACGTCAGCTGCTAAAACATCCCCACGTTTTAAGCTGATCAAGTCCCCAACAGCAAGAAATTTTGAATTTATTTGTTTCCATTTTCCACTTCTTTTTACAGACACTGTTGGAGTTAGCTCATGAGAAATTGTATTTAGAACTCTGCGAGACTTTTTCTTTTGTGTAGCTCCATTAAACGCTGCAAATAAAAGCATTAATAAAACAAATAAGGACTGGATCCATTTACCTAAAATGCATTCTAATAATAAGGCTGCTTCTAAAATCCAGGCCGATAAGTTCCATAACTTGGACATAAATTCTTTAAAGAAATTAAATTCAGGTTCGGGAACTTCATTTAGACCATCTTTTTTAAGACGCTCTTCTGCCTGGGCATCGGTTAACCCTTGCAGTTCTTTATTTTCCATAAAAATCCTCCGTTAATTCTCTATTTTCTTAAAATATTTTAGCGCAGTTCTTGTTATTAAGAAAATATCAAATTAAGATAGGAGATATTAAAAATATAGATAATAAGTTAAAAGGTATTAATAATGAATATTAAACAATTAAAATATTTTTTAGTGGTTGCTGAAGAGCGGCAGATTACGTCTGCTGCTAAAAAGTTATATATTGCTCAGCCACCTTTAAGTTATCAGTTAAAACAATTAGAAAAGGAAGTAGGGGTACAGCTTTTTGTTAGAACTGCCCATGGAATAGAACTGACAGAAGAGGGAAAAGTATTTCAAAAATATGCTGAAAAAATTGTTGCTCTGAGTATATCTGCTAAAAGCCAAATCCATCAAATTAAAGAGGGTGAATTAGGAAAAATTAGAATCGGAGTCATTTCTTCTTGTGGAGGAGTTGTCCCAAATGAACAATTTAAAAAATTAGTAAAATACTATCCTAATGTATCATTTGAAATACATGAAGCAAACACTTTTGGCATTGTTGAACAGCTACAAGATGGAATATTAGATTTAGGAATAGTAAGGACACCTTTTAATCTTGAAGGACTAAATTTTAAAGATTTTCATCAAGAACCCATGGTAGCAGTGACAAGAGAGGAATTTTTTGAAAGGAAAGAAATTAGACATCTTAGTGAATTAAAAGATAGTCCGATAATTTTATACCGAAGGTTTCAAGAAATATTCAATCGTAGTTTTCGGCACCAGGGAATAAGGCCGTTCTATTCAGTAACTTGTGATGATGCAAGAACAGCAATTCACTGGGCGGATAAAGGTTTAGGGATAGCTTTAGTTCCAGAATCGATCGCCCTTACTTATGCAAAAAGTAAGATTATCCCAGTAAAGCATACTAACTGGATTACCCACTTAAATTTAGTATGGCGTAAAGATAGAGAAGTGACACCACTAATGGAAAAGATTATTGAAATGTTTTAAATTAAAAAAGCCAACCACTTTGAAGTGCCATAGAAAAGTTAGACATTTATAAAATTTTAAAGATTTGATAATACACGATTTCTGTATTTTACAGGAGTCGTGTATTTTAATTTGTTTGATCTTCTAACATTGTTAAACCAATAAATATAATCTTTCAGAATTTCCTTCATCTCTTCTAAACTTCCAATCTTAAGTCGATTCAGTTTTTCTCTCTTCATTAGATTAAATATCGTTTCTCCTGGTGCATTATCATGACAATTTCCTTTTAGGGACATGCTTTGGATTATATTCATTTTCTTTAGTCGAGCCTGATAGCCTGGATTCTGATATTGAAAGCCTTGATCTGAATGAAGGATAGGAGCAGCTCCTGGTGGAAGATTATCTGCTAGTTCATCTAGCATATTATAAATAGTTTTCATTTCAGGAGAGTAACTTACTGCACAAGCTAGAATCTCCAAAGAAGCTTTATCTACTACAGGAGAAATATAAACTTTCTTGCCGTTAGTTAGTTTATATTCGGTTACATCGGTATGAAGAACTTTATAGGGGATAGTTTCATCAAAAGTTTGATTTAGGATATTTGGTGCTTTCTTTCCTACATTACCCTTATACGAACTATATTTACCAGTATTTTTATGATAAATTGTTGTTTTTATTCCTAAACTTCTCATTAACTTACGTACTGTTTCTAGAGAAAATTTAAATCCTTCATCTCTTAACGCTCCCCACATAGGACGATAACCATATGTTTCTTGTCCTTCATAGCCATAATAGATTTCTTGAATCTTCTCTTTTACTAAAGCATACTTATCAGCTTGATTAATTCTATTTTTTACATTGTCATAGTAAGTCTTTCTATTTAATTTAAGCACCTTAAATAAGACCTTAAGTTTAATTTGATGGTGTTTTGCCCGAATATCCTGTATTAATTGTGTTTTTTGTTTGTTGGATAACGTGGATATCGGGCAGCCACTTTTTTTAAGACAAGATTTTCCACTCTAAGTCTTTCTAATTCAGCTTCCTGCTTAAGAATTTTTTCTTCATACTTTTGCTTTTCACTAAGTTCTAACTTTTTAGTTGTCTTCTTACTCTTTTTAGGCACTTTCCTAGGCCGACCTTTCTGTTAGCGTATCCTTCTTCATTGAACTTTTTAGCCCAATTGTATACTTGAGAATCACTAATATTAAACTTAGCCGCTACCTTTGAAACTCCAATAGAATGTGTTAAGTAGTAGCGTACCACATTTAGCCTAAAGTCAGAAGAATAAGTAGTTTTAGTATGTTTAACAGATAAGGCAGCTAAACCTTGACACTTAGCCTTATCAACCCACCTACGAATAAGAGTCCAATGAATATTATATTGTTTAGCTAAACCTTTTATTGAATCTTCATGATTTAAATATTTGGAAACAATTTCAATTTTTAATTCAGTCGAATATTTGGTCATAAAAAAATACCTCATAATTATTAGATTTTATGTCTAACAATTATGAGGCACTTCACTTTTGGTTGGCTAAAAAATCTAATTATGTTTAACAATTTTATAGTTTAGATAACGCTCAACAGCCTGGCGCATCAACTTGATTTTGCGGGGCTTGTAAATAATGATCTTTGCCATAATACGAGTCCTTTCATTATCAATTAGTATAGCTTTAAGATACAGAAAAACTATGAAAGAATGATGACTTTTTAAAGATTAATTTTAGAATTAGTTATTTTGTATTTACCATTTATTTTTTAATTGCTATAATAAAAACGTTGTAATTGGAGAGTTGGCAGAGTGGTAATGCACCGGACTCGAAATCCGGCGAACCGGCTTATACCGGCGCGCAGGTTCAAATCCTGTACTCTCCTTTAAATTTGGTCCGTAAGTATTAATCTTACGGGCTTTTTTATACACTTTGATCGCCAAATATTTGCTCAGGGTGAAATCTCACTCCTATTTTTTATTGAAATAGTTAAATAAAATTTAAAAACATATGTGCTTTATTTTTTTGCTGTTACAATATTTATTAGCACAATTAATTGAGGTTAAGTAAAAGTGAAATTGCATTGTTTAATTCAATTGCTGATTTCGGCATTGATTCTTTTAGGATTAATATTTAACATTAGAAATTCTCGTCTATTTAATTTTTATGATCATTTATTGCACCATAAACTTGTTAAAAATAGAGACGGTAAAATTTGGAAAGTTATTACAGTCTTAAATGAGCCTAAGGTAATTGTTGTTTGGGACTTTTTATTAGCAGGCCTATTAGTTTTGTTTCATCACCCTTGGCTTGCAATTTGGTCTTTAGGTACTTTAGCAGTAACTGATGCAGTTGGAATCTTTTTGAAGCATTCAGTTAAAAGAAAAAGACCCTTGTCAATGAGAACCTATCGAGATGGCTATAGCTTTCCTAGTGGACATGTATTAAGCGCAACTATTATGTCATTAATGTTATGGCAAATCTTTGGTCATATTATGGGAATCTGGCTCTTAATTACTTTGATAATAGCATGGGGACTGGTAGTAATGTCACGTTTAAATATGCGTGCACACTATCCATCTGATGTTTTGGGAGCAACAACTTTAGCCCTATTTTGTTTTACAATTGCACAGCAACTTTTAGGATTGGCCTTTTAATGGTCGATCTTTTTTTATAAAAAAATAATTGCTTTCTTTAGTTTACATACTCACAAAGTTGCTTTAAAATAAATCTGTAGTCAAAAGGGCTATGCCTAAAAGCGACGAAAAACACTGACTAGATGCCAATTCGGTTAGTTTGTATTTTTCGCCACAAATTTAAGGAGGATTTTTTTAATGCTCAAATCAGTTATTGAGAATGTACATGCACTTGAAATCTTTGATTCACGTGGTAACCCAACTGTTGAAGTTTTCGTTACTCTTTCAAACGGTGTTGTAGGTAAGGCTGAAGTTCCATCTGGTGCTTCAACTGGTGAAAACGAAGCTGTTGAATTACGTGATGGTGGTTCACGTCTTGGTGGTAAAGGTGTTATGAACGCTGTTAACAACGTTAACACTGAAATCAACGACGCTTTAAAGGGATTAGATCCACATGATCAACCAAACATCGACGCAACTATGATTGCTTTAGATGGTACTCCAAACAAGGGCCGTCTTGGTGCTAACGCTATCTTAGGTGTATCTATGGCTACTGCTGCTGCAGCTGCTAAGGATAACCACCAACCATTATACCGTTACCTTGGTGGTACTGACCTTGAAATGCCTCAAACTTTCCACAACGTTATTAACGGTGGTGAACACGCAGACAACGGTATCGATATTCAAGAATTCATGATTACCCCAGTTGCTAAGACTTCATTCCGTGATGGTTTTGAAAAGATCGTTAACGTATACCACACTTTGAAGAAAGTTCTTGAAGATATGGGTTACGAAACTGGCTTAGGTGACGAAGGTGGTTTCGCTCCTAACATGAAGAACTCAGAAGAAGCTTTGAAGGCATTACATGAATCAATCATCAAGGCTGGTTATAAGCCAGGTGAAGATATTGCTATTGCATGTGACTGTGCTGCTTCATACTTCTACAACAAAGAAGACGGCAAGTACCACCTTGAAGGTAAAGTTCTTACTGACGAAGAATTGGCAGACTACTACGACAAGTTACTTGACGAATTCCCAGAATTAATTTCTATGGAAGACCCATACGATGAAAACGATGTTGAAGGTATGGTTAAGTTTACTCAAAGTCACAAGGACCGTATCCAAATCGTTCTTGACGACTTCATTTGTACTAACCCTAAGCTTTTGAACAAGGCTATTCACGAAGGTGCTGGTAACGCTTCATTAATCAAGTTGAACCAAATCGGTACTGTTACTGAAACTCTTGAAACTATTCGTCTTTCACGTAAGAATGGTTACAACACTATGATTTCTCACCGTTCAGGTGAAACTGGTGATACTTTCATCGCTGACTTCGCAGTTGCTGTTAATGGTGGTCAATTGAAGACTGGTGCTCCAGCTCGTTCAGAACGTGTTGAAAAGTACAACCGTTTACTTGAAATCGAAGAAGAACTTGGTAAGGGTGAACGTTTAGCATTTTTCCCAGACAACGTTGACTTAGATTAATATAAGTTGATATTAAAAAAAGAGATTGATTTTTGATCAATCTCTTTTTTTGTGCTTGAGATAACTATAAAAAGTAAGTAAACTAGATAACATAGTATAGAAAGGAAGATTAGTTGAAAAAGAAAATTAGATCTTTTGATAATAAGACTGTATTAACGATTGGACGAATTGGCTCAGTTTTATCTGTTCTAATGTATGTTTCTTATATTCCACAAATTATGAATAATTTGCAAGGAAATTACGGCAATCCTATTCAGCCATTAGTTGCAGCCATTAACTGCCTTATTTGGGTTCTGTATGCTCTCTTAAGAGAGAAAAAGGATTGGCCGTTGTTTGTAGCTAACTTTCCGGGGATTTTATTTGGATTAGCTACATTCATTACCAGTTTGCATTAAATTTTCATAAAAAGACTTTCTATAATGTGTTATAACTAAAAAATTAGATGTAAGAGAGGAAAATAATTTGATTACTGTCTCAGATTTAAGTTTAAATTTATCTGGTCGTACCTTATACGAAGATGTTAACTTGAAATTCACTCCCGGTAATTGTTATGGAGTAATCGGTGCTAATGGTGCCGGTAAGTCAACTTTTTTGAAACTGCTAGAAGGTAAGATTGAACCTACTACAGGTAATATTTCTATCGATGCTAATGAAAGAATGTCTAGCTTGAATCAAGACCACTTTGCTTTCGAAGAATTTACTGTTTTAGATACAGTAATTCAGGGGCATAAAGAACTTTATCAAGTAATGAAAGATAAAGATGAGCTTTATTCTAAGGCTGATTTTAGCGATGAAGATGGAGTTAAAGCTGCAGAACTAGAATCTAAATTTGCTGAACTTGACGGTTGGAACGCCGAAGCAGACGCATCTAAGCTTTTGCAGTCTTTAGGTATACCAGAAGGGTTGCATCAAAGTAAGATGAGTGAATTACCAGAAGCGGAAAAAGTTAAAGTATTATTAGCACAAGCCTTATTTGGTAATCCTGATATTCTTTTACTTGATGAGCCCACTAACGGTTTAGATGTTCATACTGTAAACTGGCTTGAAGACTTTTTAGCCGATTATCCAAATATTGTTATTGTAGTTTCCCACGACCGTCACTTCTTAAATCAAGTATGTACACAAATGTGTGATGTTGATTATGGCAAAATTCAATTATACATGGGTAATTACGATTTCTGGTATGAATCAAGTAAGCTTGCAAGTGAATTAGCAGCTAACCAAAATGCTAAAAAAGAAGAAAAAATAAAGGAACTACAAGAATTTATTGCTCGTTTCTCAGCAAATGCGTCTAAATCAAAACAAGCCACTTCAAGAAAGAAACAATTAGAAAAAATTACCCTTGATGATATTAGACCATCTTCTCGTAAATATCCTTATGTAAAATTCGAAATGCACCGTGACCTAGGAAACGATTTACTAAAAGTAGAAGATGTATCTTATAGTGTTGATGGTGAAAAGATTTTGGACCATGTTTCATTTATAGTGCGTCCTGGTGATAAAGTTGCATTTTTATCACGCAATACTTTAGCAACCACTGCTTTAATGGACATTATTGCTGGTAAAGTTAAGCCAGAGAGTGGTACTGTGACTTGGGGTCAAACTACTGCTTATAACTATATGTCACGTGATTTAAATGCTAACTTTAATAACGATGAATTAACGATTTTAGATTGGCTTCGTCAATATGCTACTAAAGAACAAGATGATAATACTTTTTTACGTGGCTTTTTAGGTCGAATGCTCTTTTCTGGTGAAGAGATTGACAAGAAGATTAAGGTACTCTCGGGTGGAGAAAAAGTTCGCTGTCAGCTTTCAAGAATGATGCTTGAACCAGCTAATGTTTTGGTAATGGATGATCCTACTAACCATTTGGACTTAGAATCTATTACTTCTCTTAACGACGCTTTGAAAGATTACCAAGGCTCAATCTTATTTACATCTCACGATCATGAATTTATTCAAACTATCGCAGATCATATTATTGAGGTCGGCTCTAAAGGAATTGTTAGTCGTGCAGATACTAGCTATGATGAATTTTTAGATAACCCAACTATTCAAGATCACGTTCGAAAAATATACTAATAATAAAATAAGGAAACTTCATAGGAGAAGTTTCCTTTTTATTTTTGAAAAAAAGAGTAATATAGGGACTGTAAAAGATATAAGGAGGAGTTTATATGTGTACCTCAATTGTTTATAGTTCAAATAATCATCATTATTTTGGCCGAAATCTAGACTTGGAAATTTCTTTTGGTGAACATCCTGTAATTACACCAAGGAATTATGAGTTTTAATATCGTAAATTACCAAGTAAAAAGGCAAAATATGCCATGGTTGGGATGGCGATTGTAGAAAATAATTATCCACTATATTTTGATGCAGCAAATGAAGAAGGGCTAGGAATTGCTGGTCTTAATTTTGATGGTCCGTGTCATTATTTTCCAGAAAATGCGGAGAAAAATAATGTTACACCATTTGAATTAATTCCTTATTTGCTAAGTCAATGTACTACGGTTGCTGAAGTAAAAGATGCATTGAAAGATGTTAGCTTAGTAAATATAAACTTTTCAGAAAAACTACCACTTTCTCCACTTCACTGGTTAATGGCTGATAAGACTGGTGAGTCGATCGTTGTAGAATCGACTTTAAGTGGATTACACGTTTATGATAATCCAGTTCATGTTTTAACCAATAATCCTGAATTTCCAGGCCAGTTACGTAACTTAGCTAATTATAGTAATATAGCACCTGCACAGCCTAAAAATATTCTTGTTCCAGGTGTTGACCTCAATTTATATAGTCGCGGGTTAGGGACTCATTTTTTGCCAGGAGGAATGGATTCAGCCAGTCGTTTTGTGAAAGTAGCTTTTGTTCGGGCACATTCCCCTCAAGGAAATAATGAATTAAGTAGTGTAACAAATTATTTCCATATTTTACATTCAGTTGAACAGCCAAAGGGAACGGATGAAGTCAGACCAAATTCTTATGAGTACACAATTTACTCTGATGGAACTAACTTGGAGACAGGCACGTTTTATTATACCAATTATGAAAATAATCAAATTAACGCCATTGAATTAAATAAAGAAAACTTAAATGGTGATGAGTTAATAGATTACAAGTTGATTGAAAAGCAAACAATTAATTATCAAAATTAGACTATAAAATAAAAAAACTTTGCCAGATAGAAGATATCTGGCAAAGTTTTTATTTATCTTCTTTAGCAAAAGTATTAATTATAGTAATAAAACTTTTAGCTAAAGCTTCTTCCTGTTCAACAGGAAGTTTTTTCATGTCATTTGTAAGCTTGTCAAGAAAAACACGGTCATTGCTTAACTTACTTGCAAATGCCTGTGGTTCAGGAGTTTTGGATGATTCATCAATTAAAGTAATTACGGATGTTTGTAGTGCCTTTGCAATCGCATCTAATTTTTGAATACTGATATTTTGATTACCTGTTCTTTCAATCTTAGAGATGAAATTCACTGATAGACTACTGAATTCCGCAAGGTCTTCTTGAGTCATTCTCAAACTCCTGCGCCTTTTTTTGATCGCAGCTCCTAAGTTGTCTATCACTTCAATCACAATTCCTTTCACACAGATTTCTGCCTGCGCTTTTTAGAATAAAGTTAAACTGTAATTAAATGAAGAATTTATAATATTATCTTTCTTCATTTAGTATATTCATACACCTAAACCATTAAGCATAAATACTAATTGAATAAGTATTATGAAAGAAAAGTATAGGTTTGAACTTAGGAAATTAAGAGAAGCGAATAGAAGTATATCAAAAAAAATAACTTTAATATAGTTATTTTATTAAAACTTAAGAAGCTTTACTGGTTCCATTTGAGTAATTTAAGTTTACGCCATCTTGAACATTAAATATATAAACATGGAAATGAACGTCATTTGAATTAATTGACTGACCTTCCATTTCGACACCACGAGCTAATAACTCATTATTTCTAAAAATGGGCGTAACGCGATAACGAACATAATTTGATGGGGAGGCTTTTAGATAAGTAGCCACTTCATTCTCATACATTAACATATCCGGGTCATTTAAGTGTCTAGTCCCAGTCATCAAATTTTTCCAATTATTATTCTGGCCCGTAAGTTGATAGCCAATTAAGTGAGAACGATTATAGAGCCAATGATTATTTATTTTTTTATTATGCCATCCTGTTGGATTGACATGGAGTGGTTCTCTTTTGGTTTTCGGCATTAAGGAACTATTTAAAAGAGCATTTGCGGCAGTTACACGATTTTGTGAGTCAAGATCGCCATATTTTTGCCAGGCACCACGACTTGTATCTAAATCTTCTTTTGAAAAATCTGGATTATTATTGTTCACGTTAACAACAGTTTTCCCCGTATAATCAAGACTAGCTAATTTTTGTTTACTTAAAGATTCAACTGCATTTGGATTAGTGTAGTTTTTTAATTGCTTTTGAAGATCAGCTATCTTTTTATCTAAAGAGCTAATTTTCTTCTCAATTTTTTTGTTCTGCTTGTTTAAATTTTTTGCTTTCTTTTGATCAGTATAGTCATACTTATATTTTTTAACGACTTTAGTATCGTTAGATGAACTAGCTTGAACAGTATATGTTTGACTAAGTCCGAGAGAAAACAAAAGAGTAACTGTTAAAAATTCGGTAATTTTCTTATGTTTCATTATCTTTTTGCCTTTCTATAACCAGCATTAATTGCGTCTTGTTCACTGTTAAAGTAAACGGCATTAGCTGAATTCATATGGTAGCCTGCTTGACCAGGTACGTGGTAAATTTTTGAATTACTGTTTCCGACAATTGTTCCTTGGTTACCAGTATAAAGATCACCTTGATTAGAAGAATCAGAAGAATTAGAAGAACTACTAGTATTTGCTTCCTGACGTTGAGCAGCTTTTTGTTGTTCTTCAGCTTCTTTTTGACGGGCTTTGGCCTCTTTTTTAGCTGCCGCTTCAGCCTTTTTTCTTGCTTGTTCAGCTTCTTGTTTTTGTTGTTCTTCTTTTTCTTGGTAGTCATCAAGTTGCTGCTTTAACTTGTCATATTCAGCTTGTTTATTCTTTTGTTCTTGTTTGAGAACCTTAGCTCTAGCTTTTTCTTTATTAAGTTCTTTAGTTCCAACTTTTTTAATGACCGTTTTATGAACTACTCTGCTGCTTTTGGCTGAGGCGTTCTCATTAATTGAAGTAGTGGTTGTACTGCTTGGGCTGAGCGCTAGACTTAGTAAAACTAATAAAGCGATTGTTACACAATTTGCCCAAAAAACTTGATGTTTGTTTTTCTTAAAAACAAATTTTTTTAGTAAATAATATGGAATTAGATAAAACCAAAAGAGGATCCACATTATTATTTTGACAATATTATTTTTCATCATTCTTTCTCCATTCTTAAATATCCTCATGTATCAGGATAATATAATGATTTCGATAAGAAAATAAAAAATAAAAAAAGACTTGACGAAAATTGATTAAGATTATAATATATTTTTAACAATTAACTTAAACATTTTGCTAGTTGAGTAAATTGGTAATGTTTTTTTAGAGAGTCTACGTGTGGTGGAAGTAGATAAAACAGCTAATTGAAGATGGACTAGAGATTAAAATGGTGGTAACGAATTTTAATAATAAGTTATCAACGGAGTTGCGATCGTTAAAAACGCAAGGTAATTCTTAATGAAAATTAGGAGCTACTTACTAAGGTCATTTATGTGAGTAAATGGCAAATTAAAGGTGGTAACGCGAGCACTCGTCCTTTTATGGATGAGTGCTTTTTTGTTTGGAGGAAAGTACAATGCATAAAAAGAGAATTAGAAATAGAATAATTTGGTCACTAGTGGCAGTTTTAATTGTAATTGCTGGATGGTTTAGTTTTGGTCCAACCAGTAACACTGCCAAGAATCAAAAAGAAGTAGTAGTGGGTGTAGTTGGTCAAACAAAGCAAGACGCTGAAATTTGGAAAAGTGTAGCAGAAACTGCTGAAGAAGAGTATGGTATAAAAATTAAAATTAAGAATTTTACTGACTATAATCAACCAAATAAGGCACTTCAAAATGGTGATATTGATCTAAATGCTTTCCAGCACTATACATTTTTAAATGCATGGAATAAGGCAAATCATGGTTCACTAGTCGCAATTGGGAATACTTATATTGCTCCAATCAGGTTGTATTCAAAGAAATATAAGAGCATTAAGGATTTGCCACAAGGTTCTACAATTGCAGTGCCAAATGATGCGTCTAATGAATCAAGAGCCTTATATGTCTTGAAAAATGCTGGACTAATTAACTTGAAAAAGGGCGTTAAACTTGCAACGGTAGCTGATATTACTTCAAATCCAAAGGGTCTAAAAATTAAAGAAGTTAGTGCAGAGCAAACAGCACGAGTAATTGATGATGTAGATGCAAGTATCGTTAATAATACTTATGCCGTTCCTGCTAAATTAGGCGATAAGCAAACAATTTATATTGAGCCTTTGAATAAAGATTCTGAACAATGGATTAACATAATTGTTGCAAATAAAAAAGATAGAAATAACAAAATTTACAAGGATTTAGTTAAGGCATATCAAACTGAAAAAACTAAGAAATTATCTGACAAGCTTTATGGCAAGACTGAAGTTGCAGCTTGGGGATTGAAATTAAAGTAAGAGGGGGAGCAGTCTAATGGCAGCACAAATTGATTTGAAAAATATTACCGTTCAATTTGGACAAAATAAAGCAGTTAACGATGTAAGTTTAGAAATAAATAAGGGTGATATTTACGGTGTAATTGGATTTTCTGGAGCCGGAAAATCCACTTTAGTAAGAACAATCAACTTACTTCAATATCCTTCTGCTGGATCAGTAGAGATTAATGGAACGGTGTTGTTTAAAGACAATAAATTACAAATAAGCAAGAAGCAACTTCAAGAAAAAAGACGGAAAATTGGGATGATTTTTCAAAATTTTAACCTATTGAATGAAGAAACTGTTATTGAAAATGTTGCTTTTGCATTGCAGCATAGTCGTTTATCTGACCAGGAATTAGAGAAAAAATCTCTCCATTTACTAGAATTAGTTGGCTTAAAAGATAAGGCAGATTTTTATCCGGCTCAATTATCTGGAGGTCAGCAACAGCGTGTAGCTATTGCGCGTGCCTTGGCCAATGATCCTGATATTTTGATTTCTGATGAGGCAACGAGTGCCCTTGATCCAAAAACTACTAATCAAATCTTAGATTTATTATATGATCTAAATAAAAAATTAGGCCTAACTGTTGTTTTAATTACCCATGAAATGGATGCTGTAAAACGTGTAGCAAATAAAATTGCAGTAATGGAAAAGGGAAAAGTAATCGAAAAAGGTGAGTTGAGAGAGGTCTTCTTACATCCTCAAAAGCAACTTACGCGTCAATTTGTGGGTGGAGCTTTGCAGGCTCAACATATTTTGAATACTTATAACTTTGATAAATTAGCCGAGAACGCAGAATTGTATCAATTAGTTTATAGCATCAATGATGTAACTAAATCAGTTGTGGCTGATTTAGATGTTTCATTGAATACAAAAGCAAGTATTTTATATGGAAATGTAGAAGTTCTAAGTGGTGAACCAATAGGAACGCTTGCAATTTTATTGAATTTAGATGAATTAAAGCAAAAAGAAGCTATTAAATTCTTGGAGAGTAAAAATGTCGTAGTAACGAAGTTAGATAAAGGAGTGCTGACTAATGATTAGTTTTTTCACTAAAAACTTTCCTAATGTAGTAGCCCTAGGTTGGGGCGGAGATGCTGGCTGGGGAACAGCTATTTTCCAAACCTTATTTATGACTTTTTGGTCAGCTATTTTTGGAGGAATTCTTGGCTTGATTTTTGGCTTATTACTAGTTTTAACAAAGCCAAAAGGAATTTTAGCTAATAAGGTAGTTTATTGGGTTGTTGATAAAATCGTATCAATTTTTAGAGCTGTACCATTTATTATTTTGTTAGCATTTGTTGCTCCAGTCACCCAAAAAATTGTTGGAACTCAAATTGGGATGAAAGCAGCTTTAGTGCCATTAACTTTAGGTGTTTTTCCCTTTTTTGCTAGACAAGTTCAAGTTGCACTTGAAAGTGTTGATAAAGGAAAGATTGAAGCTGCAGAAGCATTAGGTGCTTCAACCAAAGATATTATTTTTGACGTATATTTAAGAGAAAGTCGCTCTGAACTAGCTCGAGTTTCAACCGTGACTTTGATTAGTTTAATTGGTTTAACTGCAATGGCAGGAGCTGTTGGTGCTGGCGGATTAGGTAATACAGCTATTTCATATGGATACAATAGATTTAATAATGATGTGACCTTAGTAGCAACTTTATTAGTTTTATTATTGGTATTGATTGTTCAAGTGGTTGGAGACCTAGTTGCTAAGAAGTTGAATCATCAAGAACGATAAGCGTATAGCATTGAAAAAGTATTTTTAGTATAATTTAATACAATTATATTAGCGAAGAATTATATTCTCCGCTTTTTGTATGCCCTTTCATTTAAATGTAGCCTATAATGAAGATAATGAAAACGGAGGACAAAAATATGGTGAAAAAAGGTTATCGTGTTGAAAGTGATACATTAGGCCCAGTAGAAATTCCTGAAAAGGCATTGTGGGGTCCACAAACACAAAGAAGTAAGGATAATTTCCATACTGGAGCGTTAATGCCAATTGGTATTATTCGTGCACTTCTTCAAATAAAGCTAGCTGCTGCTCAAGCTAATATTGAAGCAGGAACTGAAACAGAAGAAAAAGGACGTGCCATTATTGAAGCAATTCATCAGCTACTTGATTTAAACAATGAAGAATTGCAACCATATTTTCCATTGCATGTCTATCAAACTGGATCAGGTACCCAAACTAATATGAATGTTAATGAAGTGGTGGCTAATCTTGCTAATAAAAATAATCCCGGTTTAGATATTTTACCTAATGATGACGTGAACATGGGACAATCATCAAATGATACTTTTCCAACTGCAATGAATTTAGTTGCAACACAAGCGTTAGACGACTTAAAACCTTCTATTAAACACTTGATTAAAGAACTAAAAGTGAAACAAGATGAGTATTGGACAACGGTTAAAGTAGGAAGAACCCACTTGCAAGATGCGGTTCCATTGACTTTTGGTCAGGAACTATCAGGCTATATTTCTGCTCTTAATCATGATTTATCCTACATTAACGAGTTAGAAGAAACACTTTATGAATTACCAATTGGAGGAACTGCTGTTGGCACTGGACTTAATGCAGCTCCTGGTATGGCAGAAGATATCGCTGAGCGTTTATCAAGAAAGTATGGACATAATTTTAAAGTTGATACAAATAAATTCTTTGGTTTAGCAAATCACTCAGGCTTAAATGTTGTGCATGGCGCTTTAAAAGCTTTGGCAGCTGATATGTTCAAAATTTCTCAAGATATTCGTTTCTTAGGATCTGGCCCAAGAGCTGGTTTAGGAGAACTTAATTTACCTGCAAACGAACCTGGTTCATCAATTATGCCAGGTAAAGTAAATCCGACTCAAGCAGAAGCTGTTACCATGGCATGTTTGAGAGTCTTTGGAAATGATACAACTATTACTATGGCTGCATCTCAAGGAAACTTTGAAATGAATGTCTTTAAGCCAGTGATGATTGCAGCATTTTTAGAGTCTGCCAATGTTTTATCTGGAACTATTTCTGGCTTTGCAGATAAGATGATTCATGGTATGACTGTTAATAAAGAAAGAATGGCTAAGGATGTAGCAAATTCATTAATGACAGTTACTGCACTTTCACCACATATTGGTTACCATGAAGCTGCTACTATTGCACAGACTGCAGCTAAAAATAATACGACTTTGCGTACAGCAGCTTTAAAGAGCGGCTTAGTTACTAAAGAACAATATGATAAGTGGATGAAACCAATTACCATGACTAATGCAATGAATACTAAGCCAATTGATGATTAGAAGAAGGAATAAGAATGGGATATAAATTTCCAACACAAACAGTAGATAAGTTACAAAAAGAATATGATGCAATTATTGTCGGAAGCGGTGGTACAGGATTAGCCGCAGCTATTCAAGCACAGCAATATGGTTTGAATGTTGCAATTTTAGAAAAGAATGGCTTTTTAGGTGGAAACACTATGAGAGCTAGTTCTGGTATGAATGCTGCTGAAAGTATTGTTCAAGCTCGTTTAGGTGTAAACGATAGTATGCAAAAATTTTATGATGAGACGCTAAAAGGTGGCGGCTACATGAATGACCGTGAAATGCTACATTATTTTGTCGAGCATGCACCTTTGGCTATTGCGTGGCTTGAAGACTTAGGAATTAAAGTAGATGATTTAACAATTACAGGTGGTATGTCCAAAAAACGTACACACCGTCCATCTTCAATGGCACCAATTGGCGCATTTTTAGTTAATAATTTACTTAAAATTGCTGATGAAAAGAATATTCCAATTTTTACTGATGCTAAGGTGACTAAATTATTACAAGATGACAACAAGAAAATTAATGGAGTAGAAGTTAATAATGATCGGCAAGTAAAAGCTAAAGCAGTTTTACTTGCTACTGGTGGTTTTGGTGCTTCTAAAGATTTAATCGCTAAGTATCGACCAGATTTGCGTAACTATAAGACAACTAATCAACCTGGTGCGACTGGAGACGGCTTAAAATTAGCTAATAAAGTGGGAGCACAACTTGAGCAATTAGAGTTAGTCCAAGTTCACCCTACAGTTCAACAAGATACAGATCATGCGTATTTAATTGGTGAAGCAGTACGCGGTGAAGGAGCTATTTTAGTTGATCATCAAGGTAAGAGATTTGTTAATGAATTGAATACGCGAAAGATCGTATCAAATGCGATTACCCACACTCCAGAACATTCGGCATATTTGATCTTTGACCAAGGAGTTAGGGATAGGGTTAAGGCAATTGAATTTTATGATTCAATTAATTTAGTTGTTCATGGAAACACTATTGAAGAATTAGCTGAAAACATTAAAGTGCCCATTTCCAACCTTGAAGAAACACTTAAAAATTGGAATAAAGCAGTAGCAAATAATGATGATACAAAATTTGGCCGTACTACTGGAATGGCTGAGTTAGACCACGCACCATATTATGCAATTCATATTGCACCTGCAATTCATTACACAATGGGTGGAATTCATGTGGCACCTGATACCCGTGTCTATGATACTAACGGAAACTTTATTTCTGGTTTATATGCTGCTGGTGAAGTTAGTGGTGGCTTACACGGTAACAATCGAATTGGTGGTAATTCGATTGCTGAAACAATTATTTTTGGTCGTGAAGCTGGAAAAGCAATGGCAGATTTAATTAAATAAAGCGCTTTCAATAGAAAGGCTATTTGTGTATACTTAAAGTGTAGAACTTAAGCTTTCATTTAAAGGAGTATATATAAAAATGAGTCGTAGAAAAGTATTTTTAGTTGGTGACGGCCGTGTTGGTTCGACCTTTGCAAATGACTTATTGCAAAATGTTAGAATTGATGAATTGGTAATTTGTGATGTAGTCAAAAAAATTACTGAAGGGGATGTCTTAGATTTAGAAGATCTAGCCCCATTTGTTGGTCAATGCACAGTTAAGAGTGGGGATTATAGTGATGCAAAAGATGCAGATATTGCTGTAATTACTGCTGGAGCTGCAAGAAAGCCTGGAATGACTAGACTAGATTTGGTAAAAACTAATGTTAAAATTTTAGAATCAATCATAAAACCAATTGTAGAATCTGGTTTTAACGGTATTTTTGTCGTTTCTGCTAATCCAGTAGATATTTTAACTACTTTAACTCAAAAGTTATCTGGTTTTCCTAAGAATAAAGTTATCGGAACCGGTACATCCCTTGATACAGCTCGCTTGCGTGTGGCTTTATCACATAAGACTGGTGTTAATGTTGATCATATTGATGCTTATGTTTTAGGTGAACATGGTGATACATCTTTTGAAAACTTTGATGAAGCAATTATTGATCATAAGCCTCTTCGTTCTTATAAAGAATTAGATGAAGAAACATTGGTTGAATTAGAGACTGATGTTCGTAAAAAGGGTGGTAAGATCATTGCTAATAAGGGAGCAACTTTTTATGGCGTTGCAATGTGCTTAACACAAATCTGTAAGGCAATCTTAGAAAATAAAGCTCTAGTGATGCCCCTATCTGCACCAATGACTGGAGAATACGGTATTCATGATCTTTACCTAGGAAGCCCAGCTGTAGTTACCGCTAATGGAATTAGTGATGTGATTGAGCTTCACTTATCAGAAGATGAAAAGAAGAAAATGGCTTATTCAGCAGCTAAGATGAAGGAAGTTGTTGACGGAATTGACCTTTAAACAATAATTTTAATAATTAAAAGCGTCTTGTACTTAAGTTGAGAGTGCAAGACGTTTTTTGTGTGATAAAATTTTAAAGGTATGATATTTAATCAAAGTTTGGGGACTATGAAAGTGAACAGTAAAGAAAGTAAAAATGAACGTGTAAATCAGCTCCATCATCAACATACTTTGTCGCATCATCATCATATGCGAATTCGGTGGCAGGATTTTTTTACTAGTGATAATATTACACCTGCTAAAAATGCGACTTTGGCCGAACGATCGGTAATTGTAGGGCATATTGGGATGATGCTTCTCTCTTGTGGGACCGGAGCGTGGCGTGTAAGATCAGCGATGAATACAATTGCTCGCTGTTTAGATATGACATGCAGCACGGATATTGGACTTGTTTCAATTGAATATACTTGTGTTGATGCGGATGGTAAGAGCTATACTCAAGCTCTAAGCTTACCATCAACAGGAGTGAATACGACTAAGTTGGACCGTATGGAAAACTTTGTTAGTCAGTTTAAAAAAGATAACGGAAATTGGACGATTGGGCAAATTCATAACCGATTAGAAGAGATTTCGACAATGAAATCGCAATATGCTCCGTGGCAAGTTGGACTGGCTGCTGGTCTTGCATGTGCAGGATTTATTTTTTTACTAGGTGGCGGAATTTTTGAAGTTATTTGTGCTTTTTTAGGTGCAGGTTGCGGAAATTATATTCGTCGAAAAATGATTGATCGACATTTAACTATTTTAGCTAACATTACAGTAGCAGTTGCTGTAGCCTGCGCGGTATATGTGGGTAGTTTTTACTTAATTAGACTATTTTATCCAGTTAGCCTTCATCATTTAGATGGATACATTGGAGCCATGCTCTTTGTGATTCCAGGTTTTCCATTTATTACATCTGGACTAGATATTTCTAAGCTTGATATGAGATCAGGATTAGAGAGAATGGCTTATGCAATAATGATTATTGTTGTTGCAACTGCAGTTGGTTGGGTAATGGCTTTGATATTGAACCTGCATCCGCAAAACTTTGAGAAATTAGGACTAACACCATTAGTTTTAACTCTTTTAAGATTAGTTGCTAGTTTCTGCGGAGTTTTTGGCTTCTCAATTATGTTTAATTCTAGAATTCCAATGGCAACTGTTGCAGGGATTTCCGGAGCTATAGCAAATACTTTACGCTTAAGTTTGGTTGATTGGTCAAATGTTCCACCGGCTGTGGCTGCTTTTATCGGAGCTTTTGTTGCAGGAATGTTAGCTTCAATTATTAGACGTAAAACCGGTTTCCCTAGAATTGCTATTACGGTGCCGTCAATTGTAATTATGGTGCCGGGACTATATATGTACCGAGCTATGTTTAACTTAGGATTAACGTCATTAAATGCAGGAGCCTTATGGATGGTTCAAGCTTTAATGATTGTAATTTGTTTACCATTAGGTTTAATTGCAGCCCGGATTTTAATGGATAAAGACTGGCGGCATGCCGGATAGATTTTTATTAAAAAGTTGTCATGGAATTTAAACTATGACAACTTTTTTCGTATAATTAATAGAACAAGAGAATTAAAGAGTGAGTGAAAAATGCAAAAGAAAATATTATTGCTTTCAACGGGTGGAACAATTGCGTCAGTTGTTTCAGAAGCTGGGTTAGTGCCTAAAGAATCTGGTGAGCAGTTAATCAATATGTTAGGGGAATTACCTTATGATATTACTGTCGAAGATATTCTCCAACTTGATTCATCTAATATTCAGCCTGAAGAATGGAAATTGATTGCTGAAAAAATTTATGAAAATAGAAATAAGTATGATGGGATTGTAGTATCTCATGGTACTGATACCATGGCCTATACAGCATCCATGCTTTCTTTCATGCTGCAAAATATTAATATTCCAGTTGTTTTAACTGGAAGTCAGGTTCCAATTAATGTAGTGCTGAGTGATGCACCGGATAATTTAAAGTTAGCCTTTGCGGCAGCTGCTAGTTGTCATCCTAATATTTATTTAGCCTTTGATCGAAAAGTGATGCTGGGATGCAGAAGCGTTAAAGTGAGAACAATTAATTTTGATGCTTTTGAAAGTGTTAATGTACCACCAGTGGCTCGGGTAACATCTGATGGTTTGGTATTTTCTAAACAAAAATTACCTAAAAACACAAAAGAAACAACTTTAAACACTAATATTAATCCTCATGTTTCTTTAGTTAAACTATTCCCTGGTTTTGATCCGAATTTGCTATTTGCAATGGTCGAAAGCGGATGTCAAGGAATTGTAATTGAAGCGTATGGTTTAGGCGGGATGAATTACATCCGCAGAAATATGGTAGCTGCAATTGGAAAGTTGATTAGAAGAGGAATACCGATTATTGCGACGAGTCAATGCTTATATGAGCGAAGTGATCTTACAAAATATGAAGTTGGGAGAGAAGCGCTGCTTGAAGGAGCAATTAGTGCTCGTGATATGACTTCAGAGAGTGCGATTACTAAACTGATGTGGGGATTAGGCCAAAACTGGGATGTTCACCAGATTTCTGATTTTTTTAATACTGATGTAGCTGGTGAGGTAACGATTGAAAAAGACGATAATTTACAGATAGATTAATTTTTTAAGGATGCAAATGAAGGAAAACTTTAAACAACCAATTGGCTTAACACAAGCAGAAGTTGAGCAAAGAATTAAAGAGGGAAAAGTTAACCGAGCTGTTAATGATCAAGCTAAGACTACCTGGCAAATAATTAAAGAAAATACATTTACGTATTTTAACTTGATATTTTTAATATTAGCGATCTTGTTAGTGATCGTTGGAGAATACAAGGATTTAACATTTTTACCAGTTATTATTGCAAATATGATAATTGGGATTGTCCAAGAATTACGTGCAAAAAGTGTTTTAGACAAGTTAAATGTTATGAATACAACAAAAATAGCCGTAATTCGTGATAAAGAAGAAAAAATTGTGCCAATCGAAGATCTAGTTTTAGGGGATGTAATTGTACTTAAAACAGGGGATCAAATTCCTGCGGATGGGCAAGTTATTTCTGGAACATTACGAGTAAATGAAGCATTGCTAACTGGTGAAGCCGATGAAATAGAGAAAGATGTTGGCGCAGAGTTAATGTCTGGAAGCTTTGTAGTTGCAGGAAAAGCTTATGCGCGGCTTGAAAAGGTTGGTAAGAATTCTTATGTTTCTAAGCTAACTTTAGAAGCTAAAGCGATGAATTCAAAAGAGGGCTCTGAAATGGTGCGCTCAATTAATCGATTGATTAAATGGGTTGGAATCATCATCATCCCCTGTGGAATTGCCCTCTTCATTGTTGCCCGTTATGTAAATCATTTAAATTTAGCGGACAGTATTGTCTCAATGGAAGCAGCAATTATTGGAATGATCCCTGAAGGTCTGTATTTATTAACGACAATTGCTTTGGCATTAGCAGCTATGCGTTTAGCGCGTTCCCAAGTTATGCTTCATGATATGAAAAGTGTTGAAACATTAGCTCGGGTTAATGTGCTATGTGTTGATAAAACTGGAACAATTACGGAACCTAAAATGGAAGTAGAGGAAGTTATTCCAGCTAGTGTTACTAAAGAAGAGTTAAGCAAAGAAATTTCTATTTTTGCCCAAAATATGTCGCATGATAATGCAACTATCAAGGCTGTCGCAAAAACTTTTAATCAAAAATTTAATATTCAGGCTACCCAAATAATTCCTTTTACTTCAGGAAATAAATATAGTGGAGCAGTTATTAAGAACAGCACTTTATTAATGGGTGCGCCTGAGTTTGTATTGCGGGATCAATTTGAAAATTACGAAAAAGAAATAAATCAATATACCCGACAAGGATATCGAGTTTTAGTTTTTGGAAAATATCCGCATGCACTAAGGGATGAAAAGGAAAAATTAGTAGATCCTGTTGAGTTATTAGGATATATTTTAATTTCTAATCCAATCCGTAAAGAAGCAAAAAGTACTTTTGAATATTTTGATCGTCAAGGGGTAAATATCAAGGTGATCTCTGGAGATAATCCTTTAACGGTAGCACGCGTTGCAAAACAGGCAGGTATTCGGGATGCAGATAAGTTGATTGATGCAACCGAAATTGGTGAAGGCGACTATGAAGAAGTTGTTAAAAAATATAACGTTTTTGGACGTGTTAAACCTGATCAAAAGAAAAAGTTAATTAAAGCTCTTCAAAAAAATGGTAATACTGTTGCAATGACAGGAGACGGTGTTAACGACATTTTAGCAATGAAGACAGCAGATTGTTCAATTGCTATGGCATCAGGCAATAGTGCTGCTGTTCAAGCATCCCAAGTTGTTTTGTTAGATTCTGATTTTGCTAGAATGCCAAAAGTGGTAGATGAAGGTAGAAAAGTAGTTAATAACATTGAAAGATCAGCTAGTTTGTTCTTGGTAAAGAATATCTTTTCATTTTTAATGGCTATCTTTTCTCTTGTCTTTGCAATGTCTTATCCATTGCGTCCGGCTCAAATAGCCTTAATTTCAGCATTTACTGTTGGTCTACCATCATTCTTATTAGCTCTTGAAAATAATTACAACCGTATTCGCGGAAAATTTATTCCTAATGTATTGTCAAGGGCAATTCCTGGTGGAATTACAGATATGCTTGCGGTCTCAGTTTTGGTAGTGGCAGATATGGTTTTAGAATTAGGAAGACCAGAAGTAGCTACAACGGCTACGATGTTATTAGTCGCAGTAGGGATGATGGTGCTATACCATATTTCTAGACCACTAAATAAATTTAGGTGGACTGTTTTAGGTGGATCCTTTTTAGCATTAGTTTTATCTATTATTTTCTTCCATAATTTATTTGCACTTTCACGTATCTCTGCAACTGCTGTTTTCTTATTGTTAGTTCTATTCTTTGCAGAAATTACTATATTTAGATTATTAAGTAAGTTTGCTGATGGTGTTAGAGAAGTATTAGTTGCATATGATCAAAAGGGTAAAGATTTAACTATTAGTGACATCAAAGAAGCCTATCGCAAGGGAAGAAATATGGTAAATATGTCAGTTCCTGAAGAATAAAAGTAGTAAATAAGTATTTTTTTCGCCTTGTTGAATGATACAATTAAACAGTTGAGACAATACTTATCAGAGGTAAGAAATGAAAAATCATAGTGTAGAAAAATATAAAAATAAAATAATAGATTATCTTATTCCGATAATTTTGAGTCTAGTAATTGCAACTGTTTTAATTTGGACTGAATTGACTACTCGATCTGGTCTTACTTTAGACGACACTGCTTTTCACTTTCATCGTTTTTATGATACTTACCAGCAAATACAGAATCATAACTTCTCTTACTTTCAAATGAATTATGGAATGGGTGAGAGTGGGCGAATAGTCAATGCTTTATATGGCCCATTCTTTGCTTATTTAATGGGAAGTTTACTTTTATTTTGTAGTTCTTGGCTTCGTTTTCAAATTCTTATAACCTACCTGATTTTTTTGGTTGGTGGTCTGGGAATCTATCGTTTAAGTCGAAAGGTTAAACTATCGCAAGTTGTTTCTTCAATAGTTACCACATTATTTTTAACTACTGGTTATATTGCATATTGGCCGAGATCCAATGCTTTCAACTCATGGGGTGCTGTTTTAATACCATTTGTATTAATCCAAGGAATTAACCTGTTGAATAATCATAAAAAGCGATTTAGCTGGATTAGTCTTGGAATTGTAATGGCAATTGTAGCTCAGATCCATTTATTAAGCACTTTCTTCTCCATTCTTGCCTTGATTCCTTTCTTTATTTACGGATTAGTTTTGAGTGAAAATAAGCGTCAGATGTGGATTGATGTCTTTAAAGCTGTTGGCTTATTCATTGTGTTAACAGCAAACGTATGGGGTGCATTTTTACTGCTCTATCCAACTAATCAAATGGCATCTCCGATCGATTACTCACCGGTTTTGACCGCTGTTAATCTATCTGTTGCTGGTACTTCAACAATGTGGACGTCAATCACTGAAGTCACATTGCTCCTATTTATTGTTCAACTAATTTATGTAATCTTTAACTTTAAGTCTTCTAAATTAAATACTTTTGTTACCTTAGAAGGCATAGTCTTTCTATATTTAAGTTCTAATTTGTTTCCATGGCAATTTGTGAAGGACACCCTACCAGCAGTAACTGGGTATTTACAATTTCCCAACAGGTTTACTGTCGTAGCATATCCTTTGCTATTTCTTGGAATTGGTTTAACACTGAATGAATTAATTAAGAGTCATGGTAAAAAAATTGGAATGATTGCGAGTGCATTAGCAATTGTAGTAGTGTTGTTTAATGTTAGAGCCGACTTTAATGAGATTAATAATAATATTACTTACAACAAAGGAATTACTAGCAATGCTAAGGAGATGAAGGAAAAGGGATTAGCTCCATATATCAATAAAGTAGAAATTAATAGTCCTGATTATCTACCAGTAAGAAAGAAGATCAAATCAAGTGATATTACTGGTATGTTAATGAGTATGTCTCTACAAAAAAATAATTTTGAGCAAAGGGCTCTTTCAAATGGGCGTTTAGAGCTTACTTGGAAAGACTCAACTTCTAAAGTAACTACGCTTCCGATTTTTATTTATAAACAATCTGAGTTAAGTTTAAATAATAAAGTAATAAAACCAAAAGTGAATGAAATAGGGATGCCACAAGTTCAGTCAAGAAAAGGGAAAAATACAGCAATTCTTTCTTTTAAGACTCCAACTTGGTTCACTGCTTTACTGTATATTTCCATCCTTAGTTGGGCACTATTAATAATTTATGGTGTATTCAGATGGGTAAAAATAATTAAAAAATAGCTAAAAAAGCTTCTTAGAACTAATGGCTCTTTTGCAAATCCTGTTGATGGATAATTTTAAGAAGGAATTAAGCAGCTAAGAAATTGATATGAACCCCGAAATTCGGACAAGAATTTCGAGGTTTTTATTATGTCTAAATTATCTAAGCAAGACAAAATTGACATCTACAATAATTGGAAGCATTATCATAAGTCACTATCTCAACTAGGTAGAGAATATGGAGTAAGACCTGACAATTTATATTATTTAATCCGTCTAATAGACCTTCACGGCTTAGAAATTTTGAATAAATCATATTCTTCTTATTCGGTAGAATTTAAGAAAACTGCCATTAAAAGAATATTGATTAACGATGAACCAGCGAATTAAGTTTCATTAGACTTAGGATTGCCAAGCTCAGGTATGATCTATAATTGGCTTCGCAAATATAAAGAGGATGGGTATAATGTCATTAATCATAAGAAAGGCAGACCACATCATGAAAAGCAAAGACCAACAAATCAAAGAACTACAAAAACAAGTAAAAGACTTAAAACAAGAGAATCTCAAGCTTACTGTCGAAAACGAATTTGTAAAAAAATTGAGCGCCTTAGTTTCCAAAAGAAAAAACCAAAAGCACCAGAAATAGCTCAGGTGGTTACTGAACTAAGGCAAGAACTTCATGTAACCGTCAGTTTCATATTAAATGTAATCAATTCTAATCCTGATTTACCTCACTTATCTAAAAGTAATTATTACTATGTTCTAAAACAAAATGATAAAGATTCAAAAAATCATCAGATCATGAAACGTATCAAAGAAATATTTGAGGAACATAAACATCGCTACGGCTATAGAAGAATTACAGCTCAATTGCACATTGAAGGAATTAAAATCAATCATAAGAAAGTAAAGCGTCTGATGAAAAAGATGCATTTATTTGGTATTGCCATTAGACGTAGAAAAAGATATTCAAGTTATCGAGGAACTGTAGGTGAAATCAAACCTAATTTGATCTGTCGCAATTTTTTAGCCATTTTACCAGATAGAAAGTGGTATTCAGATATAACTGAGTTTCATTTAAACGGCGAAAAATTATATTTATCACCAATTATGGATGGGTGTACCCATGAGATAATTTCTTATACATTAAGTCGCCGTCCAGTTTTAGAACAAGTAATGACCATGCTTGACCTAGCTTATAAAGCTCATCCTTCTCTAAATGGTCTTATTTTTCACACTGATCAAGGATGGCAATATCAACATTCTACCTTTCAAAAATAGCTTACAGATCATGGTATTGAGCAATCAATGTCTAGAAAAGGTAATTCATTAGATGATGGATTAATGGAAGGATTTTTTGGTATCTTAAAGCGAGAAATGTGGTATGGCTTTGAAAAAAAATTTAAGAATTTAGATGAACTAGAAGATGCAATCAAAGAGTATATTTATTACTATAATAATTTTAGAATTAAGAGCTCAATAAAAAACCATACTCCGATTCAATATCGAAATATGGTTTTAAATCAAACAGTTTAATAATATGTCCTAATTTTTGGGTTCATATCAAATAGCTGTTTGATTCCTTTTCTTTTATAATATTTTCTTCGAGTCTAATTCTAATTAATAAATGTTTGAAATTTCTATAGCCATAAGCAGTACGTTCAATTTGTTTAATCTTGCGGTTAACTCCTTCAAGACAACCATTAGAATAAGTTGAGGTAATACCGTTTAGGACACCAGAATAATTACGTTTAAAAGTTAATAGAGTTTGATGCATTTGTTTACCAACACTTTGTTTTGAATGAAGTAGATGGATAACTTTCTTTTCATCGTTATCCTGAATAGCAGTCATAAAGTCTTGCATAACCCAATAAGTATTTTCTAAGGTTTGGTCACAATCTAAACTATCTAAGACAACATGCTCCTGTGTTAGACAGTCCTTAAAATGCCAGTCGTAATAAGGAGTAGTCTTATTAAGTTTGTCATATTTCATGAGATAAAGCTTCCAAGGGGACTTTAAAAGCTTATATTCACGGCTTCTTTTATTAAATTGCTTCATGATTTGAACTCTGAAAATATTAAACGATCTAGTAAGCATTTGAACCATATGAAAACGGTCAATAACTATCTGAGCATTTGGAAATAATTCTCTAGCAACTAAAGGATAATAACAATTAAGATCCATAGTTACTGTTTTAACCATTGCACGAGCTTTAGGAGTGAACTTGTAAAAATAGCGTAGAATATCAGGTTTGAAACGAGTTCTAAAAATTTGAACAACTTTGTGAGTATCACCATCTAGACAAATAAAGTGAAGCTTTTTGCCTACACCTTTGAATTCATCAAAGGCTAAGTGTTCAGGGAGATGATCAAAGTCATCATAGAACTTAGAAGAGCAGGCTTCTAATACTCTTTGAACCGTGTTGACAGATACATTATGTTCTCTAGCAATGCTGGTCATTGAACGATCTTCAGTAAGAGCAGAAAGTATTTTTCGCTTAGAAGTGTTAGAGATATAGGAGCCTTTATTAACCAGATTAGATTGAGCCATAGATCTTTTTAAACAGTCATTGCAGAGAACACGTTGTTTTCTTAATCTGATAGTAACGGGCTTACTAGCATCAGCAGTAATGAAACGAACGTTAGAAACGTAATGACCGTTATGCTTAAGATTAGTAGAACTACAATAAGGACAAGTAGGCTGGATCAGCTCAGCTAAATATATTTTGTAAATCTTACCGTTAATATTTTCATTTGAATAATCAGAAAAAATAATGTTTTTATCTTCAATATCAAGAGTAAATTTAATATAATCATTTAAAGAGGACATAGTTTGAATCTCCATACACTTAATTGAATTGGTCGAAGAAGGATTTTAAGTAAGAGAGGACTATGGCCTCTTTTTTTACGTAAAAAAATCCTGTCGATAGAATATCATAGATATTCATCAACAGGAAAAATTATACAGCCGAACTAATGTGATTTTAGTTTTAAGAAGCTTTTATTTTTATAGATTAATTGACTCTATTATTTGTTAACAAGTGTAAAAAGGAAAAACAATAAATGATACAATTGAAAAGTTGGATTGAAAATATTACTTGGAGGATAAAATATAATTTATGAATAAATACAAGGAAAAATTAATTGAGTATGGTTTGCCACTAATTTTAAGTATATTGCTAGCGACTATACTACAAATTCCGCAATTATTTAATAATGTTGCTCTTACGGGATCAGATACTATTTTTCATTTCAGTAGATTTTACGATACTGCTCAGCAAATAAAAAACCATAATTTTTCTTATTTTCAAATGAATTATGGGATGGGAGAAACAGGGCGGATAGTTAATGCAATTTATGGTCCATTCTTTGCTTATTTAATGGGAAGTTTGTTATTAAGTGCGGGCTCGTGGTTTAATTATCAGATTATACTTGTTTATTTAATTTTTATAGTTGCCGGTTTTGGGATGTATATTCTCGCCAGAAAAGTAAAATTATCACGAACAGTTGCTTTAATTGTGAGTACGCTGTTTTTACTTTGCGGATATATAAGTTATTGTATTCCATCAAATAGTTTTAATGCATGGGGAGCGGCCTTAATGCCCTATGTTTTAATTCAAGGAATAAATTTATTTAACGATGATAAAAAACATTTTAATTGGATAAGTCTTGCAATTACGATGGCAATTGTTGCCCAAGTCCATTTATTAAGTACCTTACAAGCAATTTTGGCTTTAATCCCACTTTTTGTTTATGGTTTGGTAACTACAAAAAACAAAAAAAGAATGTGGGTAGATACTTTAAAAGCGGTAGTTCTATGTTTGATTTTAACTGCAAATGTATGGGGTGCATTTTTAGTACTATATCCAAAAAATACAATGTCAGCGCCATTAGATTTTTCACCGGCGCTAACAGTCCTACACCTTAAATCAAACGGCACAATAACAATGTGGACTGAAATTCAGGAAGCAGTTCTACTCTTATTTGGTTTACAAACAGTTTATGTTGCATTTAATTATCGTGTATCTAAATTAAACACATTTTTAACTATTGAGGGACTTGCTTTTTTATTTATAAGTTCAGATTTATTCCCATGGAGAGTAGTAGAAAAGTATTTTCCATCATTTTCAAACTACTTCCAGTTTCTTAATAGATTTACAGCAGTAGCTTATCCGCTACTATTTCTAAGTATGGGGCTTACTGTCGTAAATCTAATCAATCGTTATGATTTTCAGTTTAAAGTATTTGTAGAGTGTTTACTAATTTTCGTATGTTTATTTTCTCTGAGAGCAGATTTACGAGGAAATATTATTAAATTTAATAAAGTAAAAACTAATGTTGAACGTGTTAATCAATTTAGAGATCATGATTTAAGTAAATTTATTGATAGTAATCCTCCTGGCAATCCAGATTATCTACCACTAAAAAAGCAAATAAATTCTTGGAAGGTAAGTGGCTTGGTTTCTGGAACACTTATTTTTAATAATGGAGAGGGTTTTGAAAAAGAAGCTGCAAGTAATGGTAAATTAAATATAAGTTGGACTAGTGATGGGAAAGATTCTACTTTACCAATTGTTTTCTACAGACAATCAGTACTAGTAGTAAATGGTAAAAAGGTATCGCCTAAGTGTAATGAAATCGGAATGCCGATAGTGCAAGCAAAGAAAGGAAAGAATACAGCAATTCTTTCATTCAAGACCCCAATTTGGTTTACAATTTTACTGTATATTTCCATCCTTAGTTGGGTACTATTAATAATTTACGGTGTGTTTAGATGGGTAAAAATCGTTAAAAAGTAGCTAAAAAAGCTTCTCAAAACTAGAATTATTTTTCTAGTCATGAGAAGCTTTTTACTTAATCTTATTACTCTAATAAATCAACGAAAGTGGCATTAGTGACTTTTTGTAAATCATTAGGATTGATCATGATACTTCTACCAACCTCCCCACTTGAAACAGCAATTTGATCATGTTCTTTCATGCTGCTATCTAAATAAATAGGAAAATGATGCTTTTGGTAAATTCCAATTGGAGTGTTGGCCCCATGAACATAACCAGTAGTTGCGACTAACTTCTTAAGTGGAAGTAATTCACATTTTTTGTTACCAGAAGCTTTAGCAAGTTTTTTCATACTTAAGTGCTCGGTAACAGGAACAACTCCAACTACAGGACTATTTTTATTTCCCTCACATACCAAGGTTTTGTAGACCAAAGCCTCTTCATCGTCTAAAATGGAAGTATCCATTTGTTTAACATCGCCTTTTTGAACTGTGGCGAATTGTAATTGTTTATATGGAATCTTTTGTTGGTCGAGCATCTTCTCAATCAAAGTTTTATTAAGTTTTTTCTTTTTATTTTTTTTCGACATTTTTCTCACCTTTTAATATCATAAACGTGAGAATTTAACATGTCAAAAGGGGGACAAGATTAGTGAAATTATTAGCAATAAAAGTTGAATGTAGTCATGAATTAGAAGATGGATTAAGTTTCTTCATGCAAGATGAACTGGATGCACAGGGAATTGAAAGTCGTAAGCGTAGCGACTTTGTTTTAGAGGGTCAAAAACATGATAGTAGTTTAGTTGAACTAGATGATATTGAAAACCTACCTGAAGATTTAGAATTAACAGCATATTTTGAGTATGAAAATGCTGATAAAAAGAAGATAATTCAAAAAATTACTGATAAAATAGCTGAAATGAAGGGTTATGGCTTAGATGCTGGCAACGTTTCAATTAGCACTAAGGAAGTGGCTGATGAAGATTGGAATACAGCTTGGCAAAAATACTATCATGTGATTGACTTTTCAAGACATTTAGCTATCGTTCCCGAATGGGAAGACTATCAACCGGCTTTCTCTGATCAACAACTGATTCGTTTAGATCCAGGACTTGCCTTTGGTACTGGTGGGCATACGACAACACAGTTAGTTTTGCTTGCTATGGAACGTGCTTTAGTTAAGCCGATGTCTGTTTTAGATGTTGGTACTGGCTCTGGTATTTTGGCAATTGCTGCAAGTAAGTTAGGAGCAAGCCATGTATTAGGAACTGACATCTCTGATGAAGCTGTTACTGCCGCTAAAGAAAATATTGCCTTAAATAATATTGATAATATTGATGTGCGTAAGGCTAATTTGTTAAAAGATATTGATGAAAAATATGATCTAATCGTGGCAAATATTTTAGCTGATATTCTGTTAGAATTAATTCCGGATCTAGATAATCATTTGAATGAAAATGGTAAAATTATTTTTTCAGGAATTGATTATTTACAACTTCCCAAGATAGAGAGGGCGCTAGAAGAGAATAATTTTGTAATTAAAATGAAAATGCAAGAAGGCCGCTGGATTGGACTATTAATTGCTAGAAAACCAAATTAAAAATATTAATTAAAAGAAAAGGTAAGCGAAAAATGAAGAAAAATAGTGAAGAAAAGAAAAATTTTAATTTTAAGGCTTCATGGAGTAAAATAAATGAAAAATCATTTATGCCTCTTATTTGGTTAACTTTATTAGGAGTAATTGTTTGGATTATCTGTCCACTCGTTCATCTAAGTCGAGTTTGGCGAATTGGACTAGTTTTCTTTATTTTTAATACTTATTTAAGCTACCAAATTGGTCGTATTATGCAAATTAGAAAGTTAAGCTGTTGGTGGCTACTTCTTTTTCCTGTAGTTTTTGCTATTGCAGTTTTCATTCACTTTGCTAAATATAACTTCTTATTGTGCTTAGTATATTTAAGTTTTGAATTATTTGGTTTATGGCATGATGATTTTTACAAAGAAAAGAAATAAAGAATAGGTGATACGTTATGTCAAAATATCATGAAATGACTCATGAAGAAGTTCTTGCTGAATGTAAGAAATATATGAATGATGAACACTTAGCTTTTGTTGAATCAGCATATGAATTTGCTAAGAAAGCACATGAGGGTCAATTCAGAGTTTCCGGACAACCTTATATCATTCATCCCACTCAAGTTGCTGGAACATTGGCAACTTTACGTTTAGATCCTGACACAGTAGCGGCTGGATATTTACATGATACGGTTGAAGATACACCTGTAACTAACGATGATATCAAAGAAAAATTTGGTAAGGACGTTGCATTTATTGTTGATGGTGTGACTAAATTAAGTAAGATTCAATATAAATCTAAGAGCCATGAAGAATACTTGGCTGATAATCACCGTAAGATGTTAATTGCGATGGCTAAAGATTTACGCGTAATCATGGTTAAATTAGCCGACCGTTTACATAATATGCATACTTTAGACCATTTGCGCCCAGATAAACAAAGAAGAATTGCAGACGAAACTTTAGATATCTATGCTCCTCTTGCTGATCGTTTAGGTATTGGAACGATTAAGTGGGAACTTGAAGATATGAGTTTACATTATCTCAACCCACAACAATATTATCGGATTGTTAATTTAATGCAGTCTAAGCGAAGTGAGCGTGAAGGATATATTGCGGATGCAATTTCGACTTTGAAGCAAACTTTAGATAGCTTAGGCATTAAGTATGAGATTTATGGTCGTCCAAAACATATTTATTCAATTTATAAAAAAATGGTTAATAAGCACAAAGACTTTAGCGAGATTTATGACTTATTAGCTGTTCGAGTAATAGTTAAATCTGTGAAAGATTGTTACGCTGTTTTAGGTGCAGTTCATACTAAATGGAAGCCAATGCCAGGTCGTTTTAAGGACTATATTGCCGTTCCAAAGGTAAATGGCTATCAATCTCTTCATACTACAATTATTGGACCTGGAGGCAAGCCGCTAGAAATCCAAATTAGAACAGAGGCTATGCACCAAGTTGCTGAATACGGTGTCGCGGCTCACTGGGCATATAAAGAAGGCGTCAAGGGAGAAGTTGAGCAAACAGATGCAAATAAAAAGCTCAACATGTTCCAAGAAATTCTTGAGCTCCAAAATGAGACCAAAGATTCTCATGAATTTATGAAGAGTGTTAAAACAGATATCTTCTCAGATAGGGTATATGTTTTTACACCTAAAGGCGATGTTTATGAACTTCCTAAAGGCTCAGTTCCTTTAGATTTTGCCTACATGATTCACTCAGAAGTTGGTGCACATTCTGTTGGGGCTAGAATTAATGGTAAAATTGTTCCCCTAGACTACAAATTAAAAACTGGTGACATCGTTGAAATGTTAACTCAAGCATCAGCTCGTCCATCTCGCGACTGGGTTAACTTAGTTAAAACTTCACGTGCTCGTAATAAAATCAAGCGCTTCTTTAAGACTGAAGATAGAGAAGAAAACATTGAAAAGGGACAAAACATGATTGAACAAGAATTATCAAATCGTGATTTAGTTCCTAAAGAATTCATGACTAAAGCTGATGTTCAGCGAGTTATTGATCATTTCAACTATCACAACGATGAAGAGTTGTTTGCTGCAGTTGGGTATGGTGAAGTTTCTGCGGCAACAGTCGCAAATCGTTTAACTGAAGATTTACGTAAAAAAGCTGAAGATGAAAAGCAACGTCAACTTGAAGAGAAAATCATGAACGCTGGTCAGCAAAGTACTGAAGAAGATAACGATTCAGATGCTCCAGCAGATATTATGCGTGTTAAGCATAATAATGGGGTTATGGTCCAGGGTGTATCTGACTTAATGCTGCATTTAGCTAAATGTTGTAATCCTGTTCCTGGTGATCCAATTATTGGTTATGTAACTAAAGGACGCGGGGTAACTATTCACCGTGCAGATTGTCCGAATATAACCGAAGAAGCTAAAAAGCAGGGTCGACTGATTGATGTTGCTTGGGAAAATATCGCTAAAGATAAGAATAAAGAGAACTATAATGCTGACATTGAAATTTATGGTTTTAATCGTTCCCGTCTCTTAAGTGATGTAATCAATGCCCTAAATTCTAAAACTAAGAATATTGTCAATATTTCTGGAAAAGTAGATAGTAATAACATGGCTCATATTTATGCAACTGTCTCAGTTAGAGATGCAGCTCATTTGGAAGATATTTTAAGTCGAATGAGGGATGTGCCAAATGTTTATGAAGCAAAGAGGTCAATTAATTAATGCGTGTTGTTATTCAAAGAGTAAATAAGGCACAAGTTGCTATTGATAATGAAGTCGTAGGTAAAATTAAGCGTGGTTTTCTTTTATTAGTGGGCTTACGGAATGGCGATGAATTAGAACAAGTTAAAAAAGCAGCTGATAAAATTGCTAAAATGCGTATTTTTGAAGATAAAGAGGGTAAAACTAATTTATCTTTGAAAGATGTTAATGGTGAAATTCTAAGCGTTAGTCAGTTTACCTTGCTAGCAAATACTAAAAAAGGAAATCGACCAAGTTTTGTAGAAGCTATGCGTCCACCTAAGTCAAAACAATTATGGGAAGACTTTAATCATGAACTAGAGGATAAAGGCTTCCATGTTGAGACAGGTGAATTTGGTGCTGACATGCAGGTTAGTTTAGAAAATGATGGTCCCTTTACAATTGTATTAGACATTTAAAATATTTAAGTAAAGGCTTACAAAGGTTGACTTTGTTGACTGAAAAATATAAGCTAAAAAGGAATTATCGATGACGAAGAATGTAGATTAGCATGATCTATCTCAGAGACCGCTTGTTTGGTGAGAATAGCGGATAGGTTGCGATCTGTGACACCTTTAGCAGATAATGGATCGTTTCGCGAGCGTTAATCGCAGCAAGCAAAAGGTGGTACCGTGCTAATTTATTGCGCCCTTGACTCAGTTCAAGGGCGCTTTTTTATTAATATATTAAAGGATGATTAAATGAAAGTTCAAAGACCAAAAGGTACAGTCGATATTTTGCCAGGAGAATCTGGTTCATGGGAAAAAGTAGAATCTATCGCTAGGAACTTTTTTAAAAGAGCTAATTACCGTGAGATAAGAACACCTAGTTTTGAAAATTATGAAGTTTTTTCACGTTCTAGTGGTGAAACTTCAGACGTTGTTTCAAAAGAAATGTACGACTTTAACGATAAGGGTGGTCGTCACATTGCATTGCGTCCTGAAGGAACTGCTGGTGTAGTTCGTGCTTATGTAGAAAATAAGCTTTATGGACCAGATGTTGTAAAGCCATTTAGCGTTTACTACATTGACAATACTTTTAGATATGAAAGACCACAAGCCGGTCGTCAACGTGAATTCCACCAGATTGGTGTTGAAAGTTTTGGCTCTGACAGTCCATTAGCAGATGTAGAAACTTTAATGATGGCACATGATTTACTCGCTGAATTAGGTGTTAAAAATTATGAATTACACATTAACAGTTTAGGTAATGCTCAAGTTCGTGAAGCATATCATGATGCTTTGGTAAATTACTTTACACCAGTTAAAGATCAACTTTCTGAAGATTCACAACGTCGCTTAAGTCAAAATCCATTAAGAATCTTGGATTCAAAAGATGAACGAGATAAGAAGTTTTTACCTAATGCTCCTAAGATTGTTGATTACTTAGATGATGAATCTCGGGAAAACTTTAAAACAATTACTGATATGTTAGAGCAATTGGGCATTAACTATGTAATGGATGATGATTTAGTTCGTGGTCTTGATTACTACACTGGAATTATTTTTGAGTTCATGGTTGAAGATAAGAATCTATGGGAATCAGCAACGACAATTTTAGGTGGAGGACGCTACAACCACTTAGTTGAAGAGTTTGATGGACCAGAAACACCTGCAGTTGGTTTTGGTATTGGGGAAGAAAGATTAATGCTTGTATTGAAAGAGCAAAATCCAGACCTTTTCCAAGAAGAAGGAATAGATTTCTTTATTACTAATATTGGTGCAGGAACTGAGTTTAAAGCTGTTGAAGTTGCACGTAGTTTACGTGAACAAGGCTTTAGTGCACAATATGATGTTGACCAAAAGAAGCTTAAACAACAGTTTAGAAAAGCTGATCGCGTTCATGCAACATTTGTAATTACCTTGGGAGCTAAAGAATTAGAAAATGGCGTTTTAAATATTAAGCGTTTAAGTGATGGTAAAACTATCGATCTTAGCTTAGAAGATATAAATAATATGCAAGATGTTATAAATAAATTGGAGGATTAACATGGAACATATGGACAAAAGAACTGATTACGCTGGTAATATTACTAGCAAATATGAAGGACAAGAAGTAACCCTTTATGGTTGGGTTCAACGTGTTCGTAATTTAGGAAACTTAGTTTTCATTGACCTTCGTGACCGTGAAGGAATCGTACAAGTTGTTGTTAACAAAGATTCCGGTGAAAAGTTAATGGAAATTGCTGATTCATTGAATAATGAAGATGTAATTGAAGTAAAGGGAAAAGTAGTTAAGCGTTCAAGTGTAAACCCAGAAATGAAGACTGGTGAAGTTGAAGTAGATGCTACTGAAATTGACGTACTAAACAAATCAAAAGTACCACCATTTGAGATCAAAGATGATATTAATGCGGCAGAACAAACTCGTTTGAAGTACCGCTACCTTGATTTACGTCGTCCAACTCTTCAAAGAGCAATTATTTTACGTTCAAAGATTTTGAAGGCAGTTCACGAATACTTCGATGAACAAGGCTTTATTGATATTGAAACTCCAATTTTAGGTAAATCATCTCCTGAAGGTGCTCGTGACTACTTAGTTCCTTCAAGAATTTACCCAGGTAGTTTTTATGCTTTGCCACAATCACCACAATTATTTAAACAATTATTAATGGGTGCTGGCTTTGATAAATACTATCAATTAGCTCGTTGTTTCCGTGACGAAGACTTACGTGGTGACCGTCAACCGGAATTTACTCAAATCGATATGGAAACTTCTTTCTTAGATGAACAAGGTGTTCAAGACTATACTGAAGGTCTTTTAAAGAAGATTATGAAAGATGTTATGAACATCGATTTAAAGACTCCAATCAAGCGCATTACCTGGGACGAAGCAATGAACAAGTATGGTTCTGACAAGCCTGATACTCGTTATGAAATGTACCTTCATGATTTAAGCCCAATCTTCAAAGATAGTGACTTTAAGGTATTCTCTGGTGCAATTGCTGATGGTGGTGTAGTTAAAGGTATTGCTGTTAAGAATGGTGCTAAAGAATATTCACGTAAGAAGATTGAAGAAAAACAAGACTACATCAAGCGCTACAATGCTAAAGGTTTAGCTTGGGTTAAATATGAAGATGGCGAATTTTCAGGACCTATTGCTCGTTTCTTAACTGATGAAAACAAAGAAGCTTTGAAGAAAGAATTTGATCTTGAAGGCGGCGAATTAATCGTTATTGTTGCTGACAAGTGGAAGGTTGTTACCGATTCACTTGATCACCTACGTCGTGAATTTGCTCATGAAACTGGTATTATTCCAGAAGGTGTCTTTGACTTTGTATGGGTAGTTGACTGGCCATTGTTTGAGTATGATGAAGGTTTAGGTCGCTGGATTGCTGCTCACCACCCATTCACTATGCCAGATGACGAAGGTATTAAGTTGTTAGATACTGATCCTCATAAAGCTCATGCACGTTCATACGATATTGTTATGAACGGAGATGAAATGGGTGGTGGATCAATCCGTATCCACAAACGCTCAATTCAAGAAAAGATGTTTAAGGCTTTAGGTTTCACTAAGAAGCGTGCTTATGAACAATTTGGTTACTTAATGGACGCTTTAGATATGGGATTCCCACCACATGCTGGTCTTGCTATTGGTCTTGATCGATTAGCTATGATGTTAGCAGGTAAGGACAACATTCGTGACGTTACTGCCTTTCCAAAGACTGCTTCTGCTTCTGAGCCAATGATGCATGCTCCAGCTCCAGTTGCTGATAAACAATTAACAGATATTGGTATTGAAGTTGAAAAGCAATATGAAGACAGCGTTAAGGAAACAGAACAACGCCTTGAAAAAGAAGCTCAAGAAGATGCTGATAAGAACTCAACTTGGGATGAATAATCTTAGTTAAAAATTTGAGTAACAAAAAATTGCATTACCTAACTATTAAAGTAAGTAATGCAATTTTTTTATTTATTTAAATATTTTCAACAAATTTTGCAATTCGTTTTAAGGCTTCTTGTAATTGTTCGGTCGAAGAAGCGTAAGACATTCTAACATATCCTTGACCGCCCTTACCGAAATAGCGACCTGGAGTCACACCAACTTTTGCTTTAGTGGCTAATTCATTAGCGAAGGCTTCGTCGTCGGTACCAAAAGTATCAGGAATCTTAGCAAAAATATAGAAGGCTCCTTGAGGTGTAGACATTTCAAAGCCTAATTTTTCTAAACCAGTTTTCATAAATTCCAATCTGTCTTCGTAAATTTTGCGTGCTTCAAGAGGATCTGCTTGTCCATTATTTAGTGCTTCAATTGCAGCAGCCTGAACATTATCGGTTACGGAGGTAACAAGAAAAGCATTTACTTTTTGAATAGTTTTCATAATATCTGCAGGAGCTGCAATATATCCTAAACGCCACCCAGTCATTGCGTATGCTTTTGAAAGTCCTGAAATTAGAATATTGCGCTCAGGAATATATTGAGATAAAGAATGATGAACATTATTATCGTAAACCAATTCACCATATATTTCGTCCGTAACCGAGAAGAGATGGTACTTGGTAATAATCTCTGAAAGTGCCTTTAAAGTGGCTGCTGGATAAACACGACCTGTTGGATTAGATGGATCAGTTAAAATGATTGCTTTGGCGCCTTTTCCTTCATTTTCTAGTACTGTTTCAAGATGTTCAGGAGTCAGGATAAAATCATCTTTTGAAGTATCAATTTGAACTGGGATAGCTCCGGTTAATTTAATTAGTTGAAAGTAGAGTGCCCATACTGGCGTAGGAACTAAAATCTTATCACCTGGATTTAAAATTGACATGAATACATCATTTAAAGCTCCAGTAGCTCCAACTGTAACACAAATTTCAGTTTTTGGATCGTATTTAACATCAAGGCTGCGATCGAGATAGTTGCTGATAGCCTCTAATAACTCAGGCTTACCTGCTTGTGGTGCATAATGCGAGTCGTTTGCTTTAATATCGGCAATAGCCGCATCTTTAACATGATCTGGTGTATTTAAATCCGGTTCTCCAATCGTTAATTTAATAATTCCTGGGATTTGAGAAGCTTTTTCATCAAAAGCTCTAATTTTTGAAGGTCCTAAAGAATTTAATCGTGTATTTTTTGTAAGTGATAAATCATTTGCTAATTTTGGCATAAAAATCCCCCTCTAATATTATAGATTATTGTATAGAAACAAAAATCATGAGACAACATTTTTATGTTAAAATTTGATATCTTTAATTTTAGAAGGTGAAAAAATGTTTGATAAAAAAGAAGCTCTTAAAAAATTAAATTATGAACAATATGAAGTTACACAACATGCAGCAACTGAAATGCCTTTTAGTGGAAAATATAACGATTTCAACCAAAAAGGAATTTATGTCGATGTAGTTTCTGGTGAACCACTTTTTTCAAGTCAAGATAAATATGATGCAGGCTGTGGTTGGCCGAGTTTTACGAAGCCAATAAAAAAATTAAGTTATAAACGGGATCAATCTCATGGAATGGAGCGAACAGAAGTGAAAAGCCCCATTGCTGATTCCCACTTAGGTCATGTTTTTACTGATGGACCAGTTGATCAGGGAGGCTTACGGTATTGTATTAATTCTGCTTCCTTAAAATTCATTCCATATGATAAGCTAGAAGAGGAAGGCTATAATCAATATAAAAAAATATTTGAGGAATAGGATCATGAATTTAATACAAGTTTTTGATAATTTGAAGGTTCCAGAAGAAAATATTCCTGAATTATTAGAGTTTGCTGGTCAACATGAAGACTTTTTGACAAAGATAGTTAAAGCCTCTGGTAATCAGGTTGAATACAGTGTAAGTGCGAGTCAGGCTACCAATAGTAAGCTTCAAGATAAGCAGATTGCCTTTTTAGGAAGTTCTGTTACTTATGGTGCAGGTGCCTTAAGTGAATCATTCGTAGATTATTTAAGGAAAAAAGATGGGATTTATCCATTTAAAGAAGCTGTTTCAGGAACAACCTTAGCTGAAAATGGTGATAATTCTTATGTGGCACGCTTAGAGAAACTCCCAATTTTAGAAAATATAAGTGCGTTTGTTTTGCAGCTTTCAACTAATGATGCTAAAGCTGATATTCCTTTAGGTAAAATTAGTGAAAGTGACAAATATGATATTACAACTAGTATTGGAGCAATTGAATTCATTTTAGAGTATGTTAAAAAGACTTGGAATTGTCCCGTTTTGATTTATTCTAATCCATCTTTTGATTCTGAAAAATACGGTGAATTAGTAGAAGCTACAAAAGAATTACAAAAGAAATGGAAGTTTAAGTTTCTTAATATGTGGGATGATAAGAACTTTAACTATAGTGAAAAAGAGCGTCAACTATATATGGTTGATGATATTCATCCCACTCGTGCTGGATATAAAATGAGCTGGCTTCCTGAATTTGAAAAAGCGCTTAATGATATTTATGAAAATTAGTTTTATTTAAAATCCATCTTTTGATTTTATATAATCAAGAGATGGATTTTTTTCTTTTGCAGATAAAATAAATTTATATTTATTACGTTAAAATAATTATGTAAAGTGTTGTTTTGAAAATAGATTTAATATAAACGCCGGCTAATCGATGCACTTAACAGCCTTGTAGGCTATAAAGCTAAATATTATGACTAAGAAAGAAACTATAAATCTGTTATCATAGCAATATACAATATCACTTAGAGTTGTTTTATATTTGATTAGAAAGATGATATTTAATGATTAAACTAACAGAAGCTAGAAAAAAAGCTAATAAAAAATGGGATGAAAATAATAAAGCTAGAAAGAATTACATAGTTAAACGATCCACTGCAAAGAACTTTATTCTTAAGTTGGCGACTGAAGAAGATTTAAAAGCCATAGAAAGTTATATAGAGGAAAGAAAAGCAAAGTTAAAGGAAAGCAAGTAAATATAAAAAGAAAGTTATTTTAGATCTGATGTTCTAGAGTGACTTTTTTGCTTTAAGGGTAATTTCCATTAATAATATATATGAATGAATTAAAAGAAATAGGAACCTAAAAAGTACCACAATTTTGATAAATATTGATTTTTTTAGAAAGTTAGTGAAAAGTATGAAAGACGTTAAATCCCTTGATAACAATGAAAAAACGCAGTATGACACAGCTATCTTTGCTGGCGGTTGTTTCTGGTGCATGGTTGCTCCTTTCGATACATATCCTGGTGTCATAAAGGTCGAATCAGGTTATACCGGTGGAGTCGTGCCTAACCCTACTTACGAACAAGTTTGTACGGGATTAACTGGGCATACTGAGGCGGTTCGCATTACTTATGATCCAAATAAACTATCTTATGAGGATTTGGTTAATATTTATTGGCAAGTTACTGATCCAACTGATGCTATGGGACAGTTTCAAGATCGCGGCAGTCAATATCAACCAGTTATTTACTATAATTCACTTGAACAAAAAGAAATTGCTGAACAATCACGTAAATCTTTAGCAGATTCAAATAAGTTTTCAGATCCAATTGTAACCCGTATTGAACCAGCAAAGCCTTTCTATTTGGCTGAAGATTACCATCAAGATTTTTATAAAAAAGATCCAGCTCGGTATGCTTTAGAAGAGGCCGGAGGGAGAGAACAATTTATCAAAAAACATTGGAAAAAATAGACTTGTTTTTAACTATAAATATCTTTACACTAGATACGTTATAAACATAGTAAAAGAGGAAAATTATGAGTACATTAGAAAGGCTTTCGCGACGCCATATTTTAATTTCAAAGTTATCAGCAGCTTTGTTTTATGCTTTAGCCGTTGCTATCGCCTTAAACTTTTTCTGGCAACCTGGTAAAATTTATGCTTCTGGAATTACTGGTTTTGCCCAAATTTTGCAGTCGGTATCAGAACGATATTTGCCATTTACATTAGCTACATCAGTAATGTATTTTGTACTAAATATCCCATTATTTATTTTAGGATGGTTTAAAATTGGCCACCGTTTTACGATTTTTACTTTAATTGCAGTTTTATTGGCATCTATCATGATGAAAATTATTGCTCCAATTAAGATGAGCTATGATCCAATTATTTGTGCAATTTTTGGTGGAGTAATTAATGGTGTTGGTACTGGGATAGCTTTAAAATCAGGTATCTCTACCGGTGGCTTAGACGTCTTAGGAATTATCTTACGAAAGAAAACTGGTAAAAGTTTTGGTCAAATAAATATCTTTTTTAACCTAATTATCGTAATCTGTGCCGGTTTTGTATTTGGATGGACTCGAGCTCTATATACGGCTTTGAACATCTTTGTCAATGGTAAGGTAATAGATGCTGTCTATAATCAACATCAAAAGATGCAGGTCTTAATCGTAACAGAACATCCTAAACATATTATTGATGGAATTCAGGCTAAAATGCATCGTGGGATTACGATTTTGCATGATGCAGAGGGTGCATATAGTCATACTGAAAAGACAGTTTTATTAATGGTAATTGATAAATATGATATGTATGACATTTATAATATTGTCTTAAATAATGATCCGTATGCCTTCATGAGTTTAAGCGAAGTTTCGAAGGTATATGGAAGATTCAAAGAACAGACGCCAGTTTAGATGTTACTAGAAAACGATTATTTCACTTTATATAACAAAGGGAATGATCGTTTTTCTTTGAAAATATTTTTATATAGGGAAATCTAACATGGAAAATCGTTTTAAAAGTGTTTTTGATATCATTGGTCCAGTTATGATTGGACCGTCTAGTTCACATACAGCTGGTGCAGTAGCAATTGGCAGAGAAGGAAACAAACTTTTTGGAGGAGTTCCTAAAAAGGTTACTGTTCATTATTATGGCTCTTTTGCTCAAACTCATCGTGGACATGGTACTGATTATGCAATTGCAGCAGGAATTTTGGGCTTTACTACTTCTGACTTACGAGTACCAAAAGCCCCGGAGATTGCCCGTAAGCGCGGCATTGATATTAGGTTTGTAGAGGAAAAGGGAGAAAGCCCGATTCATCACCCAAATACGGCGATTTTAGATATGACTGACGGTCATAAAAAAGTTCAATTAGCAGGCTGTTCCATTGGTGGTGGGGCAATCGAAATTCGACGCCTAGTAATCCATGATATTGTGGTTGAGCCAAGCGGTACGTTACCAATTGTTTTATTGATTGACCCAGAAAGAAAAATAAAAAATCAAAGATCCTTAACTTCCTTTTTACAACAAAAGGCACCTTTTAATGAAAGCAGAATTTATAAAAGCCCTGAATACTACATCTATGAATATGATATTCAAAACTATTTCAAGCTTTCTTTAATTGGAGAACTCAAGAAAAAATATAAAAACATTGTTTGTTTATGAAATGAGAAACTAATGTACAATCACGTTAAAGAAATTGTTGCAGACGCTGAAAAACAAGAAAAACCTATTTCAGAATTGATAATTGAACAAGAATGCAAATTATCAGGATTATCACGAGAAAAAGTATGGAATAAAATGAAATATAATCTTGAAACCATGCGTGCTGCGGTTAGTGAGGGAAGTACTGGTAAAGGAGTATTTTCTCATACTGGCTTAACAGGTGGTGAAGCGATTAAAATAAAAAAATATCGTGAAAAAGGTCATACTCTTTCTGGTGATTTCATAATGGAAGCTGTGCAAAATGCAGTAGCAACAAATGAAGTAAATGCTGCGATGGGCGTCATTTGTGCAACCCCAACAGCTGGCTCTTCTGGCACACTTCCAGGTATTTTATTTATGCTTGAAAAAAAGCTCGACTTAAATGAAGAACAAATGATTCGCTTTCTCTTTACTGCAGGAGGAATGGGATTAGTTATTGGAAATAATGCGGAAATTGCTGGGGCAACCGGCGGATGCCAAGCAGAAGTCGGTTCAGCATCCGCAATGGGCGCAGCAGCGGCTGTAGAAATAGCTGGTGGTACGCCCGCGCAAAGCTCCCAAGCTTTAGCGATTGCGATGTCTAATTTATTGGGACTAGTATGTGATCCAATTGCGGGACTAGTAGAAGTACCCTGCGTAAAAAGAAATGCAATTGGAGCTGGAAACGCTCTAATTGCAGCTGATATGGCATTAGCTGGATGTACTAGTGTTATCCCGGCTGATGAATGTATTGAAGCAATGAAAAAAGTAGGCCATCAAATGCCAGTAGCATTAAGAGAAACTGGTATTGGAGGATTAGCAGGCACTCCAACAGGACAGGCTATTAAGGCTAGAATTTTTGGAAAAGATGTTTAAAATGCGCACTAGTGAAGAAATTAAACAAAATATTATTAATCAACTAGCAACTGTCATAGACCCGGAGTTAGGGGTAGATATTGTTAATCTAGGACTAGTTTACAAGCTTGACTTAGATGAAGATGGAATTTGTCTAATTAATATGACTTTAACCACTCCAGCTTGTCCTTTAACAGAAGTATTAATTGAATTAGTTAATGCTGCGGTTATGAAGGTTCCTGAAGTCAAAAATGTTGATGTTGAGTTCGTTTGGTACCCAGTTTGGAGTCCTGAGAAAATGAGTGATCAGGCTAAAAAACATTTTGGATATGATAAAAGATAATAGAAGCAAAAAAAGATCTTTCAAAATTTAATGAAAGATCTTTTTAAAATATTTAATTTTATTTGTTACTTAGCGTAGTCATCAATACCGAGGTGTTCTAAAATTAGTGCTGCTGTTTCTTCAATTGAACGATGAGCAACGTTAATTACATAGCAACCAAGTTTTTTATAAAGTTTATCAGCTGCTTCAAGTTCTGCATTGATAGAATCCATATTAGAGTAAGTAGTATCTGGGTTCAAACCATAGGCTATCATTCTTTGTCGCCTGATCTCGTTCAAAACGGACGGATCATTTGTTAAACCAATGATTTTCTTAGGATTAATCTTATAGATTTCATCGGGAATATGGGTTTGAGGTACAAGTGGTAAATTAGCGACCTTAAGATTTTTGTTAGCTAAGAATAAAGAAAGTGGAGTCTTAGAAGTTCGAGAAACACCAAGTAAAACAACGTCAGCTTCTAAGAAACCTTTTGGATCTTTTCCGTCATCATACATAACAGCAAATTCCATTGCAGAAATTCTATCAAAGTAATTTTGACCCATGTGGTGGACAGCACCAATTTCATGTTTAGGTTCTTCGCCAGTTAAAGCATGAATGTTATCAATTACGCCAGAAAGTAAGTCGACGTATTTCATATTATGTTCACGTGCAAATTTAATTACAGTCAATTGTTCATCTTCGTGAATCAAGGTAAAGGCAATTAATACGTTTTCAAATTCTGTGATTTCACTAAAAACTTTTTCTAGCTTTTCTCGATTTGTAATAAAAGGATAGCGGCGGTAGTTAAATTTAATGTTTGGATATTGCACCGCACCAGCTTGGACCATATTGAAAGCTGTATCACCTACAGAGTCCGAGATAATAATTAAATTAACAATTTTTTGATTTTCTTTTTTTTCTTCAGTCATATATTTCACCTCATTAATTATCTAAATTATACCAAAATAAGTAAGAAAAATGTTAATCGACTATTGACCGTTTTTTCTCGTTTAGCTATAATTTAACTATATTGTTGTGGCACATATTTGTGTGCCAAGAAATGGAAGGAGGGATCTCACATGGCTAAGACAATCGTTCACGAAAACGAGTCTATTGATGATGCTCTTCGTCGTTTCAAACGTTCCGTTTCTAGAAGTGGTACCTTGCAAGAATACCGCAAGCGTGAATTCTACGAAAAACCAAGCGTTAAGAGAAAGTTAAAATCCGAAGCTGCTCGTAAGCGTAGACATTATTAATATAGAAAAAGCTCCTGGTAGAAAATTCTTCTATCAAGAGCTTTTTTTATATAAAAAGTTTAAAATAGACTGTGTAAGTTTTGATTAAAGAGGAGAATTAAATACAATGTCACTAAATGATACTTTAATGCAAGATATGAAAACAGCTATGAAAGCCAAAGATAAGGAAGCCTTAACTACAATTCGCTCGCTTAAGGCGGCAGTAATGAATTATAAAATTAAAGTGGGACATGATCTAACTAGTGATGATGAATTAACAGTTTTGTCTAGCGCTCTTAAACAACGCAAAGAATCTTTAGAAGAATTTACTAAGGCTGGCAGAGATGATTTAATTAATCAAACAAAGAATGAAATGAAATTAATTGAAAAATACATGCCAAAGCAAATGTCTAAGGAAGAACTTGAAGAAACTGTTGAAGAAACAATTAAAGAAGTTGGAGCAAGTTCTAAAAAAGACTTTGGTAAAGTTATGCAAGCTTTAATGCCAAAAATTAAGGGTAAGGCTGATGGTAAAGCAGCTTCTTCAATTGTTGGTAAAAAGCTTAACTAATAGCTTTTATTAAACGGAGGATTTTAAGTGGGACAAACTACTATAGAAGCAACATTTACACCAACTAAACCAGAAACAATCATGAATTTAGTTGGAATTAACGATGCAAATTTGCGTTTAATTGAAGAATCTTATGATGTGCAGGTAACTGATACTGGTAGTGAAATCGAAATAACCGGAGAAGAAAGCATTGTTAAGAAAATTATGCAAATTTTTACTGCTTTGGATAAGGTTGTTACCCGTGGAGTTACTATTACTGCAACTGATGTTGTTAGCGCAATTAAGATGGCAGATAAGGGAACTTTAGAATTTTTTGGAGAATTATATAATAAAATTCTAATTAGGGATGCTAAAGGTCGTCCAGTTCGCGTTAAGAATATGGGACAAAAACGCTATATTGAAGCTATTCAAAAATATGATGTCGTTTTTGGAATTGGACCAGCTGGTACAGGAAAGACTTTTCTAGCCGTAGTTATGGCGATTGCGGCCTTTAAAAAAGGAGAAGTGTCCCGGATTATTTTGACTAGACCAGCGGTAGAAGCAGGCGAATCATTAGGATTTCTTCCAGGTGATTTAAAAGAAAAAGTTGATCCATATTTAAGACCAATCTATGATTCTTTATATGCTATTTTAGGTGTAGAGCCAACCAACCGTTTAATGGAACGTGGGGTTATTGAAGTAGCTCCTCTAGCATATATGCGTGGTAGAACTTTGGATGATGCTTTTGTAATTCTAGACGAAGCACAAAATACAACACAGGCACAAATGAAGATGTTTTTAACAAGATTAGGATTTAATTCTAAAATGGTTGTCAATGGGGACCAGACCCAAATTGACTTGCCAGGAAAAGCAAAGAGTGGATTATTACAAGCTGAACATATTTTACAGAATATTGAGCAAGTAAAATTTATTAACTTTACTTTTAATGATGTTGTTCGTCATCCCGTTGTGGCCAAAATTGTTAGAGCATATGAAGAAGAGGGACACTAAGAGTTGAATAATTTAGATATTTCTTTTAATGATGAAGTTAATTTCTTAAAAGATAGCGATAAAGATTGGATTCCATGGATTAGCAACTTATTATTATCAGCAAAAAAAGAGATTCATAAAGAGAATGCTCAAGAAATGAGTATTAACTTTGTTTCTTCCAAAAAAATCCATGAAATTAATAAGAAATACCGCGGCAAAGATCGTCCAACTGATGTAATCTCTTTTGCAATTGAAGATGGATTAGATGAAGACTTTATGAGTGCTTTTAGTGACGATCCTGATTTTGTAGAAGATATTGGGGATTTATTTCTTTGCCCTGAAGTTATCAAAAGACATAGTGTAGAGTATGAAACTGGATTTAATCGGGAGTTTGGTTATACACTAGTTCATGGATACCTTCACTTAAATGGTTATGATCATATCGAAGATGATGAAGCCAAGATTATGTTTGGTATCCAAGGTAAAGTTTTACGTGAATATGGACTTCCGCTTCATCCTGATCAAGAAAATCATGGAAAGCAAATTCACTAAAACTTAAATAAAAAGGATGTAACAATGATGGATGAAAAAAAAGACTTTAAATCAGGTTTTGTAGCTTTAATTGGTAGACCTAATGTTGGTAAATCAACTCTCTTGAATTATTTAGTGGGGCAAAAAGTGGCAATTATGTCACCACAACCACAAACCACTAGAAATAAAATTTCAGGTATTTATACTGATGATCAGGAGCAAATAGTTTTTATTGATACTCCTGGGATTCATAAGCCAAAAAATAAATTAGATGACTTTATGGATAAGTCAAGTTACTCTGCTCTAGACGAAGTAGATGTGGTTTTATTTATGGTTGAACCTGAACCAGCAGGTAAGGGAGACCAATATATTGCTGAACTTCTTAAGAAAATTAAAAAGCCTGTATTTTTAGTGATAAATAAGATTGATAAAGTCCACCCAGATGAGTTATTATCTATTATAGATTCATATAAGAATCTAGGCGATTTTGCTGAAATTGTTCCAATTTCTGCTTCACAAGGAAATAATGTTTCCGAGTTGATTAAAACAATTGCTAAATATTTGCCCGAAGGTCCGCAATTTTATGATGCAGACCAATTGACTGACCGTCCAGAATATTTTATTGTAGCTGAATTAATTCGCGAGCAGGTTTTGAAGCTCACTCATGAAGAAGTTCCGCATGCTACGGCCGTGGTAGTTGACCGAATGCGGGATCATGAAGGTGGCAAGCTTCAAGTTGAGGCTACAATTTATGTTGAGCGTCCCGGTCAAAAGGGCATTATTATCGGCAAGAAAGGTCAAATGTTGAAGCAGATTGGAATTGCTGCACGTCAGGAAATTGAAGCTTTATTAGGTGAAAAGGTTAATTTACGCCTATGGGTTAAGGTTCAAAAGAATTGGCGTTCTGATCCTGCCTTTCTTAAATCTATTGGCTACAACGCTAAGGAATTAAGATAGATGGCACGTGAACTTTGTGAAGTTCAAGGATTAATTTTTAAAAGAAAAAAATATAAAGAAGCAGATGTTCTAACCAAGATCATGACTAAAGATCATGGTATTTTTACAATTGATGTAAGAGGAGCACTGAGACCAAAGTCCAGATTAGGAGCTGCAACCCTTAACTTCTCTTATGGAAAGTATATTGTAAATACAAATTGGAAGGGAATCAGTACGCTGCGGACTTTCAAGGATGTAAAGCAGCTGGACCAGTTATATTTAGATTTAACTAAGAATGCGTATTCGAGTTATGTTTTAGACTTGCTTGACCATGCTTTTGTTGAGTATAAAGATATTGGAAGTTTTTATGATTTGATTATGAAAGCGTTGCTGAAGATAAATTCAGGAGAAGATGCGGCAATTATTACCCAGATGGTACAACTGAAGTTGCTTAATGCATATGGAGTAGCGCCACAATTAGATCGTTGTCTAATTTGTGGTAAAGTACAAGGTGTGTTTGACTACTCGATGGAATTAGGTAGAATTATTTGTAGTGATCACTTTAATAGTGTCAGTCAAAGGATGCATCTAGATCCTAAAGTAGTAGCCTTGATTCGTACTCTAGCTTTAGTTGATATTGATCGTTTAGGGAAAATAAAAATTAATCCACAATTAAAAAAGTACTCTGGCAAGGTGATCGATCGGATGTACGTTAACTATCTGGATCTTAATTTAAAAACTAAAAAATTTCTTGATGAATTGGCGCTTTTTTAGCTGTTGACTTTTTATATTCGTTTAAAGACTAGTGAGGTTTTCTTACTAGTCTTTTTTTATAAAAGATGATAAAATAGATACGTATTTTGACAACTATAAAGGAATAGAAAAGTACCAATACAGCGAGTGCAGAATGGTGGAAGTGCATTTGGGAAAAGGCACCTTTTAGTCAAAGTTGTTAATTAAGGGCAGGAAGAATATTTTCCTGAATTAGGGTGGAACCGCGAAGTAAATCGTCCCTATGCAATTTTTGCATAGGCTTTTTTTATGCCTATGTTGTGAGGAGAGAGATAGATGTCAGAAAAACTGAATATCCAGGATATGATTTTTAAATTGGAACAGTTCTGGGCCTCTAAAGGTTGTATGATTATGCCTTCATATGATGAACAAAAAGGTGCCGGGACAATGAGTCCATATACATTTTTACGTGCTGTTGGACCAGAACCTTGGGCAGCTTGTTATGTTGAACCTTCAAGAAGACCTGCCGATGGTCGATATGGTGATAACCCTAATCGTTTATACCAACACCACCAATTCCAAGTAGTTATTAAGCCTGCACCAAAGGACATTCAACAATACTATTTAGATAGTTTAAGAGTATTAGGTATTGAACCTCTTGAACACGATATTCGATTTGTTGAAGATAACTGGGCAAACCCATCTATGGGTTGTGCCGGTGTTGGTTGGGAAGTATGGCTTGATGGAATGGAAGTTTCTCAATTTACTTACTTCCAAGTAGTTGGAGAACTTGATGTTAAACCAACTATGAGTGAAATTACTTATGGTGTAGAACGTCTTGCTTCTTACATTCAAGATGTAAACTCAGTCTTTGATCTTGAATGGGGTGATGGAGTTAAGTATCGTGATATCTTCAAGCAACCAGAATATGAACATTCTAAGTATGCTTTTGAAGAAAGTAATCAAGAACAATTACTTAAGTTCTTTGATATTTACGAAGCTACTGCTAAGCGTTTGTTGAGTCAAAATCTAATTCATCCAGCTTACGATTACATCTTAAAATGTAGTCATACCTTTAACTTGCTTGATGCACGTGGTGCAGTTTCAGTTACTGAAAGAGCTGGGTACTTATCAAGAATTAGAAACTTAGCTCATCTTGCTGCTAAGGGATTTGTTGAAGAGCGTGAAAAACGTGGCTTCCCATTATTAAAGCACCAAGAAGAAACTAAGAAAGCGGGGCAAAACAATGACTAAAGATTATTTATTTGAAATTGGCACTGAAGAAATGCCAGCTCACGTTGTTTCTAAAAGTGTTAAGCAATTAGCTGATCGTACTAAAAAGTATTTAAAGGAAAATGGTTTATCCTTTAAAGATATTAAGACTTATTCAACTCCACGTCGTTTAACGATTTTAGTTGAAGATTTAGCTGAAAAACAAGAAGATATTGATGAAGTGAAAAAGGGCCCAGCTAAGAAGATTGCGCAAGATAAAGATGGCAATTGGACAAAAGCTGCTCAAGGGTTTGTCCGTGGTCAAGGAATGACTACTGATGACATTTACTTTGAAGAGCTTAAGGGCACTGAATATGCTTATGTTCATGTTCAAAAAGAAGGTAAAAAAGCTTCCGATATCTTAATGGGAATGAGTGATATTGTTAAAGCAATGACCTTCCCAACTAAGATGCGCTGGGGTAGCTACGACTTCGAATTTGTTCGTCCAATTCATTGGATGGTTTCTTTACTTGGTAGTGAAGTAGTGCCAGTTAAGTTACTAGATGTAGTAGCTGGTCGTAAAACTCAAGGTCATCGTTTCTTAGGCGACAGTGTAGTATTAGCTAACGCTGATGATTATGAAGAAGCATTAAAGAGCCAATACGTAATTGCTAATGCTGATGAACGTAAGGGTATGATTCTTAACCAAATTCAAGAACTCGTTGCTCAACATAACTGGAAAGTTAATATTGACAAGGGTTTACTTGAAGAAGTTACTAATTTGGTTGAATATCCAACCGTATTTGCTGGTTCTTTTGATGAAAAATATTTGAACATCCCTGATGAAGTATTAATTACTTCAATGAAGGATAATCAAAGATATTTTGAAGTCTATGATGAAAACGGCAAATTAATTAATCACTTCATTTCAGTTAGAAATGGAAATAGTGAATACTTAGACAATGTCATCGCTGGTAATGAAAAAGTTCTTGTTGCTCGTTTAGATGATGCTCAATTCTTCTATGATGAAGATAAGAAGTACCCATTAGCTCACTTCGTTGATAAGCTTAAGAATGTTTCTTTCCATGATAAGATTGGTTCAGTAGCTGAACATATGGCACGTGTTCAAATTATTGGTGATTACCTTGGTAAGAAGTTTAATGTTTCAGATACTGAAATGAAAGACTTTGACCGAGTTAGTGATATCTACAAATTTGACCTTGTTACTTCAATGGTTGGTGAATTCGCTGAATTACAAGGTGTCATGGGAATGCACTATGCCCGCTTAATTGGTGAAGATGAAAATGTTAGTGTAGCAATTAAAGAAAGTTATATGCCAACTAGTGCTGAAGGTGAATTACCAACTACTACTGTAGGTTCTTTACTTTCAATTGCAGATAAACTTGATGCAATCATTTCCTTCTTCGGTGCAGGTATGATCCCATCCTCATCTAATGATCCATATGCATTAAGAAGAAATGCATACGGAATTGTAAGAATCTTATTAAACGAAGGTTGGTCACTTCCTATTAAAGATGTTTTACCAGAATTAATTCAATTACTATCAGGTAAGACCGCAGCTAAGCTACCTAAGGATGCCGAAGCTGAAAATGAAATTGCCGACTTTATTCGTGATCGTGTAAAGCAACAATTACAAGTTGAAAAATATGACTATGATGTAATTGATGCTGTGCTTGCATCTAGTCAACAAGATCCAATTCAAATTTTGGCTGCTGCTAAGACCTTGCAAATGCATCATGATGATGATGACTTTAAGCCAGTAGTAGAAAGTTTGACTAGAATTACTAATATTTTGAAGAAAGCAAAATATAGAAATGCTAATAACATTGATGAAAGTCTTTTCCAAGATGTTAGTGAAGGAGAATTATATGCTGGCGTAAATGCATTAGAAGAAAATAATAATTTGAGTATTGCCGATCTTTATAAAGGTTTTGTAGAATTACAACCTGTAATTAATAATTACTTTGAAAGTAATATGATTCTGGATAAGGATGAAAAGGTAAAGAATAATCGTTTGGCTCAATTATTAAAGGTTAATAATTTAGCTGATCGAATGGGTGACTTAAGTAAATTAGTAATTAAATAATAATTGATTGGGATGATCCATTGATGGCAGGACGTATTCCTGAACAATTTATCGATGAAGTTAGAAACTCGATCGATATTGTGGATGTAATAAGTCAATATGTCTCTTTAGAAAAAAAAGGTAAAGATTATTTAGGACTTTGCCCTTTCCATCAAGAAAAAACGCCTTCGTTTACTGTTAATGAAGGAAAGCAGTTTTTTAAATGCTTTGGATGTGGTAAAGGTGGAAACGTATTTAAATTCTTAATGTATCAGGATCATCTGACTTTTCCTGAAAGTGTAAGAAAAGTTGCTGAATTAGCTCATCTTCATATGCCAGATGGCTATGGTGAAGCAGTAAAGCCAATTAGCCCGTTAAAGAAGATGTATCGACAGGCAACAGAATTTTACCAGCATATTTTGCTCACAACTAAAGTTGGTGAAAGAGCACTTGAATATGCTCAAAAACGTGAATTAACTAATGATCTATTAGAGCATTTTAAGGTGGGCTATGCGCCTGATAACGATACAATTTTGTTAACTTATCTTCGCCAAGAAGGTTATACAGATGCTGAACTGCGAGAAAGTGGTTTATTTGTAGAGTCACAAGATGGACAATTATTTGATCGTTTTCGTGATCGATTAATGTTTCCTTTAGGGGATGAATCGGGCTATACAGTAGGATTTTCTGGGCGACGAATTAGTAATGATAAAACTATTGCTAAATATATGAATAGCCCAGAAACCAAGATTTTTAATAAATCTAAGTTACTATTTCACTTTGCTGAAGCAAAAAAAGCGGCAAGAAGCGAGAAACATCTGGTTCTTTACGAAGGATATATGGATGTAATTGCTGCTTATAAGGCCGGTATTCAGTCTGGTGTTGCTTCGATGGGAACCAGCTTAACCACGGAACAAGTATATATGCTGAGACGAATCACTCCCAATATCTTAATTAACTATGATGGAGATCCGCCTGGCATTCATGCTGCTGAAAGAGCAACGAAGTTATTTGGGCAAGTACAGGGATTCAATTTAGGAATAATTGTTTTACCCGAAAATCTCGATCCAGATGAGTACGTAAAGAAATATGGAGTAGAGAAATATCAAGCAGAGGTTGCTGGTGCACTTAGCTCAATGGATTTTCTACTTGAAAGATTGGCTAATCAATATAATTTACATAATGATCGAGAGAAGCTAGGATATATTACGGCTAGTGTACAAATGATTGCTGGCCTGAATGATCCAGTTGCGGCAGATTTGTATCTTGATAAATTAGCACGTCAAACTGGAGTTACTCGTGAATCATTAAAAGTAACTTTTGTGCGTGAAAGACGTAAATTACAGCGTGCAAAGAATCATCAGCAAGCTTATCAAGCTCCTAAATCACTTCCAATAGATCAGCCTAGTGAGCCGAAAGAAGAGCAAGCAGGTACTGATCTTGAGATTAGGAATCCGGCTCTTGATCGCTTGCTTTACCTATTCATACACAGTGATGAAGCAAGGGATTATTTATTGAGTCAGCAATTTTTGTTTCCAGATGAACGTTATGCAAAGTTAGCAGAATTTTGGTTAAAATACCATCAGACTCATGAAGGGGCAGAGGTTACTGGCTTCATTGATTTTATTCCTGAAGAACTTCAAGGTATAATTATTAATATGGAGATGATTTCAATGCCTCCAGATTATTCTAAGCGCGAATTAGATGATCAATTGCGGGCATTGGAAAAAAGTAAGATTGATCAGCAATTAAATGATTTGCTTAATCAATTGAAGGATGCTCAAAGAAAACAAGACAATAGTTTAGAGCTTGAAATAGCGCAAAAAGTAATTGCGTTAAGAAGAAAGAAGTTTTAGAGGGGGCTTTTTTACATGGCAGAGAGTAAGACTACCAAAGAAACAACAATGACACTTGATAAAAAGGTCAAGGAAGTTGTTAAGGAAGTTAAAAAAGATAAACAAATTACTGAAAACAAATTTACTGCTCAACTAATTAAGCCATATGATCTTCAAGGAAAAGCGGTAGATCAACTAGTTCAAGAATTTGAAGACAATGGAATTAGTATTGTTGATGAAAATGGTGAACCTTCAAAATTAGCTTTAAAGAAGCAAAAAGACGTTGAGAAGGCTGAATTGAAAGATATGTCAGCACCTTCAAGCGTAAGAATGAATGATCCAGTTCGGATGTATTTGAAGGAAATCGGACGTGTTTCACTGTTAAATGCTGATCAAGAAATTGCCTTGGCTAAGAGAATTGAATCAGGCGATGAAGAAGCTAAGCAAGAATTGGCTGAAGCTAACTTACGTTTGGTAGTTTCTATTGCTAAACGTTATGTTGGTCGTGGTATGTCCTTCTTAGACTTAATTCAAGAAGGTAACATGGGTTTGATGAAGGCCGTTGACAAATTTGACTATCGTTTAGGATTTAAGTTTTCAACTTATGCAACTTGGTGGATTAGACAAGCAATTACTCGTGCAATTGCTGACCAAGCGAGAACAATTCGTATTCCAGTTCACATGGTTGAAACAATTAATAAGTTGATCAGAATTCAAAGACAACTTTTGCAAGATTTGGGAAGAGAACCAACTCCAGAAGAAATTGGTGCCGAAATGGATATGCCAACTGATAAAGTTCGTGAAATCTTGAAGATTGCACAAGAACCAGTTTCTCTTGAAACACCAATTGGTGAAGAAGATGATTCTCATCTAGGTGACTTTATCGAAGATAAGGATGCAACTAGTCCTGAACAACATGCTTCATATGAATTGTTAAAAGAACAACTTGAAGAAGTACTTGATACTTTAACTGATCGTGAAGAGAATGTTTTACGTTTACGTTTTGGTCTTAATGATGGACGTACTCGTACTCTAGAAGAAGTTGGTAAAGTATTTGGAGTAACTCGTGAACGTATCAGACAGATTGAAGCTAAGGCTTTGCGTAAGTTACGTCACCCAAGTCGTTCAAATCAATTAAAAGACTTCTTAGATTAGGATAAGAGTTAACAGTAAAAACCTTGTGGTAATAGCAATATTGCCGCAAGGTTTTTTACTATAACAAAAATGAATACTAGTATATAAGAAAGTAATATACTTATATATCGTAACTGATTTAAAGTAAGTCTATAATATTAGCAGTTACTTATTTTTGGAAAGAAGGGAAAATATGAGTTGGGCAATTATTCAGCAAAGTGTGCCACAATTTGTCAAAGGTTTTCAATTAGAATTACCTGCAACAATTAATTTAGCTACAAGAATAATTAAAACAACCTCTTTATTGATGATGATCAGTGTGATGGATGTTATCAATGTTGGACAATAAATTGTTGAAGCAAATAATCAAACTAATCCTAACAGTGTTTTTTGGGTATATGGATTGATTTTCTTCTTATACTTCATTGTTGATTATCCTTTATCACTTTGGGCAAAACGATTGAGTAAGAGAAACGAGGCGTAAGGGATGGCTGAAAAAATGTTAGAAGTTGAAGATTTAAACAAGTTTTATGGAATAAGCAAGTATTACATGATATTTCTTTTTCTCTAAATAAGGGAGAGGTATTAACATTACTTGGACCTTCTGTATCGGGTAAAAGTACTTACTTCGCTGTTTAAATGGTTTAGAAGAATTTAAGAGCGGTACGATTATTTTTGAAGGAAAGAAAGTAATTCCAACTGCCAAAAATTGGCAACAACTTCGCCAAAAAATTGGGATGGTTTTTCAGAGTTATGATCTTTTCCCAAATATGACGGTCTTAGAAAATATCTTGCTTGGTCCAGTTAAGGTTCAAAAGAGACCTAAGGCTGAGGTTGAAAAAGAAGCAAAAGCTCTATTAAAAAGAGTGCATTTAGGGCAGTATGCAAATTCATATCCACGACAATTATCTGGTGGTCAAAAACAGAGAATTGCAATTGTTCGTGCATTAGCTCTTCATTCTGATTTAATGCTATTTGATGAAGTTACTGCTTCTCTTGATCCAGAAATGGTTAGAGGAGTACTAAAATTAATCAAGCAGTTATCTGATGAAGATTATATGACCATGATCATCATTACTCACGAGATGAGCTTGGCCAAGCAGATTGCAGATCAAGTCTTATTCTTAGAAAATGGAACCATTGTAGAAGACACACCAGGAAAAGAATTCTTTGAGCATCCCAAAACAAAGAGAGTAGAAGAATTTTTAGAGAGTATGGAATTTTAAGGAGAGTAAAAATGAAGAAACATAAATTTATTAAAAAGTTAATTGCTGCTGTTGGATCTTAGCTGTTGGAGCTGTGACTTTAACTGCTTGCTCAAATAATTCAAGCAGTAATTCATCAAGCAATAATCCTAGTTCAGTTGCTGCAATTAAGAAACGTGGCGCTTTGAAAGTTGCCATATTTGACGATTTACCACCATATAGTTGGGTTAATAAAGATGGTAAGCGCGTTGGATACGATGTTCGCTTAGCTCGTGCATTAGTTAAAGAAATGGGCGTTAAAGTTAAGTTTGTTCAAGTAAACGCTAATAACCGTGTTGATACTTTGAATGCAAACAAAGCTGATATTGTTTTAGCTAACTTCACTGTTACTTCAGAAAGAAAGCAAGTTGTAGATTTTGCTAAGCCATACATGAAAGTATCAGTTGGTGTTGTTTCACCTAAGTCTAAGCCAATTACTAATGTGAACCAGTTGAAGGGTAAGAAAGTTATTATAACTAAGGGTACTACTGCTGAAAATTACTTCACCAGTAAGCCACTAGATGTTGATCTTTTGAAATTTGATTCTAAGACTCATCAATTTAACGCAATGAAGAATGGTCGTGCCGCAGCCTTAGCTGATGACAACTCTTACTTATATACTTGGGTAAAGAACAATCCTAAGTATACTGTTGGTATCAAGCACTTAGGACCAAATTCATACATTGCTCCTGCTGTTAAGAAGGGGAATAAGTCACTTCTTGACTGGACCAATAAGCACATTAATAAGCTTAACAAGGATGGCTTCTTTGTTAATGACTACAACCAAGAATTAAAGCCTTACTTTGGTGATGATATTAAGCCATCAGATATCATTATTAACAAGTAAATATAATTGAATTTTTAGCAATAAAGGATTAATTTAGCCTTTATTGCTTTTTTTATGATTAAAAATTTTTTCAAGTAAGTTTGGGATTATCTATGCTAAAATTTTTAATAAGAGGTGAGAGTGTGTTAGAAGAAAGACTAGCTCAAATTGGTAAAATGGTTGATCCACAAAGTCGCGTAGCAGATATTGGAACTGATCACGCATATTTACCAATTGCATTAGTAGAAGAAGGAAAAATAGATTTTGCAATTGCAAGTGACGTTGCAGCTGGCCCATTAGATAATGCAAAACAAGATATTGAACAAGCAGGCCTAGAAGATAAGATTGAGACAAGATTAGGCTCTGGATTAGAAACTTTAAAGAGCAGTGACCAAATTGATACAGTCGTAATCGCTGGAATGGGTGGAAAGCTCATGACTAATTTGTTAGAAACTGCTCATCAAGAGGGAAAGATCTATCCTACTTTAATTTTAGAAGCTAATATAGGTGAGCCTTTAGTCAGAAAATGGCTCGTTGATCATCAGTATGAGATAGTAGAAGAAAAGATTATCGAAGTAGCTGGCCACATTTATGAAATAATCAAGGCTAAGTTAACTGAGGCTAAACATAATTTATCTGATCAAGAATTAGAATTTGGTCCATTTTTATTAAAAGAAAAAAATCCAGTTTTTATTAAAAAATGGACTAAGCAACTTAATTACTATGAAAATCTAAAAGCTAATTTAAATAAGGCTAAAAATAAAGATGAGGCTAAAATTAGTCAGATAGATGATTTGATTGAAATGATTGAGGAAGTACTAAAATGACAAAAGTAGCAGATATTGTAGCTCGCTTAAAAAAAGACTTTCCTGAAGAAATTGCTTCTGAAGGTGATCCAGTTGGGATGCAAATCGGATCAATGGATGCAGATGTTACCAAGGTAATGACTACCTTAGACGTTCGGCCACAAGTAGTAGATGAAGCAATTGAAAAGGGTGTTGACCTCATAATTAGCCACCATCCAGTGATGTTTAGACCAGCTAAGAATCTTGATTTTGCTGATCCTCAAAATGCAATGTACGGTAAGTTAATCGCTAATGGAATTACGGTATATTCAATTCATACCAATTCTGACAAGGCTCAAAACGGCTCAGCAGATTGGCAAGCTGAAGAATTAGGCTTAGAAGAGGTTGAGCCTTTTGCCTTAGATACTGATGGAATTGCCATTGGTAGAAAGGGTAAACTACCTAAGAAAATGACAGCTAAGGAATTTGCCTATTATGTTAAAGACAAGATGCAAATTCCAATGGCAAGACTGATTACTGCTGATAATGATAGGTTAATCTCAACTGTAGCCTTTATTTGCGGAGATGGTGGTAAGTTCTGGCGTCAAGCTCTAATTGATGGAGTCGATGCATTTATAACTGGAGATGTATACTATCATGTTGGTCACGATATGATCTCTTCCGGATTAACAGTAGTCGATCCAGGACACTACACTGAAAAACTTTTTAAATATAAGGTTGGGGACCGACTTGAAAAGTGGAATCAGGATTATAATTGGAATGTACCTGTAGTAATTTCAGAGGTATCAACTAACCCATTTCAAGATTTATTTTAGGAGGATTAAAAATGGCAGAATATCCAAATTTACTACCTAGATTTTTAAAATACGTTAAGGTGAATTCACGCTCTGACGAACATTCAGATCGTTTCCCATCAACTGAAAGAGAAGAAAACTTTCAAAAAAATGTAATCATGAAAGACTTAGAAGAACTAGGTCTTAAAGATGTTCACTATAATCAAAAAAGTGGATGTGTAATTGCGACTATTCCTTCAAATATTGATTATGAAGTACCTACTTTTGGTTTGTTAGCTCACTGTGATACAGCAGACTTTAATTCGGTTGATGTTAAACCGCAAATTACTGAAAACTATGATGGTGAATCTAAGATTCAATTGGGAGATACAGAATTTTATTTAGACCCAGAAGTTTTCCCTCATTTAAAGAACTATAAGGGCCAAACTATTATTTCTGCTTCTGGTGATACTTTACTTGGTGGAGACGATAAGTGTGGTATTTCTGAATTAATGACTTTTGCAGAATACTTGATGGAGCATCCCGAAGAAAAGCACGGCGAAATTAAGTTGGCATTTACTCCCGATGAAGAAATTGGTACTGGTGCAGAGCACTTTGATGTTGAAGAATTTGGTGCAGATTTTGCTTATACTGTTGATGGTGAAGCACCAGGAAAACTCGACTGGGGTACTTTTTCAGCAGCGCAATTTGGCTTAGATATTCAAGGTGTTAATGTACACCCAGCGGTTGCTAAGGGCCAAATGATTAATGCTATTCAAGTGGGGATTGATTTCCATAATCAATTGCCTGAACATGATCGTCCAGAACATACTGAAGGTCGTGAAGGGTTCTTCCACTTGATGAATTTTGATGGAACAGTTGATTCAGCACATATGGACTACATCATTCGTGACTTTGAACGTGATGGTCTTGAAAAGAGAAAGAATCTAGTTAAAGACATCGTTAAGAAGATGAATGACGAGTTTGGTACTGAAAGAATTAAGCTGAAAATGTGGGATCAATATTACAACATGGCTGATGAATTAGAAAAGCACATGGAGATTGTTGATTTAGCTAGGGATGCTTACAAGGCTGAAGGGCTTACTGTTAATGAAGATCCAGTTCGTGGGGGAACAGATGGTTCTCAATTAACTTATATGGGTCTACCTTGTCCAAATCTTTTTGCTGGTGAAGAAAATATGCATGGACGCTACGAATACACTGTACTCGAGAGTATGTGGAAAGCAGTAGACGTCTTGCGTAAGATTAATCAATTAAACGTTGAGAGAAATAAGAAGTAAATAAGTGAAACAATTTTTGAGTGATTTTGATTAAATTTTCTATTTTATGTGATTTCTTGAATGATTAAAAATACTTATTTATCAATGATCTTAAATTAATTAAAAATTAAAAATAGTTTTACACTGATACTATTGATCTGATAAATAGTAGATGAAATGCTTGAAATAATAGCATTTTTATCTACTATTTTTTTATTAAAAAGTATATTTTCTAAGTCGTGAAACAAAATTATAGCTTGTATTTGAAAAGGTATCTTGGTATTATAATAGTGTAATAGATAAACCATACACTAGTAAAGAGGTGTAAAGATTGCAATTTCAAGATAATATTCCAATTTATGTTCAAATTGAAAAGTATCTTTATCGACAAATCGCTTTAGGGAAAATTAAGCCAGGGGAAAAAGTTCCATCAGTTCGCCAATTAGCTGTTGAGCTAACGGTAAATGTCAATACGGTTCAACGTGCTTTGAATCAAATGAATACCGAGGGAATTTTAGAGGTTAGGCGCGGACTTGGTTCGTTTGTAACAACCGATACAGAGTTAATTTTACAAAAGCGTAGAGAGCTAATTAAGGATACAATGAGTGAATTTTTAGAAAGTACTGTACAATTAGGTCTAACTCCAGAAAAGACGCTGGAAGAGCTTAAAAAGTTTATTGAGGAGAAGAAGGGAGATTAAAATGAATAAACTACTTGAAGTAAAAGAATTAACATATCGAAAAAATTTAAAAACTATTCTTGATAATGTGAACTTAGATGTTGATTCAGGTAAGATTATTGCCTTGCTGGGTGAAAATGGTGCTGGTAAGACAACTTTAATGAGAGTAATTGTGGGTATTGCTAAGCATTATCAGGGTGACGTACTGCTTAATGGGGATGGTAGTGAAGTTTACCGTAAAGCTAATATTGCCATGACTGATAATTTAAAGGGATTGAGTGATTCCACTAAAATTGGGGAAGTAGAAGAATTCTATCAAAAATTATTTTCAGATTTTGACAGCAGTAAATTCGAACAATTACGTTCCTTCATGAAACTTAACAATGAGATGAAGTTAGGGCACTTATCACGAGGAATGCGTGAAAAACTTGAAATTGCTGTTACTTTAAGTAGAGAATCTAAGTTGTATTTACTGGATGAACCATTTTCTGGTATTGATCCAATGGCTCGAAGGAGAATCATCAATTCAATCTTACTTTGGAAGAATCCAGACAGTACAATTATTATTTCTGACCATTTTGTAAATGAAATTACAACAATTTTAGATGAAGTAGTAATTGTAAAAGATAAAAAAATTGCTAGTCATCTTTCAGCAGATGATATAAGAGCACACGGAAAAAGTATTGAAGAGTATTATGAAAGCTTATACGCAGATGAAGGAGCTGAATAAGGATGACTACTTTTAAAGCACTATTTAATCAAATGGGTAAAAAGAAGCGTCGGAGTGTTTATTTATTAGCTCTGTTGCAATTAGTAGCTGCATCTATTTTTGCACTCTGGGGACTTTTTTCTAATGGTGGATTTTCAAATTCAGATAAACCGGTTGCTTGGTTTGTCATGGTATGTACTTTTGCTCCATTAGCTGATATGGCCTATGTAGTTCTCTCTGCTTGGCAAAACGAAAAAGAGTATAGCTCTCAGACTTGGCGTTTAGTTCCAATTCCCTCAAGTAAATTTTACTTAGCAAATATTTCTTCTGCTATTGTTAATGGGCTTTATTTGGTATTAATTCAAATTGGAATGGGAATTGTTACGTTTTTACCAGCCTTCTTAAGTAAAGATGTTAGAACTAATATTTGGAAAATTAACCGGGCCCTTGCTAAAGAAACTCATGCGGGCGACTTTTGGCAAAAATTTTCTGATTCATTTCCAATTGGAGAAATGCTAAGTGCATTTTTAGCCTTTTTATTATTTGCAATTTTGGTTTATAGCATTGTGACTTTGCTCAATCTATCAAGTAGAACCATTACTGACTTTCTTCCAGATAAACATAGTAAGTTAATTCGTTTTGTCATTATGATTATTTTGATCTTTATCTTTATTGTTTTGACAAATAATCTAGGAAGTTTATTAAATCAAGTTCGTTGGGGTGACACTACTAATAGTCTGATTGGATTTATAAGAAGTAATATTGTAATGGGACTTATTGATATTATTTTAGGTTCAATTAATGTTTGGCTTTTGAAGAACTTCCACGAAGGGAAGTAAGAGTATATGGCAACTTTTTCATCAATATTTAAAGAATTGACTAAAAGTAAAGTACGCCTGGTGCGCCGATTAGCAATTTTACAAGTAGTTGTTGGAATTATTTTAGGTTTTTGGGCACTCTTTAATTCAGCTTTTGCGGGTGAGAGTAAGGCTTATTTCTTAGTAGCTTTTCTGATGATCACGCCATTGTTTGATATAGCCTACTTAGCTCTTTCAAGTCGAAAAAATGAGGAAGTATACTCTTCTCAAACTTGGCGACTAGCTCCAATTAAAGAAAGTTCTTTACTATTTGCAAATCTTTTATCAGCTATTGTTAATGGTATTTATTTAGTAGTTTTGCAAATAGGTATGATTCTCGCTTCAGGAATACCTGTAATGGGAACAAATGAATTTTGGAAGATTACTTTTAAAAACTTTGGTTCAATCGGTGAAGGAAAGCTATGGCAAGAGATGCACGTAATAGATTTGTTATCTAGCATTGCTTTGATAGTTCTAATTGGTATATTCATTTATCTTGCTGTGAGTCTAATTAACTTTACAGGAAAAATAGTTAGTGATTTTCTTCCTGAAAGAATAAGTAAGTTAGTTTATTTCTTAGTCGTGGTTTTATTAGGTTGTATTGGATTAATATTTTTGATTAATACTTACGATTTTATTTTGACCTCACTAACTGGCTTTTTACAAAATGGAATTTTTTCTAACTACTTTAAGTAAGGATGCCATTGATGTAAGATCAGACCTAACGAGTAATTACTTAACTTTATCTATAGTTCTAGGTGTAGATATAATTTTAGTTTTAGTGAATATTATTCTATTGAATAAGTATCATGAAGCGCGGATATAAGAAAAAGGAATAAGATTTTGATTTTGATATGAACCCAAAAATTAGGACATATTATTAAACTGTTTGATTTAAAACCATATTTCGATATTGAATCGGAGTATGGTTTTTTATTGAGCTCTTAATTCTAAAATTATTATAGTAATAAATATACTCTTTGATTGCATCTTCTAGTTCATCTAAATTCTTAAAATTTTTTTCAAAGCCATACCACATTTCTCGCTTTAAGATACCAAAAAATCCTTCCATTAATCCATCATCTAATGAATTACCTTTTCTAGACATTGATTGCTCAATACCATGATCTGTAAGCTATTTTTGAAAGGTAGAATGTTGATATTGCCATCCTTGATCAGTGTGAAAAATAAGACCATTTAGAGAAGGATGAGCTTTATAAGCTAGGTCAAGCATGGTCATTACTTGTTCTAAAACTGGACGGCGACTTAATGTATAAGAAATTATCTCATGGGTACACCCATCCATAATTGGTGATAAATATAATTTTTCGCCGTTTAAATGAAACTCAGTTATATCTGAATACCACTTTCTATCTGGTAAAATGGCTAAAAAATTGCGACAGATCAAATTAGGTTTGATTTCACCTACAGTTCCTCGATAACTTGAATATCTTTTTCTACGTCTAATGGCAATACCAAATAAATGCATCTTTTTCATCAGACGCTTTACTTTCTTATGATTGATTTTAATTCCTTCAATGTGCAATTGAGCTGTAATTCTTCTATAGCCGTAGCGATGTTTATGTTCCTCAAATATTTCTTTGATACGTTTCATGATCTGATGATTTTTTGAATCTTTATCATTTTGTTTTAGAACATAGTAATAATTACTTTTAGATAAGTGAGGTAAATCAGGATTAGAATTGATTACATTTAATATGAAACTGACGGTTACATGAAGTTCTTGCCTTAGTTCAGTAACCACCTGAGCTATTTCTGGTGCTTTTGGTTTTTTCTTTTGGAAACTAAGGCGCTCAATTTTTTTACAAATTCGTTTTCGACAGTAAGTTTGAGATTCTCTTGTTTTAAGTCTTTTACTTGTTTTTGTAGTTCTTTGATTTGTTGGTCTTTGCTTTTCATGATGTGGTCTGCCTTTCTTATGATTAATGACATTATACCCATCCTCTTTATATTTGCGAAGCCAATTATAGATCATACCTGAGCTTGGCAATCCTAAGTCTAATGAAACTTAATTCGCTGGTTCATCGTTAATCAATATTCTTTTAATGGCAGTTTTCTTAAATTCTACTGAATAAGAAGAATATGATTTATTCAAAATTTCTAAGCCGTGAAGGTCTATTAGACGGATTAAATAATATAAATTGTCAGGTCTTACTCCATATTCTCTACCTAGTTGAGATAGTGACTTATGATAATGCTTCCAATTATTGTAGATGTCAATTTTGTCTTGCTTAGATAATTTAGACATAATAAAAACCTCGAAATTCTTGTCCGAATTTCGGGGTTCATATCATTTTTACCAAAACCTTATTCCTTTTGTCTATTATTGAATAATTAAATTAAGAGTTAGCGTGAATATAATCTAAGACTTGTTCAGCTTCTTCTACAGTATATTTAGCTTCTCCAGTTTTCATTGCATGAAGTTTTTCAACGGAAAGATGACTTGAAAAAGCAAGAGCAGTGTCATTGACATTATTCTTAACTTCAAATTCAATAATTGCATCGGATAATTCTTCAGGACTCATTCTCTTGTTCACACTTTCTAAAATATATTATTAGTACCAATTTATTTGATTAAATGGGAAATACCGTAATTTTACTTCACCAATAATATCTTGTCTCTTGATAAAGCCAATCATTCGTGAATCTTTAGAGATATTCCGGTGATCACCCATTACAAAGTAACAATTCTTAGGAACGCGTTTTACATGATAAAGTTGTTCTAGACTAAAATTGTTAGTGTAAAGCTGACCTTTGGAAAGCTTTTTCTTGTACTCAGTCAAATATGGTTCTTTAATTGGCTTCCCATTAATATACATTACATCATTTTTTGATTTAATGCTGTCTCCAGGCACTCCAATAATCCTTTTAATATATAAGGCACCTGGTTCATCTGGTGCTTTTAATATTACAATATCACCCCGAGAAAGTTTAGAATGCCGTACTGCAATAACTCGGTCATTATTTTCAAAAGTTGGCTGCATCGATGGTCCACTGATAGTTTCATTAGCAAGTAAAAATCGAAATACAACTAAATATAATCCAATAATTATGATTGCTAAAATAAATACTTGGAGGAGCCAGTGACCAAAAGATTCAGCTGATTCGGTTTTATGTTTTACCATATTTTTGCTCCTTAATTTTTGCATCACTTTTATTATACCTGTTTTTATTTCTTTTGAATGGTAAAATCATTGCATAAGGAAGATAGAAAATGAAGAAATACCAAAAGAAACTCAACAAATTAGACGAAGAACTTAATTATTTACCCCTTCATGAGCAAGTTGTTGACATTAATAATATAATTACTAACCTAAAAAAAGGCAAAATTTTACAAAAATCACCCAATTCACTTGGCTTTTTACCTGATAGCTTAGATATAATGATAGAGAATACGGCAAGCAGCGATAAGGCGCAAGAAACAAATAATTTACTGAATAATTTTCGTAGCTTTCTCTCAAGAGAATACGGAATCTGGTCTTTGCCAAATTTGGAAACTGCTAAGTTAATCAAACAAGAATACAATGTTAAATCAAGTTTAGAAATTATGGCGGGAAATGCATACTGGTCAAAAGCTTTAAGTGAGGTCGGCATAAAAGCGATAGCTAGTGATTCTTTTGCTTGGGCGAAAAGTTCAACAACAGGTGAATCTCCGATTTTTGAAACAGAAAATTTGGATGCCCTAAGTGCGATTAAGAAGCATCCCGAAGTTGACCTAATTATTTGCTCTTGGGCGCCCAATTTTGGGGAAGATGACATAAATATCCTCAATCTTTATCGTCAGCTTGATTATCAGCCAGTTTTATTATTTATTGGTGAAAAATTTGGAGCAACAAATTCTACTACTTTTTGGCAAGAGGCAAAAACTACGACTAATAAAAAGGTTAATCGTAGTTTTCGAAGTTTTGATTTCATTGATGAAAAGGTGTATGAGATAAAATAATGAAAATAAAACGACTTATTCTTTTAATAATTTCTTTTTTAGCTTTCTTAGGACTTGGCTTAATTTTGTCACGGCAGCAGTCTCAGAGAGCTGATCAAGTTTTAAGTAATAATGGTTTATCAAGCACATATTATGTTTTTAATCCCAAGAAAAAGCATAATATTAAACAGTTCCTAACCTATGTTAATAAAAATTTCTCTCACGATAAGGTGCAGATTCACTTTAAATCGGACTATATTCCAGACCGCGTTTTAATTTGGGCTAACTATAATTTGAAAAGTCAACCGCTTGCTAAGGGAAGTTCTAGGTACTTTAGTAAAAATGACTTTGATGGAACAATTCCTTTTGCAGTTATTTCATCTGATACTAAACATAGAGTTGTAACCTTACAAAATAATCATTATTTAAAAGAAAATAATGATTATGTCACAATTATTGGTGAGTTAAAGAAAAACAATGAAAGTCAAAACGGCCAGGCTGTTTATTATCTTTCAACTGGAATTAACCAACCAACTGCAAAAGAATCAATTACCAACTATAAGATAGTAGTAGATGGGTTGAATAAAAACGAGGCGAATACTTTACAACATTATCTCCGAGGAAGTATGCAGATTAAGGACTTTAGTAAAACCTACAATAAGCAGCACGGGATCAGTCCAACTAAGAAATTAATCGGCGCAATTTTCTGTGTTGTAATTGCACTGATAGTTGCAGCAATTGCAGCGGTCCTAGCTGAAAATCCGGTAAACTTAAAATATGTTTCTAGTAAAATCTGGGCGCACTTATTGGCTGATTCTGGTTTACGTTTCTTTTTAGCCAATGGAATAATTGTTATTTTGACTAGTTTGGGTTTACAAACGTGGAGTTTTTACTCTAATCACAGTCAGTTATATGTCCTATTTTTAATCGTTTTTGCAATGCAGATTATTACTTATGTATTAATGCTGCTTTTAATAAAAATTAAGAAGGAAAAATAATGTCATTGCCAATTGAATTTGTTGAGAAATATAAGAACTTATTGGGAGAAGAAGAAAGTAGTAAATTTTTTACTGCAATTGATAGTCCAAGTAAAAAGGGATTTCGCTTAAACCCACTAAAGAATAATTATCAAGATGTTCAATATAGTCTTAAAGAACCAATTGAATTTACTAAAGATGGATATTATGGAGAAATTTCAGGACGTGATAGTGAGTGGACAGGCGGCTATGTCTACTCTCAAGATCCATCCGCAATGTATCCAGCAGTTTCCCTTAATGTAAAACCTGGCGACAAGGTACTTGATTTGTGTGCTGCTCCAGGGGGAAAATCCACTGCATTAGCGAGTTCACTAGATAATAGTGGCCTCTTAGTAGCAAATGAAATTTCGAAAAGTAGGGCAAAGGATTTAAGAGAAAATCTCGAAAGATGGGGAGCTACAAATGTTGTAGTCACTAACGAAAGTCCAGATCGCTTATCGAAAAAATTACCCCACTTTTTTGATAAGATTTTAGTTGATGCACCGTGTTCTGGAGAAGGTATGTTTAGAAAAGATCCTGCTGCGACACAATATTGGTCTCCTGACTATGTATTAACATGCCAAGCTAGACAAAAAGAAATTCTGAGTGAAGCAATGAAGATGTTAAAGCCGGGCGGACAGATCGTCTATTCTACTTGTACATATTCTCCAGAAGAAGATGAAGAAATAGTAGCGTGGCTAGTTGAGAATTATCCGTTAGAAATCAAACCTCTTAAGCTCTATTCCGGAATGTCGGCTGGTAGACCAGAATGGTCAAAATCTAATTTGCCAGAATTAAAAGAAACGGTTAGACTTTGGTTTCAAAATGGGGTGGGAGAAGGCCAGTTTGTTGCTCATCTGAAAAATATTGAAGAGAATCAAGAGATTTCAACTAAGGCTAAAAAGAGAAAGAACAAACGCCAGAAAAAGAGCACAATTACGCGTTTAAATAAAGATGAGATTAGTGTGGTTGCAAAAGTATTAGATAATTTTGCTCTACCATCTAGTTTAGAAAATTGGCAAAATGAGGTTTTGCAAAGTAATGGTCACGTCTTTGTCCCAGCTCTTGCCCCCGACCTGCTAACTGAACTACATGTTCTAAATAATGGTGTTGAATTAGGGTTACTTAAGAAAAAGCGTTTTGAACCAAGCCATCAACTAGCTGAGGTATTGGGACAAAAAGGACAAAAACAACTTATTAATTTTGAAGATAAGGCAGAGTATGAGCGATATATACATGGAGAGACGATTAAGGTAGATAGCAATTTGCGCGGCTTTGTTTTGGTTGCTTATCAAGACCATATCTTCAGTTTCGGAAAAATTGGAAATGATCAAGTTTTAAAGAACTTCTATCCAAAAGGTTTAAGAAAATAAAAAACTGGCTGAGAAGCCAGTTTTTTTAGATTAATCAATAAATTTAACGGCGGTTCCGTAAGCAACGACAGATTGCATATCGCCAGCAATTGAGCCTGAATCAAAACGCATCATAACTACGGCATCAGCACCCATTTTGGAAGCATTTTGTCGAAGACGATCAATTGATTGATCTCTTGAGTCAGTTAACATTGATGTATAAGCCTTAATTTCACCACCGACAATACTTTTTAAGCCAGCACCAAAATCTCGAATTGCATTTTTTGATTGAGTTGTAACACCAAAAACTTCACCGATAATTTCATATTTTCTGCCTGGAATATTTTCAGTGGTTGTTACTAAAATTTGTTCTGCCATTTTTTTGTCCTCCTAAAAATATTTTCTTAATTATACTGAATCAAAAACATGAAGACAATTATTTTTGTATAATTAAGAAAAGACGAAACACAAGGAATGTGTGCAATAGATTAAGGTGGTGAAATGATAAGTGGTCTTATCGTTTTCAATTGTGTTAGTTTTATTTTTACTAGCATTAGGAACATTTCTCTGGGTTTTAACCCACGAGAGGCGAAGTTTATGGTCAGGAATGACTTTAGTATGGACAATAATTACTTTTGGCTTATTTACGGCAGTTAGTTTATTAATTGCTGCTGAAGTTTTTCCTGTTACCCATCAAGTTATTTTGCTTATTTTTGTGCTAATATTAATGGCAATAATGTTTTCCGTTGTGGCCTTTATTGCGACTTTGATCATTATGTTTATTTACGATGGGATTAAGATTTTAATTCGCGAAGGTAATCGCTGGACTAATTTCTTATCGTTAGCAATGGGTATCGGAATTATTGCTTACTTATTTCTCTTTCCATTAGTCGGAAAATTAACCCATAATAATTTTGGAACTTACATATATTTGTTTATTAACCTCGTAATAATTTATCTAATTTTTATTATGATGATGTATACTTTAACTTCTTGGATTAATCTAGTGAATATTAAGACTAAGAAGTTGGACTACGTGGTTGTACTTGGAGCAGGTTTAATGGGAAAAAAGGTAACACCACTTCTTGCTGCAAGAATCAATCGCGGAATAGAGGTATATCGTCGTAATCCTGGCTCAAAAATCATTATGTCAGGTGGACAAGGACCAGGTGAAGAAATTCCTGAAGCAGCGGCAATGGCAAAATATGCCGAAGAAAAAGGTATTTCGAAGCAAGATATTATTGTTGAAGATAAGTCAAAGACAACCAGAGAAAATTTGATTTTTTCACATAGATTGATGAAGCCAGATTCTCGTTTTGCCATTGTAACTAATTCTTACCATGTATATCGTGCCCTAGTTTTAGCAAAAAGATTAGGTCTACAGTGTATTGGCTATGGTGCAAAAACAAAGTGGTACTTTACCTTAAATGCCTTTGTACGTGAATTTATTGCCTACTTAACGATTACTTGGCGCTTGCAATTAAGCGTTGTGGGATGCATTGGATTAGGAGCTGTAGGATTAGCAATATTGAGGCAAATTATAAGATGAAAAATATAAAAATAATCGCAATTGATGTTGATGGTACATTATTAAATTCTAAAAAAGAACTGACTCCAAAAGTAAGAAATGCAATTTTAAAAGCAAAAAGTGCAGGGATAAAAATTGTTATTGCTACAGGTCGACCATTGAGCGGAGTAGAAAAGATTCTGACTGAGTTAGGTTTAAATGATCAAGAAGATCAATACGTCGTTTGTTTTGGAGGCGGAGTAGTAGAAGCAACTGCGGGAAATGTCTTATTTGAGAAAAAATTAACCTATGACAATTATCTAGATTTAGAGACAATTTCCTTAAAATTAGGTTTACACTTCCATGTATCAGCACCAGATAGAATTTATACCGCAGATCGAGATATTGGCGACTATACTTTATATGAGGCGAACTTAGTTAATTTAGGTATTTCGTATCGTACACCAGCTGAAATGAAGGATATTCCAATTATTAAGTGCATGTATGTAGATGAGAAAGATTTGTTAGATCAAAAAATTGCTGATCATAAGCCTTTTGCCCATCTAGATGATAAAATTACTTTTACTAAAACAGCACCATTTTATTATGAAGCAAATCCTAAATGTGTTTCTAAAGGAAATGCTTTAAAATTTCTTTGTCACAAATTGAATTTAAGTAGTGAGAATTTGATGGCTATTGGAGACGAAGAAAATGATCTAAGCATGATTAAATTCGCAGGTGTTGGTATAGCAATGGGTAATGCAGTGCCTGCTGTGAAAGAAGCAGCTCAAAGAGTAACAAGTGATTGTGATCATGATGGTGTAGCCGAGGCAATTGAAAAAATTTTATAAGCAAATAATAAGGCTTTTGGATTAAGTTCCAAAAGCCTTATTTAATTTGTTAACGATGTTTAGGCGGAATTTTTGATTTTCTTTGTTTAAATAACTCCATTATTAGCTGGAAGAGGCCATAAATGATCAGTAAAATTCCTAAAATAATGACTGCTTGGCGACTGAAGTAATTAGGATTTACAATTACGATAACGCCAGCTGCGAAAGCAATTAAACTTTCAACCACATCAATGATATTTTTGAAAATTCCATTTTTCTTATTTTTAACGATTACATTACGTAATCTGACATATGCAAAACCGATCAAGAAGATCCCTAGAACATAGTGAGCTAAGAAAGCCAATAAACGGTTATTAGAAATAATTGCAACAGCTAAGCCAAAAACAATGAGATAAGTAATAATAAAGAATTGCTTTGACTTGGGCAATAAATGGGAGTTAGCAGCTGTAACAATATGATAACCACTCCATCCAATACAAAAGACGCCAACTATTCCTCCAAATGCTCGATAGGCATAATCAGGAATCATCAGGTTTACAATACCAAGAATAATTAATACCCATCCAATAATTGAATTGGGATTTATAAATAATTTCTCTAGATGAGTTGCTTTCATACTGCGCCAGATGGTTTCCCATAAACTTCCGAGAACAAATCGCGTTCTTCTAGATGAATTAGTAAGAGAGAAAAGAATAGCGCCAAAACCACCAAAACCATTTTTATTAAGTTCTGTAATTTTGGTTGCTCCACTAGCTGCAAAAGCATTAAATAGATCATTTGTTAGGGCTTCACGTTCTTGAAGATTTGCTTCACCAATCCATTGATTTATGATTTGATTATATATTTTAGAAGTTGGATTGCGATGAGCTCTAGTAATAAAGTGAGAACCCGATACTTCCCAGCTCATTGGATCATGTTGAGCTAGTTTTGGCCGATCACTAACTAAAATTGTTGGGGTAATGTTTTCTGGTTCAAAAAGCCGGCCAATGATACTAAATTCAGGCACATAACGTTTTAGTTTATCAGTTACCCCATCAACTTGAGTACTAAGCCCCGGACTATCAAAAGTGTAAATAGTCTTGATCTGATTTTTTAAGTCATCAGGTAGGTTAACTGCTGCATATTCAGCAAGATTACCGCCTTTGGAGTGACCAGCTAAACTGTAGACTTGCTTGGTAGTCTTTAAAATATTTGTCAGATACTTTAGGGCATATTTTTGTGCACCGGTTGTTCTAAAACTAATTTCAAAATCTTCTTTCCAGCCAACTAAGCTGTCATCTGTTCCTCGAAAGGAAATAAAATTAGTATCATTATCAAGACTAATTTTGATTGCAGAAAATTGTATCCGATCAGTAAGAACATCCACAAAGTAAGATAATTTTGCATCCCCAAAACGAACAGAATTCGCCATTAATTTTAGTAGATCTTGATACTTATAATGGTCGAGATGTTGATTTGAAGAATTAAAATATTTCTCAGCGGCTTCTTTTATTGAAATTTCTTTATTAGAATCAGGGACAATTCCATCAAGATGAATATAAGAAAACGTGGCAATTACTAATGCATCAACTTCGTCAAATGGTCGTACAGAAAGGGAAATATCGCCACGCCATTTTATGTAAGACAAAATATTATTTGTATCCATATTTCATCCATCCTTTCTGCCAATTGTAATTTCATTATATAGATAAATGTTGTATTTTTTATTAACGAATTGCTAATAAAAAAGAAAATCACTTACTCTCCTTAAGTCTACCACATGGTAAATAAGGCGATTAAGTAACTTGCAGTATTGATAAATATTTGTAGCCAGTTTGAAATTAAAGAAAATTTTATTAATAAAATAGCTGGAAATAAATAAAGAGACTGAAAATAAAAAATCAGTCTCTTTTTAAATTAACTCTTTTTAAATTAACTATATGATGATAATCTTATTTAGATTTAACTGTTAAATTTTTTACCCCAAGCCCATGGATCTTCATGCCAGGTTTTTAAAATATCATATTGGTCACTGGTAATATGACCGGATTCATTTTCTTTTTTAAGTAATTCAGGATAAGAAAGAAGGGGAGTATATTTTACATTTGCCTCTTTAAAGTTTTCTTTTGCATCTGGCAAATAATAAGTGAAGATTGAAGCAACCCCAGCTACTTTTCCGCCATCTTTTTCAGTAGCTTTAACTGAGTTTAAAACTGATCCACCAGTGGTAATTAGATCGTCAATTAAGACAATTTGATCATTTTCTGAAAAACGACCTTCAATTTGACGGCCTTTACCGTGATCTTTAGGTTTTGGACGAACATAAATCATTGGTAAATGTAATTTTTCGGCAACTAAAGCAGCATGAGGAATACCAGCAGTTGCAACTCCGCCAATAATAGTTGCTTGAGGAAATTCTGCCGCAATTAGGTTGGATAGATCACTAGCAATCATATCACGCAGGTCTGGGTAAGAAACAGTTAACCGAAGATCGGTATAGATTGGTGAAAGCATTCCACTTGCATAAGTGAAAGGTTTGTCAGGAGAAATAGTAATAATTTTTTCTTTGATTAATTGACTAATAATTTGATCTTTATGCATGTTAGTTGAACTCCTTTTTAATTGCTTCATATGCGGCTTCCGGATCAGTAGCTAAAGTAATTGGCCGACCAACAACAATCGCTGTTGAACCCCATTCTTTTGCTTGAAGTGGAGTAGCTACGCGTGATTGATCATCTTTAGCATTACCAGCTGGTCTAATTCCAGGAGTTACGTACAAAAAGTCTTCTCCAACTTTTTGACGTAAATTTTTAACTTCGAGTGGAGAACAAATTACACCGTCTGCACCTGCTTTTTTAGCTGTTGTAGCTAAGCTTAATACTTGATTATTCATCGATAAATTGCAATTTTGCTCATAATGTAGAATTTCGTCTGAAATAGAAGTTAATTCAGTTACAGCTAGTAATTTAGGAACATTTTTATCAATCGGAGTTCCCGCAATTAACCCATCTTTTGCTGCCTTAATCATTTGACTGCCACCAAGTGCGTGAACCGTGGTGTAGGTAATACCCAAACGAGCTAATGCCTTTGCACCGTTATAGACTGTATTAGGAATATCGTTCATTTTTAAGTCTAAAAAGATTTGATAACCCTGTTCTGATAATTGTTTTACGATTTTAGGGCCTTCGTTAAAGAAGAGTTCCATCCCGATCTTAATAAAAACATTTTCAGGTTTACCTAGTTTCGGTAATAGTTCATTTAATTTCTTTTCATTGTCTAAATCTAAGGCAACGATAACAGGTCTACTCATTTTTCCTCCATAAAAAAAGTCTATACCGAGCGCAGAGAGACACTAGGTATAGACTTTCCCAGATAATTTAAGCCAATAATTCTAACTTGCGGTCTCTCTGTACCGTTTAAAGTTTAATCAAAATGAAGTTTAGCATCTTCGAGAAAGAATTACAAATAAAATTTTTGACTTTGAAAAAAATAAAAAAGCGTGTACAATCAATTCTTGAAAAATAATTGAATGACAGAGAGCATTCATTTTGGAGGAAAATATGATTAATACACACGTAAAATTACCAGGATTAGATTTAAAAAATCCAATTATGCCAGCAAGTGGTACCTTTGGTTTTGGGGATGTACCGGCAGCCAAGAAATTTGATTTAAATGATTTGGGAGCAATGGTAATAAAGACGACTACTCCTCATAGTACAACAGGTAATCCGCAACCCCAAATAGATGTTTTAAATACGGGAGTTTTGAATTCAGTTGGATTAACTAATCCTGGCGTTGATGCGGTGATCAAAAATAAATTAACTCCGTTGCGTAATGAATATCCTGACTTGCCAATTATGGCTAGCGTTGGTGGAGAAGATGAAGCAGGATATCTTGAAGTAGCTAAGAAGCTATCTGATTCTGGACTAGTAAATGCCTTAGAGATTAATGTTTCTTGTCCGAATGTGAATCAGGGCGGAATGAGCTTTGGCATTCATCCTGATGTAGTGGAAGAATTGACTAAAAAAATTAAGTCAGTCGTAAAAATTCCAATTTATGTAAAATTAACCCCTAATGTCACTGATATTACGCAGATTGCGAAAGCAGCTGAAAATGGTGGCGCAGATGGATTATCCTTAATCAATACTCTTTTGGGAATGGAGATTGATGTTGAAACTAGAAAGCCTGTTTTAGGTCACAATATTGGTGGTCTTTCGGGAGAAGCCGTAAAACCAATTGCTATTAGAATGGTTCACCAAGTTCGAGAAAGTACAACTTTACCGATTATTGGGATGGGTGGAATCAGTTCTGCTAAAGATGTAATTGAATTTATCTTAGCTGGTGCTAATGCAGTTGCTGTTGGAACGGCTCATTTTAAGGATAGTCTTGCTTCAAAGCATATTGCTGATGACTTACCAAAGGAATTAGAAAAGCTAGAAATTACAGATATTAATCAATTGGTGAATAAAGTCAATTTTAATTAAATGACTTGACAAAAATCATGAAGTACAGTAATTTTAAAACAATAAATGTCCTTTAAAATTAGTCCCGTGAGGCTAGCAAGGCAGGCTTAAATAAGTATGACTTTACTATAAGCTCCTAGTCTCAAGAACTAGGAGCTTTTTTATGGGCAAAATCAGGAGGAAAAATATGGCAAAGAAAATTTGGGATGCACTCGCAATGAAGCGCGCATTAACTCGAATTACTTATGAAATTATTGAGCAAAATAAGGGTACTGATAATCTTGTTTTAATTGGAATCAAGACAAGAGGAGTTTACTTAGCTAAGAGAATTCATGACCGAATTCAAAAATTGGAAAATGTTGATGTGCCAATCGATGAGTTAGATATTACGCTTTATCGTGATGATCGTCATGATGCTTCATTAAAACAAGATCCAATAGTCAACTTTAACCAAATTGATGTTGATATTACCGATAAGAAAGTAATTTTGATTGACGATGTAATTTATACTGGTCGAACAATTAGAGCAGCAATGGATGCTTTGATGGATGATGGACGCCCTAGTTCAATTAAAGTTGCAGTTTTGGTAGATCGTGGTCACCGCGAATTACCAATTAGAGCTGACTTTGTTGGTAAGAACATCCCAACTGCAGCTAACGAACAAGTTGCTGTTAACATGGTAGAAAAAGATGGTAAGGATTCAGTTGAACTGAAATCTCTATCAAAATAATTGAGAAATATTAATTTAATAGTCAACCATTTAATTGACTCCAGAGAGGGCCAGAAGGGTTGCTATATTTTTCGTATACAAGAATATGAAAAATAGGCCTGGAGTAATTAAATGCTTCAGGCCTTTTTGCTTTAGAAAGAATAAAAAATGGAAAATTTAAATCTTGTTAGTTTACCACATTTTGTTAGTGTAGAAAATCTGAGTGTTGAAGAAGTTGAAGCTTTAATTAATCGAGCAGAATATTTTAAAAATGGCGGAGCGACGCCTAATCTAACAGAGCCCATCTGTATTACTAATATGTTTTTTGAAGATTCAAGTAGAACGCATACTAGTTTTGAAATGGCTGAAAGGAAATTAGGTTTAACCGTAATCCCATTTGATCCTGCTCATTCTTCAGTTAATAAGGGAGAAACATTATATGATACATCCCTGATTATGGAAGCTGTGGGAGTGAATATTGAAGTAATTCGTCACTCACAAAATGAATACTATCAAAATTTAATCCGCCCTCAAAATCATCAACATTTAGATATTGGAATAATTAATGCCGGAGATGGCAGTGGACAACATCCAAGTCAATGTTTGTTAGACATGATGACAATTCATGAACATTTTAAGCAATTTAAAGGTCTAAAAGTAGCTATTGTTGGCGATATTACTAATTCACGAGTTGCTAAAAGTAATATGGAATTACTCCACCAGTTAGGAGCTGAAGTTTACTTTTCAGGACCTGAATATTGGTACTCGAAGGAATTTGATAAGTATGGAAAATATGAAGAACTAGATAAGCTAATTCCCGAGATGGATGTGATGATGCTCTTAAGAGTTCAACATGAAAGACACAGTGATGATCCTAATGAAAAGAATTTTGATGCAAAAGCATATCATGAAAAATACGGAATTAATAAGGGGCGCTATCAAGCATTAAAGCCGAATGCAATTATTATGCACCCAGGCCCAATTAACCACGATGTTGAATTAAGTGCAGATTTGGTGGAAAGCGACAAGTGTATGTTTACTCGTCAAATGCAAAATGGTGTGTTTATGAGAATGGCAATGATTGAAGCAGTCTTACGAGGAAGAAAATTAGGAGGACTCAAGTAATGACTACTGTAATTAAAAATGGAACTGTGTATCAAAACGGCCACCTAATCAAAGCTGATGTTTTAATCGATAGTCAAAAAATTAAGGCTATTGGAACTGACCTAGAAGGGGAAGAAACAATTGATGCTAGCGGGATGATAGTTAGCCCTGGTTTAGTGGATGTTCATGTTCATTATCGTGATCCCGGTCAAACTTATAAAGAAGACATCAAAACTGGTAGCCAAGCGGCAGCACGTGGGGGTTTTACAACCGTTGGTGCCATGCCTAATGTCACTCCGGTTCCTAATACAGCTGAATTAATGGAGAAAATGGTTAGAGAAAATCAAAAAAAGGGAGTAGTCCATATTCTCCAGTATGGCCCTATTACTAATGATGAAACAACTGATATTATTCCTGACTATGCGGAACTTAAGAAAGCAGGCGCATTTGCATTAAGTAATGACGGACATGGAGTTCAAAGTGCGCAGACAATGTATCTAGCCATGCAAAAGGCTAAAGAAAACAACTTAATTATTGCAGCCCATGCCCAAGATGATTCACTTTTTAATAAAGGAATTGTTAATGAAGGAGTAGCAGCTGAAAAATTAGACTTACCACCAGTTACAGAACTTGCTGAGACTACGCAAATTGCTCGTGATCTCCTTTTAGCACAAAAAACAGGAGTCCATTACCATATTTGTCATGTTTCTACAAAAACCGGTGTAGAATTAGTTCGTTTAGCAAAAGCACGAGGAATTAAGGTAACGTGTGAGGTTGCACCGCACCATATTTTATTGACAGATAGCGATATTCCAGAAGACGATCCTTACTTTAAAATGAATCCACCACTAAGAAGTAAAGAAGATCAAGCAGCTCTTTTAGTTGGGATGCTAGATGGAACAATTGATTTAATTGCTACTGATCATGCTCCCCATGCTAAAGCGGAAAAACAAGGTAGTATGCGAGAAGCCGCTTTTGGAATTACAGGAAGTGAGACAGCATTTAGCACTCTTTATACTAAATTTGTAAAGGAAGAGAAAGTTTTCACGCTTGAACAATTACTATCTCTTCTTACTGATAAGCCGGCTACAGTATTTGGGATAAAAAGCGCAGGTCTTCTTGCACCTGGTGAGAATGCAGATATTGCGATTTTTGATATTGAGCATCAAAAAGAAATTAAAGAAGAAGATTTTAAGTCTAAAGGAGTAAATACACCATTTACTGGTCATAAGGTATATGGCGAGACAATGATGACATTTGTTGATGGTAAAGTTGTATATCAAAGGGGAACAAAATGAAACGCTATTTAATTTTAGAAGATGGTAGCATTTATGAAGGCGAAGGCTTTGGAGCTGATTGTGAAAGTAGCGGTGAGGTTGTTTTTACAACAGGGATGACGGGCTATCAAGAAGCAATTACTGACCAAAGCTATGCTGATCAGATTTTGGTTTTTACTAATCCGTTAATTGGAAACTATGGAATTACTTTGGCAGATTATGAATCACTTGAACCTCAAATTAAGGGTGTGATTTGTCATCAAGTAGCGCGTTACCCAGACAATTGGCGTATGCAAACAACCTTGCCAAAGTTTTTAAAACAATTAAATATACCTGGCTTGCAGGAAATTGATACTCGTGAATTAGTTAAGAAATTAAGAATTCACGGTACTCTAAAAGGAAGAATTACTGATTCAAAAGAAAATGCAGCAAGTATTGCTCAAGAATTAAAGCAAAGAAACATTACCCAAGGTGTAATCAGCCGTGTTTCAACGAAAAATTCTTATCCAGTTCCTGGCTCGAAAAGAAATATAGTTGTTATTGACTTTGGTATTAAGCACAGTATTTTACGAGAATTAGCGGAGAGAGACTGTAACTGTATTGTCTTACCTTATACTGCAACAGCCGAAGAAATTTTAAATCTTAATCCAGACGGAGTGCTTTTATCAAATGGGCCTGGAAATCCAGAAGAAATGCTTATGGTTGCAAAAATGGTCCAAGAAGTTGAAAAACATGTTCCGCTATTTGGAATTTGTATGGGACACCAAGTCTTTGCTCTAGCAAATGGGGCTAGTACTTACAAAATGAAGTTTGGACATCGCGGCTTTAATCATCCTGTAAGAGAAATTGCCACTGGCAATATTGGTTTTACTTCACAAAATCACGGTTATGCGGTAGATCCGAAATCTATTGATAAAGAAAATTTGATGATTACTCATGTTGAAGTAAATGATGGCACAGTTGAAGGATTACGTCATAAAAAATATCCTGCCTTTTCAGTCCAATTTCACCCTGATGCAACTCCAGGCCCTCATGATGAAGACTCATTGTTTGATGATTTTATGTCAATGATTGACCAAAGAAAGGAAGAAGAGCGTCATGCCTAAGAGAACAGATATTCATAAGATTATGGTAATTGGTTCTGGTCCAATTATTATTGGCCAAGCTGCAGAATTTGATTATTCAGGAACTCAGGCTTGCTTAGCTCTTCGCGAAGAGGGCTATGAGGTAGTATTAGTTAATTCAAACCCAGCTACAATCATGACTGACACTACCATTGCAGACAAAGTTTATATTGAACCCCTAACTGTGGAATCAATCTCAAGAATCATTAGACAAGAGTATCCTAATGCAATTTTACCAACGCTTGGTGGGCAAGTTGGATTAAATATGGCTCTTTCATTAGCTAAAACAGGAATTTTAGATGAGTTAAATATTGAATTATTAGGAACAAGACTTTCTTCGATTGAACAAGCAGAAGATAGAGAGAAATTTAAAGAGTTATGTAAAGAATTGGGTGAGCCCGTTCCACCATCAACAACTGTTAATACAGTTGAAGAAGCTTTAGAGTTTGGCGATAGAATTGGCTATCCAATTATCGTTCGTCCAGCCTTTACTATGGGCGGAACTGGTGGTGGTATTTGTAATAATCATGAAGAGTTAGCAAAAATTGCCAAGAACGGATTAGAACTGTCACCTGTTACTGAATGTTTAATTGAGAAATCGATTGCGGGCTATAAAGAAATTGAATTTGAAGTAATGCGTGATCATGATGATAATGCAATGATTGTGTGTTGCATGGAGAATTTTGATCCAGTTGGAATTCACACTGGGGATTCGATTGTTTTTTCACCTAGTCAGACCTTGAGTGATAAAGAATACCAAATGCTTCGTGATTGCTCTTTACGTTTAATTAGGGCTCTTAAAATTGAGGGAGGTTGTAATGTTCAGCTAGCCTTAGATCCTAATAGCTTTGATTATGATGTCATTGAGGTGAATCCTCGAGTTTCACGATCCAGTGCATTGGCTTCAAAAGCAACCGGTTATCCTATTGCAAAAATGGCTGCAAAAATTGCAATTGGTATGACATTAGATGAGATTAAAAATCCGGTAACTGGAACAACGTATGCTGAATTTGAACCAGCTTTAGATTATGTCGTCTGCAAAATTCCTCGCTGGCCATTTGATAAGTTTTCTAAGGCCGACCGCACTTTAAGTACCCAAATGAAGGCTACTGGTGAAGTAATGGCAATTGGCCGAACAGCTGAAGAGGCAATGCAAAAAGCGGTAAGGTCTCTTGAAATTGACGAAAAAGATCTCTATTCTAAAGCAGCTCATCATGCAAGTGATGAAGAGATAGAACAAAAGCTAGTTAAAGCACAAGATGATCGACTCTTTTATTTGGCAGAAGCCTTTCGCAGAGGTTATAGTCTTGAAGATGTTCATGAATTAACCAAGATCAACTTTTATTTCTTAGATATTGTTAGTCACATGGTAGAGATGGAGAAAAATATCCAAGAAAATAAAGATAATCTTGAAACTTTACGTTTAGCTAAGAAATATGGTTTTAGTGATGCAACCATTGCTACTTTATGGAATGAAAGTATTGATCAGATTAGAGACTTGCGGAAAAATAATGGGATCATTCCAGTCTACAAGATGGTTGATACTTGCGCAGCAGAGTTTGAATCAAAGACGCCATACTTTTACTCAACTTATGATGGTGAAAATGAATCACATAAGTCTGGTAAAAAATCAGTAATTGTTATTGGTTCTGGTCCAATTAGAATTGGACAGGGTGTCGAGTTTGATTATGCAACTGTTCACTGTGTAAAAGCACTTCAAAAGATGGGCTATGAAGCAATCGTTATTAATTCGAACCCAGAAACTGTTTCAACGGACTTTTCAATTTCTGATAAATTATATTTTGAACCATTAACCTTAGAAGATGTATTGAATGTTTGTGATTTGGAAAAGCCCGAAGGTGTAATTGTCCAGTTTGGAGGACAAACTTCAATTAATTTAGCTGCTGGATTACAAGATCATGGGATTAAAATCTTGGGAACCAGTGTTAAAGATCTTAACCGTGCAGAAGATCGTGAACTATTCGATCAGATAATTAAGAAACTTAAATTAAATCAACCAAAGGGCTTAACTGCAACAACACATGAAGGAGTTATTAAAGCAGCTGAAGAGTTAGGGTATCCGGTTTTAGTTCGTCCAAGTTATGTGCTGGGTGGAAAGGCAATGGAAATTGTATATAACAAGGGCGAGCTTGAAGAATACTTGCATGATCACGTAGACATTGCAGCTGATCATCCAATTTTAGTAGATGACTATTTAGACGGTCGTGAGTGTGATGTCGATGCAATTTGTGATGGACAGGATGTTTTACTACCCGGAATTATGGAACACATTGAACATGCTGGTGTTCACTCTGGAGATTCAATGGCGGTTTACCCACCACAGAACTTTACGGATGAAGTTAAAGATAAGATTATGGATGTTACGCGTAAGCTTGCTCTTACTTTGAATTGTGTGGGAATTATGAACATTCAATTTATTGTGAGAAATGGTGAAGTTTATGTAATTGAAGTAAATCCTCGTGCAAGTAGAACAGTTCCATTTTTAAGTAAGATAACTGGAATTGAAATGGCACAAGTTGCCACCCGGGTAATTATGGGCGAAAGCCTAGCGCAGCAGGGCTACAGTGATGGTCTAGCACCTGAACCAGAAATAATTAGTGTTAAGGCTCCCGTTTTTAGTTTTAGCAAGTTAGCTGATGTAGACTCATATCTTGGGCCAGAAATGAAATCAACAGGTGAAGTAATGGGAAGCGACCATACTTTTGCGAAAGCTCTTTATAAGGCTTTTGCTGGAGCTAAAATGCAGTTACCTGAAAATGGAAATGTTTTGTTAACAATTGAAGACAAGGATAAAGAAAAGATTCTTCCAATTGCAAAGAGATTTACAAGAATTGGTTATCGGATTTTTGCTACTAAGGGTACAGCGGACTTTTTAAAGAATAATGGGTTACATGTTGATCTTGTAACTAAAGTTCATGAAAACGAAAATGCAGATGACAATATCTTAAATGAATTAAGAGAGGGAAGAATTGACTTAGTGATTAATACGATGGGGCATGATATTGAGAAGAATTCTGACGGCTTTATTATCAGACAAATGGCTATTCAACAGAATGTTCCATTATTGACAGCACTGGACACAGCTGACGCACTTTTAACATCTCTTGAAAATAGATCATTTGCAACAGACGCTTTAAAATAGTAATGCTCCCTGATTGAGGAAAAGAGACAATGGTAAAAGAAATTTGGGATAAGCCTGCAATGCAGCGAGCTATTGTGAGGATTACATATGAAATTATTGAAAGGTATAAGGGCGTAGATGAGCTGGTTTTAGTTGGAATCAAAACTCGTGGGGTTTATCTGGCACGTAGAATTGGGGATCGACTTGAAGAAATTGAAAAGAAGATTATTCCAGTAGGCGAACTAGATATAACCTCTTATCGAGATGATCGTAGAGTTGATATTAATCAAGAAAAGATTTCAAATTTAGAACCAGAAAATTTGAATATTACTAATAAACATGTTGTATTAGTAGACGATGTCCTTTATACCGGAAGAACTATTCGGGCTGCGATGGATGCTTTGATTGCAACTGGACGTCCAAAGTCAATTGCAGTTGCAGTTTTGGTGGACCGAGGACATCGAGAGTTACCAATTAAGGCAGATTTTGTTGGAAAGAACATTCCAACAGCCTTGAGCGAACAAGTAGCAGTTAATGTTAAAGAAATCGATGGTATTGATAGTATCGAGTTAATTAAATTAAAGTAGAAAAAAACTGTATCATTCTGAAAAATCAGATGATACAGTTTTTTTTGCTCTATTATTCTATTACTTTTGCGCCTAAGGCATTTTTAAAATGATCTAAGGCCCATTCTTGACCATGTTCAGTAAAGGTAGTAACACCTTTACTTGGAATAGTTAAATCATAGTTTAAATTATAGGCAGTCATAGCCGTATGAAGAACACAAATGTCTGTACATACTCCCGTTAACCATAGGTCGTTAATTTTACGTTCGCGTAAGTAGTTATCAAGATTAGTATTTTGGAAAGAAGAATAGCGATTTTTGTTAAATTTATATACTCGGTCACTAGACTTGTGAGCTTCATACCAATCTTTTAACTTACCGTATAACTCTTGTCCTGGTGTACCAACAATATTATGTGGTGGGAAGAGCTTATATTCCGGACTAAATGTATCACCGGTATGTCCATCAGTTGGAAAAATTACATAGTCTCCATTATCATAAAATTTATTTGCTAATTCGATTAAATAATCTTCTAAGGCTTGAGCTGGCTTTCCACAGGTAAGAGAACCATTGTCTGCAATGAAATCATTAGTGTAGTCAATAATTAATAGTGCTTTTTTCATATTTTGTCCTTAAAAATTAAAACTATCCCGAATTACGTAAGCCAGAGGTTACCCCATTAATGGTAATCGGTAAAATACTTTCATAAACGCCGGCAATCTCATCGACGCGGTCTCGTTTAATCATTTCAATTTGAATGTAGTTAAGAATATTGAAGTATGGCATCCGGTAATTTAAGCTCATCTTTAAACTTGGGTTATCTGCAAGTAATTCTTTGTTACCTTCAATTTGAAGGATTACTTCTTTAGTAAGTTTCCATTCTTGATAGATAGTATCAAAGACTTTTTTAGTATCTTCATCTTCACATAGGTCCGCATATTGTTTGGCAATATCCATGTTAGATTTGGAAAGAACCATATCAACATTGGAGAGAAGGGAGTGGAAGAAAGGCCAACCTTGATACATCTTTTGTAAGGTGTGGAGGTTATTAGGATTGGCATCAATGAAGTGCTTGAAGGCAGAACCAACACCATACCAACCAGGGAACATAATTCGACTTTGTGACCATGAAAATACCCAAGGAATAGCTCTTAAGCCTGAAAAATCAGTAATCTTCTTTCTTGCCGCTGGACGAGAACCAATATTTAAGTTGGAAATTTGCTTAATTGGTGTAGCTTGCAAGAAGTAGTCAAGAAAAGCTGGTGTTTCAAAAACAAGCTTACGGTAAACTTTATTACTGTCTAAAACAATTTCATCCATTGAGGAACGGAATCCGCCAATATCATCTTCACTTACAATTTGTTTAGAAACAATACGATCGATAGTAGCTGAGGCCAGCATTTCCAAATTGTAGTAAGCAGTATCTTGATTACCATACTTGTTTTGAATGATCTCACCTTGTTCAGTCATTCGAATACGGTCATTAATTGAGCCAAAAGGTTGAGCAGTAATAGCTTCATAAGAAGGACCACCACCACGTCCAACAGTTCCACCACGGCCGTGCATGAAGGTAATGTTAACACCCAATTTCTTGCCCATTGCAGTTAAGTCTTTCTGAGCTTTATAGAGATTCCAGCAAGAAGCTAAGTAACCACCATCTTTATTTGAGTCAGAGTAACCTAGCATAATTTCTTGGTAATTATTTTGAGAAGAAAGCCACTTTTTAACAATGTCGAGATTTAGAAATTCTTTCATAATTTCACGAGAGTTTTCCAAATCTTCAACTGTTTCAAATAATGGCACAACTTGAATGCGAGCACCTTGATTATTTAAAAGATCGTATTCTTTAAGCATGATTGCTTGTTCAAGAAGATCAGAGACACTTTCAGTATGAGAAATAATGTGTTGTTTAATTACATCTTCACCAATACAATCCTTGAGTTGACGAGCAGTCTTGTAGATCTTTAATTCCTTTTGGAGCAATTCAGATTTTGGCTTATTGTTAGCGTGAAGATTACGTGGATCATTGTTTAACTCATTAAGTAAAACTTTAACCTTATCTTTTTCTGGTAAGTCACTATAATCATCACAAATTCCGGCACTCTTTAGCAATTCAGCAACACAAGCTTCGTTTACACTAGAATCTTGACGCATATCAATTGTTGCCAAATGGAAACCAAAGATATCAATTGCTTCTAATAGCTCAGTAAAGAAACTTCTAACTACAGCTTGGTCATGATCTTCTTCAAGCGATTCTTTAATTGTAATTAAATCAGCTTTAAAATCTTGTGGATTCTTGTAAACAGGAATTTTGTCTAAGTTTTCCAAATCGCGTTTTTTAACAAAACTATTTTTATCAGCTGTGCCTAAAAGAGTATATTCAGTATGAAGTAAACGGCTCTCAATATAATAGAAAGCACGACGATATGGTTCATTAGTTCTAAACGGTGAATCATCATTTGAGAGCGCTGATAATTTTTCAACAGCGGATGAAGGCTTCATATAAGAAGTAGACATTGAAATCGTGCGGTAGAGCTTGTTTAGCTGTTTAATATAATATTCAAAAATTACCTGGCTTTGTAAAGTGGCACTCAACTTTAATGTTTCGGCAGTAACGTATGGATTCCCATCACGATCGCCTCCGATCCACATTCCCATGGTAATTGGGGTGGCACCAGCTAGATTTAAATTATGTTTTTTAGCTAATTCTTGATAGCGAGCTGTAAATTTAGTAATAGCCGGAATCAAAGCCTTAGGATAGTATGCTAAAACGTTTGTAATTTCATTAGAAACCTGTAGTTTATGGCTACGAATAATATCGGTTTGCATTAAAATCTCAATGTAAGCGCGGAGTTTTTCAGTCCATTCAGCTTGGTTAATAGTTCCGTTTTTAACTTCACGGTAACTACGTAATAGACCATGGATTTGATCGGTTAATTCAAGGACAGTTTTTCTTTGAACTTGAGTAGGGTGAGCAGTTAAAACTGGAACTACATTAACATGCTTAAGAATTTCACTGGCATTTTCTTTTTGAGAAACTAAGTCAATCGTATCTTCAAGTTTACCAAGATAGTCTTGATCCGTATTATTGAGTAAGTTAACTTCACTAGCTAACTCTACATCTTCAGAAATATTAACTAATAAAGGTAAAGTTGCAAAATAACGTGCAACGACAATCATTTCTTGATTAGTAAGGCTAGCAATTTGCTTTTCAAGAGCATCGTAGTCTTTTTGGGCAGAGATCTTAATTAAATCTTGAATTTTATTAAAAATCACATCCCCACTTAATTGACGTGTACTTTCGTTAAGTAAGTTGGTCAAAATTTTAACTTCTTCAGCTACCATTGCATGATCGCTGCTATTTTCTAACTTCTTGATGGACATTAAAAAAGTTTCCTCCTTTTTGTGAAAGATTTAACATAAGAATAACACATATTTTTATGTTTGAATATTAGTTTGAAAGATAATTTTTTTGAGCGTTTTTCATCATTGTTAGGAGCTTTTTAGCAGAAAATTGAACTGTAAGAGATTTAGCATAATTTTGGTAATTTGCACTCATCATTTTTAAATCTTTAGGATGATTAATCCAATAATCAATTCTTTGAGCTAAAATTTCGCTGCTACCAGCTGGAAAAAGATTGTTAGGACTTAAAGCATATGAACTGGTAGAAGAGAGAGGACTTTGGGCAATTATGGGTACATAACCAGTCGCAAAAGCTTCCATGCAAGCCATCCCTTCAACTTCCACGTTAGCACAATGAACAACAATATTGGATTGATCCATGATCTGTTTTAAGTCATTTCTAGAATAAAAGCCAAGCTGAGCATTAATCTTTAGTCTTTGGCAAAGGGAGATATATTCATTCTTTAAGGGTCCTTTGCCAGCTAAAATTAATTTGATTCTATCTTTGTATTTACTACGTCCGATAGCTTTAATTAAGGTCTTTTGATCTTTTTCATTTAAAAAACGACCGATTGAAAGGATTGTAAAGGGATCAGTCGTTGTTGTTCGTTGATTACTCTGTAAATAATAGTCACTAATGCCATTAGAAATAACTATTAACTTGGATTTGAAGTTATATTTTTTTAAACGTTGTTCGACCTTAGTAGTGGGACATTGTAAATAGCTACAGTAATTAAAAGTAGTATCACGAAATAATCTCATAAAAGCAGAATTGATGCTACCATGGTCTAAAATCGGTACTGAAGCAGTCAGATTTTCAGGATAAAGATGAAAAGTACCTGTAATTGGCTTTCTCATCTGTTTGGGCGCTCCAGCAAACAGGAAAAGGATCTTTCAAGTGGACTAAATCTGCCCATCTAATAGCCTCTTTAATTATTTCTTTTTTAGGTTTAGCAAAATGAAATCCTTCTTTGGCAATAATATTTTTAAAAACTGGGATGGTCATTATTGGAAGAGGATAATCTGGTTCTCCGCCTGCAATGGAAGAAAGGATACGAACATCTTGATCCATTTTTTTAAATTCGCGAACAAAGCGCTGCGTTGAGATTGACATGCCATTGCTTTTATTGAAATAATCATCGATAACAATTAAAATTTTCATGATTATTCTCCCTCTAGTAATTACTACATGTATTTTAACAAGTAAGGAAACTGAAGTGAAAGAAATAGATAAGTATCAAGAATTAAAACAAAATTTAATTGAAAACAGTAATCCAGATTTAGCAAAACAAATGGAAAAGTATTTACGAAATAAATTTAAATTTTATGGTTTAAAGTCACCCGAAAGACGTAAGAGTTACCATGATCTAATCAAAGCAGAGAAGAAAAATAAAAAAATTGATTGGAAGTTTCTTGATCAAGCTTGGTCTGATTCGCATCGAGAAGCCCAATATTTTGTTTGTGACTATTTAATTTCACTAGAAAAGTATTTAACTTTTGAAGATATTGACCATATTTTTTATTATGTAAAGTCAAAGCGATGGTGGGATACAATTGATAGTTTGATAAAACCAATTGGTAAAATTGGCTTAAGAGATGAAAGAGTGAATGAGCTAATGCTTGCCTGGTCAAAAGATAATGATTTTTGGGTAAGAAGGGTAGCAATAGAGCACCAACTTTTACGTAAAGATAAGATGAATATTGAATTATTAGAAAAAATTCTAGAAAATAACCTAAATAGTTCGGAATTTTTTATTAATAAGGCAATTGGTTGGGCATTACGTGATTATTCTAAAACTAATCCTGAGTGGGTAAGAAAATTTATTAAAGACCATAGTTCTAAAATGGCACCTCTTTCGATTAAAGAGGGTGGCAAATATTTGTAGTAGTTTTTCGGCATTAAAAGCACCTTTTTTTCATTGAAGAAGGAGCTTTTTATTAATATAAATAGTCAATTTTTCATAAAATATACTTAGAAGAGATTAAACATAGGGGATGAAAAAATGGCTTTTATTGAATTGAAGAATTGCTCGAAAAAATATGGTTCAGGTAGTACAGTCGTCTGGGCAAATAAGAATATTAGTTTTGATATTAAGCAAGGTGAGCTAGTAATTATTTTAGGTTCTTCAGGAGCAGGGAAATCAACATTATTAAATATCTTAGGCGGCATGGAAAACGTTACTGAAGGTGAAGTTATTATTAATGGTAATAACATTGCTAAATATTCGGCTAAGGAATTAACTAAGTATCGTAGAAATGAAATTGGATTTGTCTTTCAATTTTATAACTTAATTCCTAACTTAACAGCGAAAGAAAATGTTGAACTTGCAAATGAATTGGTTACTAATCCAATTGATGCCGAAGTTGCTTTGAAAGAAGTGGGACTTGAAAAGCGGATTAACAATTTTCCGTCACAGTTATCTGGTGGTGAGCAGCAAAGAGTAGCAATAGCCCGTGCCATTGCTAAAAATCCATCGCTATTACTTTGCGATGAACCAACGGGGGCTTTAGACTATCAGACCGGTAAAAAAGTACTGAAGATTTTACAAGATCGAAGTTTAAAGAAAAATTCTACTGTGGTTATTGTTACTCATAATGCAGCTTTAGCCCCAATTGCTGATAAAATAATTAGAATTCAAGATGGAAAAGTAAAGCAAATTGAAAATAATTCTTCTCCGCAAGATATTGCCCAAATTGAATGGTAGGTGAGTGAGATGAACAGAAGAATTTTATGGAAGGATGCTCTCAGCTCGCTTAATCATTCATGGGGCCGCTTCATCGGAATTCTACTGCTAATGGCAGTTAGTGCTTTTGCTTTTATTGGACTAAAAATGGCTGGTCCAGATATGAGAAATACTGCTCAGACTTATTATCAAGATGTAAATTTAGCAGATTTAACAGTTAGCTCAAATTATGGACTGGACAAAAACGATACACAAACTATTAAGAAACAGGCAAAAAAAGCTACTCTTGATTTTGGATATTTACAGGATACAACTATCAATAATTCAAAGACTAGTCTGCGTGTTTTATCAGAGAGTAAAAATATTTCTACTAGTCAATTAATTAGTGGGAACCTTCCGAAGAAAGATAATCAAATTGCCATTAGCTATTTGCTTAGAGATAAATATCATATCGGGGAATGGATTACTTTAAATGAACATTCTAATCTAAAAAATAGTAGGTTTAAGATTGTTGGCTTTATACGGCCAAGTGAATATACCGATAAAAGTAATCTTGGGCAGACTAATGTTGGAACTGGTCAACTTTCCGGAGTTGCTATAGTTAAGAAAAGTGCTTTTAAGGCTCAAAGTTATAGTATTGCCCGAATTCGATTCAATAAAACTAAAGAGCTAGATCCGTATTCTAGTACTTATCAAAAATTTATCGATAATAAAAAAGAAAGACTTACTAATTCTTTGGCGCAGAATAGTAAGTTGAAAAAAACAGAAGTTGATAATAATTTTAAGGACGCCCAGAAACAAATTAGGCAGGCTAAAGAGCAGATTCAGTTAGCTGAAAATAACGGCTTAGATATGAGCCGTGAAAAAGCAAGGCTAGAAAAGCAGCAAAAGAAACTGAATGAACAGGAGCAAGAAATTAAGCAGTTAGGCAGCATTTCATATTATGTTAATGATCGTAAAAATGATTCAGGATACGATACTTATCAGTCTAATTCAGAAAAAATTGAATTAATCACTAATATATTTCCAGTCTTTCTATTTGCAGTAGCAGCTTTAGTGAGTTTTTCAACGATGACTCGTTTTATTGATGAAGAACGACAAAATATTGGTGTCTTAAGAGCCTTGGGTTACAGTAAATTAGATACAAGTCTAAAATTTGTTATCTACAGCTTAACTGCTGCTTTAACAGGTGTATTCATTGGAGCAATAGGTGGGTACTGGATTCTGCCACGAATAATTTTTAATGCCTATACAGCAAACCTGACATTAACGAATTTTCAGAGCGGTTTTTCATGGAAATACTTATTCTTAACCTTCTTAATTTCTATTCTCTGTACTACGGGGGCTGCGGTAATTCAATTGTTTATTGTTTTGTGGGCCAAGACAAGTGAATTATTGTTACCTAAGCTGCCGAAAAATGGTTCGCAGATTTTACTAGAAAAAATTAAACCTTTTTGGCAACATTTAAGTTTTAATTATAAAGTTACTTTGAGAAATATTTTTCGCTATAAAGTAAAAATGATTATGACTATTCTAGGTATTGCGGGATGCACTGGCTTATTAATGATGGGATTTGGGATTCGTGATTCACTAGCGGGTATTGGACAAAAACAATATAGTGAGATTATTAAGTATGATCTAATTGCGATTGATAAAAATTCTCTGTCTAGCGAACAAAGCACTAAATTAAATCAAAAGCTTTCCTCTAGTCAGGTAAATAAATATTTGCCGGTATATTTTGAAAATGTCTCGAAAAAAATTGCCGGTACTAATCAGGATCTTTCGATAATTGTTCCAGAAAAAAGTAGTCAGATTAGCAAATATATTAGTTTGAGAAATAGATCCTCTGGTCAAAAAATCAACTTAAATAGTCGGGGAATAGTTATTTCAGAAAAATTGGCTAAGTTACTGAATTTAAGTATTGGGGATGAGTTAAGTTTAGTAACTACTAATGGCAAAAAAGTAAAATTACCTATTAGTAATATCTGTGAAATGTATATGGGACACTATGTCCTAATGAATTCGAATGTTTATCAAAAGTACTTTAATAAAAAAGTAAATTCAAATGCCCAATTAATTGAGTTAAATAATAAAAAACAAACTAATTCCTTTGCGAATTCTTTGATGAAAACTGGAGCAGTTAGTGCAATTAATTTAAATACTAATAATCAACAAATTATCGATAGTTTGATCCAAAGTATGAATAAAGTAATATTTCTATTGATTGGGCTAGCTGCACTATTAGCAGTGGTGGTGATTTTTACTTTAACGACAACCAATTTAGAAGAGCGAATGAGAGAAATTGCAACCTTAAAAGTATTAGGTTTTTACAATAATGAGGCCAGCTTATATATTTATCGAGAGACGATTATTTTATCAATTTTTGGTATTTTAATTGGATTTTTAATTGGTAATTGGCTACACGGCTTTATTATTGACAATTTAGCTCCCCTAAATGCAATGTTTAGACCTGGAATTTTGTTTAGTAATTATTTATTGTCAGCTTTAATTCCCTTAGTCATTACAGGTATTATGGCAATTTTCGTAAATCGTAAGATTAAAGAAGTTAATATGCTAGAAGCATTGAAATCAGTAGATTAAAAAATAAACCGTACGGAGAGATACGTACGGTTTTATTTAGGACGATATTTTAAATTTAATTTAATCATGATATCATTTAATTAATATTACGATTAAATGGAAGGTAATTAAATGAGAAAATACTTTAGCGTTCGCGGTGGTGCAGGTGATTTAACTAAGCCTGATATTAATACTAGACCACAAGATAATCTTTACTTGGCAGTTAACTCAGAATGGCTTTCAAAAGCAAAAATTCCAGCTGACAGAACTTCAACCGGAATTAACTTGATTTTAGATATGCGAATCGAAGATCAATTGATGAAGGATTTTGCCAAATTTGCTGACGGGAAAAAGGAGATTCCTACTATACCAAATTTTGCAAAAGCAATTAATCTTTATAAATTAGCAATTGATTTTGATAAAAGAAATAAAGAACAGGCAGAGCCAATCAAAGCTGATTTAGAAAAATTAACATCATTAAATAGCTTTGAAGAATTTAATAAACAAGCTGCTGACTTGTTTGCAAAAGGATATGACTTACCATTCAATATTTTTGTAATGGAAGATATGAAGGATACTGATCATAATGCCTTATATGCAGAAGGACCAGGTACATTTTTGCCAGATACTACTGCATATCAAAGTGATGATGCTGAAAAATTGCTTTCTACTTTGGAAAAGCAAACAGTTAAGTTACTTGTAATGGCTGGAGTAGAGGAAGAACAAGCAAAGACTTGGGCAAGTAAGGGTATTGAATTTGATAAAAAACTTGCCAAAGTTTTAAAGTCGACTGAAGAATGGGCTGACTATGCAGCTGTCTATAATCCAGTTAAATTGGCAGATTTTGAAGCTAAATTTGAAAATTTCGACATCAATGCTTTCTTAAAACAGCTTTTACCTGAATTACCTGATCAAGTAATTGAAGCAGAGCCACGTTATTTTGATCATATCAATGAATTTTTAAATAATAGTGAATTTGACGAAATCAAGAGCTGGATGATTGTTAAGTTTATTAATGGGGGAGCTAATTACTTATCTCAAGACTTTAGAGAAGCAGCTTTTCCATTTAGACAAGCTGTTTATGGGGTGCCTGAAATGCCAGCACAAGATAAGCATGCATATCGTTTAGCAAATGCGGCTTTTGATGAAGTTGTTGGGATTTATTACGGTAAAGCTTATTTTGGCGATGATGCTAAAAATGATGTAATTAGCATGATTAAGAATATGCTAAAAGTATACGAACAAAGAATTCAAGATAATGACTGGCTTTCCGAATCAACTAAGAAACAAGCTATTGTTAAATTGCAAGCCTTAAAACTCAAAATTGGTTATCCAGAAAAGAATCAGGCCGTTTTTGACCGACTAGTAGTTGATCTAAATAAGAGTCTATATGAGAATCAAGCTCTTATTAATCAAGAAAAGATTAAAGACAACTTGCAAAAGCTAAATCAAGTTCCTGATCGAAGCGTTTGGGCAATGCCCGGTAATCTAAACAATGCTTGCTATGACCCACAAAAGAATGATTTAACTTTCCCAGCTGGAATTTTGCAAGCGCCATTTTATGATGCAAAACAATCTCGTGCAGCTAACTATGGTGGAATTGGAGCAACTATTGGTCACGAAGTTTCTCATGCTTTTGATAATAATGGGGCCCAATTTGATGAAAAGGGTAATATGAAGAACTGGTGGACTAAAGAAGACTTTGCTGAGTTTAATAAACGTACTAAGGCCGTTGCCGATATTTTCGATGGCTTACAGTATGGACCAGCTAAGTTAAATGGTAAGCAAGTTGTTTCTGAAAACATTGCCGATTTAAGTGGTCTTTCTTGTGCAATTGCTGCTAATAAAGCAGAAGGCGGGGAGATGAGAGATCTCTTTGAAACTTATGCGAAGAGCTGGATGCAAAAACAACGTCCAGAATCAATTACAGCAGAAGTTCAATCAGACGTACATGCACCGCAACCAACAAGAGTTAATATTCCTGTTCAAAATCAAGATGAGTTTTACAAAGCTTATAATGTAACTCCAGAAGATGGAATGTGGCTAGATCCTGAAGATAGAATTACTATTTGGTAATACAAAACAGAGAGGTTATAAATTATAATCTCTCTGTTTTTCTATGCCATAAATTTTATACTATAATACTCAATGTAAGCGCTAATAAACATAGGAGGATAAACTATATGGCACAATTTAAAAACAATGATTTTGGAGATGTATTACTTAATCGTCATTCGGTGCGGCATTTTGATAAAGGCGTGAAAATTTCGCGGGCTGAATTGAGAGAAATAGTTAAAGAAGCAACTACTGCGCCTTCTGCATGTAATTTACAAGCATGGCAATTTGTAGTAGTGGATACTGATGAAGGTAAGAAGAAATTACATGAATTTTACATGCCATTTAATAATCCACAAATTGACACCTCAAGTGCAGTTATTCAGATTTTTGGTAACACTTTAGCCTTTAAGAAGTACCGTGCATTATGGGATCAAATGTATGCAGAAAAGAGAATCTCAAAAGAAGAACTAGATAAAGTTTATAATACATTTTTACCATTATATGAGCATGCCGATAAAACAATGCTTACGGCTGATGCAATGGTTGATTCTTCACTTGCTGCAATGCAGTTGATGCTAATTGCTAGAGCACATGGATATGAAACAAATGCAATGGCTGGTTATGATGCAAAGAAAGCTGCAAGTGTAATGGGACTTGATCCAGAGCAGTATGTTCCAGTAATGGGGATTGCTATTGGAAAACCAGATAAAAATGTAGAAGAACTGAAGTCAGTTAGATATCCAGTTGACGAAGTTTTGAAATTCGAATAAAGATAATACTTCGATTTTAAAGGTGGAAATTTATTTCTGCCTTTTTCTATAATCCTTTGAAAAATAGAAGGGCATGACAGTGAAGAGTAAAGAGCAAGTAATAAAAAGATATTTTAACTCGTGGATTGTTCCAAACTTTAAAGATTTTGAGGATACTTTTAGTAAAAATGCTAGCTATAGTGAATGTTATGGTCCAATTTATAGGAATAAAGCTGAAATTATAGCTTGGTATAAAGATTGGAATAAGAATGGACAAGTGTTGGAATGGCCAATTAAGAATATTTGGATTGATAATGAGATAGCTTTTGTTGAATGGTATTTTAAATGTAATTATAAGAGTAGAATTAGTGAGTTTGATGGTGTATCAATTATTAAATTTGATGAAGCAAATAAGATAATTTCTGTGAAAGAGTTTCAATCAGATTCTAGGCATGTTTATCCGTATGAAAATAAGACTTCCGCCTTTGTCTAGGGCAGAAGTCTTATTTATTACGTTCAACTTTGATTTTTCTAAGTGTATCAATTAATTCGTGATCTGTTCCATTTTTTACAATAAAATCAAAAACAGGATCATAATTAAGAACTGGAATAAGGAGTTCAGGATTTAAATCAGGAAGAAAAGAAAGCATAGCTTTTTTAGTTAGCTGGTTAGGGTCTTTTACTTCTTTAGTATTTTTTATTTTATGTTTTGCTTCCCCAGTAGGATATCCTTTACCCCAAGGTTTAGTAAAAAGGGTCTTCATAGTTTCTGAAAAATTAATTTCACCGCTCCAGCCCCAGTTTAGGCCTAGAGGAAAAGAAACAACATTACCGTCATTAATATGACTAAATAGATAGGCGTCTTGTGGGGTAGGGATGTAGCCGCATTGAATATTTGAAAATGTATTACATGCAAGCATCATTCCTTGTCCTGAACTACAACCAGTAACAACAAAATCAAGCGCTCTACTATTAATCAATAAAGCAATTGCTAGTGAAATTTGTACATAAGATAAAGTAGTAGTCCTGTCTTGATAAATTCCAAAATTGATTAATTCATCGTCAGGTGAGATGGCTTGTTTGATGTAATGCTCCAATATCTTGTTTTTTCTTTTTGTGAGGTTCCTTGAATAAGTCCGATTTTCATTTTTTTACGCTTATAGTTAAAACATAATGTATTATTCTTTAAGTGTATTATACAGTGAAAAATAATAGAATGAACATAGAGAATAAAAATAGAGGACTTAATAATGACAAAATATGTAGTAGCTCCTGATTCATTTAAGGAAAGCATGACAGCTAAAGAGGTCTGTGATGCGATGGAAAAGGGAATAAAAATTGTTGATAAAGACGCCGAAGTAATCAAAGTACCTATGGCAGATGGTGGAGAAGGAACAGTTGATTCTTTAGTAGATGCGACACAGGGTCAAAGAGTTATAGTTGAAGTTACAGGTCCGCTTGGAAATAAGATAAGTGCATATTATGGAATTCTAGGTAATGGGACAACTGCTGTAATTGAAATGGCTAAGGCGAGTGGCTTAGAAATAGTAGAAAAGAAGAAGCGTAATCCAATGATAACCACTACTTTTGGTACTGGTGAATTGATTAGGGATGCCTTAGATCACAACGTTAAAGAAATTATTATTGGATTAGGCGGCAGCAGCACTAATGATGGCGGTAGCGGCATGGCTCAAACTTTAGGAGCAAAACTACTTGATCAAAACAATCATCAAATTCCTTTTGGTGGCGGAAATTTAGATAAACTAGACAAAATTGATATTTCTAACTTAGATTCAAGATTGCAAGATGTAAAAATAATTTTAGCAAGTGATGTTACTAATCCATTAATTGGTAAAGAGGGTGCATCAAGAGTTTTTGGACTGCAAAAAGGTGCCACACCAGAAATGGTTGAAAAACTTGAAAATAATTTACAGCACTACGCTAAAATTGTTAAGCGTGATTTGAATAAAGATGTTGCCTCAGTGTCAGGCGCTGGAGCGGCAGGTGGTTTAGGAGCTGGTTTAATGGCTTTCACTACTTGTGAAATGAGGCGAGGAGTAGATCTTGCAATTGAAGTAACCAAACTAGAAGAAAAAATTAGTGATGCTGACTATGTCTTTACCGGAGAAGGTGGCACAGATTTTCAAACCAAATTTGGAAAAACACCATATGGAGTTGCTAAATTAGGTAAAAAGTATCATAAGCCAGTTATCTCATTAGCAGGCTATCTAGGGGAAGGAATTGATAGTTTATATAGTGAAGGCTTCACTGCAATTTTTGGAATTATTCCCGGAGCGTGTGATCTTTCAACTGCTTTGAAAAATGGACCAAGTAATGTGGCTAGAACTACAGAAAATATAGTTCGTTTACTTAATTTTTAAAGGTTGTAGACCCGATATTGCTGATGAATTAGCTATAATATGCATACTAAGGAGGAAAATTCATGACATTGGTATTAACTCAAAGTGATTTTAGAGCAAATCTAACGAAATACTTAGACCAAGTTAATGATGATGAAATAGTTTATATTGTTAGATCTAATAGCCGTTCAGTAGCAGTTCTTTCACAAAAAATGGACAGCAATTTAGAATAGAGCAAAAAAACTTCTACTTTTTAATGGTAGAAGTTTTTTAGTGTTCGTATTAATTTTCACTTTGATCCCAAATCTTTTTAGCAGCTGGGATTTTACCTAAATCAGTGATTTCATCTTTATCTAATACAACTAAATTGTTAGGTCCTTGTGCTAGTTGGTTAAAACTATCTAGGCTTTGATTTCTGAAATAACCATCGCCGGCTTTATCAAGAGCTTGTTGTAATTTATCAATTCGATAAGCATCTGCATCTGCTTGAGTTTTTACAGCTTCGGCATTTGCTTTAGCAGTGGCAACCAATGCATCATTCTTAGCTTTAGTAGTTAATTCAATATTTCTAGCTTCACCTTCCGCACGAGCAATAGCGGCAGTTTTTTCACGGTCAGCAGTTAACTGCTTATCCATGGCCTTTTGAATTTCTGGGCTAGGAAGCAATTCATCCACATTAACACGAACTACTTGAATTCCATAAATATCAGTTAAATCGCCAATTGCTTTTGATAGTTGGGCATTGATTTCACTAGTTGAACCCAATGCTTCATTCAATTCCATTCGTCCGATAATATCACGTAAATGACCACGAATTAATTGCACCATCGATTCAACGGAGTCAGTATTGTTGTAAAAATACTTGTATGCATCAGTGACAAGATAGTTTAAGGTTAGGCTGGTTGTGATTTCAGCATTATCCTTAGTGATAATACGATATTTAGAAATTTCTAAAGGCTGCAAAGCTAAGCTTACCTTTCTCAAGCTTTGAAAAATTGGCCAAATAAAAACTAAACCCGCTTTAACCGTCCTAGAGTATTTACCTAACGTTTCGACTAAACCGACATAATTTTGCGGTACGATTCGCAAACCACATAAAAAATAGATAATAATTAGTAAAAAAATTACTCCTATAAAAACATACGTCATCCCTATAGCCTCCATTAATTGAATTTAATGATATTATCTAATACTTTAAGTAAAAATGAAAGATTATTTAATCATTTTTGTTGTATCGATAGTAACTTTTAAGCAATAACTTTATGTAAATATAAAAAATACTACTATAGTTTTTTTCAGTAAAAATGCACGTACTTGGCGATCTATGCCGCTTAACTTGTATAATTTTGCATCTTAGTTTATCTTTTTGACCACTTAATAAAAATAGCTTGTAAATTAAAATCTGCGCAGTAATATTAAAATATAAATAAAAAATTAAAGGGAGAGGTTAAGGATGAAGCTAAGCGGAATATTTAGAATAAATAAAAGTCGCTTTATTCTAATTTTTTTAATGATAATATTTGCTGCTGTAATAGATACCCTTTCTCAATATTTGATGACACCGGCATTTAATAATTTAAAGAATTTGAATTTTTTAGGCTTTGTAATCTTTATTGCTTTATCAAGGCTCTGTGATATTTGCCGGTTATTATTGGGTTCGGGTTCGGACTACTTGTACAGTAAACAGAGTCAAGGTTACTTACATCAAATAAGAAAAAAGATTAGCTTATATTTGTTTAAGAAGCAAATTGATGATACAGCATCAGTTCAAAATAATTTAGCTGCTAACTTGGATCAATTAACTAGAAACTATTTAAAGCCAATTAAAGCTGCCTTCTTATATGGGTTAATGGTTATTTTTTCAATAGTAGTGTTATTTTCTTACAATTGGAGCTTAGTTTTATTAACGCTTATCCTAACTTTAGTTTCACTTTTGTTGCCAAAGGCATTTGAAAATATGAGTTCAAATGCCACGATTGAAGTCATTAAAAGAAATGAAAAACTTTTAAAAGCGATTTCAAACTGGATTAATGGCTTAGATGAATTAAGAAGATATAGTAGTTTTAGAATTTATTCTGACTCCATGAATCAAGCAGCTGATGCTTATAAAAAGGCGGCTATTCACCAAGGTGCAACTATTGCTATTGCCGACTTAGCTACCTCTATTGTTAATATAGGTGGACAGATAATCTTGATGATTCTGGCTGCATATTTATACTTTAATGGGCAAATAGTCTTTGGTGCCGTTATTACAACAATTCAATTTTGTTCAACAGTTATGAATGGGACTGCGCAATGGAACTTAATTAAATCATCAAAGAAGTTAAATGAAGAGATAACCTCCTTAGAAGGCGCGAGCACACCTTTACAAAATGAGCATCAAGATGAAAACGTAGCTAAATTACAGATAAAGGGGCTACAGCATCAATTTAAGAATGGTGAACTTATTTCTTATCCAGATTTAACTATTAAAAGTGGTGAAAAAGTTTTAGTAATAGGCGATAGTGGTAGTGGAAAATCGACTTTATTTAAGCTGATCTTAGGTAAATTATCACCAACTAGTGGCAAAGTGATTTTTGAAGATAAGAATGGTAAAGAAATTAAACTCAATCGGGATGAACTTGGATATGTAGCACAAGATAATACTCTTTTTCCTGATACTATTGAAAATAATATGACAATGTTCAATTCAAAGCTTGATGAGAAAGTAAAAAGAGTAGTTAAACAAGTTGAGTTTGAAAATGATCTTAAAAAAATCCCAGCTGGTTTAAAGCATGAAATTAATTTGGATGAAGGAAATCTATCAGGAGGACAGAAGCAAAAAATCGTTTTGGCAAGAGCAATTTTAGCCGGATCAAAATGGCTCTTTATTGATGAGGGAACAAGTGCAATTGACAGTAAGGCAACAAAGAAAATTTTGGAAAATTTACTTAATCAGGAAACTACTATTATCATGATTGCCCATAATTTTAATAATGAGCTAGAGAACCTGTTTGATCGGAAAATCAGCTTGAAAAATGGAGGTGATTAGGGATGAGCTTTAAGGGATTTATCAAGACAAACTACCTTAGATTTATTTATATCAATTTTTTATCCATTATTTCTGGATTGGGCGCAATTGGTGCAGGATATGTCCAAATGTATTGGTTAACTTTCATCAAGAATAAAAACTGGATGGGAGTGTTATGGACAAGTCTTGCTATCGGAGTCTTATATTTAGCAGCCCAAGGCTTAATTTATTACATTCAGTTTGTTACTCGCATTCAAGAAGAGGAATATAATAAAAAAATTCGTAATAATCTTGCTAGTCATTACTTTAAGGACAATAAGTATCACAAAATAGCTGCGGCTCAAAATCGAATGACTAACGATCTTGAGATGGTAAGAGAAAATTATTTTGATTGGTACATTATCGTTCCTTTTTATGGAACAATGTTTGTTGGTGCTTTAGTTGCCTTACTCACAATTCATTGGCAAATTTTTGTTGTAAGTATTTTGATTGATATTGCATCTTACTATATTCCTAAACTTGTTCAGAAAAAGATGGAAAAGGCGACAACCAATGTTTCTGTTCAAAATAAACATTATTTAGATGTGTTGGAAAAATGGTTTTCTGGAGTTGAAGAATTACGTAGATATTTTGCCGGTGCAAAGCTATTTCAAGTTCAGAGTCACGCAGCTAATAAGATTGAAAAAGCGCATGTTCATCAAACTGGTACCCAGCAAGAACTAATTGTAATAAATGGATTATGTAACTCAATAGGACAATTGATCCTTCTTTCTCTGACTGGATATATGATCACTCAAGGACAAGTACTCTTTGGTGCAATCATGTCAGTACAAAATTTTGCAGCTAATATTTCCATTGGCTTGCAACAAATGATCCAAGCATTGAGTTTTATGAAATCTTCTGAAGAACTAATGGACCAAATTAGCAGTGATTCTGCACCACTACAGAATAATTCAAATATTCAGAAGAAAAAGCCAGCTCTAATTTCTACTGAGAATTTAGCTTTAGCTTTTCCAAATGGTGAGAAGTTAAGTTTTCCTGATATTCAAATAAAATCTGGAGAAAAAATTTTGTTAACTGGAGATTCCGGAGCTGGGAAATCTACCTTGTTTAAATTGATCTTAGGTTCAATAAAACCGACACAAGGATCAATTATTTTTAAAGATAAAGATGGAAAAGAAATTGATCCTGATATGTCGAAGATTGGCTATATTCCACAAGATCCAAATCTATTTCCTGGAACGATTGAAGAAAACATTACTATGTTTAATTCAAAATTAAATTCTCAAGTAGAGCCTATAATCAAAGAAGTTAATTTCGCTAATGATATTTCTAAATTCAAGGAAGGATTAGAGCATCAATTAAATCTAGATAAACTAAATATTTCGGGCGGTCAGAGACAAAAAATTGTTCTAGCCCGGGCTAAAGTATATGGAAGTGACATAATTTTGATTGATGAAGGAACTAGTGCGATAGATCAAAAGGCAACCATGAATATTTTAAAGAATTTAGTTAAGGGAAAAGAGACAATTATTTTTATAGCACATAATTTTAATCAAGAGATGCGTGAGTTATTTGATCGTGAAATTCATTTAGTTAAAGAATAGAGGAATAGATATGTTTTTTACAAAAAGAGAAGAAAGTGCAAAAAAGATTGACGAAGTATTAAGTCAAAAAGAATTTAATTCAGTAATAGTTGATTTTACAACACTGAATTTTAGGTTGGAATCGGGATCTAAGTTTGAAGTTAGATTTAAAGGTTATGAAGATGAAAAGCCAAATTTAAGTTTTGAAAAAGGAACTTTAAAAATTAAACAAATAGAGAAGGAAGATAATGATCATCATATCCATATTTTAAAAAAAGAACATGTCAAGCTTGTAATCAGTAATGAGGATATGAATGAAGTAGTTGTGATCGTCCCCAAGGATAAAAGTTTAGAAGCGCTGCAAGTTAATTTAGTAGCTGGAGATGGAAAAATAAGTCAAGTAACTACCAATAATGTTAATGCGACATTTATTAGTGGGGACTTGACAGTGAAAGAAGAAAGAATTGATAATTTTAAGGCAAATCTACAAGCCGGCGACCTTACTTTGAAAGGAGTAGGATTAGGGAAAGGAAAAATAAAATTAGCTGCTGGAGACTTCAAGATGAAAGATGGTCACATTATTCAATCTTTAGAAGTTAAAACTTCCACCGGAGATAACTTAGTTCAAGGTGCACAAGTTGATCGTTGTGAGTTGAGCACTACATTAGGAAAAAACAAGCTTTTTGGGCAAGATAAAAATAATGGTGAGGTTGGGAGTGAAAGAGACGGGAGCCTTTTAATTTTAGAGGCAGTCACTGGAGACAATATAGTGAAGTAATAAAAAATAGAGAAAGCTTGGTATCATATGTTCAAAATATATGTATTGTAACTTTGAGTTACATCTACATCAAATTGATGAAGTAAGTCCATTGCTGCCCAATCAGTATCGTCTGCTTCAAAAAATATGCTTTCGAAAGAACTGAACATATCTAATAGCACGCTTTGAATGAACTTAGGACATGTTTTTGGATTCGTAGAACAAATATAAGCAATCTCATTATTTTCAGTAAAAATAATATTTTCAATTTGAAAATTTTCATTAAGATGATAATATCCTGTTTTAGTAGGAACTTCTTTAATAAACTGATCTTTTGAGGTAGTTAGTGGTGACACAACTTTATGACTATTTTTATAATATTGGTATAGAAAATCACAACAGTCTAAATATTTATTATTGTGCATATCGAATTTTTGAATAGTTATTTTTTCTTCAGGAAGCAATTTCATATTATCTTTTTTAACAGTTAATGAAAAACACCGTCTTTTTAATTGAAAGCCATTTTTAGTTAAAAAATTGATTAAAGACTTTTCAGTTGAATCAAGCATAACTTGTAGTGGCTTCTTTTTATCTTGCATGATTAAAGAAAAGGGAGAGTATGTTGGATATACAAAAAGATTAAATTTGAGATAGCAATTTTGATTATGATAATCATTGGTATAAGTAGAGATTGTGCCAACATTCTTGTTATTTTCAAATAGTTGATAAGTGTTTGAATTAATTTTTAAGATTTTACTGGTCATTTTATTCTTAATCCTTTACTAAAATAAAAGAAGTATTAGGCTAAATATAGCACAAAATTTAGATTTATTAAATATTTTTATGAGAAGATAGCTAATGATAACAATTGAACAATTAAGTAATTTTCCAAAAATTACATCAAAATGTGATATTTCGCAAATAATAGTTGATACAATCAAAAACGAAAAATTTTCAATTAAAGATGGAGACATTCTTTGTATTGCGTCTAAGCTTCTTTCGAAAGCAGAAGGTAATTTTATAAATTTAAATACAATAATACCTTCTAATTTAGCTAAAAATATTCATAAAAAGTTGCCTAGAAAAGATCCTCGATTAATTCAGGTAATTATTGATCAAACACAAGATCCAACTGGTAAAAAACTACGAATAGAGAATAATTTTATTGGAGCTTTCTTGCCAAATGGCTTATTTTTAACTAGTGGTGGAGTTGATAAGTACAAAGATGATATTGTTCTATCATTACCACATAACTGTGATAAAATAGCACGAAATATTGGTGTAAGAATACAGCAGCAGCTTGGCGCCAAAGTAGCGATAATTATTACGGATAGTGATGGACGAATTGATAAAGTTGGGGCTACTCAAGTAGCGGTTGGCTTGTATGGAATTAATGGATTACGGAGGACAACATTTAGAAAAAAGAATAATGTGGAAACTATTTGCGACATGCTAGCTGCTGCATCTGGACTAATAATGGGACAAAGAGGATCTGGCTTTCCGCTTGTAAAAATTAGTGGATATAAGTATGAGTTTAATGCCGAGACAAAACTTATCGATGCGATAAATTAATATAATTCAATAGTAATACAACAAAAGAAAATGCTGTTAAAACAGGATATATTTTCCTAAGATTTAGCAGCATTTTTTAGATTAATATTAAAGTATTTAATGCTTATGCTTTAGATTGGCGTACATATTTCTAGTAACTTCAATTAAGGTTATGATTCCAAAGAAGATAGCTGAAGAAAGTAGAGCTTTATCTGAATTCTTAGCAATGATTGAAATAACAAATGGAGAAATTACAGCACCAATGTCCATCATAATTAAGCATAACGTAGTAGCAAGATTACTTAATTGGTCAGGAACACTTAAGGAGATAGCCTTAAAGATGTATGGCATCACAATTCCAAAACCTGCTCCAAGTACAATACATCCCACTACTAGCACATAGGTATTTCTTGCACTACTGATTAAATAAAATCCAAGCGCATTTAAAACCATACATAAAACCCATACCCACTGGTGCAGTTTAGTATAAAGCCAATTAAATGCGATGCCACGTGGAATACCAGTAATAGCAATTACTGCTAGCATTAACGAAGCCATACTTTCATTTCCTAAATGAAAATCTACGATAAAACTAGGAAGTTTGTAAGCAAGAGCCATGTAGAAAATATAAATCAAAAGTGTAAGGATACTGAGATAAAGAATGTTTGAATTAAAAGTTTGCTTTATATTAGAAAGGGAAAAATGTTTTCCAGAAGAATGCTTAGTTTTCTTAGGAACTTTAATAAAGTGTTCAAACATAAAAAATACGGGAATGGCAAGAATGTATACCCAGAAAACTGCGTGCCAAGATAATGTTACTAGATAACAAATAATAAAGGCAGAAGCGATGTAGCCAACATCGTTCATAATGTTTTGGAAACCTAATAGGCGATTGAGGTCAGTTTTATGATTTTCATAAATCATCATAATTAAACTTACGGCTAAGGAGTTATAAATCCCGATACCAAATCCAAGCAAGATCCGGAGAATAAATATTAGCCAAAAACTATTAACAATTACTGGTAAAGTTCCGCAGATTCCAACTAGAGCTAATCCAATTAAAATTACCTTTTTTCTGCCAATTTTTTTAACTAGAAAGGGATTTATTAAAAGACCAAATATTTCTCCAAAATTAGGAATAGTGGTCAGTAATTCCACTATAACACGAGGAATATTAGGAAAGGCTTTTTCCATTAAGGGAAGGGCAGGAGAAATAACAGAGGGCATCATAATGAAGAGAGAAATTGCTAATAAAGTAGCTTTAAAGATTGGTTTAGATACCTCTTTTTCAATATCCATAACTATCGTCCTTTCTTTGAAAATATTGCTTTCACCGTCATTCTAACAAAGATAGGTAGAAGAAGAAAAAATAACTATCAAAAGATTCAATTAATGATCTTTTATTACAATTTCTCTATGAGAGAGTAAAATAAACTTATATAGATGGTAAATAGTTTCACCTTGAAAGGAGAACATCATGAACGCAATTTTTGAAAGAAAAGCAATTCGAAAATATACTGATGAAAAAGTAGAAGAAGAAAAAATTCAAAGGCTAATTGATGCTTTTCAAGCTTCACCTTGTGCTATGCACCAAACAGACGTCATGGAACTTAGCGTCATTACAAAACCAGAACTACTTAAAAAGATAGAAAATAGTACAAACAATTCTTGTTATAATGCACCGTTAATATTTATGATTAATACTAAAAAGGACAGCCATTTTGGTGAAAGGGATGCTTCTGTAGCTGCTGAGAATATAATGGTAGAAGCAGCAGATTTAGGTTTAGGATCAGTTTATGTAATGGGTGGAGTATTTGCACTAAATAAGTTTCCTGAACTCCAAAAAGAATTGGGAATGGATGAAGGTTATGAAACTACTGTACTCGTGCCAATTGGTTATCCCGCTGATAAAGAACAAGTAGAAGATAGAGGCAATCGTTATAAAGTGGTTAGAAAATAAGTGAAAATATGCTAAAAAGGTACAGTGATGCTATATATAGTGGCTGTACCTTTTTACTATATTTTATTTACTTAGATCAATAATTTTATCGAAAAGTTTCTTTTCTTGATCAGAAATTTTATGGGCTACTTCAATTACTGCAAAGTTAGGATTAGTTAGAAGTGTTTTATGAATTGGCAATGAAAGTTTATTATCTAACGCACTGGTTGCTTCATCAGCAAGTAAAATTGGTCTTTTAGCTAAAATAGCTCGAGCAATCTCAATTCTCTGAATTTGACCTCCAGAAAGATTATTACTATTTTGCCCAACTCGATAATCAAATCCTTTAAGGAAGATAAAGTTAATAATTTATTTTTCTGTGTCATCTAATTTTCTCCCGTATTTAACAATATAAAAAAGTTGAGTTACTAAGGTAATTAGCCAAATTATTGTTAAAGTGCCTGAAATAGCAAAAAGTATATACGAAAATTGAGGGGCATCTTTTAATTGATGTGAGGCATAAATCATTAATAGCATACCACACCAAAAACTTAGATTGCTGATAAAGTCTAGTGATTTTGCTTTTGCTTTTGAATTTGTTTCAATTATTTTTAACTTAGAATCTTCTTCATTATGTTTATCATCGCTGGTATTTTTAATTGCACTTCTAAAGTAATAAAAAGCAGCACTGAGCAAAAGGATAATTTCGATTATGGACCAGATAATAGATCTAGTAGAAGCGTGATCTTGTATCTGTAAATATGAGACAAAAATTAATATGCCAATACCGACTATTGAAATAATGGCTGCAAGGATGTACTTTATTTTATTTTTCATTTAATCAGCTCCAGTTTACTATTGTAAAAATATAAAATTATGGTAGATTAATAATAAATAAAAAAATAATTAATGTAAATAGAATTAGGTTAAAAATGAGTCTAGAGATCAAATCTTATGAACAAAAATATTTTAATGAGTTGTGCTTAGTAATGGATAGAGCAAGAAAACAAGAACTTCAGAGTGAAGATTTGGAGGAGGTTTTTCTACCATTACGGGATGCACCATATTTAGATTATTTTTTGTCTTGTAAAATTTATGTAGCGTTTGAGGACGGTGTATTAGCTGGATTTATTGGTTTTCGGCCAGGTAATTTGAATTTTATTTATGTTGACCCAACTCACCAAAATAAGGGAATTGCGACTGAGTTAATTGAAAAAGTCTTAACTGAGTTAGAGAGACCCGTTAGATTAGAAGTATTTACTGATAATGAACGAGCAAAAGCTTTATACAGGAAATTTGGTTTTGAAAGAGTAAATACCATTACTGAAAAGTGGTCAGATGAATTTCCTGTCGTTTTTTCACAAGATACGATGGAATTGAGATAAATATTATGCGAAAAATTTTGATATCTACTGTTCATCATCCAAATATTATGAATAGTGAACTTATTAATGTAATCAATCATCTAAAAAAATGCTTTGATAATATTTATTTAAGTGTAAGTACAGTTACTTCAGAAAATATCCGAGATAGTTTTAAAGAAAATAACATTAATTTTATAACTATACCAGCTCATGGAGCAGCTGATGCAAGAAGAAAAGTATTAGCTTTTGCATTAGCTCATAAAAAAGAAGACTGTACCTATCTGTATTGTGATTTTGATAAAATAATTACTGCTATTTTAAATAGAAGAGATGAATTCATCACTTTTATTGACAACTTGGAAGTAGAAAATGAATATCAAATAATTGGTCGAGATTGTGCTACTTTTTTAACATATCCAGATACTTGGACAGAAACGGAACAGATTACTAATAAAGTAGCAGCCGATATTTTGAAAATTAGTCATCTTGATATTTTAGCTGGATGTTGTGTATTCAATAGTAAAATTGGAAAAACTATTATTCAAAATTCAAAAGAAATACTAACGGACGTAGAATGGCCGTTGATATGTAACCAACAAAATATTGAACTAAAGTATGTTTCTGTTTCATTTTTAATTTTTGAGTATAAATATAATCAAGGAAGAAATGACTATAGTTGGCAGGGCTACATTCCTCGATTAAAGTTAGCATTACAAGCTCTGCGTATTTTTAAAAATTACGACTTTTGAAGAAGTTTAAAAACAAGGAATGGGAAAAATCTATGTGTCTAATTTGTGAACGAATTGAAATGATTAAAAATAATGAGAATAAATTCTTTGTGAAAGAGTTAAAAACAGGTTATGTGGTATTGGGTGATAATCAACATTTTAAGGGCTACACGCTTTTTCTTTATAAAAAACATAAAAATGAACTATATGAGTTAGATTTGACTGAAAGGCAAGCTTTCTTAGAAGAAATGTCGTTAGTCGGTGAAGCAGTCTCAAAAGCTTTTGAATGTGAAAAAATGAATTATGAATTGCTGGGAAACGGTGATTCTCATTTGCATTGGCATTTGTTTCCAAGAGTAAGCGGAGATTTAGGAGAATACGGCTACCATGGCAAGGGACCAGTATGGTGGTATCCACGAGAAAAAATGTATAGTGCAGAGAATGTATTGAATGATAAAGAGCTTGAAGAACTAAAGCAAAAGTTGAAGATTGAATTAGATAAAATAGATCGATAATAATACAGAGAAGGCTTATGAAGATACAAGAACTGAAAGATAAGTTACCTGAGTCTACGCCTATATACACAAATGAAGAAATAAACTGGATGCTTAATCATATTGGGGATCCGGACAGTTTAATTAGGGATTCTCTAGTGTGCAATAGTCTTGGAAAAGGATTTTTAGAAGAAAATTTTTCATTAGATCAAGCACATTTTATGATAGAGAAAATCAAAACAAAGAATACTTTATTTTATAAAATTGATGAAACAGGAATTCCTACACTGACCAGATCCTTTACTTGTTTATTTTGGGATTTAATCATTAAAGTCACTAATGACTCAGAATCAGAATACTTCAAAATTTTAACCGATTCTGAAGAGAAAGAATTGTTCAAAAACTTACTAGTTTATTTGTCTAAAGAATCTGATTTTAAGGGATTCTCTAAAAAGTATGGTTGGTTTCATGCAGTTGCTCATTGTTCTGATGCAATTGCGGATGGAATGAAGAGCGATAACTTTGATTCTGAAATAGCACATCTCTTTCTATCATCAACTTACAAAATGTTAAATAGGGTAGATAGACGCTTTATTGATGGAGAAGAGTATCGATTATCAGATGTTTTTATAGAAGCTTTTAAAAATCAAAAAATTTCTAATGAGGATTTTATTAGTTGGATAAAAAGTTTTGATTTTAATCCTTATGCACCAGATCTGATAGAATTTTATCGATTTAATAATGTAAAGTCTCTTTTAGAAAATGTCTACGTAAAATTAAATAGCTTATCTTTATTAAATGTAAGCGTTAAGGACTATATTGAAGAACATTTTAGCAAGAAGGATTAAAAATGCTTATTGACACTAAAAAATTACAAAAAGCTATCCTTGAAAATAAGAAAAACCATAATTTTAATACTACTGATATTAAGTTTGAACTTCTTTCATTATACGGAGAAGTAAATGAACTTTTTCAGGCATGGCTAAAGGATGATCCGGAGAACATCAATGAAGAATTGGCAGATGTTGCAATTTTTCTTTTAGGAATTTCCGAAATGGTAGGAAGCGATCTTGGCGAAGATATTCTTAAAAAGATGGAAATTAATAAAAGGCGAAAATATATTGATGGAAAAAAGATTGAAGGATAGAAAATGACACAAATTGAATTAACTCGCTTTCGGATTAAGAAAGGTAAAGAGGAAAAAGCTCAGGAGTGGATGAATTTCTTAAATGAGCATCACGTCGATACAGTTAAAACAATGGCTGCTGAAAAAATGTATGTTGAGACTGTCTTTAGTGAAAAGAATGAAGATGGTTATACATATTTTTACTGGTATTCTGTCCAAGGCGAGAATGGTCAGAAGGTTGAAGAATCAGAAAGTTATATAGATAAGAAACATATTGAGTATTGGGATGAATGTATTGATTCAACCTATTATGCAGTAGATATGAAAGTTCAGCAAAGTTTAATCGCTCCAGAAATAGAGAAGGTAATTAATGAGGATAATTCATGACAACAACCTTATTGCCGGTTAATAGTATTCTTAATTCCCGAGATTTGGGTGGAATAGTGGGATTAGATGGAAGAAAGATAAAAACACACCGGCTAATTAGAACGGGAGCACTTACCCGTATGTCTGATGAGGATATTCAGTTTTTAAAAAATTACGGTTTAACAACAATCATTGATTTGCGATCAAAGAGTGAAAGTAAAGACCATCCCGATCCGCAAATTGAAGGTGTTAAAAATATTTCCTTGCCTCTTTCTGAAGAAGAAGGTACTTTAGGCGGGATTCAAGATTTATCACGAGAATATGATCTATATCATCATGATCCCCATGCTGCTTTTAAAATGATGTGTGATCATTATAGCAGCCATGTTGTTAAAGCGCATGATCAAAATACAGTTCGCCAAGTTTTAACTATTCTAGCCGAAAAAGAGGATGGAGCAACTATTTTTCATTGTACCGAAGGAAAAGATCGTACTGGTTTTGTAGTTTTATTCGTTTTATATATTTTAGGTGTTGAGTTAGAAGTAATTCGTCAAGATTACTTAGCGTCTAATTCCATTCTTTCTTCTTATCGAGCAGAACGTGATAAAAAGTTTGAAAATGCAGGTGAAAACCTTACCTTTAGGAGTAATATGCGAATCTTGAGTTCTGCTTCTGATTCCTTTTTTGATACGGTATTACTTACAATCGACGAGCAGTATCTAAACATGGATGCATATGTGAAAAATGTGTTGGATGTGACACTTGGATTAAGAGATCGTTTACGTGAGCTTTATTTAGAGGAAAAGTAAGTTTTAGAAAAACATTTTTATAAAGTAATATATGATTTTCGATCATAGTTTTTAACTTAACAGTCATTAGACAGAAGCGACCTTACAAAAGGAGGAAGAGGAATGGAATTAGGAGTGCATATGCTTGTCCCTTATTTATTGGCCACCGTATATTTTGTTTTTCAAGATTGGTTTCAAAATATCGCTTTAAAATGGTATGGTATCGCAATAGTTGCGATCGTGACTATTTGTTGGATATTTAGTATACGAGTCCATCTTAATATAATTCAGATTAGTGCAGAGCTGGTTCAAATAATATTAGCTTACTTTTTATTAACAAGAAAATTCAGTAAATTAACTACTTTTGGATTAATTATGATAATCGGTGTTGTAACTACAGTGGCTATTTTTTATTAATTTTTGGAAAAACAAATTAAAGATAAAAATAAACTAAGAAAAGGTATTCTTAGTTTATTTTTTCATCTTAAAAACTATGATATAATTTCTATGTAAATAATGCGAACATATGTACGAAAAAATAAAAAGAAAGGGGATAAATATGCTAACACTTTATGATTTAAAGAACAATGTAATGCTTAAACAACCAGATTTCTTTAAGTTGGTCGAAGGATATGACTCTTTTAAAGGAGTTAGTTTTGTTGGAAGTTTTAAAATAATAGAGAAAGAACTTTTGCCACGCTTTAAACAGATTGATCTAATTTTAGGGATGGAAGATCAGAAAATTGGTAAGAATTTAGATCAATTATTAAATGTCTCTAATAAAGTAAAGCAGCTATTGTCTTTAAGCCGAGATTCGGACTTTTTAGATCGAATTGAAAATCAAACTTTAAATTTAAGATTCACTAAGGATAAACTTTTTCATAGTAAATATTTCATTATTGAAAATGAAACTGATTTTATTATCTTCAATGGTTCAATGAATCTTACTAAAAAAGCTTTAAAGCAAAATCATGAAATGCTTTGGATGTATGAAGGTAAAAAGAATGATTTACAGGATTTAAAAATCTATGAAGAGCATCAAAAGCTTTTTAAGAAGAATTTCGAAGAAGATAGTGTTGAATACTTAGATAGAAAAATTATCAATAATCTATATGGTAAAACTAAAAAGCAAATTACTGCAATTATTGCAGATGAAGTAGTAGATAAAGTTCAACAAAATATTGTTGAAGTAAATCCGAAGGATATTGTAAAGCTTACTAAGGATGTGGCTAGAAAAGAAGAAACTTATGAGCTCCATCCTGAGACTGTTCAAAAAGTAGCTAAGCAACTTTTTACGGAAAAGGGTAATAAACGAAGAAATGAAGAAAAGGTCCGTGAAGAAGTTAAAAAAATTGTCTATCAAGACTTTAGTGATGCATCTCAAAACCGTGTAATAAAAGCTAGCACTCTATATCCTAAACCAGTTTGGGCTTATAAAGATAATAATATTATTGTTGAAGATACAAACACTAATTTATTTCATTCGCTTGAAGTTAATTCGGACATAGTTAGTGAGGATGATGTTCGTACTTTTGTTAGAATTATTGAAAGCTTTAAATTGAATAAGGTAAAAGATGAAAGTCACCAGGCACTCTCTGCATTTATTTATCTGATGACTGCTCCAATGATTTGGAAAATTCGTGAAATTTATCGTAAATCTAATTTTTCAAAAAGTGCTGATCAGATTCCTCTTTCGATGGTATTAATTGGAAGAGGCACTACTGGGAAGACTTTATTGGTACGAGATTATTTTAAAAAGTTTACTGGAGACAAGTCCCATAGTTTACAATACACTGAAATTAATGATGGTAATGGTGCTAGAACCGATAAAGCAGTTAGATTTTTAGACAATTATTTGCATTCTCAACGTTTTATTTCTCCGATGATTGTCGATGAATTAAATAGTAATTTTTTACATAGTAAAGTGGCTCTTAATGCAATTAAACAATGGTCTAATACTATTAAAGGAATTCATAATATTAATATCTTTGCCATGAATCATAATGCGGGTAGTAAAGAAATTAACAATCTTGAAGAAATTACCAAGCGTGTATATTACTTATCCTTTGAAGCTCCATGGCTTCCATCAAATCAACAAGAAATTAACTATAATATGTTAATTAATGATAATAATGACCATATTTATCGCTATGTAGTTTCCGAACTCAATAAGCGTTTAGTACATCTTACAGGTGAAGAAGAGGCAAATCTAATCGAAGATTATTTGAGCTTAACGAAAGAAATCTTAGGAAATCTGTTGAAGAAATATGGCTATTATGATCGCCTAAAGAATATTTTAGGAGCTAACTACGATTATAAAATTGATCGCAACCGTATTACATGGAAAATGTTAATTCTTGATGATCATTATGAACATATTGCGTTTACTGATGGAGATGATAAGTATTTCCATGTTTCAAAAGCTATTTTTAATGATTTTAAAGCTAATGGATATGAGAATATTAATCAAACTCTAGATAATTACTTTAATATGTTCCCACGAGAAGGCGGTATTGCAATTGAGCAATACGGTAATGGAATGCGTCTTGATATTGACAAGTTTGATAAGTTCATTGGTGAGCCATTAATTAGAAAGCACTATGAACGAATGCATAAAGATGAAAAGCAGCAAGATAATATGACTGCTTTACTTAAAGCTCAAGTTGAACAGAATAAGATAATAGTTGAAAAGTTAACTGAGCAAAAAGAGCAAGAAAATAAGAAAAAAGGTTTTATTTCTCGTCTATTTAATCGCTAGTAATTACGCTGAACCTAAGTTATAAACTATAATTAACTTGAGGTGAAGAAAATGGAGATTACAATTAAACGTGATGGTCTAAACTTACATGGTTTACTTGAAGGAACCGATAAGATTGAAAATGATACGATTGCTATTTTAATGCATGGTTTTAAAGGTGATTTGGGTTATGATGACAGTAAGATTTTGTATGCTCTCTCTCACTACTTAAATGATCAAGGCCTTCCAACAATTCGGTTTGACTTTGATGGGTGCGGAAAAAGTGATGGTAAATTTGAAGATATGACTGTCTACAGCGAAATCCTAGATGGAATAAAAATATTGGATTATGTTCGTAATACTGTTAAGGCAAAACATATCTATTTAGTGGGACACTCGCAAGGTGGAGTAGTAGCGTCAATGCTGGCTGGATATTATCGAGATGTTATTGAAAAATTGGCTTTACTCGCTCCTGCAGCAACTCTTAAATCTGATGCTTTAGATGGAGTTTGTCAGGACAGTACTTATGATCCAATGCATATCCCTGAAACTGTCAATGTTGGTGGTTTTGAAGTGGGCGGAGCTTACTTTAGAACTGCTCAATTATTACCGATTTATCAAACAGCAGAACATTATAATAGGGAAGTTTTATTGATTCATGGCTTAGCAGATAAAGTTGTGTCACCTAATGCCTCAAGAAAATTCCATACACTTTTGCCTAAAAGTGAGCTCCATTTAATTCCAGATGAGGGTCACATGTTTAACGGAAAAAATAGACCTGAAGTATTAAAATTAGTTAGTGAGTTTTTAATAAAATAAAAGTATATTATTACGATAAGCAGAGATTAGTTAGTGGATCTCTGCTTATTTTTTTTATGAATAATTATTATGATTTTACTCTTGAAATATTAAATGAATTTAAGTAAAATTTAATGTAGTTTAACCGTTAAGAGAAGAGGAGCTGCGGATATGAAACATATTGCATTTGTTTTACATAATTTTTCAACTGGAAATAAGAAAATTGAATTAGTTTTACCAGAAGTCTGGCAAGCCGCTTCTCTGTTTGATCAACTTCAAAAGAATTTTGTTGAATTTTCTAAATATTTAAAGTGGGCTGAAAAAATTAAGTCTGCTAAAGATGAAGCTGCATCAATTAAAATGTTTCAAGAAAAGATGGTTGCTGGGGGAGCATTCAATTTAGTTATCTTAGTTGATGGTGTCCCTAGTGGAATGATTGATTTGCACGAATTGAATCAAAGATCAGGTGAAGTAGGTTATTGGCTTTCTGGGGATGCGCAGCATTTAGGAATTATGACTAAATCGGTTGAGTTTTTAGTAGAGTATGCTTTTAAACAGCTGAATTTAGAATTTTTAATTTTACGAACGGCTCAAGATAATTTAGCTAGTCAACATGTGGCCCAGCGTGCAGGATTTCAGTATGTGAAAGATGATAAAAATGATCATAAAGTCTTTGTATTAAAGAACGAGTAAAATCAGGAGGAACAGGTATGGAATTTAAGAAGATAACAAACAAAAATTTATGGGATGTTGTCAATCTTCAAGTTAAAGCAAATCAAAAGACATATGTTGCGACTAATACAGTTAGTTTATTAGAAGCTTATGCTACCCAGAATGAAAATGAACGAGTTGAAACTTTTGCTGTGTATGAAAAAGATATATTAGTTGGTTTTATTATGATTAACTTTAATGTATTCAATTGGGACGGAGCACCAAAAGTAGCTCGTAATAATTATTGTATCTGGCGATTTATGATTGACCAAAGATATCAAGGAAAAGGATTGGGCAAAAAAGCACTAAATAAACTTATTGATTATATAAGAGCAAAGCCTCTAGGCGAAGCTAAAAAAATATATTTGTCCTATGTACCTGGAAACGAATGGGCGGAGAAATTATACAAAGAAGCTGGGTTTGTTCCGAACGGAGAAAAAGATGAGGAAGAAATTGTGTTAGTACTCGATTTAGGTGGTGAAAATAATGACAGATAAACTTGTTGATTGGGCTATTCGTCTTCAAAGTTTAGCGCAAGCTGGATTAACATATGGAAAAGATAGTTTTGATCTTGAGAGGTATCAAGAAATCCGCGATATTTCGGCTGAAATGATGACTGAGAAGGCAGGTTTGCCAATTGAGAAGGTAAAAAATCTATTTTGTAATGAAGTAGGTTATCAAACTCCTAAGATTGCAACTCGGGCCGCTATTTTTAAAGATGATAAAATGCTGCTAGTTCAAGAAAGCGATGGCCTATGGTCAATTCCCGGTGGCTGGTGTGAGGTAAATCTATCAGTTAAGGAAAATGTGATTAAAGAAATCAAAGAAGAGGCTGGCATTGATATTACAGTTGAAAGATTAATTGCGATTCACGATAGCAATAAGCACTATAAAGGAATGTATCCTTATGGAATTAGTACAGTATTTTTCTTATGTAAGCCAGCTGGTGGAAGCTTTAAAGAGAACGATGAAACTATTGCAAGTGGTTATTTTGCGTTGGATGATTTACCCGAGTTGAGTGAAGATAAGGGATCACGTGAACAGGTAGAAATGTGCTTTAAGGCATATCATGATCCATATTGGCAAGCAAATTTTGAGTAGAAGGAAGTTTATGTAGCAGTAAAAAATAAAGGGGTTGATGATTATGAAATCAAAAAGTATAAGCTTTAAAATTGCAGTTTTATTTTTAACTTTTACGGCAGTGTTTACACTATTCCGATCATCAATGTCAGGAATATTTTCATTATTCTATGCTAAAAATGGTATCCCGAATGCTAATATTAGTTCAATAAAATCCTTTCAAAATATTGGTATCATGCTGGGGTTGCTACCAGCTGGATATTTAGCAGATAGAATTGGAAGGCTAAAAGTTCTATCTTTATCTTCAATAGTTATTGCGAGTAGTTTTTTAATCCTAATTCTGTTTAGAAACTTTTTATTCTTTTCTTTAGCAGAACTCTTATATGGAATTGGACTTGCATTTAATTCTGGGACACTCATTGCCTATATAACTGACTTGCAAGAGCAAAATCATCTTTCTCCGAATAGCAAATTAATGGGGATGCAAGTTATCATCCTAAATTTAGCCACCTTAATAGGTGGAAATATTGGCACCGGGCTCTTTGCAATTACAGATACTGCACCAGTTTGGTTTGCATTGATTGGCTTAGGATTATATCCTGCGTTTATTTTTTTCATGATACAGTTTTTATCTTTTTCGGATAATAAGGCATCACATAAGCGGAAAAATAATAGTATTAAAAATATCGCTAATTTCTTTAAAAAAAGAAATTTCTGGATATTGTTGTTGCTGAATGTTGGATATGATTGTGGGACGCAGTTTATTCTAATATATTGGTCGATTATCTACGTTGAAAAATTAGGCTTTAACTTATCTCTTGTCTATACCTTATTTATGTGTGCACTTATTTTAGGGTCGCTTATATTTAATAGGATATCAACATTTGCTAGTTCAAGAAGTATTACGATATTAAATACAGTGTGCATGATTTTGGTGTTTGTTCTGAGTGGAATTATAGAAAATAAATATTTGTTGTTGACACTTTTTCTATTAATTGAATTACTAATTGGGATGATGTCAGGACAGATTTCTGCTACTAGTAATGAAGCAATTTATGGAGAAAGCAACAAATCTACTATGCTTTCGACAGTTTCATTTATTGCTGAAATTTTAGTCAGTCTTTCTCTATTTGTAAGTAACGCAATTATGAAGTTGGCTGGGAATTTAAAAGTAATGTTTTTTGTATCAGCAGCTTACTTTAGCATTGTTTTATTAATAATTCCGTTGATAAAGCAGAAGAAAGAGTTAAGTGCAAAATAAAAAAAGACGATCAGGCATAATCGAGTGATCGTTGTCTCTTAATATGTATATTTAAATTTTGGATGGAGCATGTTTATCTAAAATTTTATGATCTCCTGTTGTAACCAAAGTTAAAATTAATTCATTATGATTTAACGAATATACAACAATCCATTGGTCATAGGTAGAATTGTTAAAGTTACCAATGCGAGAAGGATGAAATTCGTTATAACCTTTCCATTTTCCCTTTAGTTGATGGTGCTTCATTTTCCTTAACTTTGAGGTGTCATTTTCTAAAATAGCCTTTAGGCAGATACTAATTAATTCAACTGGATAATTTTTTCTCTTTAATTTCTTTAATTCTTTTTTATAGGTCGGAGATATATAAATTCTAATATTTTTCATAAACGATCCATCCAATTATCTAGATCGTCTAAAGTGCCAATTTTTTCAATATTTCCAGTTTCTACTTCTTTTTTTGCTTTTAAAGCTTCAGGTGAATCTAGAAAATTAATGAGTTCTATATCATCATCTGCTGCTTTTCCAACAGCAAATCTTAAAAATTCAGAAAGAGTAATTCCTCGTTTTGCTAAATTTCTTATTGCTTTTTCTTTTACATTTTTAGAAACACGAGTTGAAGCAGTGCTATTACGAGTAACCATATTATCCATAAAAACATCTCCTTTCATGTAATACCATTGTATTACACAATGCTTAAATTGACAACAAATGAAAGAGGTGAGATAAGAATGTCTAAATTAATTATCATTAGAGGTAATTCCGGTAGTGGTAAGACCACTCTGGCAAAAGAAAGTCATCAATGGTTGCCGCGTAATACTTTACTGATTTCACAAGATATAGTTAGACGAGATATGCTCCGCGTTAAAGATGGAAAAAACACGTTAGGGTTACCATTATTTGAGGATTTACTTCATTATGGTTGTCAAAATTGTGATTATGTGATCCTTGAAGGCATTTTGAATGCAGAGTGGTATCTTCCTTTGTTTAGACAAGCAGAGGAGCTATTTGGTAAGGAAATTTTTGCATATTATTTTGATATTTCTTTTGAGGAAACCCTAATACGCCATAAGCAGCGTCATATTAGTTCTTTTGGAGAAAAGCAAATGCGTTCGTGGTGGAAAGAAAAAGATTATATCAATTTTATTTCTGAAACTAAGTTTTCTAGCCAAACAACTTTAAGGCAGAAATTGAAACGATTATGAAGGATATTGGCTATGTCAACAATCATTAATCAATTAAATAGGCGGTTGAAATCTGACTTGCACGAAATTAATCATGAATCACTTAACAGCACTTTTGTTGGCTATAGTAATTTATATCGGCAATCGATTTTTGTAAAACAATTTGCAAAAGAGCAAGGTTATTACACTGAAAAGATGGTTACAAATCAGTTAAATGATCGAGTTTTAGGCGGTTTTTTGCTTAATAATACGTTTGTTTTAGTGTTAAAAGATTGCTCACCAAAAGATATAGGAGAAAAGATTGATTCGAATCTAGTTTTTGAGATGGGACAAGTATTAGGAGAATATCATTTAAAGGTGAAACCATTTATAAGAATTAAGCTTGTTAATGGACAGTTTGATGATTACGTAGCTGAAATAGATTCTTTTAAAGAAAGTTCATACAAAAGAAGATTGAAGAAACTTACTAGTAAATTTCTACCTTATGAAAATAAAATTAAGTTTGAATTATCTCAACATTCAAAATTTGTCTTGCATGGTGATGTGGGCATCAGAAACTATAAATATGTTGATAGTAAGCTAGCACTTATTGACTTTGAAAAAGCACGTTTAGGGCCAGTATATCAAGATTTTATAAAATTGTTTTACCAAGATTTTGATTTGAATGAAGAATTGATTCAATCATTTCTGGCGGGATATTCAAGTAAGAATCCTAATTATCACTTATCTGACTTAACAAAACAATATTTGATTTTTACTACTGCAGTGGGCATTTTTAACTATACTGAAAAAATTGAGGATCTGGCTTTCAGACATATTGGAGAGACAATGTTAGACACGATTGAGAAGAAATAGATGGAACAAGATTACATTAAAAACTTGCGTAAAAAGGTAGGCCACGAACCACTAATTTTAAATTTTGCTGGTGGAGTTTTAGTCAACGATCAAGATGAAATTTTGTTGCAGAAAAGGTCGGATTTTAAGTCATGGGGTCTGCCAGGAGGAGCAATGGAATTTGGAGAATCTGCTCAAGAGACATGTGTGCGTGAATTTTTAGAAGAAACAGGATTGAAAGTGAAAGTTAAATCTTTGCTAGGAATTTCGACAGATTTTATCCAGCATTATCCTAATGGGGATGTAGCCCAAGCTGTCGTAATTGAATTCTTGGTAGAGCTAGTAGGCAAAATGAATAAGAAACCAGATTTAGAAACATTAGAGTTGAAATATTTTTCGACAGATAATTTGCCGGATATTTTTAATAAGCAGCACTTAAATTTTATTGAGCATTACTATAAACGAGATTATCCATTTTTTGAATAGGAGTATGTATGAAAGAAGAGCGATGTATTTTACAAATAGATAAAGATCCAGAAGCCGTTATTGAACCCGATTATGAAAAACAACCGTTTAAATTTCATTCTAAATTATTATTTGCATTTGTCCCTAAAGAAGATATTGATAATTTTTTAGAACAAGTTCCCCATAAAGTGTTAGGTTCATATGATACAATTTCCTTTCAACCAGATATTTATGAAATTGAAAGTAATGGAGAATACTTTACTTTATGTCAAGCTCCTTTAGGAGCACCAGCAGCCACACAATTACTCGATTGGTTAATTGCATATGGTGTCAAAAAAGTTTTAGCATTTGGAAATGCTGGTACGCTTGTAGATTTACCAGAAAATGAAATGTTTATTCCGATTAAGGCAATTAGAGATGAAGGAACTTCTTTCCATTATTTAGAAGATAGTTTAACAGTCGACTTGAACACCGAATTTTTAAGTCAGGTAAAAAAGGCAATAACTGATCTAGACTATCAATACGAGCAAGTGACGACATGGACAACAGATGCCTTTTTCAGAGAAACATCGAAAAAAGTAAGGCAATTCCGTGAGTTAGGGGCATCTGTAGTAGAGATGGAGTGTTCAGCACTAGCAGCATGTGCACAATTTAGAAAAGTTGAATTTGCGCAAATTTTATTTACAGCTGATACTTTAGCTAATGAAGAGGACTATGATCCACGGGATGGTGGAACCGATTCACATCGGCGTGGATTAGAAATTTGCTTTGAGATATTACAAAAATTGTAGGAGGAGTAGGTATGAAAGAAGAGACAGGACAACCATTTATTCTAGATTTTGATGGGAATCATCATGCCGTGCTTGAACCAGATTTTGAAGACTTACCATTTCACTTTCATCCGAAGTTACTTTACGCCTTTGTTCCTAAAGAAGAAATTGATTCTTTTTTAGATCGACATCCTCATCGCACTCTAGGAAGTTTCCGCACTATTTCGTTTAGACCTAAAATTTATGAGGTCAAAATTGAAAACGAATATTTCACTTTATGCCAAGCTCCATTAGGAGCGCCTGCGGCCACAAAGTTACTTGATTGGTTAATTAACTATGGAGTTAAACAAATTTTAGCGGTTGGAAATGCTGGTGCATTAAATGATTTGCCCGAAAATACAATGCTTGTACCTACAAAAGCAATTCGAGGAGAGGGAACTTCATTTTATTACTTAAAACCTAGTCAGTTTGTAGAACTAGAACCTGCATACTTGTCTCAAGTTGAAAGAGCAATTTCAGAATTAGGCTATAAATACAATGAAATCATCACCTGGACGACAGATGGTTTCTTCAGAGAAACGCCAAAGAAAGTTGCTCAATTTCGTCAATTAGGAGCCGATACTGTCGAAATGGAGTGTGCGGCTTTAGCAGCATGTGCGCAATTTAGAAAAGTAGATTTTGCTCAAATTTTGTTTACTGGAGATTCATTAGCAAAAATGGAAAACTACGACCGTCGTGGTTGGGGACGTAAGTCATATGGAATTGGATTAGAAGTGGGTAGTCAAGTGTTAAGTAAATTGAACAATTTTAAATAGAAATTCAATCTGTAAGACTTTAAAGGAGTAGGAGAAGCTTATGAAAGAACAACCATTTATTTTAGATTTTGATCCAAATCATCATGCGGTAATTGAACCAGATCATGATCAAGAACCATTTCATTTTCACTCACGCTTGCTTTATGCCTTTGTTCCTAAGAATGAAATTGATGCATTTTTAGATCAGCATCTTCACCGCACTATAGGTGAATTTGAGTCAGTTTCTTTTAGTCCAAAGATTTATGAAGTTGAATTAAATGGTAAATACTTTACTTTATGTCAAGCACCGCTTGGAGGACCTGCTTCTGTCCAATTACTTGATTGGTTGATTAGTTATGGCGTGAACCAAGTTTTAACTGTTGGTAATGCGGGCGCGTTAACTGATTTACCAGAAAATGAGATGTTACTAGTCAAACGTGCAATTCGTGATGAAGGAACATCTTTTCATTATATGGAGCCAGGTCAATTTATCGATTTGAATCAGAATTTCTTAAAGCAGGTAGAAGATGCCTTAGCTACTTTAAATCTTAAGTATGATGAAATTACTACTTGGACAACTGATGGCTTCTTCAGAGAAACGCCCAAGAAAGTTGCACATTTTCGTCAGTTAGGTGCAGCAACTGTTGAAATGGAATGTGCATCTTTAGCAGCTTGTGCGCAATTCAGAAAAGTGTATTTCGCTCAAATTTTATTTACTGCTGATACATTGGCTGATATAGAAAACTATGATGAACGTGACTGGGGGTATGAATCTCACAGTGCGGGGCTAGAGATTGGATCTAAAGTTTTAACGAAATTAGGTAAAGATGAATAAACAATTGAAACAATTTTGGCAAGATTTTTGTCAAAGCCATAACTTAGAATGTGATACTCCGGTAGAAGCATGGGCTTTTGGAGCAACTGCTGAAGATGCAGACGAATTGGCTGAGTTGGTAAATCGAGGCATAAAAACTGCTACTACATCTGCCTATGAACTTTATGATAAAAATGAAAAAATACCTCAAGTAGATGAGTGGAGTATTGTTTTGAATAGTAAAGAAGAACCTGTTTGTGTTATTCAAGATAAGGTAGTGGAAATTATACCTTATGATTTAATTTCTAAAGAACACGCCTACCATGAAGGTGAGGGTGATCGAAGTTATGAATATTGGCGTCGAGCCCATGATGATTTTTTTGATTGGGAATATCGAGAAGCAGGTAAAGCGTTTTATCCTCAGGCACCAATGGTATGTGAAGTTTTTGAAAAGGTAGAATAATGAAATTACTAATTGTTAGACATGGTGAAAGTAAAGCAGATATTTTAAAAGTATGTGAAGGATGGGCTGATTTCAGTTTAACTGAACGTGGAAATAAGCAAGCTTTAAAAACTGGTAAATGGATTGTTGATCACTATAATATAGATAAAATTTACACTAGTACATTAAAAAGAGCTCGTGAAACTGCACATTATCTTGAAGAATTAACTGGCCTTTCAGCTATTGGAAGGGATAATTTGAAAGAATTCAATAATGGTCTCCGGGCTGGCTTACCATATGAGGAAGCCTATCAAAAATATCCTGCGGTTGAAGTTCCTATCCACAAAGCATTGTACAAGCAAGAAAGTAAACTCGAATTTAGAATGCGAGTAGAGAGTGTTTTATCAGAGATATTAAGTCAAAATTTATCAGATAATACCATTGTAATTGTTACTCATGGTGGAACAATTACCCAACTATATCATGCATTATTAAAGTTACCAATAGATGCAAAGATTAAATTTGGGACTGGGGATGCATGTTTGCATGAGTGGACAATTGAAAATAAAGATTACCGAATAGATCATTCTAATTATTGTCCCTATCTCAAAAAATAATCAGCTAGGATATTCTTAGAGCAATTATATGGAAAGTTTTTGAAAAGGTAGAGAAAGTAATAGAAAAAGGTATTAAGTAGTTATTTTGATATTACTTAATACCTTTTTCTATTTATTCCATTCAGCTAAATCTACGGTTTGCTGCATTAAAGTTGCGATAGTCATTGGACCTACTCCACCAGGAACTGGGGTAATATTTTCAGCTACTTCTTTGACACTATTAAAATCGACATCCCCGACTAAGTGATGATTTGCCATCCGATTAATTCCTACATCAATCACAGTTGCACCTGGTTTAACCTGATCTTTTTTAATCAAATTAGCTTTGCCAGCAGCCACAACTAAAATATCAGCATGTTTAGTGTAATAATCGATATCATATGTATGTAAGCTTACCATTGTTACTGTCGCATTTTCATTGATGAGAAGCGATTGCAGAGGACGACTTACTAAAATGCTGCGTCCAATGATTGTTACGTTTTTTCCTTCAATTCTATCTAAATAAGAATGAAGCAAAGTCATAATTCCGCGCGCGGTACAAGAAACAGGATAGTGTCCATCCTCATTGTTATAAAGTTTACCAACATTTTTTGAATCAAAACCGTCAACATCTTTTTCAGGAGAAATTGCTTCAATTAGTTCGGTTTGATTGAGATGCTTAGGTAAAGGAAGCTGAATTAAAATTGCATGAATAGTTGGATCGTCATTGTAGTGATGAATTGCTTGTAAAACTTCAGCTTGACTGACATCTTTTGGAAATTTTTTCAAGATAGATTTCATTCCCAACTTTTCGGCAGTTCTCTGTTTATTACGCGTATAAATTACACTAGCCGGATTATCTCCTACAAGAATAACCGCAATTCCTGGAATTATCCCTTCTTCTTTTAATTTATCAACTCTGGTTTTGGTTTCTTGATTAAGTTGTTTGGCAATTTGACGTCCATTAATAATATTTGTCACTAATAAAAGCGCCCCTTTCAGAAAAAATACTACTTTAAAGCAGGGAATTCGTATTCAAAAGTTTCTGTAATAAATCAATAGCATATTGTTTCAATACAGCAATTAAAATTAACAACTACCATAATAACATTTTTCTAGATGGACTTAGAAGGAAATAGATAATTCGGTATAATAGGAATCAGGTTGGTAAAGATGATATCAGAGTTAAAATAAGGACCAAATAACAAAAAAAGCTGATAATTAACTGAAATTCCCCCCCAGAGTTGGCCATAAATCCAACCGGGAGGGTTAACCTCATTACTATCTGAAACTATCTTCTCTTTTTTCTTTTTGCTGTTTATATTTCAAAATCAAATTTAATATATTAGCCGCTTTAAAAGTTCTAATCTTAAAAAGATATATTAGAATGGTAGTAAATGTGTTTTAAGAAAAGGATTAATGACTATGAAAAAAACTGGTGTAATGAATTCTAATATTTCAAGGGTAATTGCTGACATGGGTCACATGGATTGGTTAGGAGTTGGAGATGCTGGCACTCCAGTTCCGGCTGAAACTGAAAAGATTGACTTGTCTGTGCGTCCAGGATTGCCATCATTTATTGATGTTTTAGAAGAAGTCTTGAAAGAGTTAGAAGTTCAAAAGATGTATGTTGCCGAAGAAATTAAAACTGAAAATCCGAAGCAATTAGAAGCTCTTAAAAAGGCAGTTCCAAATGTCAAGATTGAATTTATTCCACATTTAGAATTAAAGAAGGATTTAAAGTCTTCTAAAGCATTTATTAGAACTGGTGAAGAAACTCCATACTCTAATGTGATTTTGGAAAGTGGAGTAGTTTTTTAAAGTAAATATTTAGCTGAAAAAATAATTGCATCTGTAAACTACAATTGTTTTTATATTTTAAGGAAAGTTTAGTGTATGAATGGAATAGCTTTATTAATTGGATTGGGGCCTTTACTTGGCTGGGGTTTATTTCCGACAATTGCTTCAAAAATTGGCGGTAAGCCAGTAAATCAAATTATTGGTACTACCTTTGGTACCTTTATCTTTGCTTTAATCTATAGTTTGGTTCAAGGGATAGCGTTACCTAGCGGTGCTGCCTTAATCTGGTCAATTATCTCTGGAATAGGCTGGGCTAGTGCTCAGATTCTTACTTTTCATTCTTTTACTTTGGTTGGATCCTCACGCGCAATGCCCATTACAACTGCCTTTCAGTTGTTAGGTACTTCTTTATGGGGAGTATTTGCTTTAGGGGATTGGCCAAGTACGAGTGATAAGTTAGTAGGTTTTCTTGCATTAGCTCTGATCATTTTAGGTGCTTGGATGACAACCTGGAGCGAACACAAAACTGATGAGAATAGTGCTAAGTTGAGAAAAGCAGTAATCATTTTATTAATTGGTGAAATTGGATATTGGGCATATTCTGCAGCACCTCAAGCTGCTAAAATTGATGGATCCAAAGCATTTTTACCACAAGCTATTGGAATGTGCTTAGTTGCTATTTGTTATGCAGTTTACTTAAAAGTTAAAGAACCAAGTCAAAGAAGCGCTTTAGCTCAAGGTGTTTCTTACAAACAAATTATATCTGGATTTTTCTTTGCATTTGCTGCATTGACATATTTAATTTCAGCTCAACCAAATATGAATGGTTTAGCAACTGGATTTATTTTGTCACAAACATCTGTAGTATTAGCAACTCTAACTGGAATCTGGTTCTTGCATGAAAGGAAGACTAAGAAAGAAATGGTAGTTACCTTAATTGGTTTAGCTATCATTATCGGAGCGGCTACAATGACAGTTATGGTATAACGAATATATAGAAAAAAGTAGGATTTATTCCTACTTTTTTGTTATCTATTATTATCTTTCTTTTTAAACCAGTCTTTAGCAAAGTCAACTAAAGGTCTCATTTCAATTACCTTGATAAAACTGTTGTTCAAGCTGACCTGGTTAAAGTGCTCCGGATATTTCTTTTCGAAAGCTAATCCGAGCTCATTAAAATCGTCATAAGAATCTAGATCAACGTTTTGATATTCAGTCCAAGTAGTTTTACCTTGGTCATCAAGACCAATAGCAGCTGACCAGGTTTCAGTTGGACGATTAATTGTTGATTCGGCATAGTGAAGAGCAGTACAAGTTTCATAGTCTGTTCCTAGAAAAACTATTTTACCATTATTTTTATAGAGATAATCTAAGGGACTATTAATGCCGTATGGAAGATTTAATGGTTGTGTTTGAGCTATTTGAACTTTATTTTTACCCCAAATTGCAATGGGTAAATAAGGATGAGTGCTTCTCACTACATCGGTCAAAGTTCTAAAATATTCAGGTGTTATTCCGAGTCCCTCAGTAGCTGAAGTTATTGGATCATAGGGTGGCATATTATCTCTAATCGTTTGAATTAGATCAGAACGAACTGGAGGGTACTCCCACGTTGCTGGATCACAATTTGTCGAAACTTCTGAAGGCATCATAATTGTTCCTTTACTTATTGTCTCCTTAAGTGCCAGAATGACGGTTTCAGGACCACCGGGAACATAGTAGAACTTGCTTAATGATGTGTGGACAATAACTGTGTCGGAGGCATTAAGATGAGCACTGTTAAATGCCTGTTTGAAATCATTTTTTGTTGTAACTGTAGTAATCAAATCTTGCGCCATAAAAATCTCTTTTCTAAATTAAAATTAATCATTGACTTGGACGATAGAAAACTACTCTTGTTTTTATTTCAGCATTATTAATTTTTACTTTTTTATTACTCATTAGAAAACTCCTAAAATTAGAGCATTTATGCTCTTTTTCTTTTTAAAAACATTATTAGATAGAAGACAGCTGTCGCTAGCTGAGCCAGCCCTTCAAGAATAATGGCTGGCCGAGCACCATAGTTTTTAACAATAAATCCTCCTAAAAATGATCCAATCGGAATCATGCAATTAACAATGCTGCTGTTAATCGTGATAATTCGTCCTAATAAATTAGAAGAAAAACTTTCTTGAACTAGAACCTTAAAATTAATGTTCATAATGCTAATCCAGAAAGTACTACATAGGGCAAATATTAGAATTAAAATAGGCCATATTGGGGCAGTTATTACTTCTAAAACAATTGCTAATCCAGAAAGCATTAAGCAAGTGACAATTAATAGTCTTAGTTGACTGTCTTTCACGTAAAGCCGCTGTACGATAAGGCTACCTAGCAATCCTTCAATTGAAGAAGCAAGTTCTAAACTTCCATAGCTAATTGCACTATTATTTAAGTATTTGGTTGCAAAGTAGGGCAAACCAACAGATGATATTCCATAAAATAAGTTGGTTAGAGCAAAAGGCAAGATTAAAATTAAAATATTTTTATTAGTACGTAATGCTTGCCAACCACTCACTAAATCTTTGAAATAGGTAGTATTACCTTCAGGTAAAGAGGCATTTGGAAGTTTAAAGTGTAAACGCATGTAGAACAAAAGTGCAAATGCAAATACTAATGCTGAAATAATAATTGTATTTTTTATAGATAAAAAGGTAATTAGAATGGTTGCTCCAGCATTGAGGAATAAGTCTAAAGTTTGATAAGACATTTGAAAGATCTCATTAACTTTAGGTAATTCTTTCTTTTCTACTATATTGGGCAGTATTTTGTCTTCCGCAGGATAGATTAGTGTTGATCCAATAGTTGACAAAACATAAACTACTATCAAAAATGTAATTCCTAAAAAGTGTAATTTTTGATTATTAAATAGCGGAATAATGATTATACTCAAGCATTGCTTGAATAATTGTCACTAATTTTAATGCTTTTTTGATGTCTATACGATCAATTATAGGTCCTAAAGTAAACGAAAACATATCAATGCTAGATTCAGCTATGAATATCACTGAAAGAAGCATTGGTGAATTAAGATGGGTTTTAAAGTACCACAATATTGCCATATAGAAAAGTGAGTCAGCAACATTTGTTCCGATCCGGCCAATTAAGAGGTTTATAATATTATAGTTATTTTTGTTAGTCATTTTCCCGTTCCTTTTTAATACTTAAATTTATTGAGTACATGAAAGTTTAGGGAAAAGATAGCTAGATTTTAGTTAACAAACCCCAAACTTTCATCAAATTTGGGGATATTTATTAAATATAGCTTAATAACTGAAAGAAAATAATTCAGTTTTAAGCTTAATCCTAAGTTATTTAGAATAGACACTTAGTAATCACCTCGATTTATCATAGATAAAATAAGTATAGCATACTCGTTAAGTCCGAAAGTATGCCACTTAGGTCATAAATTTGTCCGCTTATAAAAATATGATTGTAAATTAAAAAAACATTAGTATAATTAATAAAAAATAAAAATAGGAGGGGCAAATAATGACGTTTAAAGAGTTGGTTAAAATTAATCTTCCCCGTTCAATATTGGTTTTTTGTTCGTATATTTTATATGCAGTTGCGGGTTCAATGGGAGAATATCTTTTTAAAGATTCATTAAACAATATTCTTAAAGGTAACTTAAATGGATATCTTTTTTGGACTTTTGTTCAGGCTGGGATGGAAATAGGAACGGCAGTTTTATTACCAATTGCTACAATTGCTTTCACAAGACAAACCCAAGACTATGTTCATAAAATTAGAGAAGAAATTATCGAATATTACTATGCTTCTTCAGAAGTTGAAAAAACTTCCAAAATGCAAAATCAATTAACAGCAACTCTTAAACTATTAACTACCAACTTTGCTACTCCATGGGTATCAATTTTGAGTGGAACTCTTGAAATTTTAATCGCAGTTATTTTGTTATTTACTATGAACTGGAGCTTAATTTTAGTTAGTGCGATATTACTAGGAATTAATTTTCTTCTACCTAAAATTATGGAAAAGAAAACAGCTCAGGCAACTAAGAACGTAAATTATAAAAATGAAAAGTTGCTAAATACGATTGAACATTGGTTTGGTGGACTGCAAGAGTTAAGACGCTTTAGTGCATATGAGAGATTGAGAAGACAGCTACATAAGGCGAGTGAAGATTATACGAAAGCAAATAAGAAAAACTATCGGTACCAAACTACTTCTTACTTATTCAATGGTTTCGGAAATGCCTTAGCCCAAATAGGAATATCATTTTTTGCAGGAATTTTATTCTTAAATCATGTGATTTCTTTTGGAGAATTCGCTGTAGCGGGTGCATTTGGATCAGCTATCTTTTCAGCAGTTTGGGAAATTACCCATTCAATTACTTTAGTTAAATCAACTAAAACATTAAGAGAGGAAATTTTAACTTTACGCAAAAAAGAAAAGCGGGCTGTAAAGACAGCTGCTTATGGTGTATCGGTTGAAAATTTGAAAGTGACATACAACGAAGGAGAAACTATCACTTATCCAAATTTCACTATTAAACCTGGTGAAAAAGTACTTTTAATTGGAGATTCGGGAACAGGTAAGTCCACCTTATTTAAAGCATTATTGGGAAAAATTGAGACTAAATGTGGTAAGATTACTTATTTTGATAAGGAAAGTCAACCCATAACCAATGCTAGCCTGGGTTATTTACCGCAAGATCCAATAGTTTTTCCGATTTCAATTAAAGATAATATAACGATGTTTGTTAAAAGAACAGAAAAACAATTAATGAATGTTGTTAAGAATGTCGAATTAAAAAGTGATTTAGATAAAATGCCTTCTGGAATTGATACAGTAGTTAATCTAAAGAAAAATAATTTATCAGGAGGACAACGTCAGAAAATTGTATTAGCTAGAAGTGAAATTTATAATCAGCCATTTGTATTGATGGATGAAGTAACTAGTGCAATTGATCAAAAAGCTACTGAAGAGATTATTACTGCGTTGCTAAAAACTGATCAGACAATTTTAATGATTGCCCATAATTTTACACCAGAATTAAGAGCTAAGTTTGATCAAGAAATAAAGTTAGCTAAGAAAGGGGAAGAGGAATAATGAATTTAAGAAATTTTATTCGAATTAATAGGGCACGTTTTTTTCTATTTTCAATTTTAGCTATTCTTTCTCCTCTTTTAACAATTACGATGACGGCCTTAGTTCAAATAGAGACGAATATTATTCTTTCAAGAAATTTACCAAATTTTTTGATAATTTCAGCTATTAGTTTAACTGTGTGTATAATGTTTTATGCATTATTTAGTTTGACCCAATATCTACTTCTTGCTCAAACACAAGATTTAAATAATAGTGTAAGAGAAAAGATAGTAGATCATTATTTCCATGATGATAGAGATCATCCGGTTTCAAAAATTCAAAATAGATTAACTAATGATTTAGAATTAATTAATGATAATTACTATGGCTCTCTTCTAAATCTAATTTTTGGAGTTGTTCAACTTATTGCAATTATCATATATTTAATTATGTTAAGTTGGGTTCTCTTAATTACAATTTGTATAATTGTAGCCATTTCTCTAGCTTTGCCAAAATTGATTGAAAAACCACTCCAAAAAGCTAATAAACTTATTTCGACTAGCAATGAAATATATTTAGATACTTTAAACGACTGGCTACGCGGTTTAGATCAATTAAGACAATTTGCAGCTGGTGCAAAGCTATTTTCTGTCACTCAAAATGCTAGTAAAAAACTTGAAGACGCAACTGTTAAGCAAACTACTTATACTAAATTACTTAATGCGATTAACGGGATAGCTTCTGCATTGTTTGGGTTGATCATATTTGTTTTGACTGGATTTTTAGTCAAAAATGGCTTAGTACAAATGAGTACTCTATTAATAGTGGGAAATTTCAGATTTTATTTAAATCAAGCAATTAATGAAATCTCTCAGGCTAGGGGAGAAATGAAGGGAGTAAAGAGTCTAATTGTAGAAGTAAATGAAGCAGCGGAAAAAGTTCAAGTTTCAGATAAGCAAAAAACAAATAAGCCTACTGTAATTAAAACAGAATCATTAAGACTCGATTTTCCAAATGGCGAAAAACTAAGTTATCCGGATATTCAGATTAATCAGGGTGAAAAGATTCTCTTAACAGGAGATTCTGGTACTGGTAAATCAACTCTATTTAAATTGATATTGGGAGAATTAGCACCTAGTGCTGGAAAGATTATTTTTGAAGATAAGGATGGAAATGAAATTAATCCAGATTTGAAAACAATTGGATACTTACCGCAAGATCCGGTTATATTCCCAGCCTCCATTAAAGAAAATATTACTATGTTTAACAATAAGCTCGATAATAAAGTTGAAAGGTCAGTAGAAGAAGTAGATTTATCTTCTGATCTGCAAAAATTTGATGAGGGCATTAATAAAAAACTGGATCTTGATAAATTAAACATCTCTGGAGGACAGAGGCAGAAAATTGTTTTAGCAAGGGCTCAAGTTCATGAGAGTGATATTATTTTAATCGATGAGGGGACGAGTGCGATTGATCAAAGTGGAAATTTTAGACAAATTATTAAAAAGTAAAGCGACAATTGTATTTATTGCCCATAATTTTACTGAAGAAATGCATGAATTATTTGACCGCGAAATTCATTTGATAAAAGAATAAAACCAATATCAATTGACTTTTGATATTTAGGGGAATGAAGTTCATTAAATTGACTTTTGGTATAGATCAAAATTTGATTTAATGAACTTTTTAACTTTTATATTTAAATTAATAAAATTGTTACTTTAACATTAGTATCATAAAAAATAAAAAGGATGGCTGCTGTAAGCAGCCATCCAAAGAAATAGCACTAATTATAGAGTTGTCGAGTGAAATTGTAAAGATCAGTATCCAAATAATATTTAACTTCATCGACTTTAGAAATATGATCTAAACCAAATAGAGCAGTTAAAAGTTTTAATTCATATTTTAAGTTTTGAATAGCAGCAATTAAAGTCTCAGAATCTTGACTAGCAAACTGCAAGAAATAGTTTGCTATACCAACATACTGTGCTCCTAAAACTAAAGACTTAAAAATATCAAGTGCATTTGTAATACCACCAGCCGCAATAATAGTCTTATTGACGGGGATAGTACGTGCTGCAAGTAGCGTTTTGACAGTAGAAAGACCTATATCTTCTAAAAAATTTAATTTTTGAGTCTTTCGTCTTTCATTTTCAATTTGGGCAAAATTAGTTCCGCCGCTTCCACCTAAATCGATAATTGAAAAATCATTGATTAAAAGGGTACGAAGAGATTCAGGATCAATTCCCATTCCAACTTCTTTAATAATAATTGGCACATCAACTGTATCTCTAATTTCTTTTAGATTATCTATCCAATGAAAATCTCGATCGCCTTCAGGCATTACAGCTTCTTGAACACTATTAAGGTGAATCTGTAATGCATTTGCATCTAAAGCGTCAACAATCTTTTGAGCTACTTTTGGATCAGTAGTTGGATTAACATTTGCAAAAATTAATCCATCAGGATTTTCTTGACGTGCAACTTCAAAGCTCTTTATTTGATCAATTTCTTTTTCAAGAATGCTGGCGGATCCTAAAGCCATTGGAATATTTTCTGCAGCAGCCGCCTTAGCTAAACGTTGATTGATGGTATAGGAAGTATCCGAGCCGCCAGTCATTGCATTAATAAAAAATGGGGCACTGATAGTATGACCAAACATTTCAGTTAAAATACTATCTGTATTTACTCCGCTTTCTGGAAGAGCAGGGCGGATTAAATGAACATGATTAAAATCATTATCTTTATTACTATTAAAAAACATCTTAGCTAATGCTAGATGTTCTTCTTTTCTTTGAGATCTTTGTGACATAATTTTTCCCACTAAGCAATTGAGTGAACTAGAAAGTTCAATGGCATAATTCCATTTTTACGCCAATTATTTTTCATTTCTTCGATATCAGTTTTTTCATCTGCAATCACAATACCACAATCGCCGTTTCCTGCACCAGAAGTTTTAGCAGCACCATTAAATTGTTCGGCAATGTTGATTAATTTAGTTAAGCGTGGAATTTCGATAGCAATATGGTTAAGAGAAGCAAAATCTTTTAATAACTGCCGATTTAAACGAATTTGTTTTTGAATTAAAGAAATATTTTTTTCATTAAATCCTCTAATCATATCAAGAACACATTTCCGTGATTCATCTAAAAAAGTATCATATTGAGTCTTAATAAACTTTTTCTTTGCATTAGTCTTATCAACTAATTGAGAGGTTGAGGCAGGTTTTTGACTCCAGCCGATTACCAAGTTTAGTCCTTCGGGAGGAGTTAATAATTGAATCTTAAGGCCAGGCCAAGCTTCGTTTAAAACTTCGCTAAGAGATTTAGTAGCTAATTCTTTCTTGAGCCATGCTTTATCAAAAGTTTGATAAGCCAGCCAACCACCATAAACACTTGCTGCAATATCACCAGCAGATCCATTACCTTGAACGCTGTAGTGGGAAATAGCAGAAAGTTTAAAAATAAGATCTTTTGTACAGTGTAATCCATAGAAATTAAGGATAGCCTTCACTGTAGCAACTGTTACAGCAGCTGAAGAGCCAAGACCGTATTTCTTACCATCGGCTGAATCAAGATCTGAATTAACATGTAGATCATATAAAGACATTGGAACTTTTTGTTCAAGACAAAAACGTTCTGTAAAGTTAATAGCAGATAAAATGTATTCAAACGGATTATCACGATTATCAATAACCATTTGGTTACCTTTACGGATCCAGTGAATTGAATCTTGAGAATACTGTTTAGAATGAATTAACCCACTTGTACCTGTACTTTTTGCAATTGAAACACGTACAAATTCATTTACTGCAACTAAAATGGCAGGGCAGTTTTGCTCAAGAACTGCATACTCTCCCGCAATATACAACTTTCCTGGTGCTTGTTCTGTAATCAACGAATATTCCTCTAATCTTTTTATTTTCAAATTCCTAAAGCAGAGTAACGCCTGGGCCGAAACTCGCAACGACTATTTTAACATTAGTCAAGGTTTTCTGAACAGCTGAAATAATATCTTTTCTATTTCTTAAGGTGCAGAGAATTTTTACGTTTGGACCAGCATCGATTGTATAGTAGCATTCGATGCCATTTTTTCTTAAATTTTCAACTAATTTAATAATTTTAATTGTTTCCGGTTCAAAATAAGTAAATGGTTCTTTAGCGGTTAAATTACAAGCATGCATTTCGTTGGCACTTAGTTCACTAAGTTCACCAATTCTAGTAAAGTCATTATTTTGGATAGCTTGCTTAATTTCAGCAATTTCTTGTTTATTTCTCGCTAACCAAGGCTGATAAAAAGGAGAGGTTTGAGCTAACTGCATTCCTTTTGTTGAAGAAATTTTTTTCTGCTTTGTATTAACTTCGATTGCTAGTAGAGAAAGATCAAGATCAGGATTTTCATCAATTGGTACTGCATAAGAACTCTCATCGTCAAATCCCTTTTGCCATTCAACAAAGCCGCCATAAACTGATCTAGTAGCTGAGCCTGACCCAAGTCGTGCAAGTCTTGAAAGCTCCTTTTTAGAAAGATCTAATCCATAACTGGCAGCAAAGCTTGTTGCAAGAGCTGCAAAAGCTGATGCTGAGGAAGCAAGACCAGCAGAAGTAGGAACATAGTTAGTAGACCGAATTGTAAAATGATCAGTAACGCCAAATTTTTCTTGCAATAAATGAATATAACTAAAAACTCGCTTGCTGTTTTCTAATGATTGTTTTTGATCATTTAAAATAAAGGTATCTTCAGTTAATGAAGGATCATGTTCAAGTGTAGTGTCAGTATAAAAGGCATCGAGTGTCATTGAAAGACTAGACATTAACGGTGTCTTTAAAGCTTGATCAGCTTTTCCCCAATATTTAATTAAGGCGATATTAGTGTGGGCACGAGCAGTTTTCTTCATTAAATTTCCTCAATCCAATAATTATCAAAATTAGCATTTGCTTTTTCAGCAATCTTTTGAGCAACTTCTTGATTAGGACATAGTGCAATTACAATGCCCCCTAAGCCACCACCAGATAATTTAGCTCCTAAGGCACCATTTTCATTGGCAATTTTACAAATATTATCGATTCTTTCAGTTGACAGCTTAAAGGAGGCAAGGATGTCTTCGGCTTCATTAAAAATCTTTCCGATCTCTTCTGTATTTTGATTAAACCAATTTTGTCGTGTTGCGGTAGCTAATTCTCCAAGGCGTGCAATTTGTTCCTTTTTAAGATCACTTTCATCCATTTGCTTTTTAACTGATTGAACTGCGACCTTGGTATTTCCAAGTTCACCCGTATCCATAATTAATAAGGTAGCACCTAATTTTTGAGAAAGTTGTTTTGGTCCGTCTTGTTTATTGAAGAAAACTAAGTAATCGGAATTTACGGTAGCAGCGTCAAGGCCGGAAGCTTTTCCATGATTAATCATTTCTGCATGATTGGTAATTTCCATAATTTCATCTTCAGAGAGAGTCAATCCTAAAAATTGTGAGACAGCTTTGGTAGTCCCTAAAGCTACAACAGCACTTGATCCAAAACCACGTTCCATAGGAATTTCACCAGTATAAGTAATTTTAAGATTAGGAGCGTTTTTTACTCTTTCAAGTAAGTTTTTTACAATATATTTAATACCACCATATTCATCAGGCGCATCAAAAAAAGCACCATGATACTGAGTTGTATCCATCCAAGTAGGACCATCAGTTTCTTCCACAGTTGTGATGATATTTAAGGCCTGGATTGGAAGAGCGAGGGCGTCATAGCCATAAACTACAGAATGCTCACCAATAAGAATCACTTTTCCATGTGCTTTGACTTCTATTTTTTTATTCACAATTATCTTTCCTATATTATAAATTTCATTAAGTCTAATTGCCTTGTCTCATATGCTAAAATATTTGCTAAGGAGACTAGAGACTTATGATTAATGTAATTACTGGTAGACAAGTAGACAACTTGCAAAATGAAATAATTGATCAAGCTGTTAAGGCATACTACCAAGATAAAAGACACGATATTTTTATTATCGTGCCAAACCATATTAAGTTTACCACAGAAGTACGCGCACTTAGCAAGCTCTCTGTTTTAACAAATAAAAAACAAGTTGCAGTAAATAAATTGCACATTCTTTCTTTTTCACGACTAGCTTGGTACTTTTTGAGAGATGAGGCAATTAAACTACCACAAATTCTAGATGATGCCGCTAGTGTCATGCTACTAGAGCAAATTGTTAAGGATCATCAAGATGAATTAAAACTATTTCAGAATCAAACTCAAGTTACATCCGGTGCCTTAAGGCAAATGTATGAAGCAATTTTATCTGTACGAGCCGGCAATATTGAGTTAGACAATATTGATGAAAAGAAATTGAATGAAGAGACCAGCTATAAAATTCATGACTTAAGAATTATTTATGATGAGTTTATTGAACGTTTGTCAGAGAAATTTGCTACCAAAGATGAAATGCAATTATTGCTCAATGAGTTCTTAGCAAAAAGCAATAACTTGAGTACGATGGAATTTTATTTTTCTGATTTTTCACATTTTTCTTTACAAGAATTAACATCAGTCCGTTTAATTTCAAAAAAGGCAAAAAATACAACTTTAGCTTTTAAGACAAAAATTGGCAAAATTGATAATAATGCTGAACCAGGTGACTATGACTACGTAGTGCAACGTACAATTGGCCAATTAGAGCATTTTTGGCAAAACCAACAATTAGACTATCAAACTCAAGAATATCCACTTACTCAAACTAATCCTAGTTCTTTACTAAATGGGGTTTGGACAAAAACAAGTGGATTTGATGAACGTTTAAGTAAGTTTTTGCAGCCAGTCAAGGCAGACTCGCGGTATGCAGAAGCCTATTTTGTTGCGCGTACAATTTATCAGCAAGTAGCCTTAAATAACTATCGCTACCAGGATTTTCTAGTTTTAGCACCAAATCTAAGTGAGTATGAAACATATTTAACCCCAATTTTAAGGCAAAACCAGATCCCTTTCTTCAATGATTTACAAAAAGAAATGAAATACCATCCCCTAGTAGTTGCTGTTGAAAATTTGCAGCAAATTTTTAAGCGTGGTTTTCAAACGGATAATGTAGTTGCTTTAATGAAGACGCAGTTATTCATCCCTGGCTGGTACAAAAATTCTGCACACTATCAAAATGATGTTGACCTACTTGAAAATTTTGTCTTAGCCCATGGTATCAAAGGAAAACTATGGACTAAGTCACTAAAGAATTTTGTAGATGCAGAGGTAATTGCTTTAGATAAATCTGAGAAAGAAGTAGAAGATCTTGATCGACTACGAAAGCACTTTATTGATGCTTTAACTAACTTCTTTGAACAACTTGATAAAGAAGAGGATCCGCAAGCTGGAGTAACAGTTTTTTGGAATTTTTTAATTAAAAATCACATTGCGAAACGTTTAGAAAGTTGGCGCAAAGAAGCTAATGATGCAGGTGATTTACAGTTAGCTCAGCAACCAGAACAAGTTTGGTCAACTTTAACTGACTTATTAAAGGACTACTTACTAGTAGCAAATAAATTTTCTTTAGATCAATTTTTTGATTTGTTAATCAGCGGCTTTAGCGAGGCTAATTTCTCGCAAATTCCGTCTACTCTTGATGCAGTTAACATTTCTGAATTCGGTATGGTACAAGGCCAAGGATATAAACAAGTTTTCATTATTGGTGCGACTAGCAGTAATTTACCCCAAATTGAAAAAATACCAGGTTTCTTTAGCTCTGAAAACTTAGAGCAATTAAATGAAGGAAATGAATCTAGTGGATACTTGGAAGATCAGCAAAAGATCAATAACTTAGATCAAAATTATCAATTTGGAAATGCTTTAAGTTTAGCTAGTGATAAGATTTATATTTCTTATCCAGTAATTAATACTGCAAATGAACAATTAGAACCTTCAATTTTTTATAAGCAGTTATTAAAGTTAACCCATGCTGATGAATTTTCACAACATGATTTACCTCAGAATAATGGAGATGTTTTAACTTTTATAACTAATCCAGAAGCGAGTCTAGGTTACCTAACTTACTTAAAGAATAAAGCAGCTACTGATGTAGACTCTCTGCTAGATATGACGGAAGAAAAAATTGGTGACATAGCGCAAAATGTGCTTGAAGGGAGCGGCTTTAAGAATATACCTCAAGATCTTCCGCCTGAGCTAGCACAACAGCTATATGGCGATCGAATTGAAACTTCTGTTTCACAACTAGAAACGTATTATCAAAATTCTTTTGAATACTTCCTAAATTACGGCTTACATTTGAAGAAACGCTTTGAAAATGAACTTGATGTAATTCAAGCAGGAAACTACTACCATGAAACTTTTGATTATCTAGTTAAAAGGATTAAAGAAAAGAAGTTAAATTTTGCTGATTTAACAGAGGAGAAGTTAGGCGAGCTTTTAATTGAAGTAAGAGAAGAATTAAAAGAAAAGGGCAGATACCGTCAGCTTTTAAATGATCCATTCAATAAATACCTATTCCATAAGTTAGACCAAACTACAGCTAATGTGGCTCATTATTGGCATAGCAATGTAAATAAGACTACGTTCAGACCACAATATTCTGAATTAAGTTTTGGTAAAAATCAAAAGGTGAGTGGTCTCTCATATAGCTGGAAAGATGATAATAATAAAAAGAAGATTGTAGATCTTCGTGGAAAGATGGATAGAGTTGATTTAGCCCAAGTAAACGATCGAATTTTAGGTGAAGTGATTGATTATAAGTCATCCGCAAAAAAATTTGACCTAGGTTTATTTGCAAACGGAATTTCAATGCAGATGATTTCCTACTTAGAAGTTTTGAAAAATAATAATAAGTTTTTTGCTCAAGGTAAGGATTTAGATGTTTTAGGCGCATTTTACCAAAATATTACTAGTAGTCTTGAACGTTTGAGCAGTGAAAAAATGATCTTAAGCAATTATCAAATTAAAGATTTAGCTAAAGAAAGTACTAAGAAGTTAATGTATAACGGAATCTTAATTGCAGATGAAGAAATGCTTGATCTAATAGAACCTGGAATGGAAAAAGATCGTGCTGTCTCTGATCTATATACTAGTGTTAAGCGAAAGGTAAACGGCGATATTAGTTGGCCACAAAATCAGAGTTTTACACCGGATCAACTAGACTTGTTATTAGCTTATAACTCATATTTGATAAAAAATGCTGGTAATGAGATTTTATCAGGAAAGATTGAGCTAGATCCTTACTCTTATGGTCAACAAACATCCCTTACTTATTCTGACTTTAAAGACATCTTCTTCTTTGATGCAATGCTTAAAGAAAATAACTATCATAAGATTAAATCCATTGATAAAAAGACGCTTTTGAACCTAATAAAAGAAAAATTAGACTTGGATGGTGAAGAATAGTTGACGCAATTTACTAAGGAACAAAATCAAGCAATTAACGATTATGGGAAAGATATCCTAGTTTCAGCATCCGCTGGTTCAGGAAAGACTACAGTACTAGTTGAACGTGTTTTGAAACGTATTTTATCTGGTACACCAGTTTCATCCCTTTTGATTATCACTTTTACTAAAGCTGCTGCTCGTGAAATGAAGGAACGAATCAAGCAAAAAATAAGCGATCAAATTGAGAAAGAGCCTAATAACCAATTTCTTCGTAGCCAATTATTAGATGTTGATACTGCAAATATATCTACAATCGATTCTTTTTGTTTAGATATAATTAGGCGTTTTTATTATGTAATTGATCTTGATCCACAATTTAGTGTTTTAACTGATGAAACTCAAGCTGAACTATTAAAAGAGCGTGCCCTACATGAAATAGAAATTGAGTATCTTGAAAACAATGATCAAAGATTTCAGGATTTCTATGATAATTTTTCTGGTGATAGGGATGCTGAAGGAGCGCGAAATCTTTTATTGCAGTTGTACAATACTGCAGTTACTGAGCCTAATTATGAAAAATTTCTCAATAATCTGCCTAATTCTTATCAAATTCAAGATGATTTAATTGGATCTGATTTGTGGCAGAGTCATATTAAGCCACTTTTAGTAAAAGAGATAAAGGATCTACAAACTGAAATAAGACAGCTCTTTGAAAATCCTCAAATGGAAAATCCAGATTTAGTGAAGGTTAAAGAAAACTATGATATCTTTACCAGTCGTTTAGAGCAATTCTTAAATACTTTGGAAGATGATCATTCTTATAATGAAATTCGAGCTAGTCTAATGAATTGTAAGTTTGAAAAGAACATTCGTAAGTCTAAAAAGTGGTCAGAGGAAAGTCTTGAAACTTACCAAGAAAGTCAAAAGCTAAAATCTGATTTAAATGATCAACTTAAGAAGATCTTTGCTAACTTTTTTGTAGTAGAAGAAAAAGAACAGGTAAGCATTCTCAAAAAATCAGAAAAATTAGTTAAAACCATTGTTGATGCTGAGAAAAAGCTAATTAAGAGATTTGGTCAATTAAAACGAGAACAGAATTTAATTGACTATAGTGATATGGAACAATTTGCTTTCAGCATTCTTACAACCGATACTTCGAATGCTCATATTGCCCAAGAATACTATCAAGAAAAATTCAATGAAATCCTAATTGATGAGTACCAAGATGTTAACGCTTTGCAGGAAAATATCATTGCAGCCATCAAAAAGAAGGGGCAAAATAACCTATTCATGGTTGGAGATATAAAACAATCTATTTATGGTTTTAGACAAGCACGTCCTGACTTGTTTTTAAGCAAATATCATGCTTATGGGCAGAATGATGACAGTGAAAAAATTATCTTATCAGATAATTTTAGGTCAACCAAAAGAGTTACTAAGACAGTAAACTCTTTATTCAATCCAATTTTAACTGCAAATTTTGGTGGAATTGATTACAAAAAAGAAGGACAATTACAATTTGGCGCAAGTTATTATCCTACTGACTTGCCTACTGCAAATGAATATATTTTCACGGATAAAAAACAAACGCAAGCTTCGCTTGAAGAAAATTTTGGAGACGAAATGGACTTCAGTGAAATTCAAATGGTTATTGCTAGAATTAAGCAACTTAAAGAAGAGAATTTTCAAGTTTGGGACCGGAAAACACAGCTTAAACGCCCGCTAGAATATTCTGATATTGCGATTATTACGCGTACTAGAAGTGACAACTTACAGGTAATGCAAGAATTTGCAAAGGCAGATTTACCTTTATTTGTAACTGATGCTCAGAACTATTTTCAAACATTTGAATTAGTAATGATTATGAATTACTTGAGATTAATTGATAATCCACAACAGGACATACCTTTAGTAGCAGTTTTGCGTTCACCGCTTTTTAACTTTAAAGAACCTGAACTAGCACAAATTAGGGTCAAAACCAGGTCTGGTAATTTTTATAATGCTTTAACTAGTTTTGCTTCAGTCAATTCAGATCTTGGTCAAAAATGTAAAAACTTCCTTCAACAATTAGAATCTTTACGATCATTTGCGGCAACTCATCGAATTTCTGAGTTGATTTGGAGCATTTATGAAAGAACTCATCTGTTAGAAATTGTGACTGGCTTGCCTAATGGCCAACAGCGTAGAGTAAACCTAGAATCTCTATATGAGAGAGCCACTTCTTATGAAAGTGCCGGCTTTAAAGGTCTATATCAATTTATTAGTTTTATCGAACGCATGCGGAAAAATCAAAAGGATTTAGCACAACCACTTTTAAGTGATAAGGCTGATAATGCTGTAAAACTAATGACTATCCATGCTTCTAAAGGTTTGGAATTTCCAGTAGTGTTTGTCATGGGGCTAGGCCACAAGTATCAGACACGTGACTTAAGTGGTAATTTTACAATTAGTAAAGACGGACTTGGATTAACAATTAAAGAAAAAGATTATCGAATTGATTCTCTAGTTAAATCTTTAGCCGATGTTGAAAAAAGACAACAAATGCTTGAAGAAGAAGCTAGAATTTTATATGTTGGTTTAACACGTGCTCAACAAAAGCTTATCTTAGTGGCTAGTGTAAGCGATATGGAGACTAAGCAGAAAAAGTGGGAGAGTGAAATTGATCAAAAAACGAATATTCTTCCCTTAATAAGAAAAATCAACGCCCAATCTCCACTAGATTTCTTAGGACCTAAGTTAGAACAAAAGCATGAATTTGATCAAACAATTGAAGACATGACCTTAGCTTTAGAAGAGCAAGATAAGATCTATTACTTAAAGTTTGCTGTGCAGTCAATTTCAGAAGAAAATATTGAACAAAAAGAAAACACTCAAAAATTAAGTTCTAAAATGAATGATGTAGTCAAAAGCCTTTATAATTTTGAATATCCATTTTCGGATGCCACTAAGACTACAGCCTATCAGTCTGTTTCTGAGATAAAAAAAGTATTTAATGATCCTATGGATACTGAACTTGAAAATTCACGTCTTATTTCTTCAAGCAATCGATATCTACAACCGATTGATGAAACTCCCGTATTTTTAGAAAAACAGAAATTTACTGGAGCAGAGATCGGAACAGCCATGCACTTAGTTTTACAATATTATGATTATCAGAGTGATAAAACTGAGTTAAATTTAGAACAAGAAATTGAAGAACTTGTAGAATTAGGTAAATTAAACCCATTGATGGTGCCACATTTATCAATAGAGGCCTTAAATTGGTTTGTGATGAGTGAATTTGCGTCAGAATTTTGGCAAAAACCAGAAAAATTACATAGAGAAAGTCAATTTTCAAGCTTAGTGAATGCTAGTGAACTGTTTAACGATTTTTCTGACTCAGCAGCCAAAATTTTAGTTCACGGAACAATTGATGGATATTTTGAAACAGACGAAGGTTTAATTTTATTTGACTATAAAACTGATTTTGTTGACAAAACTCATGAAGAACAAGCTATAGACGAAATTAAGCAAAAATATACTGGGCAACTACGTTTATATGAACAAGCATTAAATGAAATATCGGGAAATAAAAAGGTAATTGGAAAATATTTAATTTTGCTTGACGCAAGGAAAGTGGTCCCAGTAGACTAGAAACAGAATAGAAGGGAGATTATTATGAAAAAAGCCTTTACAGATGATGTTTTTGCGGTCGTCGATCTTGAAACTACAGGCACCCAGCGCAATCAAGGCGATCATATTATTCAATTTGGTTGTGCAATCATCAAAAAGCGTAAGGTAGTAAAAACATATTCATTCTTAATCAATCCTCATCGTGAAATCCCTCAAGCTGTTGAAAATTTAACTCATATTAGTAATGAAGACGTTGCTAAGGCTCATGATTTTAGTTACTATGCATCAAAGATACGAAAAATCTTAGAAAATACAATTTTTGTTGCACATAATGTAAATTTTGATCTTCCGTTTTTAAACTATGAGCTTGTAAATGCGGGCTTAGAGCCACTAACTGGAAAAGCAGTTGATACGGTGGAATTAGCACAAATTGCTTTTCCAACTTTTCCATCTTATAAATTACGAGATTTAACAGCTCGTTTGAGAATTAAACACTTAAATCCGCACCGAGCTGATTCAGATGCACTAGTAACAGCAAAATTACTACTAAAAGCAATTAAGAAACTGGAAAATCTTCCTCAGGCAACTCTCAATACTTTGACTTCCTTATCAAAAGGATTGCTACGCGATACTGACTATATTTTTTATGAAATTGGTCAAGTTGCTCGGCAGACTAAGAGACCATTGCCTAAAGATTTGATTCAGGTAAAACATTTAATCCTGAAAAAGCAAAATGTAGCTTCACGTCGTAATGATGTAGCAAGTCCTGGCTCATTTCCTCAAAGCGATGAAGAAAAGAAAGAATTATTTAAAAAGAATCTCCGCTTTAGACGGGGACAAGTTAGTCTAATTAATAGACTACACGACTTTGTTTATAGTGACTCAGATAACTCATTAGTTGTTGAAGCACCAAATGGAAGCGGAAAAACCTTTAGTTACTTAATGGCTTATGCATACGAGCTATATTCAGGTAGAAAATTAGTCGTAGCAACACCCACTAAGGTTTTACAGGAGCAAATTCTAAAGCAGGAAATTCCGCAACTTTTGCGAGTTACTCATTTAGATTTAGATGCCCAAATTGTTAAGTCAAGCAGCCATTATTTAGATTTAGATGGATTTTATAATTCTCTTTATCAGACTGATAATCCGATTCAGCAAACTTTAATTTTACAAATGGGGATTTTGATCTGGCTTACTGAAACAGAAACAGGTGATTTAGATGAGCTCCAGTTAACTAACTATCAGGCTCCTCTTTTTGCGGCAATTGAACATCCCGGAGATGCGAGAATTGGAACAGCTTTTGCCGAGTATGATTTCTGGAATTTAGCACGTAGTAGACAAGAACAAGCTGATATTTTAATTACTAATCATGCCTATTTAGCTAATCACTATATGGACTCAATTTGGGGCCAGAATCCTTTCCTAGTTGTTGATGAGGCGCATCGTTTTGTTGAAAATGTAGCAAGTTCACGAAACGATTCACTCCAATTTGAAAGTTTCTGGGGAATGTGTAGTCATTTGCGTAACCTGCTTTTTTATGCAGAAGATAGTGCTAAGGCACGTTTTGGTAATAATTTAGAATTCAAATTAATCCTAGATAAACTTGAAAAAGATACGAATGATTTAATCCATTCTATTAATAAGATTCAAGAAGCTCTTTACGATAATCGAAAATTTGCTACCAGTTGGGAAGAGAAGCGCCAAAATGCTATTAGTCTCGGATTTCAGGGACAAGATTTGTTTAACAGTATTAAGCATTTCAAGCATTTGTTAAATCTTATGCAAGACAATATTGAAATTGTGCGCCAAGAGACTAATCAACTTCTATTTTTGCTATATCATCAACAAAAAAATCTTTTAACGAGCGACGATGTTTTAATAAGAGATCTTCAAGAAGAAATAGATCAGTTAGATTATTACTCAGAACAAAACTATCTTTTACTTGATCAATTAAGCGACCCTAAAAAGTTAGATCATGAAGGATTTGTTTTAGAAATAAGCAATGAAGATGACCCACTATCAACTAATTTAACTTGGTTAACACTTGATCCTGAAGAAGAAGTTAAACAGTTATATCATTACTTTGATAAAAAACTATTTATTTCAGCTACTTTAGCAGAACAAGACGACTTCTCATACACTATTAAAAAACTATATTTAGATCCTAAAAAGACACTCACTTATCGAGCAAAACCTTCTTTCAAAGTTGAAAAGCATTTAAAAGTATATGCACTTTCAGATAATAATGCGCCGGAGGATCCAAACAGTCCGGAATATGAAACATTTATTAGTACTTTACTTACTCAAATTAAAGACTATAAGCATGTGTTAGTTTTATTTACTAATTTAGATGTTATCCGCGATGTTTTTAGTAGACTAAGTGAAAACAGTAATGCTTTAAAGGACTACGAAATTTTAGCTCAAGGCTTAACTGGTTCTAATGAAAAAATTGCTAAACGTTTCGGAATTGCTGAAAAAGCCATTTTACTTGGAGCAAATAGTTTTTGGGAAGGAATTGACTTTAAACATAATGGGGTAGATCTTGCGATTGTTACTCGTTTACCTTTTGAGTCACCAGATCAACCCGAAGTAAAATTACGAACAGAATGTTTAAAAAAGCAGGTTGGAGCTGATAAAATTTTTGAAGTTGATACACTACCACGAGCAATTTTAAGATTTAGGCAGGGATGTGGTCGCCTGATCAGAAATGAGCGTGATCATGGAGTCTTTGTAGTTTTAGATCAACGAGTTTGGAATAAATCTTATGGCGAACATTTTTTATCAGGACTACCTGTGAGTGCTAAAAAAGTTAGCAAGCAACAACTACTAAATGTTTTAAGGAATAGTAAGCAGAATGAATAAATATGTAAAAAAAGGACTTAAAATCACTGGAATTGTGGTTGGGGTTTTGGCAGCAATTTATCTATGTCTTTGTATTGTGTTTTATATTGCAACTAAGCCAGCAAGTGATACAGTTAAAGAAACTAATAAGGTTGCCCTTGAAAAGACCCCAATTACTACAGTTACCAAGAACTACCATTTAAGTCGTAGCGTTGAGAGTAATAGTTTAGAAGGAATGAGTAAGAAGGGTAAAAAGTATTACTTCATTTATCTTCCAAAAAGTAAAAAAGCTTACCTTTATCAAGCAAATAAAGGTAAAAGTGAAGAGCAGATTTTAAAGACTTTTAATGATGAACATCCTGAACACAATAATCCTAAATGCCAGCTAGGTTGGTATAAGGGGATGCCAGTTTGGGAAGTAACATATAAAAAGAAAAATGGTAATTATGGCTATGTTCTTTATGATTTTAGAAATGGAAAAGAAGTAGTCTATGCGGACAATTTATAAATTTGTTAAACTAAAGAGTGATTTTTTAGTATAATAAAGTTAAATTTAATTAAAAAGGTTGGTAAGTAATGACAGAATTAATCTCAATTAAAGATTCTTCTAAACATGTAGACCAAGAAGTTAAAATGCATGTTTGGTTAACTGATAAACGATCAAGTGGTAAGATTATCTTCTTACAATTACGTGATGGAACAGCATTTTTCCAAGGGGTTATTCGTAAGAATGATGTTTCTGAAGAAGTTTTTGAAGCAGCTAAATCTTTGCGTCAAGAAGCTAGTTTTTACATCACTGGTACTGTTCACGAAGATAAGCGCTCACACTTTGGCTATGAAATTCAAATTTCAGATTTAGAAATTGTTTCTAACAACGAAGGTTACCCAATTGGTAATAAGGAACATGGTGTTGATTTCTTACTTGATAATCGTCATTTATGGTTAAGATCTAAGCGTCCATTTGCTATTATGCAAATTAGAAATACTATGTTTAAAGCAACTATTGATTTCTTCGAAAAAGAAGGATTCATTAAGTTTGATGCTCCTATCTTTATGCACTCTGCTCCAGAAGGCACTACTCAATTATTCCACGTTGAATACTTCAACAATGATGCTTACTTGTCACAATCTGGTCAATTGTATGGTGAAGCTGGTGCGATGGCTTACGGAAAAATCTTTACTTTTGGACCAACATTTAGAGCAGAAGAATCTAAGGGCCGTCGTCATATGACAGAGTTCTGGATGATGGAACCAGAAATGGCATGGATGCACCAAGACGAATCTTTAGATATCCAAGAAAGATACTTGTCTTACATGGTTAAACAAGTCCTTGAAAATAATGAATATGAATTAAAGATCTTAGGTAGAGATCCTGAAAAATTACGTCCAACTACTGAAGGTAACTTTACTCGTCTTTCATACGATGATGCTATTAAAATGCTTCAAGAAGCCGGTCGTGATATTAAATGGGGTGACGACTTTGGTGCACCTGACGAAGGATATATTTCAGAACAATTTGATCGTCCAGTCTTCATCGTTAACTACCCAACTACAATTAAGCCTTTCTACATGAAGAAGAATCCTGATAATCCTAAAGAATACTTATGTGCTGATGTAATTGCACCTGAAGGATATGGTGAAATTTTTGGTGGTTCTGAACGTGAAGGTAACTACGAAATTTTGAAACAACAAATTGAAGAAGCAGGTCTTAATTTAGAAGATTACCAATGGTACCTTGACTTGCGTAGATTCGGTGGTGTTCCTCATTCTGGATTTGGTATGGGATTTGAACGTACAATCGCTTGGATTTGTAAGTTAGATCACATTCGTGAAGCTATTCCATTCCCAAGATTGATCAACAGAATGCAACCATAATCGATAATCTAATATTATAAATATAAAAAGTTGAACTATTTTAGTTCAGCTTTTTTTGAAAGGAAAATTATATGGCATCTTTTTCGGCTATTCAAAATGAAGGTTTTACGGTTATTTCTAATAGTCTTTTACGTTACTATCCCTCTTTAAAAATATCTGAAACTGAAGCAATGTTATTATTGCAGCTAGAATCTTTCAAACAGGAGAAAAAGTTTTTCCCTAGCGATAACGATTTATCAGAGAGAATGAATTTATCTCCGATTGAGATTTCCCAGCTAATTCAAAATTTAATTGATAAGGACTTAATTGAATTGGGGCAAAAAAGGGATGGGGAAGGTCGTATAACTAATTTTTATGATTTAAATCATTTATATCAGAAATTAGATACACTTATTGATGAGAGAGAAGAAAATTATCAAGATCAAGCTAGTTTCAAAGCTGCGCCATCTAATCAACAATCCGCAAATCCAATTCAAGAATTGGTAAGACAATTTGAGATAGAATTTGGCCGTTTATTGAGTCCAATTGAAAAACAAGAAATTGCTGCTTGGATTAATATTGATCACTATAACCCAGAAATAGTCAAATTAGCCCTTAGAGAAGCTATTTTAGCGCAGGTATATAATTTTAAATACGTTGACAGAATATTACTAAATTGGCAACGCCATGGTCTTACTACTCTAGATCAAATTAAAAACTTTCTTCAAAGAAACTAGGTAACTAATTATGGAAGAATTATTATCAGATGATGAAGCACGGTTGGTTTTAAAAAGGATTCTTTCTTTGTATCCCGATGCTAAAGGTGAATTGAATTGGGATACGAAGTTTCATTTATTATGTGCTGTTTTAATGAGTGCCCAAACCACTGATAAAATGGTTAATAAAACTACGCCTAAATTCTTTAAAGACTACCCAGACAGTGCCGCTTTAGCCCAAGCAGATATTAAAGATATTGAGAATCACATTCATACAATTGGCTTATACCGTACAAAGGCTAAGCATTTAAAAGAGACGGCTCAAATTATTACCGAAAAATTTGATGGTCAGATTCCGAAAGACAAAAAGATTTTAATGACCTTACCGGGCGTAGGAGAAAAGACAGCTAATGTTGTTTTAGCAGAAGGATTTAAAGTACCAGCAATTGCAGTAGATACACATGTCTCTCGTATTTCTAAACGATTTAATATCGTTAGTGCAAAAGCGACTCCCCACGAAGTTGAGGAGCGCCTGGAAGAATTGTTGCCAAAAGAAGAATGGATTCATACACATCATGCGATGATTTTATTCGGCAGATATACAATGCCAGCACGTACTAAAAATCAAGATCCGTATTCTTTCTTACCACCATTAAACTAACCAATAAATAATAAAAAAGATCCTCGAAGTCGTTTTAATGACTGAAGTGCCTCATAATTGTTAGACATAAAATCTAATAATTATGAGGTGTTTTTTTATGACCAAATATTCGACTGAATTAAAAATTGAAATTGTTTCCAAATATTTAAATCATGAAGATTCAATAAAAGGTTTAGCTAAACAATATAATATTCATTGGACTCTTATTCGTAGGTGGGTTGATAAGGCTAAGTGTCAAGGTTTAGCTGCCTTATCTGTTAAACATACTAAAACTACTTATTCTTCTGACTTTAGGCTAAATGTGGTACGCTACTATTTAACACATTCTATTGGAGTTTCAAAGGTAGCGGCTAAGTTTAATATTAGTGATTCTCAAGTATACAATTGGGCTAAAAAGTTCAATGAAGAAGGATATGCTGGGCTGCTGTCTAAACAGAAAGGTCGGCCTAGGAAAGTGCCTAAAAAGAGTAAGAAGACAACTAAAAAGTTAGAACTTAGTGAAAAGCAAAAGTATAAAGAAAAAATTCTTAAGCAGGAAGCTGAATTAGAAAGACTTAGAGTGGAAAATCTTGTCTTAAAAAAAGTGGCTGCCCGATATCCACGTTATCCAACAAACAAAAAACACAATTAATACAGGATATTCGGGCAAAACACCATCAAATTAAACTTAAGGTCTTATTTAAAGTGCTTAAATTAAATAGAAAGACTTACTATGACAATGTAAAAAATAGAATTAATCAAGCTGATAAGTATGCTTTAGTAAAAGAGAAGATTCAAGAAATCTATTATGGCTATGAAGGACAAGAAACATATGGTTATCGTCCTATGTGGGGAGCGTTAAGAGATGAAGGATTTAAATTTTCTCTAGAAACAGTACGTAAGTTAATGAGAAGTTTAGGAATAAAAACAACAATTTATCATAAAAATACTGGTAAATATAGTTCGTATAAGGGTAATGTAGGAAAGAAGCACCAAATATCCTAAATCAAACTTTTGATGAAACTATCCCCTATAAAGTTCTTCATACCGATGTAACCGAATATAAACTAACTAACGGCAAGAATGTTTATATTTCTCCTGTAGTAGATGAAGCTTCTTTGGAGATTCTAGCTTGTGCAGTAAGTTACTCTCCTGAAATGAAAACTATTTATAATATGCTAGATGAACTAGCAGATAATCTTCCACCAGGAGCTGCTCCTATCCTTCATTCAGATCAAGGCTTTCAATATCAGAATCCAGGCTATCAGGCTCGACTAAAGAAAATGAATATAATTCAAAGCATGTCCCGAAAAGGAAATTGTCATGATAATGCACCAGGAGAAACGATATTTAATCTAATGAAGAGAGAAAAACTGAATCGACTTAAGATTGGAAGTTTAGAAGAGATGAAGGAAATTCTGAAAGATTATATTTATTGGTTTAACAATGTTAGAAGATCAAACAAATTAAAATACACGACTCCTGTAAAATACAGAAATCGTGTATTATCAAATCTTTAAAATTTTATAAATGTCTAACTTTTCTATGGCACTTCATGACTTCGGGGATCTTTTAGCTTAACTTCAATTATTGATTATTATTGGAGTTATGACCCTGATTTTGTTGTTGATTTTGATTGTTTCCTTGATTATTTGTATTCTGGTTTTGTTGTGAATTATTGTTATTATTTTCTGTTGTTTTTTCAGTTTGGTGATTATTATTTTGAGTTTGGTTATTAGAGTTATTGTTGTTAGAAGTAGAGGAGGATTGTCTTTGACTTGAAGATTGTTCAGCATGACTCGATGATGAAGAACTACTGCTTTGGGAACGAGATTGTCCTTTAGAAGAAGTATCATCTTCTGTATCAATTCTTGTATCAATATCGTCGTCTTCCTCTTTTCGTCTATCAACAGTCACATCACTATATGGATTACTTGGTGCATGACCTTTAACAAATAATTGCCAGCTCGAATTACTTGCATTAGGGGAAACCACCTTATCTTGTGTACCATTAGCAATTCTGCGTCTAACAACTGTGCTTGGTTTTGACCAGTTTTTATTAGCTTTATCACTCATTAGATATGACATCATTTGCTTATATAAAAGCTGAGCCGATGATGAGCCCACACCCGAAGGAGTACCATCTTTCAGATTATCATATCCAGTCCAAATTCCCATTGAGTAGAGTTTGGTATATCCAACAAACCAAGAATCTTTTGGTGAATTTTTGTATTGAGGGTATCTTACTAACTCTTCATCAGAATATTTAACTGTTCCTGTTTTACCAGCTTCGTATAAGTTTTTAATGCGTGCTTGTGTACCCGAACCTTTAGTCATAACACCTTTAAGCATGTCGGTCATAATGTAGGCAGTTGATTCCTTCATTACTCTTGTACCAGTACTATCGTAGTTTCTAGTCAAGCCATCTGGAGTTTCAATCTTAGAAACAAATTGTGGTTTGTGGTAAATACCGTCATTAGCAAATGCACCAAATGCGCCCGCCATTTGAAGAGAAGAGGCATTAGCACCAATTGCAACTGAGAGGCCAGAATCAGAAGGGACATTAACCCCAAGCTTCCTTGCAAAAAGAGAAGCTCTTGCAACTCCAACCTTGCTTAAAGTCTTAACAGCTGGAACATTTCTAGATTGTTCAAGAGCATGACGCATAGTCATTTTACCCTCATATTTATTATCCCAGTCATAAAGTTGAATGTTAGTACCAGGGTAAACATATTTAGAGTCATCTAACATATGAGAAGTTGGCCAGTTAAGATACTCAATTGCAGGACCATAATCTAATACTGGCTTAACAGTAGAACCAGTTGAACGACCAGTTTGAACAGCGCGATTTAAACCTAATTGAACTGCAGGAAGTTTACGTCCACCAATAATGGCAATAACATGACCAGTTCGAGGATCAATAATTGTAGCTCCAACCTGCATCTTGTCATTAGTAAATGGAACAGAACCATCATTTACTAAGTCATAAAGCTTTTGTTGAGCATCTTGATCAATATTAACTGTAATTTTCAAATTATCGTTGTATGGATTAAATCCCTTACTCTTAACTTCATTAATTACTTCTTTAATGTATGGATCATCTACTTTTCGTAATTCAGAAGTAGAGTTATTCTTCTTAGGCTGCAAACCTTGAGTAATAGGCTCATTAACTGCTTGTTTATATTGGGCTTTTGAAATTTTATCATTTCTGAGCATTGCTTTTAATACAATGTCACGTCTATATTTTGCTTTTTCTGGATAAACATATGGATCATATGTAACTGGGGCATTAGGCATCCCTGCAAGAAGAGCAGTCTGAGCTAAGTCAAGATCCTTTAGGTCTTTACCATAGTAATAGTCAGCTGCTGTTCCCATCCCGTAGTTACCATAGTTCATATAAACTTTATTAATATAAAATTCCAAGATTTGTTCTTTGCTAAATTCTCGTTCTACCTTCATTGAAAGCCATGCTTCTTGAGCTTTTCTACGAAGGGTTCTTTGAGAAGCAGCAGTGGAGAAGACCGATAACTTAACTAATTGCTGAGTAATAGTTGATCCACCAGCAGCCACGCCTTTACTTTTAGCATTAACTAAGACAGAACCAATAATTCTAATTGGATCAAGTCCAATTCCTTCTTTATAAAAACGCCTATCTTCGACAGAGACAATGGCATTTTTAAGTTCTTTAGGAATTTCATTATTATCAACATAGGTTCTTTTTTCTGACCCTAGAGAAAGAAGAAATTTTCCATCCCGGGTATACAAACTACTCGTACCGCCACTTTGAAGCTGAGCCTGTGATATGCTCGGAGCGTCTTTAGCATAGTATGCAAATAAGCCTACACCGGACACAACTACTAACATTGCTACAATAAAGAACCACTTGATTATTTGTAGCCAAATTCGTTTGCGAGGCTTACCTTTTGGATGAAGTTTAGCCATTCTAGAATTACTTGGCCTTTGATTATTATCTGCCATTCTTTTTGTTCCTATCTATCTATAAAATTGTCTATTGCATCCAAGTATGGAAGAGTTGGACGAAATCCACTTTTAATCTCAATTGAATTATCAACTAACTCTTGCAAGGTCATTGAACTCTTATGTGGCGTTTTCCAAGCTTCAATTACAAAACTAGCAGGAGTTACAAAATATCGATTAAGAGTTACAAAGCGGATAATCGTAAAGCAAATTCCTTTTTGCTTTAAACATCTTTCAAGATGAATAATTTGGTGTTCATGGAAGTTCTTTAAAGGAAATAAGCTCTTATTTCTTGTTTCCTTAGCTTCAAAGTCTAAATAACGTCCTTGATATACGCCATTATAATCAGTTGTAGAAGCTTGCCTAAAGTAGGCTTCTTTTATAACTGCACGGGATCGTTTAGGATAATCTACTTTAACTATCTGGACTGGGGTTGGCTTTTTATGAACAACGGCAATATCTTCAAGAAGATAATACTTATTGGACTCATTGATCTGTTGTTCTAGGCTCATTCCACGATCAGAAAATACAACATCTTTACGGTGTTTTTGCTTTCTTGGATGTAAAAGGTCAGTTTGATCTTTAGTATAATGTGTTAAACTGCCTGTTGGATATTTTACCATCAACATCACTCCTGTTTAGCATTATAGCAAAGATTTTAAATCATTTTTAGAGAAAGGAAGGATCAGAATGAAGCGACTGTGGGTTACGGGATATCGTTCTTATGAATTGGGAGTTTTTAGTGATAAAGATCCGAAGTTGACTGTAATTAAGTATGCTCTGAATAACTATCTAAAGAGTTTACTTGAAGAAGGAAAGATTGACTGGGTAATTAGTGGAGCAAACCTTGGGACTGAACAATGGGCACTAGAAACAGCAATTAGTCTGCAGAAGGATTATAGTGTTCATACGGCTTTAATGACACCTTATTTAGAATTCTCAAAAAGATGGAATGATAGTAATCAAATGAAGTATCAAAACCTTACTGAGCAGGTTGATTTTACAGCTTCTACTTCTGACTATCCTTATATGAGACCAGCTCAGCTTAAAAACTATCAAAATTTTATGTTAGAACATACAGATCGAGCCATTTTACTTTATGATCCTGAACATCCCGGTAAACCAAAGTATGATTATGAAGCTATTAAAAAGTATCAAGAAAAACATGATTATCCGCTGGATATAATTGATTTTTATGACTTACAAAAAGCTGCAGAAGAATATGAGGAAAATCATCGAAAGAATTTTTATTGAAAATAAATTTGCTCTTTAATTTTTATATACCTAAGACAATAAGATTTTTTTAGATAGTATTACTATTATTGCTTGAAGGATACTTATAACTTATACTAAATATATACGATGAAATGAGTGCCATTAAGCTGTCAACTAGCTAACATTTTATCGCCTAAATTAAAACAGACGTTAGTCTGTAACTAAGGAGTTTGACGAAACCAATGGCAAGTTTAAATGATATTCAATTAAATCCACAAAGTATTTTAAAAAAGCAATTTAGAACAAAAATGAAGGGATATGATTCTGATGAAGTAGATTCATATCTTGATACAATTATTTCCGATTACAGCACTTTTGCGACTATTATTGAAGATTTGCAAACACAACTCAGTGATTTAAAAGCTCAACAAAAACAAACTGCAGCTAAAAGTACTGTACCTAAGTTAGATTTTAAGAATGAGGAAATTGAAGATGATATTAAAACTTATACTCCTCAGAAAGTACAAAAAGCTGCTGTAAGTAGCATTAATGAGGAAAAAGAAACACCAGAATTAACTACTAATGTTGCTATGATTCAACGTATTTCTACTTTAGAGCGTAAAGTTTACAACCTTGAACAAAGAATGAATCAACAAGATAGAACTTACCAAGCTAATTAAAACTATGGTATAATAATTATTGCAAATTTCGAGCGATCGCGGTTAGCTTATGCTAGCTGAGGAAAGTCCACGCACGCACAAGCTGAGATGCTTGTAGTTTTTGTACTCAGCCCAATAAGCTGGGGGACTTGTTTTTACAAGTTACGGCGGAAAAAGCACTAAATCATATTTTTTGACATGTGTGACTATCCTGAAAAGTGCCACAGTGACGAAGCAGTGAAGGAAACTTTACTGGTGGAACGAGGTAAACCCTGCAAGCGGGCAACCCAAATTTGGTAGGGGCGCTTTTGTCTAAGTAAATGAACTAAAGACGAAGTCATTTTTTAATGAAGATAGATGGTCGCTGAAAATAGGAATTAACCAAATCCTATTGGAACAGAACGTGGCTTATAGAGATTTGTAGGTTAGGGTTGAGCTTTGGCTCAGCCTTTTTTTATAGAAAAATTTATATAGATAGAGAAAATATAAAATGAAAGAATATACATTATATGCAACAATGGGCGCTGGATTTGAAAGTGTAGTTGCAAAAGAATTAAACAATTTAGGTTACGAAACAACAACTGAAAATGGCCGTGTATTTTTTAAAGGAACTCAAAAAGATATCGTCAGAACTAATCTATGGCTTAGAAGTGCTGACCGCGTAAAGATCTTACTAAAAGAATTTAAGGCTACTAGTTTTGATCAATTATATGATAAAGTTTATAGCTATGATTGGGCAGAATTATTACCAGTAGATGCTCAATTTCCTGTAAAGGGAAGAAGCGTCCGTAGTAAGTTACATTCTGAACCTGATGTTCAATCAATTGTAAAAAAAGCTATTGTAGATAAATTGACCGATCAATATCGAAGACGTGGATTTTTACCAGAAAGTGGAGCAGAATATCCGCTAGATATCCATCTCTACAAAGACACTGCACGTTTAAGCTTAGATACTACTGGTCAAAGTTTATTCAAGCGTGGCTATCGTGTCGAGCATGGTGGTGCGCCTTTGAAAGAGAATTTTGCAGCAGGTTTGATTGAATTAACTCCTTTTGATGGTTCTCATCCATTTATTGATCCAATGACTGGTTCCGGAACAATTGCAATTGAAGCTGCTCTTAAGGCAAAAAATGTAGCTCCTGGTATTTGGAGAAAATTTGCATTTGATAATTTTGATTGGTTTGATAAGAAATTGCATCCCGAATTAGTAGAAGAAGCTAAAGCACAAGAAAAAAAGGAGCATGCTCCAATCTTAGCTAGTGATATTGATCAATCAATTTTAGAAATTGCTAAAGTTAATGCTCATAATGCAGGCGTATTACAAGATATAAAATTTAAGCAAGTCGCTGTAAAAGACTTTTCAACTGACTTAGAAAATGGGGTTATTGTTGTAAATCCTCCTTATGGTAAACGGCTTAAGGATCGAGAAGCAGCTGAAAAGATCTATGAAGAAATGGGACAAACATTGCGTCCTCTTACTTCTTTTAGTCAGTACTACCTTACATCTGATCCTCAATTTGAAAAATACTTTGGTGCAAAGGCCACTAAGAAGAGAAAATTCTATAATGGTAATTTACGGACCGACTATTATCAATATTGGGCTAATAAGAGATAACAATTATGTTAACGCAAGACAAGAAAACTAGTTTTTGGGTTATTAGTGATACTCATTTAATTGCAGATAGCTTACATGATCATGGACAGGCTTTTTCACAGATGCAAAAAACTAGTCAGGGTAAAGATCTATACTATCAAGAAACTGCTTTAAGCGCATTTGTAAGAATGGCGCAAAAAAAGAAGCCGGCCGCAATCATTGTTACGGGGGATGTAACTTTTAATGGCGAGAGAGTGTCAGCAGAAAAATTTGCTGAGATTTTTAAACCTTTAAAAGAAACACAGCTTTTAGTTCTTCCTGGAAACCATGATATTTATGATGGCTGGGCTAGAGAATTCCGGGGAAAGAAACAATACTACGCTGGTCAAATTAGTCCTAGAATGTGGCGTAATATTTTTAAAACATCCTATAAAAATGCAGTTAGTGTTGATAATAAATCTTTAGCTTATAGTGTTAAGCTTAATCCTGATTATTTGTTGATTTTAGCTGATTCTAATGATTACGGTAAAGAAGAAGCAACTACTGCACCTGCGACAGCTGGTTTTTTAGGAAAAGAGCAACGACGTTGGATTAAGGCGCAACTGCAATACGCTAGTGAGAATAACCTTCAAGTAATTTTTTGTATGCATCATAATCTCTACGCCCATAATCCAGCTGTAAACAAAGGATATGTTGTTGATGATTATCGTGAATTGCGTAAGTTATTAGCTCAATATAATGTGAAATTAGTTTTCTCTGGTCATATTCATGCTCAGAATATTATGTTGCCGCAAGATCCTTGTCCAGCTACAGAAATTGTAACTTCTAGTTTTTGCTCCAATGATCAAGGCTATGGGGTAGTTAAAGTTTCTCCGAAAGAAGTTAGTTATACTTGTCATCATTTTAAGATGAAGGACTATTTAACTGACAAAGAAAAACAAAATTGGACTTTAACTCACTTTCATGATTATTTAGAAAATATTCAACTAGGAACTATTTCGGCAGAATTAATGCAGAAAGATCTTTATCAAAATCATGATGATCTAGATACTGTCAGAAAAATGGGGCGTCTTTTTGGCGAGATGAATTATCACTTTTTTACTGGAAAGAATCATATTGATAGTGAAGAATTACAAAAACTTAAAAAGTCGAAAATTTATCAACGTTTAATTGCGGAAAGTCCACATTATGAATTGTACTTACAAACATTGTATGATACGTCAGCTCATGATAACTTACATGTAAAAATTAAATACTAAAAATAAAAACTCTGGAAACTGCTCCTAGCGGCAATTTTCAGAGTTTTTAGATATACAGATAGGTATTTCTAGATACTATTTCCTTTACTTTTGTCCACCAAATATGTAAAAGATATGCAGATGAAAATGATAAGATCCAGGTTAATAACCAGCAACCAAATAAGGTTAAAAAGGGATGGAATTTTGCATGATATTGCATATTTAATCCGCGCCAGACTAACTGGTTCCAAAAGACATTAGCAAGATAGGCTCGGTAAGCATAAACAGCTAAAAAATGGAATATTCTTAAACTATTTATCTGTCTTTTACGAACTTGATATAAACAGAAAGCAGCAACTAAGCAAATTACTGCCAAACAGTAAAAAGTCATTGACGTTTTATAGTAAGGCGCATTATAGAAATTAATAGGGTAACCGAATTGACTTAATTCATAATTAGTCAAGATAAAGCAAATAATAAAGATTACTGCAATTAGCCACCAAAACTTAGTTATAAATTGATTAAAGTAAGATCTAAATTGCCAGGCTAAAACACCAAAAATAGCATAAATAAAAAAAGAGATAAATATTCTATCTAACAAATACCAGTTATTTTGGTGAACACCATGAAAAACATAATAGTCATAAAAACCTAACCAGGCTAAGTAAAGAATTAGAGTAACAATTGCCACTGCAAAGCCACGTTTAATGTTATTTCTTACATAGCGACTAATTAGCCAGAAAAACGGCATTAAGATAATAAACTGTAGCATCATTGTGTTATACCATAAGTGAGGTGCTGCATTACCATTAATAAATTGCCAGCAAAAGGTGCCAAAGCTATTAAACTTATTACCTTGCTGAAGCCATGGCATCCCTAATAAATAAATTAACGTCCACCAAATAGTTGGTACAAAGAGATTAGACCAATTCTTTTGCAGATGCTTGAAGTAAAAGAATTGACCGTTTAAGTCACTAGTCCTAATAGTCGTGTATAAAATACCAAAAATAAAGGCCGGAGCAGTATATTTAACTAGATTATAAAGAATACCAAAACCAATTTGTATTTGCTGAGACTGATGTATCTTAAGAATTATGCTCATAATTGGCTGCGACATTACAGCTGTACAAGCAAAAACTTTTAAATAATCACCAATATCTGCAATATCGTAACTAGAATATTTATATTTTTTCATAATTAGCACCTTAAGGTTATAAATTAAAATAGAGAAGCAAATTTAATAAAATTCTTGCTTCTCTTAATTATATTAGTTAAATAGTATCAATCTTCAACAGCTTTTGACTTAATATCCTTAATCGGCTTGCCATTTTTATCAAAATAAGAATCTAAATCTCTGCACCAAATCATAGCCATGGTATGTTGTCCTACATGAACACCAACTACTGGTCCGATAATACTTTGATAAATTTTGACCTTAGGAAAACTATTTTCATAATCACTAATCCATTCAGCTTCTCTTTCTTCATCATCAGCATGAAAAATTGTTAACTGAATTGGATAGGGCATATCAGAAGTTAAACGATCAAAGTCCTTTTTAATATGATTATACGCACGTTTATAATGTCTCTCTTTTGCAATTGCTGAAATTTTCCCCTCATTTTGAACGTCCATAGATAAGATTGGCTTGATCTTTAATATAGAACCTACAAAGCTTGCAGCATTTGATAAGCGTCCTGTTCTTTTTAAATGACTAAGATTGTCTACCATAAATCTAACATCAGTAGTGTTTCTTAAATCCTTTAAGTCATGCATGATTAAATCAATATCAGCTCCGGCTTTGACTAATCGACCAGCTAATATTGCAGCATTAGCTTCTCCTGCACAGGTTATTTTACAATCAAAGGGATGAATATTAATTCTGCTTTCTTCATCAGCCACACTTAAAACATTATTGTAAAAGCTAGAAATACCGCTTGAAAGAGTAATAATAATTAGGTCGGTATAACCTTCATCAATGTATTTATCAACGTATTTTTTTACGATTCCAATTGAGGGTTGAGATGTAGTCGGAAGAGTAGAAGAACTGCTTAGCTTTTCATAAAATTCATGGAAACCAATATCAATTAAATCCAGATATTCTTTATTATCCCAGATAATTGGAATTGGTAAGACATCAATTCCATATTTCTCGCATTGTTCTTTAGTTAAATAAGATGAACTGTCAGTTAAAACGCCGATTTTCATGTTGTTATTTTCCTCCATATTCTTGTTTAATATTATAGTCTAGAACGCTATTTTAAACAAAAACGTAAATCTGCTTGATTTTTGTTACAATAGAGGTAATTAACAAATAGGGTGTGACCTAAATTCTAAATTATGAAAAAACATTTTATTTTTTTAGGCGCTGCTGGTGTAATTTATTACTCCTGGCTCCTAGCACTAATTTTTGCAGCCTTTATTGTCGGGTATGAAAGCAATAAAGCAATTAGCTATCCTGCACTTAACTTAGGAGCTATTTTTGTGGTTATAGTTATTTATACCTGGTTTAATTCTTATTTTCAGAAAGAAGCAAGTGTTTACTGGCTAAAACTACCATATCGTCAGAAACTTCAGCTTCAAAATTTAAAGATTAAGTGGCAATGGAAGGCATTTGTTGTATATGAAGCAAAGAGTAAGATTAATACTTACTTGCTTTTAGCACTTAAAAGAAAGAAGGAATGAATTTGAAGTCAGATATTGAAATCGCACAAGACACTAAAGAATTACCTATTACAGAAATTGCAAAAAAAGTTGATCTTCAACCAGATGAAATTGAACTTTATGGTAATGATAAGGCTAAGATTAGCTGGAAGGGAATTAACAGAATTAAACAAGGTAAAAAGCTTGGTAAGCTAATTCTTGTTACTTCAATTAGTCCTACGCCAGCTGGTGAAGGAAAATCTACTATTACCATTGGTTTAGGGGATGCAATCAGCAACCAACTTCACAAAAATACTTTAATTGCATTAAGAGAACCCTCAATGGGTCCTGTTTTTGGATTAAAAGGTGGTGCAACTGGTGGTGGATGTGCACAGATCATCCCAATGGAAGATATTAATTTACATTTTACTGGTGATATGCACGCATTAACTAGTGCAATTGATACTTTGGCTGCTTTAGTTGATAACTATATTTATCAAGATAATAGTCTAGAGCTAGATCCTAATCGTATCTTATTAAAACGTGGAATTGACGTTAATGATCGTACTTTAAGAAAAATCACTATCGGACAAGGTTCACGTTTTAATGGAATAGAACATGAAGCTAGCTTTGCAATTATTGTAGCTAATGAATTAATGGCTATTTTATGTTTAGCAACTGATATTGATGACTTGAAAAAGCGCATTGGAAATATGCTAGTTGGCTTTTCTGTGAAAGATGAACCTGTTTATGTTAAAGACTTAGGGTTTGAGGGGGCAATTGCTGCGCTTTTATCAACCGCATTAAAGCCTAACTTAGTTCAAACACTTGAACATACCCCAGCAATTGTTCATGGCGGTCCATTTGCTAACATTGCTCATGGTGCTAATTCAGTAATTGCTACTAATACCGCTTTACACTTAAGCGACTATGTTTTGACTGAAGCTGGTTTTGGAGCAGACCTGGGTGGCCAAAAGTTTATGGATTTTGTTTCTAACCATTTAGATAAACGTCCTGACGCTGTAGTAGTAGTTGCAACCGTAAGAGCGTTGAAGTATCAAGCAGAAGAGACAACTGATCACTTAGATGAGGAAAATATTCCAGCTTTAGAAAAAGGTTTTGAGAACTTAAAGCGCCATATGGAAAACATGGCTCATTATGGTGTACCTGTAATTGTACTAATAAATAAATTTGCTAGTGATACTGAACAAGAACTATCAAAATTGAAAGAACTTGTTAAAGCTGATGGCTTTGAATGTGAAGTAGTCTCTTACCATGATGAAGGATCAAAGGGCGGAATTAAGGCCGCAGAAAAAGTGGTTGAGTTAACTAATAAAGCTAGTGACTTTACCTCAGTATATGAACCTACTGACTCTGTAGAAGAAAAAATTAGTAAAATCGCCCATAATATTTATCATGCCAAGGATATTGAATATTCTGATAAAGCTAAGGATCAATTAGCAGAAATTAAGAAAATGGGTAAAGACAACTTACCAGTAATTATGGCTAAAACACAGTATAGCTTTACTGATAAAAAGAGTATCTTAGGAGCTCCAGAATATTTTACACTCCATGTTAAGAATTTAGCTCTTAAAAATGGAGCAGGTTTTATTGTGGTAGCTACGGGATCTATTTTAGATATGCCAGGATTGCCAAAACATCCAGCTGCCTTAGATATTGATGTAGATAATAACGGAAAGATTTCAGGATTATTCTAATGAGTAAAGCTAAACAAGCCTTATATCTAATAATTTCTTTATTAGTAATTATTGCAGATCAATTATTAAAGAATTATATAGTTACTAATTTTAAAATTGGTGATGAAAAGACCATTATTCCTGGTGTCCTTTCATTTACATATTTACAAAACGATGGAGCAGCCTGGAATATCTTCAGTGGACAAATGATTTTATTTTATTTAATTAGTATTGCCGCTATTGCAGTTGTAATTTACTATCTTTTTAATCCCAAATATAAAAATGGCCTTTTTGATACAGGATTAGCCTTAGTTTTAGGTGGAATCATTGGTAACTTTATTGATCGTTTGCATCTAAAATATGTAATTGATATGTTGCAACTAGATTTTATTCAATTTAATATCTTTAATATTGCGGACAGCGCAATTACAGTTGGAATTATCTTAGTTTTTATCTATCTAATATTTATAAGCGAAAAAGACTAAAGGACGAAGAGTAAATGACTAAAAATTATAAGTTAGTAATTGATGGGGAAAAAGGACGTTTAGATAAGGTAATCGCTGAGAAAATTACAGATTTAAGTCGAACTAAGATTAAGGAATTAGTTAATGATAAAAATATTTTAGTTAATAATAAAGCTGAAAAAGTATCTTATAAAGTACAGTCTGGGGATGTAATTGATGTTACTATTCCGCCTGTTAAGCCATTATCATTAGAAGCTGAAAACTTACATCTTGATATTGTTTATGAAGATTCGGATGTGATTGTGGTTAATAAGCCTCAAGGGATGGTTGTTCATCCCTCAGCCGGCCATCCAGATCATACCTTAGTCAACGGATTACTTTATCATACACGTGATTTAGCTGATAGTCCTGAAGGGTTTCGTCCAGGGATTGTTCATCGAATTGATAAAGATACCTCTGGTTTATTAATGATAGCTAAAAATGATAAAGCACGTGAAAGCTTAGAAAAGCAATTAGCAGAAAAGATAAATAAAAGAGAATATTTGGCAATTGTTCATGGTAATTTTGAAGTTAAAAATGGCGTAATCAATGCTCCGATTGGTAGAAATCCAAATAATCGAAAGCAAATGGCGGTTAATCCAAAGGGGAAAGCTGCAGTTACACACTTTACAGTACTAGAGCAATTTAAAAATTATAGTTTAGTCAAATGTGTACTGGAAACGGGTAGAACGCATCAAATTAGAGTGCATATGAAGTACATCGGTCATCCATTAGCTGGCGATCCCTTATATGGCCCAAAGAAAACCTTGTCAGGCTATGGACAATTTTTGCATGCCAAGACTTTGGGATTTTATCAACCTTCTACGAATGAATGGTTGGAATTTTCTGCACCATTGCCAACAATTTTTGAAAAACAATTAGAGAATTTACGACAAGAAATGAAGCAATAGATTATGAAAAGATATTTAATTCTTGAAGACGGAACTGCATTTTCGGGGCACGGTTTTGGTGCTCCCATTACTGCTACAGGGGAGCTCGGTATTCAAACAAGCAATTTTGGATATCAGGAAGCAATTTCCGACCCTGCCAATTTTGGTAAGATTTTGGCTTTTACTACTCCAATGATTGGTGGAAGTGGTATTAATGCAATCGACTATGAATCAATTGATCCGAGTGTACGTGGAATAATTGCTAACGATATTGCTTTTCATATTTCTGCTAATCCAACTTTTCAAGATTTAAATGATTTTCTAAAAGAGAAAAGAATTCCAGCAATCTACGGTGTTGATACTCGCGCTTTAGTTCAAAAATTGAAGAATAAGCGGGTTATTAAAGCGTCTATTATGGATACAGATGATGCCCATGCTTTTGATCAAATAAAGGCCCTGGTTTTACCAAAAAACAAAACAGCACAAATATCTACAACGCATCCTTATGCTGCCCCAAATATTGGAAAAACTGTAGCTGTAATTGATCTTGGTTTAAAGCATTCATTACTGCGCTCCCTTTCTTTACGGAAAATTAATAGTGTGGTTTTACCATACAATGCATCGATTTACGATATTATTAATCTTCGAGCTGATGCAATTGTTATTTCTAATGGGCCAAGTAGAGTAGAAGAAGTTGCACCATTTTTAAAACCAGTATTTGATAAGTTTTACGGGAAATTACCTATTTTAGGAATTGGCTTAGGCTTTTTAGCAATTAGTAATTATTTAGACCTAGAACTCTTGGACTTAATTCCAGCCTATAATGGTAGTAATTTTCCAGTTATTGAACAAACTAATAATCGAATTTGGCAAACTGCAATGAATATTGATCAACTAGTAGTACCTGATAGTTTATCTTTGAATCTTTCACGTAAATATTTTGATTTAAGATCGGAGTTATTAGCAGGCTACAGTATCAAAAAAGATAAAGTTTTAGCAACTGCCTTTAATCCAGAAGGCTCACCAGGTAATTTTGATGCAGCCAGCATTTATGATCAGTTTTTGAATATGATGGAGTAGAGTATGCCTTTACATAATGAAATTAATAAAGTTCTTGTTATTGGAGCGGGGCCAAGTATTGTTGGAGAAGTAACAGAACTTGATATTCTTGCTAAACAAGCGTTAACGGCTTTTGAAGAAAGTAACGTACAAGTTGTATTGATTAATCCCAATCCTGCAACCGTCACAACAGATCCGCATCCTAATGTAAATGTATATCTTGAACCAATGACGTTGCCTTTTGTGAAGCGAATCGTTCGGATGGAGAAGCCAGATGCTATTATTCCGGCTTTTGGGGGCAAACCGGCTTTAAAACTTACCAGTGAATTATTAGAGTCGGGCATCTTAACCCAAATGAATATTGAGTTACTAACTATTAACAGCTTGGCATTGAGTCTATCAGCTCCTCATAATTTCTATAGTTTTCTTAAAGCAAATAAGATTGCGGTGGCCAATCAATGGCTGTTAGAAAAAGAAGAGGACTTAAGGCGAGTAATTGAACATGCTCATTTTCCTTTGCTTTTATCAAAAAAGCAGCATTATCGCCCCGATAGCATGATCTCTCTAGAAAATCTAGCTCAATTAGAACAATACTTCTTAGATGAAGAATCCGATGACCATTTTAATTGGAAAGATTATCGTTTAACTGAAGATTTATCGAATTGGGAAGAATTAATTTTTGATATTGTTCGGGATAATAATGGAAACTTTGTATTTGTAGGAAATATTGGCAGTTTAGAACCAGTTGGTATTAACTCTTCGGATTCTTTATTAGTGACGCCAATTTTAACTAGAAATAATAATCAAATTCAGCGCTTAAGAAATTGCTGTCGAAAGATTGCTAATTGTCTTAATTTACATGGAGCTTTGAGTATTCATTTTGCTGTTAAGCAAAGTGGGGAAGACTTTAATTTTAAAGTATTAAGTATTAAGCCCCGTTTGACTCAGAGTAGTCTGCTTTCTTATAGAAGTGGCGTATATTCTATTGGATATGTAACGGCCAAAATTGCACTTGGCTATAATTTAAATGAAATTACCGATCCACAATCTGGAATTTCTGCTGCTGTTGATCCCGTGCAAGATGCTTGCTTTGTAAAATTACCTTATTGGTCTTTCACAGAAGCTGGTTATAATCACTACACTCTTAATAATAAAACCACTTCCGGAGGCCAAGCTCTAGGAATTGGTCGTAACTTTGAAAGTGCATTTTTAAAGGCTCTCCAGTCAACTACTGGTTTTTCTAATAATGTTAAGACCTTTAAAAAGGAATATAAAAAAAGCGAAAAAGAATTATTGCAAGATCTATCGAAGCCTAATGAAATACACCTAATTACACTATTAGCCGCGATAGCAAAGGGAATTAATTACCACACTCTTCACCAGCTTTTACATATTCATTTAGTATTTTTGCAGAAGTTTAATCATATTTTGATTTTATTAAAGAAATTACGTAATGATGAACTTACAGCTGATTTAATGCTGAAAGTAAAGAAAAATGGTTTTTCTAATCGATTAATTGCTGAAATTACGCAGCGAGATGAAAAATCAATTGCTGATTTATGTAAAAAATGGTCAATTAAGCCTAGCTATATTGAAATTGATGGAACAGCTGGATTAATTCATCCTAATATTCAAGCTGTTTACAGTAGTTATGGAATTGAAGATGAAATAATACCACTATCTAATTCGAAAAAATGCCTTCTTTTAGGATTAAAACCATTTCAAGTATCTCTAACTGGAGAATTTGATTATATGCTCTACCATGCTGCCAAGACCTTAAAAGAGCAAGGAATTAGTCCTGTGATTATTAGTAATAATCCAGAAAGTGTGAGTGCAGCGTATGATGTATGCGATCGAATTTACTTTGAACCAATTACTTTAGAAAATATTCTTGAAGTTGCATGGAAAGAAAATATCAAAGAAGTGGTAACGCAATTTTCTGGCAAACAGATTAATGAATATCGCAGTTCACTCTTAGAACATGGGCTAACAATTTTAGGTCAGCCTAATTTGAAGGAAATTCTAAGGGAAGATCATGCAGACGAAGTATATCAGGCCGGCGTTAATCCAGTCCCAGCTCTTCAATGCGACAATGAAGAAAGCATTTTAGCTTTTGTTAAAAGAAATGGTTTTCCAGCTTTAATTGGTGGTACAAGTAACGGTAAGAAGCAAAAATCTGCTGTGGTCTTTGATTTACCAGCTTTACAAAGATATATTGCTGAAAATTCATTAGAGCATATGAATGTTTCGAAGTTTATTGAAGGTAAAAAGTATGAAGTGACTGCTATTTCTGATGGTAAAAATGTTACTATTCCCGGAATTATTGAACACTTTGAACAGACCGGCTCACATGCCAGTGACTCCATAGCTGTCTATCGTCCACAAAATTTATCAACTAATGATCAGCGTAGATTACGTGATAGTGCAATTAGTATTGCCACTAAACTTAATTTAAGAGGACCAGTTAACTTACACTTTTTACTAGCTAATGATCAAATCTATTTATTACAAATTAAAAGTTACTCTGGACACAATGTAGCTTTTCTAACTAAAGCACTAAAAAAAGATATTACAGCTATAACAATGAAAGTTTTGTTAGGAAGTACATTGTCTGAATTAGATCTTCCAAGCGATATTTGGCCATCAAACGACTTAATTCACGTTAAAATGCCCGTCTTTTCTTATTTATCATATAGTAGTGAAAATACCTTTGATTCTAAGATGAAGACCTCTGGTAGTGTGATGGGACGAGCCAAGCATTTGCCGACTGCCTTGTTTAAAGGATATGAAGGCAGTGATTTAATGATTTCAACATATGGTACTGTCTTTATTTCGGTTAAAGATTCTGAAAAACATAATGCAATTAAAATAGCTGCACGTTTTCATCAGTTAGGTTTTAAGCTTTTAGCAACTGAAGGTACTGCAAATGTATTAGCTGAAGAGGGAATAACAACAGGAATTATTGAAAAGGTTCAAGAGGGAAGCAATAGCTTACTTGAAAAGATAAAGCAGCATCGAATTAATCTAGTAATCAATGTAACCAGTTTATCCGACTCTGCTAGTCATGATGCAATTATGATTAAAGATGCAGCTTTAAGCACACATATTCCTGTTTTTTCTAGTTTACAATCAGCGCAAGATGTTTTAATAGTACTTGAAACTTTAGCAATGACTACTCAGCCTTTGTAAAATTAAATATTATTTATTATGTAAATTTAGAGACTATAGAAAAAGCGCTCATTTTGATATGAACGCTTTTTTCTATAGTCTTTTTTCTAAAATATCTTTTTCATTGGGAGTGACTTCGATTGAATTCTGACCAGTATAAATGACAAAACCAGGCTTAGCACCATTAGGTTTTTTAATTCTTTTAACTTGCACATAATCAACTGGGACGTGACTAGAATTCTTTCCTTTAGAGAAATAGGCAGCAATTTCGGCTGCTTCTTTGATATCTTCATCACTTGGATCATTGTCCTGCAAAATGACATGAGAGCCAGGCATATTTTTGACATGGAACCAGTAATCACGTTTGTCTGCCTTTTTTAAAGTTAGCCAATCATTTTGATAATTATTTTTACCAACTAATACTTTTTTACCATCACTTAGTTTGAAAGTATTCAAATTTTTTTCGCTAATCTTTTTCTTCCGGCGATGATTATGATTTTGTTCTTTTAGATAGCCTTGATTAATTAATTCATCGCTAATTGCATCAATATCTTGTGGATCAGCGTTATCAATTGCAGTTTGAATAGAATCAAAGTAATCTAAATTCTCGTTTGCTAATTTAATTTGTTCATTAACATGTTTAATTGAATTACGTAATTTTTGATAACGAGTAAAGTATTTTTGTGCATTTCTAGCAGGTGAAAGTGCGGGATCAAGTTTTATTTTTAAGGGCTTATTATTTTTATAATAATTTGGTAGATCAATACTTGTCATCCCAGCCTTTACTTCATGAAGATAAGCATTAAGTAATTCACCCTTAATTCGATATTCTTCAGAATTCTCGGCTTGATCTAATTGCTTACGTAACTTAATAATCTTCTTTTTAAGTTTTTTAAGCTCATTATTAACAATATTTTCAATTCTTTTAGATTTTTGCTTTACCCATTCACGATTAGCCTGATCACGATAAAACTCGTCTAATGTTTTATTGACATCGTCATTAGAATAAATCAAATTTAATTCTAGATGATATGGTAGGTAAGTATATACACGATCCTTATGCTTAATGGTCTGTAGCACATATCCTTTTGGCCTATTAAATTGATTAAAAAATGTCTGTAAAGAACTATATGAAAAATCGTCTTCTAAGTAACCAGTAAATTCTTTTTTATCGTCTCCGTCTAAACCATTAAATTGTCTTACAAAATCTGCTGGTTCAGGATACTTTTCCTTTAAGTCATTGAAGTTGTCAGCACAAAGATCAAAGCCATTGATTCCTGGAAGAAGAGGAGGCAGTTCATAAGGTGCATGTGGAAGTAATAAGCGTGCGCGGTTTTCATCAGGATTGATTCTTTTAAGCAAATCAATAATTTTATTATTATCCGCATTATATAAAATCACATTACTATGTCGTCCCATCAATTCTACCGATAAAATAAGCTGCATTTCATCTCCTAATTCATTTCGATTAGAAAAATGAAAGTTAACTATTCTCTCAACACCGATTTGTTCGATTTTTTGAAGAACTGATCCTTCTAAATATTTCCGCAAAACCATAACAAAAGTAGGAGCAACGTCAGGATTTGCAATTGTATCATTTGTAATATAAAAGCGTGGATTTTGAGCATTAGCAGAAATCAGCAAACGCTGATTCTTACGATCTTTCCTGAAATTTAAAACTAAATCTTGTTCAAATGGTTGGTATATTTTAGTAAGTTTTCCTCCAACCAGAGTAGGGGAGAGATCTTGCAGAAGACTATGAATAAATAAACCATCAAAAGCCATAAATATCCTCCTTTAAAACAGTATATTTAATTATACTCTTTAATCTCTTGAATTTCCTTGATAAATATATATGTGATTTTTTCACTAATATTGTTAATTTTTCACGAATCTTGTGAAAAATTAAATTATGTCTTAGAATTATTGTTGATTAGAAAAATGGGAAAATTAAGTATAGGTGGTAAATAAAATGAATGTCTTAATATTTAATAGCGTTAGTGAGAATATTAAGCGAGTGATTAATAAAAAGTGTGGATTAAACCTCTCTCAAACTCGCTTATTACTATTCTTTGATCATCATCAGAACGAGACTTTGACGATGGGAGAATTAGCACAGGCATTAAGTATATCTCTTTCGACCCTAAGTAGACAAATCAAGCAGAAAAAAACTGCTTCTTTAATTAAAGTAGAACGTTCAAAGAAGGATTCTAGCAAATCTTTAAATTTAAACAATGAAGGATTAGCTAAAGCCCAAGAATTAAAAAAAGTTCTTTCTCAAATTGAAGCACAAATTTTTTCTAGTTGGAGTGAAGAAAAAATACAGGATTTTGATAGTAAATTACAAATTATTGTTAATAACCTTGTAACAGATGAAGTATAAATCATCGATTATGTTTAAAAAACGTTGGATTTTATGATATAATTTTATTTTGATAAGTAGTATTGCAGCATGCAACTTAATGCTGCCATTTTAATTTTAAGGTAGGTTTTCACACGTGAAGATAGCACTCATTACAGATAGTACTAGTGATATAAGCCCAGAAGAAGCCAAGGCCAATGATATTACAGTAGTACCTATTCCGGTTATTATTGGAGATAAGCAATACATGGATGGGGTAGATATTACTGCAGAGAAGCTTTTTGAGCTAGAACGCGATGGAGCACCTTTTCCTAAGACTTCGCAGCCTAGTCCGGGTACTATGCTTGAATTATGCCAAAAATTGAAAAATGAAGGTTATGAAGCTATTATTGCTATTCCCTTAACATCTGGTATTTCTGGCTTTTATAACAGTTTAGTTACTTTAGCTCATAATCATCCTGAATTTAATCTTTATCCTTATGATCCAGCAATGACCGTTCGTTCAATGGGAAATCTAGTGCTAGCAGCTGCTAAAATGATTAAAAATGGTTGGGAACCTAAAGAAATTCTATCTAAGTTAGACGAAATTAGAGATACAATTGATGTTCTTTTCGTTGTAGATGATTTAAATAACTTAGTGCGCGGCGGCCGTTTGAGTAATGCGAGTGCTTTTATTGGTACCATGCTTCAAATTAAGCCACTTTTAACATTTAAAAAGGATGATTATCAAATCGTAAGTTTTGATAAAGTTCGTTCCATGAAGAGAGCTGTTAAGAAGGCTGAAAATATCACTATTGAGCGAATTAATAATTCGCCTATTAAGGATAAATTGTCATTAGCAGTTTATAATTCTAATGATTTAGAGCAGGCTACTAAGGTTAAAAATGATTTTCAAGCTGCTTTCCCTAATATGACCATTAAAATGTTCAATTTTAGTTCCGTAATTGCTACCTATTTAGGAGAAAAATCTCTTGGTATTACTTGGATGGCAGACATAGATAAAATGGACTTTAGTAAAAAATAATCATATCAAAAATAGGAGAGCTAAAGTTGCTTTCCTATTTTTTTAATAAAGTAAATTACATGAACTTAAAACGAGAGTGATTAAATGAAAAATAAGTTTTTAAAAATATTAGGACTAGTCGCTGGTATTGGTCTAGGACTGGTAATCGTTTTTCAAGTTATATTAGCTATGAACACAAGTGCTATTAAAAGTAGTAGTCCTACCGCTGTTAATTCTGCTACAAGTAATAGTAGTGACAAAGAAATTATTGCAGAAGCACTCAATACCGATTTCAAAAGCTATAAATTTAATGTAAAGAATTCACCCGGAATTCAAGCTACAAGAACTTGGACTGGGGAATATCAAAATGATCCACTTAAGGCACAAGCTAAAGTTGATAAGACATCTATGTGGCTAAATGAAGACAAAGTATATCAAAAAATGTGGGATAATACTGGTAGTCCAAAGTGGAAAGCTTCTTCTACTATGACTCCTAATAAAGTAGTTAGCCAATTCGACCCAGCAATTATTTTAAGCGGAAGTAAAGCAATTAAAGGTGATATGAAACTTAAGAAATCTGGCTCTATCTATCGCGTTAGCTACAGTGGTAATAGTCTAAAGTTCTGGAATAAGACCCACAGTAAGCTAATTAAAAAGCTTAAAGGTAATGCATCTGGATTAGATAATGAGGGAGCACTTAAAAGGTTAAAGGTTGAATATACCTTAAAAGAAAAGGGCGGCCACTTAGTCTTGACGAGCTTTTCATTCTACTTGCGTTTTGCTTATGCTGGATACGATATTTCTCAAGAGGGAACATATACAGAAATCAATGCAATTAAGGTAAGTACTCCAAAAGCATTGAGAGCTAAGACAGCCACAAAGAAGAGTCATAGAGTATACCATCCAAAAGCTGATGATAGTTTTGATATTGATATTGATTCTGGAAATTCAAATACTCAATCTAGTCAATCAAGTGAAAGTTCTTCAAGTAGTAGCCAACAATCTAGTTCATCGCAAAGTAGCAAATCAGAAGAACATAACGAGGAAAGTCAATATTCTCAAAGTCAAAGTAGTACATCAACCCAATCCTCTGATAATAAAGAATCTAGTCAACAATCACAAGCCAATAATAGTAACAACAGCTCAGATACTAACCACAATAATCAAGGACAAGCACAAAACAACCAACAATCTGCTGCTAGTCAGCAAAGTCATTAATTAAAAAACGATTTGAAAATCTTTTTTAGATCTTCAAATCGTTTTTTATGTATAAATTAATTTTTGCTTTTTATAGAATCTCGTATCAGTTTAAGAAATAGACTTGCAACATTTGATAGTTGATTTCTTGAACTCCAAATCAAACGATTATGGTCAATAATTTTAGGCTCAAGTGGTAAAAAGCATAAATTACTCTTATCTAAAGGAAGCAAATCTTTATATATCAATAGGCAATAAGGTCCCTTGTCTACGAGATACTGCAAATTATCAGGTAAGTTAAATGTAGCCACGATATTTAACTTTTGTGGCTCAGTATACCAATCTCTAAAGTTATCAGAATCAGCCGTATGTTTTGACATAATGACAGGATAATTTTGTAAATCTTCGGCAGTAACACAGGAATGATCAGCTAATGGGTGATTTTTACTTACAATCACACCATATTCATTAATTTCAGGAAGGGTCAGACTATTAAAATTTTGAGTAGTATCATATTGGCCCATTGTAATTCCAAAGTCTAATAGTCCGCGCTCAAGCTTGCTTTCAATCATGGATGAATTTCCATTAAAGAAGTGAATCTTCACTTGAGGATAGTTCTGTAAAATTTGATGGATAATATCCATTACACGTTTAGTTGCAATACTTTCTCCTGCTCCGATGTATAATTCACCAGATATAATTTGAGAGCGTTTTAGATTTTGTTGTGTTTTATTGGTCAAAGAAATTATTTCTTCTGCATGTTCCTGAAGATAATATCCTTCTTGAGTAAGAGTAATTTCCTGATGTCCACGATAAAACAAAGTTACGCCAAGTTCAGCCTCTAAATTTTTCAATTGGCGTGAAAGCGATGGTTGACTAATATGAAGAGCTTCAGCTGCCTTTGATATATTTTTTGCTTCACAAACCGCAAGAAAATATCTTAAAACTCTTAATTCCATGAAGTGTTCCTTCCTTTTTACATAAAGTATACACTTTTATTATAGGCTAAATAATGAGATTAGAGTTGAATTAATCAGAAGATTTATATCTATTTATTTTATTTAGTGCCGCTTTTTGTTTTTTTTGATCTACATGAGTATATAAATCAGTAGCTGTTGTTCCTTTCTGACCCAATTGCTGTGCTACTAACACTTGATCCTTAGTTACTTCATAAAGTTCACTAGCTAGCGTATGGCGTAACTTATGGGGAGTAAGAGGTTTCCCAAAAGCTGCAGAATACTTGTTAACCATTTTCTCAACTGCATTAGTGGTTATCCTTTTAGTCTTTCCATGCCATCTAGTTAAAAAGAAAGCAATATCTTCTTTTTCAGCATGATAATGATCGGCACGTATTTCCCTATATTTCTTTAAATAAGGAATCGTCCATTCAGCAATGGGAACACTATCTTTTTGACCACCTTTGCGTGTAACATCCAGCATAGCATCTTTTAAATTAATATTACGCATATTTACGCCAACACATTCAGAAACTCTAATTCCAGTTCCTAAAATCAATGCAATAATCGCCATATCTCGCTCGTGATTCTTTTTAAAGGCAGGTAGGGACTGCTTATTACATTTATGTATATATTCATTTTCAATAAAATCTAAGAATTGGTACTTTAAATCTCCCATATACATATGTGACTCTAAAACATGAGCTCTATAATTTAATGTCTTAGTGTCATTTAATGAATTGATTTTTAACATGACATTACGGTCAAAATATGGTTCACCATGATTATTGTCAGAAGTAATCGTTAAGAACTTATAGAGGGAGCGTAGAGCATTAATAGAACGATTAATGGTAGTTGGCGAATTTAAGCGACCTTGTTGATTTTTAGTATGTTTAAGATGATGAATGTACAGCATAACATCATTTCTTTGTAGATTTTCCAACGTCGTTACTTCAATCTCTTTATTAGAAGAAACTGAAGCAATATTATTTTGTCTTAGCCAGTCGAAAAAACGTCGAATTTCAGTTAAATATTGATAGGTTGTAGTTAATGAATGAGAAGTTCCTAGATTGTATTCCTTTACAAAATCTGGCATATTAGCCAATTCTTGCTTAATAAGTTCTAAGTATTTATTAGTTTCCAAATTATAGTCTCCTCGAACGTAGGTTTGTATAATATTATATCTTATTTATTGACCTAAAAAAAGTTTTGTTACTGTCCCCTAGCAGGAGAGAGGGGAGACAAGCTAGTATACTATGGAAAAGGCTGGTAATTAGTTATAACGCGTATGGAATTTAGATCAATTTACAACTAACAGGATCAGAACAATAAATTAATCTAAAAAGAACGGATTTTTAGTATAAATAAAGGGTATTTAAGAAAAATCATTAAGTAAAAAGCAATTATTGCTGTAAATAAGCGTAGTTTCAAAGCATGAATAATAAAATTAACTATAATGTATGAGAAGTTAAGGTTAAAATAGGAGATAAACATAAGCTGAATAAGGGTATTAAAGGAGAATAAAAAGTATTAGTTCAAAAATGATATAGTAAAATATTTAAATATCGGACTGAATTACATATGGTTAAAATAAATTTGTAGCTGTTGGGATCAAAACAAAATTTTAAAAGTTAACTTTAAAAGAAAAAACAGATCGATTTGAATGAATTAAAAATCCATATTTTATAGGATATACATCTATACCTTTCATTAAAACAATAATTTTAATGAAAGGTAATTTTAATGAAAAATCATGTATTATTGCCCTAATTTATTACTCTATGTATTACCATAATCATATTCAGTAAGAACTATAAAATCTAGCAATCCCTTATATTTCAATTATTTTCAAAATATCATAAGTTCAAGATAAAATATACTTATCCTATCTAAGCTTTTATCTGAGAATACTTGTACAACTAGCTTAAATCCACAAATAAGCTCTGGCAATAGCAAACATTTTGCATAGGACATATAACAGAAAATTTAAATCAAATCGATTAACTGCTAACCAATAATTATTTTAAAAGCCATAGAATGGCCGCCACAGCATCACAAAGTTATAGATAAGAGATAGACATAGCTATAAAAATTTTTACTTAAGCTTACAGTGAAGATTCAAAATAAAAATCCTTAACTTATATTTTTTAGTTAGTAAGAATCTAATTAACTCAGAAAAATTATTTTAGATATGTTGATAAAGATTTAACTGCCTAAAACATAATACATATAAACAAGGTACTTTTGATATATTCTATAATTTTTATATACTACTTTACATAATATATATTATACGAATTTATGCTTTTATGATTTATTAGCTCCTTTTCTCTTTACCGCTTATTTTTTCTAAATAAAAATCTCACCAAATTGAACCACTGAATACACAGTTCATTTAGTGAGATTTTAAAACATGTACTAAAAATTTTAACGACTACTCATTTTTGAAATTTAATTTTTTCCGTTTACTTAATGAAATTGTATAAACAATATTAATAGTTCCCAGAAGTAATACTGCAAACCATATAGTTTTTAAGAGAAATACTTTTTGAAGTAATGCTGACACAATGGCTCCAAATGCAAAAGCAATAACTAAAAGCATGTAGTTAACAGCTGCATTATGCTGAGATTTATCTTCACCAAAGAAATATGCACTCCAGGCAACGACAGATTTTTTTAAATTACCAGTTGTAAATGCATTATTATACCCCATACCTTCGATCTTACTAAAGGAAGCATTTTGAACAGCCAGTCCAAAGGCAATTACGGGCACGACATAATAATTCGGAACAGTTTTAGGAACAAAGCCTACTCCTAAGCAAATAAGTAAAATTGGAAATAGACAAAATACCCGCCAATAATTACTTTTTACGTATTTATGAAAAAGACCTACCAGTAATAACCCTAAAGTAAATGCAATAAATGTAGTTGCTCTATTTAACATACCAGCTATATTGTGATCCGCAAATGCTGAAGCAAAGAAGATAACATTTCCTGTTTGCCCTGCAGATAAAGTATGTCCTCGTTGAATATAAGTATAAGCATCAATAAAACCAGCTGAAAAAGTTAAGGATGTAGCTAAAATACGTGATTCTGATGGCCGATACTTATCATTAGTAAATATATTCATATTTAACCCCCGTGTTATAAGCCCAAATTAAAAACATGATCAAGGTAGACCATGTTTTTAACCGAATTAATCTTCAATCTGAATGTTCTTAATAATTACATCTTCTTTAGGCTTATCATTTGCCTTATCACGTGGAACCTTTGCAATTTCATCAACGACATCCATACCATCAATTACTTGACCAAAAACTGTATGACGACCATCTAACCATGGGGTTCCACCCTGTTTATATGCTTTTACAATTTCTTTTGGATAGCCAGCTGCATCCATTTCCTTAATCATTCGTTTAGGCACATTCTTATTTTGAACAATAAAGAATTGACTACCATTAGTATTAGGACCAGAATTAGCCATGGAAAGTGCACCACGTAAGTTAAAGAGTTTATTTGAAAACTCATCTTCAAAAGGATGTCCCCAGATACTCTCACCGCCAGTACCGTCACCCTTTGGATCACCACCTTGGATCATAAAGTCACTAATTACACGATGAAAAGTAGTATTATCATAGTAACCCTTTTTAGCTAAACGAACAAAATTTTCTACAGTCATTGGAGCATCTTTTTCAAATAATTGAACTTTAATATCTCCATGATTAGTTTTAATTACTGCTTTTGGACCTTTTACATTTTCAAGGTCTAATTGTGGATATTCCATTTTAGTCCTCCTATTTTTAATCTGTTCTAGTCTATTCTACTATTTATTACTAGACACTTCATTAATCTATTTCTTCTTTCAAATATTTTCTAATGGTATCAAGCATAATTTGCCCATATGCTTTTAATTTTGCTTGACCAACACCTGAAATATTCAAAAAGTCTGTTTTTGTTTTAGGTTTTTGAAGTGCCATATCTCTTAATGATTTATCAGAGAAAATATAAAATGCTGGTATTCCCTGCTCTTTAGCTAACTCTAAGCGTGTTTCCTTTAAACGCAAGAATAGATTATTCTCCTTTTCTGAAATTTGATTAGTAAGTTGTATTGATTTTCTGATATTTTTTGAAATCTTTTGACTTACTTGCTTTTTATCATCTAAAACGTCCCATCCTAAATTAGTTACATGAACTACAGGATATTGAGTATCTGTTAGCTCCAAGTAGTTATGACTGATTAGATAATTAATTAAGTCTAAGGCAGCCCTCTTCCCCAACTTCAAACTACCATAATTTTTAAAATTAGATGCCCGAATTTCTCGCATGCGCTGATTATTGGCACCTGTAACTACATCGGCAACTACATTTTTGCCAAAACGTCCATCAAGTTCATAAATTGTTGAAATGATTTTTTTGCTTTCTGCAGTAATATCTTTTTCAATAAATGTTCCCAAACAATTAGAACATTTGCCACATGGAGAGCAAGTCTGACCAAAATATCTGACGATAAATTGTTGTAAACATTCCGTTGTATTGACGTACTTAGTAATTGCAGCTAATTTCTGATATTGAATTTTTTGGTATTCATCATCTAAATCAGATTGTTCAATAAACCAACGATATAGTCTAATATCTTTCGGGTGATAAATTAATATTCCTTCACATGGCTCTCCGTCTCTGCCTGCTCTCCCGGCTTCTTGATAATATGATTCTAAGTTTGGAGTACTATTAGCGTGAATTACAAATCGAACATTTCTTTTATCAATTCCCATACCAAAAGCATTTGTTGCAACAATCACTTGGACCTTATCAAATTGAAAGGCATCTTGTACATCGGCTCTTTCTTTATTAGATAGCCCAGCATGATAACTCGCTGTTAAAATTCCATTTTGAGCTAAATAGTCAGTCAACTCTTCAACATTTTTTCTTGTACTCGCATACACAATCCCTGATTGATTGGGATGCTTTTTAATATAATCTAAAAGATATAAGTTAGTATTTTTAGGATTATCTACTACCTTGAAGCTCAAATTTGGTCTTGCAAATGAAGTAATAACATAATTTTCAGCCGGAATATTTAATTGATCTGCAATATCTTTCTGCACTGAAGGGGTTGCCGTTGCTGTTAAAGCTAAAATGTTAGGCTGGCTTTTAATTGACTTTACTCCCTCCATAATTTGGCGGTACGCAGGTCTAAAGTCATGGCCCCATTGAGAAATACAGTGGGCTTCATCGACTGCAACTAAAGAAATATCCAAAAAGTTTAATTGATAGCGAAAATAATCCATTGCTAGCCGCTCAGGAGTTATGTATAAAAGTTTTATTTTTCCTTCATAGGCTTGTCTCAAGATTGGATTTACTTCTTCTTGAGGAGTTGCTGAATTTAAAGCAGCAGCATTAATACCATTTTGTTTTAGCGAATCTATCTGATCTTTCATTAAGGAAATTAAAGGAGATATTACCAATGTTAGACCAGGATTAACTAATGCCGGTATCTGATAGCACATTGACTTTCCTGCTCCAGTTGGCATTACAGCTAAAACATTTTTTCCTTTAAGAACTTGCTCAATAACTCGCTCTTGTCCAGGACGAAAAGTTGTATAACCAAAAACGTTTTTTAGTACTTCTATTGATGATTTCATTTTCCTCTACTAAATAAAAAAACAAGTATGAAAGGATCATACCTGTCTTTTTCTAAATTAAACCAAATAATTAAGCTTCAAAAGCATTAGTTAAAGGAGGAACAACTTGCTTCTTTCTTGAAACAACGCCTGGTAATTTAACTTCTGAATCTGATAATTTAGCGTTAAATGCTTTTTCAAATTTAGCCTTTGATTCATCACTACCTACTACTAAAGCTTCTGAATCTGAGTCAAGAATGTTGGTAATTAAAAGCATAAACATATCGTAGCCTTCACGCTTAGAAGCTTCATCCATAGCCTTTAAGAATGCGTCTTTACGTTCTAATGCTTCTGGTAAATCAACAACGTTAATTTGGGCTACACGAACGTTGCTACCGTTTAATTCAAAACTCTTAGCATCTAAATCAATTAAGTCTTCTTCTGACTTGTCAGCAATATTAGTACCAGCTTTAAGCATCTTAAGACCATATTCCTTGTAGTCAACACCAGCAATATTTGCTAAAGATACCACAGCTTCTTTATCTTGGTCAGTAGTAGTTGGTGACTTTAAGAGTAAAGTATCTGAGATAATAGCTGAAAGCATAATTCCTGCAATATCTTGTGGAATTTCAATTTCTTTTTCGTTGTACATTTGCCACATAATGGTACTGGTACAACCAACTGGAGCTGCACGGTAGTATAAAGGATCAGCAGTATTGAAGTTCATAATACGGTGGTGATCAACTACATGAGTTACTTTAACCTTATCAATGTCAGAAACACTTTGTTGAGGTTCGTTATGGTCAACAAGCATTACTGCATCAACTTCATTTGAAGCAGTTTTAATAACACGAGGTGCAGTAAACCCAAACTTATTTAAAGCATACTTAGTTTCATCATTAGCTTCACCTAAAGCAACCGCTTCGGTATCGTAACCTAACTTATTTTGTAAGTATGAGTATGCAATTGCTGTTCCGATTGCATCTGTATCAGGATTTTGGTGACCAAAAATCAATTCTTTTGCCATTATATAGAGCTCCTTTAAAATTATATCTACCTAATTATTTTAGATTAAAAGTTAAACTTAAGCAAATCTATCACGCATTAAAAAGGCATCCTTTTGCTATAAAAAGAATGCCTTAAAACTAAATATTAACTTTAATATCCTCTAGTCTACTATCATAATCTTTTTCTTCAATAAACTTATCCCACTCTTTTAGGAAGTTGACTAGTCGAGGTATTTCACTCTTATTTTTACGATAAATAAAACAACTTTCAAAGTTTGTCTCACTCTTTGTCTTTACTGGAGATAATGTAATTTCAGCCTTGTGTGCCTTATAAAAACTCTTGGAGACATAGGTGTTATAGTCAGTTTGTTCAGCAAATTTGATTAATTGATACGGAGCAGTAAAGGTTACCGTAGTATTTAATTCATTGTTTGGAAACTCACTAGCATAAAAGCGACGAACAATTTGTGGTAAATAGTAGTCCTTAGGATAAGCAACCCATTTATGCTGAGTTGTTTTATTAAACTCATCTTCTGGATCGTGAGTTAAGAAAATAACTTCTTCAGGATAAATTTGTTTTGCCATATACTGTTTCATGTTCTTCACAGTTGAATTATGATCTGGCATGTAAAGAACTGCTAAATCTAATTGATTATTATCTAGTCTATCCCAAAGCTCTGTCCTATTATAGAAACCCACATGTAATGTTATATCAGGATATTTATGGTTGAATTTAACTAAGAATTGATCAATTACTCTTGCTTCAATAGTAGATAATATTCCTAAAGAAATAGTTCCGGTATCTGATTTAGTGTACTGCTGGATACTGTCTACGGCATTATTAACTGTTGAAAATAGTGCTTTTGCTGTCTCTTCCATCTTTAAACCAGCATCAGTTAAATATAGTTTCTTACCCATTTGGCCAAATAATGGTGACCCAACTGCTCGTTCAAGTTTTTTAATTTGTTGCGTTAAGGCCGGCTGAGTAATACCTAAAATTTGAGCTGCTTGCGTATAACTCATATTATCAATTAATTGAAGAAAGTAACGTAACGATTTCGCGGATAAAACCGCATCAGTATTTGTTTTCATAATTGAATACCTCTTATATAAATCTGGAATAATAGCTAATGAATAAGATTTTTAAATACAACTAATTATTTTCTGATAGTCCTTTATTAAAGCTTAATATTCATCTCACACTTTTTATAATAACACCTGTGCCAATAATAATAAAAAATTTTGCATAAAATGCATACTATTTTCCTATAATTCTTATTTTAATAAAAAAACTAAGGATAACAGTTAAATCATTATCCTTAGTTTTTAACTAATTAAAATAAATCTTCAGTTTTATCTCTTCCATCTGCGATTGGCTGACCAAGCGTTAATGAGACAGGAGTCCCATCTGTCATTGGGTCTAGTACAAACGATCCATTTGAATAGCGATCGCCCAATGGGAATTCAGAAGTATTAAGCTCAATATGACGATCACTAGAAGTATTCAGATGAAGAATATGATTTCCACCATAACTACTGATTGCCATAATTCGATGAGGCTTAGTCTTAAGTTCACGTAGTACAAGGACACCTCGTTTTGCACGTGTAACTTTATTTATAAGGTTAAGTTTGAGTTGCTTAAAGGCCCCCCGTTGAGTGATGATTCCAACCTTAATTAAATCAATATATTTAGGATCAGCTAAAACATAATTTACTATGTAGTCATCATCTTTAAGGTTAACTGACTTGACCCCTACGGCTTTTGAACCAGATGTAGGTATTTCATTAATATCAAATCTTACTGCGTAGGCTTGGTTAGTAATTAGAGTAATTTCTTCTTTACTATCAGGTTGAACTTGATCAATGCGGACAACTTTACTGTCATTACTCTTAAGCTTAATAGCAGTAATTGCACGAGACTTATATGTTCTAGTAGGTTGTAAATCGGCTAATGTAACTTGTTTAATGTATCCATCGTTGGTAGCAATCAAAAAGTTTAAATTGGCCTTTAAATCATTAACTTCAAACACCCGAATAATTTCTTCATCACTATCAAGACCAATTTCTTGAGACAGGTGCTGCCCTGTTTCTTTCCATTTTGTTTCAATTAATTCATGTACTGGACGATAAATTAGGTTTCCTTTATTAGTAAAAATATAAAGGTTATCCAAGGTAGACATTGTTTTTTCAAACACAACCTTATCACCAGCAGGCAATCCATTATCTTCATCATCGGTTGATTGGAATGAACGAAGAGATGAACGCTTCAAGTAGCCGTCTTTACTTACTAATACTCGTACATCTTCATCAGCTACTAGAGCTTTTTCATTAATTTCAATTTTAGCTGCTTTAGCAGTAATTTCTGTTCTTCTTGGTGAACCGAATTCTCTTTTTACCGCATTTAATTCTTTAACTACAACTCTTTCAAGAACCTTATTATCACTTAATATTTCATTGAACTTTTCGATTTTTTTATTTAAATCTGCTTGTTCCTTTTTAAGTTGGTTAACATCAGTATTAGTTAAACGGTATAACTGCAAAGAAACTATAGCTTCCGCTTGATTAGGAGTGAACTCATACTTAGCAATTAAATTCTTTTTAGCATCTTTTTTATCTTTAGAAGATCTAATAGTTTTGATTACTTGATCTAAAATATCTAAGGCATGAATAAGACCTTCAACTATTTCTAGACGCTGTTTAGCTTTCTTTAGATCAAATTCTGTTCTCTTAGTTACAACATCTTTTTTATGTGCTAAATAAGAAGATAAAATACGCTTTAATCCAACTTGTACAGGAGTCATACGATCAATAGCAACCATATTGAAATTGTATGAAACTTGTAAGTCAGTGTTTTTAAATAGATAGTTCAAGATGTTTTGACTATCAGCACCCTTTTTAAGTTCGATTACAATTGAAAGGCCGTGACGATCAGTTTCATCTCTTACTTCTGAAATACCGTCAATTTCCTTATTTAAACGGATTTCGTCAATTTTCTTAACCATCATTGCTTTATTTACGCCGAAAGGTACTTCGGTTACAACGATTTGCTGACGATGGCCTTTAATTTCTTGAATTGTAGTCTTAGACCTAACTTGAATTCTTCCACGACCAGTTTCATAGGCCTCTTTAATGCCCTTAGTTCCTAGGACAATGCCACCTGTTGGAAAATCGGGTCCCTTAACAAATTTCATCAAATCATCTGTTGTAGCATCGGGATGCTTTAGCAGATAAACAGCTGCTTCAATAACCTCAGCAAGATTATGAGGTGGAATTTCAGTTGCGTATCCAGCTGAGATACCTGTTGATCCATTAACTAATAAGTTAGGAAAGTGAGCCGGTAAAACTGTTGGTTCATACTCTGTATCATCAAAGTTCAAAATCATTTGAACAGTTTCTTTATCAATATCTTGTAAAAGTAAATTAGAAATTTTACTTAAACGAGATTCGGTATAACGCATGGCTGCTGGACCATCCCCATCCATTGATCCATTATTACCGTGCATTTCGATTAAAGGTTCACGCATTTTCCAATCTTGCGATAAGTGAACCAAAGCCCCATAAATAGAACTATCACCATGAGGGTGAAAGTTACCCATGACATTACCGACAGCTTTTGCCGCCTTCTTATAAGGCTTATCATATGTATTATTATCTTTATACATCGCATAAAGAATACGACGTTGAACTGGTTTTAAGCCATCTCGAATATCTGGGAGAGCACGTTCTTGGATAATATATTTTGAATATCGTCCAAATCTTTCACCCATAACTTCTTCAAGAGGTAATTCCCTAATTCTTTCATTTGTTTGTGTCATTTAAAAATATAACCTCTTAATCTCTACTTGTTTCTAGAATTGATCCGTCTTCACCCATACGGAATTTAACGTTTTCATCAATCCATTTTCTTCTAGGGGCCACTTTATCTCCCATTAAGGTTGTTACACGCTTTTCAGCAAGTTGAGCATCGTCAATCTTAACTCTAATTAAGGTACGAGTTTCAGGATTCATAGTTGTTTCCCATAATTGATCAGCATTCATTTCACCTAAACCTTTGAAACGCTGCAAAGCAAAACCCTTACCCATGTCTTTAGAGTCTTCGCTCAATTCTTCATCAGTCCAAGCATATTTAATCTTGGCTTTTGCTCCGTTACCTTTTTGTAATTTGTATAAAGGAGGCAGAGCAATATACACACGACCCGCTTCAACCATTGGACGCATATATCTGTAAAAGAAAGTTAAAAGCAAAATTTGAATATGGGCACCATCAGTATCCGCATCTGTCATGATGATGATTTTATCGTAATTTGCATCCTTAATCTGAAAATCTGACCCAACACCTGCACCAATAGTATGGATCATGGTATTGATTTCTTCATTTTTAAAGATATCTTGTAACTTAGCTTTTTGTGTATTTAAGACCTTGCCTCGTAATGGCAAAATAGCTTGGAACTTTCTATCTCTTCCTTGTTTTGCGGAACCACCGGCTGAGTCCCCTTCGACTAGGAATAACTCATTTTTCTTTGGATTACGTGATTGAGCAGGAGTTAATTTTCCTGAAAGAATCTCCTTCTTTCGTCTCTTTTTACCACTTCTGCTTTCATCTCTGGCCTTTTTAGCAGCTTCACGTGCATACCTTGCTTTTTGTGCTTTCTGAACTAAGCTTTGAGCAAATTCTCCGTTTTCCATTAAATAGTATGAAAGCTGTTCATAAACAATGCTGTCTACAACACTTCTAGCTTGAGGAGTTCCAAGTTTTCCTTTAGTCTGTCCTTCAAATTCTAGTAATTCTTCTGGAATCTTAACAGATAATACTGCACTTAAGCCTTCACGATAATCGCTACCTTCTAGACCTTTATCCTTATTCTTTAATAGCCCTTGCTTTTTAGCGTAATCATTAAAAGCCTTTGTAAACCCACTACGTGCTCCCGCTTCATGACTACCACCATCAGCTGTACGAACATTATTTACAAATGAAACAAAGTTTTCGGAATATCCATCATTGTATTGGCCTGAAAATTCAACTTCAATTCCATTTTGTTTACCAGAAAAGTAAAAAACATCTCCCATTGTATCTTTGTCTTCGTTTAAATAAGATACAAATGACTTAATTCCATCTTCATATAGAAACTCATCATGATGTTCTGGTTCTCGTTCATCAGTTAGTGTGAACTTAACACCCTTTAATAGAAAAGCTGACTCACGAATTCGTTCTTGAATAGTTTCGTAATTATATGTGGTAGTAGAAAAAATAGTTGGATCTGGTTTAAAAGTAATAGTAGTACCATTTTTATCCTTAGTCTTGCCTAAATGCTTAAGCGTACCAATTGGATGACCACCATTTTCAAATTCTTCTTCATATGCTTGACCGTCTCTGACTACTCTTACTTTTAAGTAAGAAGATAGTGCATTTACAACAGAAGAACCTACTCCATGTAAACCACCAGAAGTTTGATAATTCTTTTCGGTAAACTTACCACCTGCATGTAACACAGTAAGGATAACTTCAATAGTTGGAATTCCTGATTCATGCATTCCTGTTGGCATTCCACGTCCAAAATCTTGAACCGTAACTGAGTTATCTTTATGAATAGTTACATTGATTTCTTTACCATAACCAGCCATTGCTTCGTCAACTGAGTTATCAACGATTTCATAAATCAAGTGATTTAACCCATGCCGATCAGTTGAACCGATATACATTCCTGGACGTTTTCTTACTGCCTCTAGTCCATGAAGAATCTGAATCGAAGAATCATCATATGAACTGGTAGTTTTATTTGCTTTAGCCAAATAAATGCCTCCATTTTTAACAGACAATCAAAATCAACCCCACAGCTATTATAATCTTTGTTAAAATAGCTTTAGATTTTAAATGGGGTTGAAAAGTGAATGTCTACGTTGAATTATTTACTAATTTTTATTTTAGCATACTTGATTGGATCCTTTCCCACAGGTGTGTTAGTCGGAAAGATATTTTTTCATGAAGATATAAGAAATTTTGGATCAGGAAATATTGGTACAACCAACTCGTTTAGAGTAATGGGACCTGTAGCAGGCAGTGCAGTTTTAGTCATTGATGTATTAAAAGGGACACTTGCAACAGATTTACCATTAATTTTCCATCTAAAGGGACCAAAGTATTTATTACTAATTGCTGGTGCCTGTGCCATTCTAGGTCATACCTTTTCCATCTTTCTAAAGTTTAAGGGAGGAAAAGCGGTAGCAACTAGCGCCGGCGTCTTTCTTGGCTATAATTTAAAATTCTTTGGACTATGTGCCCTCGTATTTTTACCAATGCTATTTATTACCTCATATGTAAGTTTATCAAGCTTGGTTTCAATAGTTATCATCTTCATTTGTTCCTTCTGGTTTCATGATATCTTTCTTACAATCATTACAGGAACTATGATGATCTTGCTCTTTGTAAGACACCGCTCCAATATCAAGCGCCTAATTAATCATGAAGAAAATATCGTTCCTTTTGGACTATGGTATTGGTACAAAAAGTCTCATGGATTGCTAAAAAAGAATGCTAAAAATAAATAATCAGAACAAAAGACTGTTTAGGTAAAATCCTCAACAGTCTTTTTTCATAAGTATTATACTTTATTTGAACAAACGTTCGCAAGATGCAATTTTAGCACCTAATTAATATGGATAATTATCTAGGTGGTCTTTCTCAGTGATTTTTCTAACTACTCGGCCTGGAACACCTAAAACTAAAGAATTATCTGGAATATCTTTTGTAACTACACTACCAGCCCCAATAACGCAGTTGTTTCCAATCGTTACTCCTGGACAAACAGTTACATTACTAGCTAACCAGCAATTATCGCCAATTGTAATTGGTGCGCCATATTCGATATCTGCTATCTTACCATCTGCCTGTAAGCGCGCATTTCTTTGCTCTGGCAATAAGGGATGCAGCGGCGTTACTAATGAAGTATTAGGACCACACATTACATTGTCGCCAATAGTAACTGGACAAGTATCTAGAATAGTCAAATTAAAGTTAGCATAAAAATTTTTACCTAATTTTGTAAATTTACCGTAATCTACTTCAATTGGTCCTTGAAGGTAAACTCCTTCTCCATGCTCTGGAAATAAATTATCAATAATTGCTTTTCTTACTTCCTTATCTTCATCTGCTGTTTGATTATAATCACGGCTTAAGCGATGCGCCTTTGTCGAAATAGCTCTTAACTCTTCTGTGTCGGGACGATAAGGTAATCCTGCTAGCATATTTTTAGTATTTTCTTCCATTTCTTACACCTTACTTTCTTATGGTTTTGATTATCTTTAAAATATCATATTTGGGATTAAGATTATAGTGAATAAAAAAATAGATAGAAACATAAACCATGCTTCTATCTATCTCTATTGTCTTAATGTTACTGACTATTCTGAATCACGTAATTGCTTTAGGCTTTCTCCGAAAATATCATCAATTACTGCTGGGTCACGGTGGTCAAAGAATTGACTTACGCCCTTATCTAATCCTTTAATCTTATCCATTTCATCTTTAGTTAATTCAAAGTCAAAAATATCAAGATTTTCTTTTTGACGTTTTTCATGAACAGATTTTGGAATAACAACAATATCTTGTTGGGTTAGCCAACGCAAAATAACTTGAGCAGTAGTCTTGTGGTGAGCTTCAGCAATTTCTTTCAATGTCTTATTATTGAAAATATCATGTTTACCTTCTGCAAATTGAGCCCAAGCTTCTACAGCTACATCTCTTCCTTGAAAGAATTTAACATCGTTAGTTTGTTGGAACCATGGATTAATTTCAATTTGGTTAATTGCTGGCTTATCTTCATGAGCAAGCTCTAAGTTCATGTATTGATCAGGATAAAAGTTTGATAAACCAATTGAACGAACTTTACCAGCGCGCTTAGCAGCAGCTAAAGCGTTCCAAGCGCCGAATGTATCGCCATATGGTTGGTGAAGTAATACTAAGTCTAAATAATCAGTTCCTAATTCTTTTAAGTCATGATCAATTGCTTTAGTAGCTTTTTTAAATGACATGTTTGAAACCCAAATTTTTGTAGTTAAGAAAATATCGTCTCTATTAACTGCACTCTCTGCAATTGCTTCACCTACAGCAATTTGATTTTCATATACTTCTGCAGTATCAATCATGCGATAACCGTTTGCTAACGCCATCTCTACTGTTTGTCTTGCTTTTTCATGATCTGGTATTTGGAAGACGCCTAAACCAAGTAAAGGCATTTTATTGCCATCATTTAATGTAATAGTTGGAACTTCTGTCATTTATAAGTCCTCCCTTTTCTACTCATTCTCCTTCATTCTAAGTCTAAAAATGCAATAAATAAACTAATAGAGCTTATTTTTCATTATCTTTGATTTTGCCAGTGAAATAATGGCTAAGCTACTCATAAAACTTGTTAAATAAGTCTTCTAGTGAAATTTTCCTAACAGTAATTGGTAAAAGAATCGTTTGATTAGGTAGAATTTGATAATTACTTTCTTCGAGAATATCGTTAATCAAACTTGAATTATTAAATTCTAAATATTTTTTTGTTTCAGCTTTATTGTTTAGATTTTTAATTATTCTACCATTCTTTAAAAATAAAACTTGATCTGCATATTGCTGTAAATTTTCTAACAAATGTGAGGCCATAATTATTAACTTACCTTGTGCTCGCAAATTTAACAATACCTGTGAAATTAACTGAACGTTTTGGGGATCTAATCCATTCATTACTTCATCTAAAAGCATGACTGACGTATTGGTAGCCACCACCATTGCAAAACATAAACGTTGTTTCATCCCTAGTGAATAGGTTTCTACTTTACGATCAATATAAGTTTCCATTTTTAAGGTTGAAATAATATCTTTTACTTTCTGCGGATTATTATGCCATAAGTTAGCATAAAGTTTTAAATGATCTCTCCCAGTCATAAAAGAAAAAAGTTCACTTTGGTCAGGAAAAGCACAAATTTCTTGATGCAATTTAACTGTTGTCTTTTCGTTCTTATACTGTAATTCATTATATTCTACGTATCCCTTTTGAGGTTTTAGATTGTTCAATATAACATTGATCAATGTCGATTTTCCTGTACCATTTGGTGCAACTAAGCCATAAATTGTTCCATTTTGGAAATTATAATTAAAATCATCTAAGACAGTATGATTACCAAAAGATAAGGTAATATTTTTTAATTTAAGCATTTAATTTCATCCCTTTACTAATGAAACTCTATTTGAATGACTAATCATTATCATACAAATTTCAACTATTAAAATGGCAAAAATAAGCGGATAAAGTCCTGCTACAAATCCCCATCCTGGAGAATCCATTAAATATGCTAAATTTCCAGTTAAACTTTCTCCAATAGAGAAATACATCATTGGTAGATTTTGTAAAAATGGATATACATATCCCATTCCTAAAGAAAAATAGAAAACTTTTCCACTAATTGCAGACATAGTTGCTAATATTTCAGCAATGTATTCATTTCTAAAAATTATAGAAAATAAAATCGTGAGCCTAATAAACAAGAAAACAATTAAAATGGCAAAAATTCCAAACTGCCCAAAATATTCTCCTAAGGTTGGATATTTAAAAGGCTGTAAAAAATACAATCTTCCCGTATAAAAAGTTGTTCTCAAATTAAATGAACCAAAGCCATATTTTGGAGCTGTACATAAAGTAATTACCACTAAAGCTAGTAAAAAATTTATCCCGACGCCTATTTCAACTACCAGGGTTTTAATCCAAAGGATAGAATTTTTACTTAAGGGAATATTTTTTAAGACCGATTTGTTCTTACGATCGTTAGGTACAATATCCGCTGCAAAAAATATCACAATAATAATTAATATTAGAGCTGTCCAACCTGATATAGAATTTTGCAATATTTGTAAAGTAGTTCTTTCCTCGATAGTATTCCTAGTAAGTGGCTGTTTGCTTTTAACTAGAGCGTCATATAAATGGGCTGTTCTTTGATAACCAAAGTGCCCATCCTCCCTATAATTATTATTTTGGTAATACTGAACGGGATATAGAAATTGTTCATTCTCATCTACAAAAATCAAATGATCAACATCTTTATACCACCTGCTTGAGTAAATAGCATATTCTCTCCAATTGTTTGTCTTAATTCCATGAAGACGATGTTTATCAAATTTTAGAATAGCAGGATAAGTTTTTAGAGCATTAACATATCCTTCATTCGGCACCTCATGTGCATTTTTTGATTTCTGCATTTCATTTATTTTTGTTACTGCTTTTTTCAAGAATAAATTATATCGTTGGTATTCTCCCTTAATTGCATAAGGATCAACTTTTTCAATTATTTGCCGATTAGGTACGCTAACTAAGCCAAAATATAAAGAAAGAATAAAAGTTAAAACAAATAAACCAATATTTTTAGGATTAGTGAAAAAGCATTTTAGTTGAAAAATAAAATATTGTTTCTTCATTTTCATCCCTTCCTCTCCCCTAGATACTTAAATCCATAAATCAAAATCAATGACCAGATCAGAAGTACTAAGTAGCCAGTCAGAAAATTAACATTGGTTAAATGCAAATTACTTGCAAGGTCTCCATTAAATAGATTGGTTAAATCTAAATATGGCGATGGTAAAAATACAAGCCACTTCAAAATATCTTTTGGTAAAAATAATAAAGCGTAAATACTGCCTTCGATGAAGATAGTTAAATAAATGTTCTTAGTTATCTGATTTAAAAACATACTTAAACTTGTAACAAAAATAACTAATCCAGAAATATATGCTAAAAAGACAAGGCAATAACTCCATAAAGGTATAGTAAGTGCATGAGTAAAATAAAAATTAACCGGATAGTTTAAAGTAACAAAATTATGTTTTATACCAGCAAATACATAAGCTCCAATTATAGAGAGTAATACTGATGAGAAAACTAAGATAAAGTTAATGCCAATCTTTTCAATTATCTCGTCTTTAAAGAAATAAGGAATATTTTTTAAGACTGATTGATGGTTCAAGTTAATAATCCAGCTATCAGCCGAGATGAAAGAAATATAAAAGAAGATAATAGTACCTAAAAATGATAAAACATAAATTAAATATGTTGCTGAACTTTCATTACTCATTACAATCGGAATCTTATGATTAATCAAATAATTAATCCGATTCAATTCTTTGCTAATAAAAAATTGCGATGGCACATTTAATGTATTAGCTCCAGCATAGTGGTTCGTATAGCCTGCTTGCATAGTGGTTAGCAAATTGCGATAGCTGTTTAAATATTGCACAGGATCGGTAAATACTTGACTATTTTGTAAACTAGCTAATTCCTGAGCTTGTTTATTTAAATTGTCATAGGTATTCTTATAAGTAGATTTTTTTAGCATTTCACTATCAAAATAATTAGAATTAGCCTGCAAGGATTCGCTATAAGTTTCCCAGCTTTTTGTTCCATCTCCTATTTTTTGATTTTCCACTATAAATAAAGAAAAGGTTGAAAATAGGATAAGAATAACAATAAGAAGTTGGTTTTTCTTTGATTTTAAGACAATTAACAAGTTGGATTTAAGATATGTTAGATTCATTGGTACAACTTCCTTAAAATTTATTTTAGTATAATATTAGCACAAAATAACAAAAGCATTAATAAATAAAATTAATATTTCATATTCTTTTTTTATCTTTTCATATTATTTTTAGCTCAATCAGACCAATTAGACAATTATCGATCAACAAAAAAGCCCGTGTAAAACATGGGCTTTTATTTACTGATAAATCTCTCAATAAGCTTTCAGTTATCCTACTCAAAGGATAATTCTAGTCTATTAAAATATAGATGAATTAATATATCGCTAATATCGTAAATACTATAAACAAAGATTTTTAATTATTATTATCATTTGAACCAAAAATAGTTAAAAACTGCAAAAACAAGTTAACAAAGTCTAGATATAACTGAAGTGCTCCCACAATAGCTAATCCATTAGTAGGAAGCTCACCACCAAATTGTAAATAGATGTTCTTCATTCTTTGTGCATCCCAAGCAGTTAAAACAGTGAAGATAATAACTGCAATGAATGAAAAGATGTAATTAGCTGCTGAACTCTTTAAAAACATATTGATTAACATCGCTACAATTAAACCAATTAATGCTGCTGACGCATAGGAGCCCCACCTACTTAGATCTTTCTTAGTAACTGTACCTAAAATGGCCATGACTACGAAGACCGTTGCAGATGCGATAAAAGCAGAAGCAATATCTTGCCCAGTATATGTGCCTGCAATAAAAGCAAAAGTTACGCCATAAACAATCGCTGTAATCATCAATAAAATAAAACTTGCTACTGGATTTCTCGTAGCTTGAAAATTAATTGCAAATGTTAAAACAATTGGAATTAATAATAAAAGCCACATCGTCCATGGATGATGAACCATTAAAGAAACCATTTGGCTAGCAAATACAGTCATCGTTAAGTAAGCGCTCAGAGCAGATACAAAAACTGCAAGAGCCATATAACCGTAAATTTTACTTAAAAAGCTATTTAGTCCAGATTCGTCAACTAAGTGTCGCCGCTCTGGTTCCTGATCAAAATTATACATATTAAATCCTCCAATCTACCTATATTCTTTCACTTTTAATGTATCACTTAGTAAGGATGAATAGAAATATGAACTATTATTTTATGCACAAAAAAGCAATCAACAGCAAAAATTGCTGAAGATTGCTTTTACAACATTTTATGTTTTTTCATTCGTTCTTCGAAAATACCGTTTACTATTTTTTTCATTTCTTCTTTTTCTTCTGCACTAGCTTCTTCTTCAAAAGCTTTATATAAATCGGGATGCTCCCTCGCAATTAATTTACAAGTATTTTCAGTTGCGTGTTTACGAAACATTTTAGGTATTTTATTTAAATATTCCGGCTTAACTAGTGCGATAATTTTTTCATTCGCAGTCATAATACTCACTCTCTCCCTTATTGTCTCTCAAGCATATGATAATAATTAGTTTCAAAGATCTTTTTATCATATAAATCCGAGATATCTAGATTTTCAATTGCATTAGATACAATCTCATCAGCTCCCGATGGCATTACTGCAAACGGAGCATCAGTTCCAAACAAAACATGATTAATGCCAAAATAATCAAGTACTAATTGTAAAGCAGGAGTGTTACCTAAGATAGCTGTATCTACATAGAAATTCTTAAACATTTCTGCATGCTCTTGATCTAAAATGTGTTCAATTCTCCCACTAAAGAAAGGAACCATTGCACCAGCATGGTGAACTAGAATTTTTAAGTTGGGAGCTTTCTTAAAGATATTACTTTGAACCAGTTGTAACATAGCTTGCGATAATTCATATTCCCAAGAAAATACGAGATTATTATCTGGCTTTCGCTTATCAAATACTGGATGTAACCACAATGGAAGATTTAATTCAGCTGCTTTTATCAAAACAGGCTCGAATTCAGGACAGGCAATACTTTTACCCAAGTGTCTGGTAAAAATTTGAGCACCAACTAGATATGGACTCTTTTTGATATAGTCTAAGATCTTAAGTGAAGCAGGGATATTATTCATTGCCAACATACCTACTCCAGCTTCAAATTTATCTGGATAATTTGCTACAATACCAGCTAATTCTTGGTTAGCATCTACTGCAATTTTATTAGATTTTTCACCATTTACAAAATCTTCAGGATTAATATTTGCAAATGAAACAACTTGCTTGGTATTTTTATCTGGCCACTGCTCTAGCCTTTCATCTAAGCTAACCAAAGTTTCAATTTTGATAAATGGATATTTTTGCGGAATAGTTGTGTCAATATCAAGCATTGTTTGATAAAAATTTGGAGTTAGAATATGTGCAAATGCGTCAATTTTCATAATTTTTGCCTTCTCTATAAAATAATTCTTTCAAATTCATTTTATAATATTGCAAGCTTATTTTTTATAATCTTGACCATAAATATACTTATGTAGCTTTAAGTACTGTTGCTCAAGCTTCTTTTCATTCAAATTATCTTTGGCAAAATAATATCTTTTACCTTCAAATCCTTTTGGCATATAGTTCTGCTTAGCGATCTGGAATGGTTGCTCAAATGGATTTTCAATTAATACTCCGCCGGTTATTTCTATGGAATCTCACGCAGACGCCTAACTACCGAAGGTAAGTCACCATTTTTTAGTAGTAATATAGTGCAGCGTCAGTATCTGAGCCTACCATAGAATCTGAATATGCCGCTAAGTAGTCATAATGCTTAGTAGCTTTTTTATCATATGCAAAATGTTGTTTTTTTACAAAGTTTTTGACAGCGTCTATTGATAATTTATCTCCGTTAATTGCGTGAACAGTTTCTAAAATATTGAGAGCCACGCGTAGGTCACCATCAGCCGATGTAGCAATCATTTTAAATGTCTCCGAATCAATCTTGTCTTTTTCTATTTTTAAGACATCTGCCGTCGCCTTTTTTAAAACCGTTAAGATATTTTGATCGCTTAAAGCTTTAAATTCAAAAATCTGGCAACGTGACCTAACCGCAGGACCAATTGACATGATTGGATTTTCAGTGGTGACTCCAATTAACATTACTTGTCCGTTTTCAAGGTATGGCAAGAGATAATCTTGAATATTTTTTGTCATTCGATGAATCTCATCTATTAATAAGACAAAAGATCGATGAGGATAAGTATTAATGATTTGTGTTAACTTTAATTTGTTATCAACTGATGCATTGAAATTTGCTAAAGGATAGTTATATTCTCGAGCAATGATATGGGCTAAACTAGTCTTTCCTGTTCCAGGAGGTCCCCATAAAAGAAATGAAACTGGTACATGCTTGTGAATTATTTGATATAGCGGTACCCCTTCGTTAACTAGCTCTTCTTGACCTACCAGATCTTTCAATTGCTTTGGTCGCATTAAATCTGCTAGTGGTTGTTTAATTGGCAATATTTTCACCTTCTATTTTTATAAACGGTTTCTATATATTCTATAATATAAGAAAAAATTTTTATGCTAAAGTAAAAATTCTCTTTAAGTGCGAATACACGTTCGATATAATTTAAAAAGCAAATATTTTTTGAGGTAGAAATTATGCTTAATTTTTTAAAAAATTTCTTTTTAAATCTAAAACAAAAACAATACCAGGATAGTTTAGTTTTTCCAAGTGATAACTTACCGCTGTTTCCATATGTTGATGAAAATACTTTAGCTGAACATCCTCTGATCGATGAATATAACTTAGCAAGAGTTTATAGTCTCAACAACTATTTGAATCACAAAATATATCATTCAAACAGGCATAAGTCTTTAGAAAAATATTATCAAAATATGGAGTCTTTGCACTGGATAGCTTTAGTTTCTGATATAGGTTGGCCTTTTGGAAATAAAAATAAACCAGCAGTGCTGTTAGAGAAAGTGTTTGCAGTTGATAGTGATAATAATTGTAAACTATTAGAGCGTCACGTTTGGCTTAATACAAAGTATATCAAGCATACTATTACTAATCCCCAGTCGATTGCTGTTGGTGACGCGATTAAAGGTGTTAGCAATATTGGAATCTATTTTGGACCAAAGAAAGAGGTCAAATATGAATTAAGAGAAACTGTAATTCTAGGGGCAGGTATTTTTGTCGGACCAGATGAAAGAAATGATCAAAAAACTGATATATCACACAAATTTATAACTGATTATGATAGACATAATGATTGGATTTTAAAAATCAATAATAAGAAAAATGATACCTTTTTTTCTAAAAGCCCTACCACACATGAACTCACTAGTCTTCTAGCCTTATCTGGTACCGCATTTACTAATTATCAACGTTCAAAGCATCAATCTTATATTGAAAGAAGCTTAGCTCATAAAGCCATCAAAAAAAGAAAGCAAAAAGCAAAATCTCCTAATTTTACTAGAGAAGTAAAAAACATCAAGCACTCCGTCCATCAGACTATTAATCATACACGGTCACTTCAGCGATACCATGCGCAATTTAGTCGCTATTTTTACTATAATGATCAAAATGGAAATTTCGTTCCGTGTGTTAAATTTGTTGATATATTTAATGAACTAAACGAGAGTGTCTCACAAAATGCTTTTTTCAAGATTAATCCGCCTTTAATTAAACTCGGTCGCCTAAAGCCTGGAATGAAAATTAGTTTTTCGACCAGAGCTAAACTACCAAACCAAAGTGAAGATAAAGATCAAATTATTGAAATTTCTACAAACTATCCAACAAAGCTTTCTCCAATACCTGATACAAATGATGCGCTAGTTGGGATGATTATGAGAGATAGAAATGATCAAACTCCAGATCACTTAATCTTTTTAGAAAAATATAAAGAATGGTGTCAGACTAACAATCAACCTTTAACACAAAATATTAATCCTGCAAAAGTAAAATCTTTTAACAAAGAAGAAATTTCTCAACAATTAAATCTTACCGGAATGCAATTAGAAAAGATAATTCAAAAATTGCAGCTTAAACCAGCTTATACAAATGCAAATGAAGAATACTTTAATGAAAATAGTATAAAACAAATCGAAAAAGAACTTCATCTACGTCAAATGCTTCGTAACATTCGTCGTAATAAAGTCATGACAAGAGAATCTTTCATTGATAAAAGTCAGATAACTAAAGCGAGCAAAATTAATCACACCATTCTAATGACTTCTTATGGCCAGTATTATACCGAAGAACTAGATATTTATACCGCTCGAGATATTAAAAATATGATCACAGAGGCTAAAACTATCCCACTAAATTTCTATTTAAAAGTTCGGGATGTTGATAATAATAGGCTAAATTATATAAAAGCTAAAAATATTAAAGAATTCCGTCTGTTTAATTCATCCGAAACCTATCATATAAAATAAAATACTAAATATCTTTCACCATGTTATAGCTACTGATTCCATCCGGATCAGGGATATCATCAGAGGTTTTGCCTTCATTCTTAAATCCTCTCTTCTCATAGTTGGACTCATTGAACGATCCCAACCTGTATCAAGCAAGATTAATTTATCCAACGTTTCGAGCAAAAAGACATTTACAGGCAACGATATTTTAGGTGATTTTTTAATTGAAAAGCCAGCAGCCTTCGGAGTTGAGCAATGGTCTCCACCAAATGCTAATTCAGGCTCAATCCTAACTTTTCCAGTATTAATTATATGAACTTTATATTCTGACATAATCATTCACCTCATAAAATACCTTAGTTTGTAAAAATATTTTATGAAGAAATATGCGAATTTAACACTACACAATTGCCAAAAATGTCTAAAAATAAGTTGCTAAGTTAGTTAATTCTTTTGAAATCAGATCTAGGATAAATTTTCGATCAAATTTACTCTTGTGCTTTAGATAAAAAATATCTGCCGAAATTACCTCACTTGCTGTCATTTCAAATAAAAGTTCTGCTTTAATATTAGGATTAGTTAACTTAAAGCGCCGATACAAATTTTCTTTAATTGCTGTCTTCCATTTTTCAGCTAAACGATAATCGCAATCTTTAATTAATAAAGCTGAAAGCAGATTGCTATTTTTTAGCATAACTTAACACTTCATAAAAATATGTAAAGTTGTTTGTAGCTGGATCTCTGATACTCTGATCAAGCGTATTCAGCTTTTCTATAAATGTATTTTCTATTTCTTCTAATAAGTTGTCTATATTATCGTGATATGCGTAGAAAGTACTTCGAGCAACGTTTGATGTTTGGTTAGCTCTTTAATAGAAACTTGATTTATTTTCTTAGGACTTAATAAAGTAATTAAGCCCTGGTGCAAGGCTTGTTGTGCAGATGTTAGTTTTGTCATTGAGGTCATTAGCTTTCTTAGGATCAATAGTAGATAGATCAGAAAAACATCCTGATCTATCTACTATCTATATGATTAATACTTATACATTTAATTATTTGAAAATATATCCATGGTATATTCTATTTTTTGACAATAATTAGTATCTTGATTCTCAATTACTAAATAATATTTTTTATTAAGATTATAATTTGTATTCTGAATTGTAATAGTTACAGGAAGAGTACGATCAGCTGCAGATCCCTTACGATTTGCTTCAACTACTACTTTATTAGAAATCATCTTTTCATCCTCATCAACAAAGAATACATTATATTCAGTTGGTAATACTCTATCACTAACTGAAGCTACTTGATTAAAAAGTAGATTCATTTTTAAACTATTAATTCTAAAAGTAGTAGCCGCTAATTTGATTTCTGCTGGTTGCGCAGCGGATTTTCGTGAAGTTGCTTTGATATCTAATATTGGAATTAACATTTCTTGAATAGAAGAGCCGCCGTGAACATAATTTTTACTTCCACTTCTTGCAATAAATTCGTTTGGGCTTGTTGGATAATAAATATTAGTTTTATCATCATTAGATAAGCTAATACCCATTGTAGTACTTTTAACTCCCCTTACGCTTAATTTATCGGGGGTAATCAAATATCTTAAATGTGCATTGCCTAAATAGTCTTCATTTGCTAAATCAATTTTGTCGGTATCATAAATTGGACGTTCTTGATAAATAAAGCCATGATCGGCTGTTACAATGATGTGCGACACACCGTTTGTTCGTAAAGCTTGAATAGCTTTTTTGATTTCCTCAATTGCCTTTTCTGTAGCATCTACTAGTTCTTTAGTTGTTTTTAGTTCATGTCCTTTAGCATCAATTTGATTGTGATACAAATAAATTAAATTCTTACCATTAATGAAAGTTTTCACTTCCTTTGAAGTCATTTCTAAGATATCTTTTAGTTGAGCAGCTGTGTTACTTTCATTGAATGTTTTTAAAATTTTATTACGAGCAGAAGTATTTTCAGCGTTTTTATCGTCTACTTTAACTTTATGTTTCTCTGCCTCCCATCTAAGCCTATTGTGTGGTAGCATAACATTCATTCCCATATACGTCACTGACGGCAAGCTAGTAAGCGCATATTTCATATTTAAAGTTAATCGATCATTATTATCTAACTCATCTTCTAGCTCTTTACCAACTTCAAAGCGTAAGGCATCTGAAAAAATTACTACAACTCTTTCTGGCACATGAGATACATGATTATGATAAAATTTTTCTTGTTTTAGATCACTTGGTACTTCTGATAAATCAAAGGTATTATTCCATTGTTTAACCGAGCTATTCAATAAAATATTTCCATAATACAAATCAATATTTTTTTTGATTTTACTATATAAATCGTTATTACTAATTTTTGTATAAGCTAATAATAATTTTCGATAAATAGTGTCTATTTGGTATTCATTATTTATATATCCGTCCAATTCTTTTTGCCAGTTTTCAAATAATGGGATACGCAAATTAAATAATTCAGCACTATAACGTAAAAATCTATATTCATTTTCTCTATTATTAGAGAAGTTATTGCGAGTGTGGCTAGACATTCGATCAATAATATTTAGAACTTGTTCATAATCAGTAACTTGATTATCAATAAATTTATCTCTAATTTTTGTTAATACGATACTGTTTACTTCTTCAAAAATAGTTACCTTTGTTAAATTACTGAGAGACTCTTGCACTAGTAAATCATGTAATTTCAATTCATTCCAAACACGATTTGACTCTGAGATATAGTATTTATTATATTTATTAGAATCAGCAAAGCGATCAATAAAAATTTGTACATTATCTCTATTACTTAATAATAAATTTTGAAATTTACTAGAATTTTTAATATCTAATTCTGTATCTAAATATGTGAAAAAAAGATTATTAATTAGATTATCTAAGTTAGCATTTTCAATAGTATCATAGCCGAAATAATTTCCAACTAGTTTCCAAAAATAATCTAGTACATTATATTTAGCAAAAAGGAATAAATATTGATTGTTTTCTTTTCCGGCAGAAATAATTTTCATCAATAATTCATTAATATCTAGCTTTTCAGTTTTGGTAATTGCTGCGATAATACCTTTTTCAGGAGTGGTATCGAAATCTACGTTCCAATACTTAATAAAGTTCTTGCGTCTATCTTTAGCACCAAAAAATGTATGATATTGTTTTACAAAAGATAATTTATCTACTGACAAATTTAATTCTTCTAGTATAATTTGTGTTGCATCAGCAGTAAAAAGCTTCGAATAGTATTCCAGATCAGTTAAATAATTTTCTTGTATTCTTGGTCGTTCATAAGGTGCATAAATTAAATATTTATGTTGAGAATCACTTAAAAGGTTAATTTTTGTTTTAAATTGTTGATTAGCTTGAGCTTTATATAGTTTAACTTCATTTAAATTAGAAGCAATTTGATCAATGATATCTTTAAACTGAGCCTTATCGTCATACCAAAAAACATACTGATATTTATCTTCAAAATAGTTTTTAAGTTCTGAAATAATTTTATCTGTCGTTAATGTTGCCATACTGTTAACTCCTGTTCGTTAAATAAATTATATCAGTCGCAAAGTATCCTAAAGGCACCCTAAGTATATAAAAATTCTACTCTATTTAATTATCTATAATAAAAATATAGAAATACTAAAAAATCTGATAAGTATAAATATTTTGCATATTCAATTATACAATTGTATAATTGATTTACAATTTAAAGTGAAAGATAACTTGTTAAGGATTAACGCTGGGGCCCAAAACGGGGTAAGTTGTTACACTGAGCATTCTTATGTGCCCGGGGTTATCTTGTTTTTATACTTTTTAAGACTCTCAACAAAGTGTTGAGGGTCTTTCTTTATCTCGGTAACAACAAATTCTACAAATTGTTTAGAATAAGTATAACTGTGTTGTTTTCCTATTACATGTTCACAAGAATACTTAGGATTTGATTTAATGTCATAAAAATCTATTATCATATTTAAAACATACTGATTAAAACCACTTTTATACTGTAATTTTATGTTTTGTTTATTTAATCGTTCATTGACTGCCATAATAACATTATTGTAAGAATATTAGTGTGTATCAGATGGATCTTTTATGTCTTTAACTATAGCTACGAAATTTTCTGAATTTCTTTCTATTCTGACAGTAAAATCGGCATTCTTTTTCTTTCTTGGAATATATAAACGTTGAGCAATTTCAGCAGGATACTTCATTTTTATCTGTTCATTGCTTAATGGCTCATAACGAGTTGATAAAGTTAGAAAGTCTTGAGATATATATTTAGTAATATCTCTGTTTTGGTATTTTTCTAATTCATTAGTATAATTTAATACACACGCTTGAAACAATGGTGCGTATTTAACTTCATATTCTTCAGTAATAAAATGGGTACTAATATTTCTTAACTCTATTATTTTTTCAAGATTCAATCTAATTCTTGTATGTTTATCAGGATAGATCTTTTTTACTGCATCAATTAAACTAATAGTTCTATTTTGTTTGTCTTTATAATAAATGGATTCATTTTTATCAATAATTATTGCCTTTAATAGCAATTCCCATGCGTTACAAATAAAAAAACTAAAACCTTCTACCTATACTTAATAGTTGGTTTATTGTAAATTTCTAATCCCATTAAAAAAGACTCTATACTCTTATCAACCGTATTTTGAGAAAGGGTATTATTCATTAATTTATTTTCCTTTTACATAAAAATCAACTTTACTATTGTACCAAAATCCCCATTAAAATTTTCCACAAAATAAATGTATTAAAAATTCTAAAATATAGGAAAAAACTGCGTGTAATTACGTAGTTTTTTAATAAATATTAGCTCTTAACTTTCCGAGATCTTCTTTTAACATATCCCTTTCACCTTTAACACAGATGTCAACTTTATTTTTATACTCAAAATAGTCTAATCCTAAAGATGTTATCCACTCAGAAAGAGCTTTAAGAGATTCTATATTAGTAACATGGAATTTCTTAATGCCTTTTTCGTTCATCGGAATACTATAGCTCATTGGAAAAAGTTGAATTTTATCAAATTCTTTTATATCTGGTTTAGTTTGAATATATTCTTTAAGGTACTTATAAAAAAGTTTAATATTTTTTATGTTGATTCCTTCTAACAAAATACGAATTTCTCTAGAATCATAATTACCTTTTTTTATAAAAAATTTTATCCAATTATCTACACAGTCATCTTTTTCTACTAAGTTTACTAATTCCTTACACCAAACAATCAGTAAAAAATTATCTTTTTTCTGACATATTAGATTCCATATCTTATTTAAAATCTCAATACTATTATTGTTTTTTAAAAGTAGAAGTAATTGATCTTCATTATGAAAATGAAACTTCTTTAATTTGGGGATTAAAATTTTATTCACATAACTAGTTAAAATTGATCGATCTTTTTTATATATTTTTTCAAGTAAATAATTAGATATATCGTATTGATCATTATCAATATAATTGATAAAAATATCTATTAATAATTTGATATCATCAAATAAATTTACGATACTTTCACTTTGTTTCTCATCAAGGTAGGAAAAGTGAAAATAAATCCTTTTAAATTTTTCTTCTTTCGAATATACAATTTTACAACATTCTTCAAATGCATGTGTATCAACAGTATTAAATTTATATAGAAAATCAAGACTGCGATTGCTATAACCTCCTATACTTTTCACAGTTTCATTTTTTAAGTACTTTGTTAATAAGTCATAGGTTTTAAAATTTAAATTTTTCTCGGGCAAGCTATCAAAATAAATATAATATAACCAGTCTTTTCTACTTTCATTCTTTACTTCATCTAATATCTGGATAATTTTTGATGTAGAGCTTACAGTATGTAAATAATTTATGATTGCATAAAAAATCGATGGTACTGCAATTTTACTTGAAAATAAAAATTTTATACCGGATAGGTAATCATCTTTATTATTTTTTAAATTATCTAGTATAATTTGTACAACCATCAACAAGCCATAAGTCTGAGATCTTTTTTCTAAGTTATCAATAATGTTTACTATATTTTTCAAAGTTTCTACATCGGAGTTTAAATTATCATCAACATATTTTTTTAGAAAATTATTACTTTTGTGTTTCTTTTCACGTCTAATACTTTCGATATCTTGGTAAAGACGATAATCACTATTATTTAGGAAATTATCTATATTGGAAATTTCGATATTTATCTTAAATAATCTATTTTTAATTTGACCCACTGCAACACAATCTATAAGGCTTTTTGGATCAAATAGTTTATGAATTAATTTACTAATATATTTCAAATCAAATTGAACAACTTTTCTAGTAGTATCATCTATATTGTTCAATCCAAATAACTCTAATCCATAGTTTGCTACAATTTTTCTAACTTTACTATCAAAATTAAAATCAAGTTTCAATAAGAATGTCCACAGTTGCTCTCTAAAAACAAGATTATCTTCAGTAGCAGAAGATAAAAATTTGCGTGTCATAAATTTATTTGGTTCATTAACAACTCCATGAGTTTCTTCAATTACTAATTCTAAATATTTAGGCATGATAGATAAAAGTAAATAAATATTTACCTCACTATCGAATCTTTCGCTATTCATCAATTCCTTAATCAAACTAATCTGTCTTTTAAATTTATAATTAATAAATGTGTCATAATCTATGGCCCAATCTTGAATTATAGCTGCATGAAATTCAGAAAATAGCTGTGGTTGTTTATTTAAATATAGACAGAATAACTCAGAAGCATATTTATAGCTATCAGTATAAGAAAGATGATTAATTATTTTTAAAATAATATCATCTAATCTACTATTATCCGAAACATTGAAACTAATATTATTCTTTCTTGGATATTGTTTAATTTGATCAATTTTTTCTTTCACTGTTTCAATAGTTTTATTAACATCAAATTCTACAAAATCCAAAACAAAGTCTAAATAATTTGCACTATGTTTATCTTCCAAATATTTCCAAACCTCTTCTACAACTTGAGTAAGATAATCTTTATTTTCTTCATTGTAAAAGGTATTTATCAAATCGTTGATACAATTAATAGCCGGCTCAGCTTTGGTTTCAAAAGTATATTCTATTAGATCTTTTAAAGAAATTAACTTTTCATCTAAAAAGACAATCTTTAAAACATAAGCTTTTAACGTTTGATCTGAAAAATATATGTATTTTTGATTTATAAAATCAATTAATTCTTGTTTATCAAGTAAAGCAATATTTCGTTTAAATTCGGTATATGAAATATTGGCTCTATCTAATATTGGTTTGTATAAAACTTTTTCTTGTTCGTTATTAATATTTAAATTTCCAAAAAAAGCAATTATTCCTAAGCAAATAAGTTGTCGATCATTATCAATTACATTTTCTAGTACATTTTTAAGTAGTTTTTTATAAACTTGAGACGCATCTGCAATATCAATAATTCTATGTTTTTTCAAATATACTTCAGATGTTAACATCGCCATTCTAAGATTTCCATGAGATATTTCACAAATTATATCTAAAATATACTCATCTTTTATATTGTATACTTTTGTAATGCATTCTCTAATTTCTTCAGTATTGATTGATTGTAAATTAATGGTACTTACTGAAGAGTATTCATCTACTTTATTTTCTATATCTTCTTTTACATAATCGCGTACTGTAATTAAAATCTTTACTTTTCCAGAATTTAATTGTTGAACAAAAGCTTTAAATATTTTCTCCAAATTTTCAATTTGATTTGCATCATCAAAAACAATTAATTTAGTAGAATCATCTGAAAATTCAATCTGAAGTTCGGATATTAGAGCGTTAATATCATATACATTTCGTGCGAAAAAACTATTATTCAAGAAATTTCTTTTAGCAAATTCAAAGGCTAACCTCGTCTTTCCTACACCCGGTTTACCTGTGAGCACTATAATATTTTGTGTCTTAAAATATTCATTTATTTCTGCAAGCTCTTTTTCTCTATAAGCAAAATATGAATTTAATTTTGATCCACTAAATTGCTTATTATATTCTTCCCCAAATTCACTAATATTTTTTAGTTGCCGTGGCGGTAATGCAAATCCTAAATATTTATTGGCTAAATCACGGTACTTATCTTGAATATATTTGGCTAATTCAAAGTTTGAAATAAATGTAAACTCTATATTTTCTTTCTTATACTTTTCTTTTAACGAGTCGATGTATTCTATACTTACGTTTGATGTAGCTGAACAATAAATAATCTTTTTTACAGTGCGTTTATTAATATTCAATTCACTAAGTTTTTTTAAGTCGCTATTAATTTTTTGAATTAACCTACTCTCTTGTGATGTATATTCCATCAAATACACATCACCATTATCATTTATAATATACGAATCTGGTGTTCCTTTAGTTGGTTTATTTTTACCATCTTCAGAACCAAGAGGATTTAATGTTCCTCCGAAAATACGAGATAAATATTCATCACAAAGTTTTTGAAAGGTTGTCGCATCAATTTCTTTAATAGCATTTTCGATTTTATTTAATTCGTTCATCCACTAAGTCACTTTCTTTCCATAAAAATAGTGTACTTTCACAGAGATTCATTTAAATTATAAACAAAAAAACTTATCTATATCATATTGATTAGATAAGTTTTTTCTATAATTATAACTTAGTCAACAACTTTTCTCCTTGTTGCAATTTGTCATGATTAGCAAGAACACCATCATCAAGATCTAAATCTACTGGACTTTGAGATAAGTGATCTAAGACTTGGTCATACTTAACTAATTCATTCATTTGCTTATTAAGAGTTGAAATAATCTTTCGATATTTGCTCTTAGCACTTGCCGTTGTTTCCTGATCTAATAAATCATTATCAATTTCGATTAAATCGTTCATTGCCGGCTGCAAATCGTGAAGATATTGGCGAACCATTGCAAGTTGTTCTGGAGTGTAGCGATGTAAGTACATTAAAGCCTTAAATCCCTTGTTTCTACCAGAATTAAATTCCCAATAAATTGGACGTTTTTGATATATCTTAGCATGATCTTTGTAGAAATCATTGACGAAATAGTAACGTATAATCTGTTCTGCACTAACTCCACGTTCGAACTTCTTAGGATCCAAAGTTTGAGCAATGAAGTTCATATTATCCGTTAGATGTTCTGGATCGAAAGTCTTAGATAAGAACTCATGCAAACGAACAATGATATCACGCTCATCATCAAAATATTGACGATCAGTTAAAAGAATAATGTTTTCTTTGTTGGGCTTGAAGGTTGAGTAAAGGGATGCATTCCAGTCACCGCCAGCATATGCAAGTCCATCTTGATCAAGTGAATAACGACCAAAGACACAACCAATAAAGTAGGATAGGAATGCTTTAATATCACGAACTTGATCAGCTTTACGAACAGAAACTTCCTTATCGTCTTCTTCTGGAGTTAATTCATCTTGTAAACCATAAAGATCAATAAAGATACGATTAAGCTCTTCTTCGTTGGCTTTAAGTTGGTTAAATCTATCTAAAGCTTCTTGTGACCAATTATTATAAGCTTGTTCTAAAGTTGCAGCTTTATTTACTAATAACGGACTACGTTTGAAGTCCCATGATGTTTCCCATTCAAAGTCATCAGTTTTAGAAAGCAAAATATTATTGCTAACTAGCATATCTATTTTTGTTTTATATTTTTTATCAAATACTATTGGGATTTGAGCCAAGTCATTCACTTGAAAGTTCAGAGTTGGATTTAAAATCAACTCTAATTTTGATAGAACTTTACTGTTCAAAACTCCTAGAATATAGTTCAAATTTTCTTTATTATTAGGGAAAAACATCGGACCTGCATCACCAAATAAGCTCCCACTTCGTGCTTTTCTAAATGATGACCCACCAGAAGTTATTCTCCCCCATGTAATACCATCTTTAAAATACAACTTAGAATCACGTAATCGATAATTAGTTCCAGATTCTTTTATATTTTTAGCATCATTTTCAAGATCGATAACATCATTATTTAATCCATACCATTTTCTAAACCCTCCACCACTATTTAAAGGGAACCATTTATATGGTGACATATCATCTACCTTACAAGCATCAAATTGTATTTCTTCTGCCTTTAATTCATGCCAAAAACGGATAAATTTTTTATTTACCATAATACCTGATTTTACTGGCCCGAAAGATGCTATATTATTAGAATTAAATTTTAAAATTAGATTTTTACTTGCCCAATAAGCAATAGGACTGCCAGGAATCTTATCAAAATTGTCTTGATCAGCATGATACAAATATTTAACTTCAGGATCAGCAATAGCTTCCAACACTTTCTGTTCTTGAACAGCCATTCCGCCTTTAAAATTACTTAATCTCAAATAAGTGCCAGATTTTTCATCGGCTTTCTTCAATATAAAGGTATTAATTGGCACAGTGGCTTCTTCAAAAGCGGAATACTCCATTTGAATTAAACTATTAATATTTACATTATCAATAATATCTTTACGAAGTGATTCATAAGATTTAATAAACATCCACACCAATGGAGTCATATAGCCAGAATACCCTCCATCACGTAAGAGATGCATATTATGATAAATGAATACAGAGAATAAATCCTTAGAATAATCTTTATAATTATCTCGTAAGTACTTCTTTAGCTTCTTATCGAATTTATTCATATATGGTGGATTTGTTACAACAGTTTCATATTTGTTAGTCATTATTCTAATAATACTTAGAATCTTAAGGATCTTATCTTTAGTTCGTTTGTTTCCGAAAACATCCAAGCTATCATCAAAAGCAATTTTCTCTACTGTAGATTGAAGATTATCAATATCAATGTTTTGATCTATTTTTATAATAGATCCTAATTCTGTTGCATCAGCAAAAGCTTCTACTATTTTTTTTAAATCTTCTTTTGTTTTTTCATTATCGATAAAATTATAAAAATCTTCGGAAACATGTAAATTTTCAAAGTAGTAGAGATTATTGGCTACATTTCTTCTAAAGAAGCGTCGATCATATTCTCTACCTTTCATCATTAATGAAAAATAAGCTAATTGAAATGCTCGTTTATCAATTTCAAGTCCAAAGATATTATTTTCAATAATTTTTTGTGCAGCATCCCTCTTAGAATATCCTTCTTCAAGATACATCTTCATCAATAAGTCAAAAGCATAGATTAATATGTGTCCTGAACCCATAGCATTATCTAAAAATTTATATTTGGAAATATCTTGATCATTATTCACTGATTCAATCTTACTTGGTAATAAATATTTCAATTCATCTTTTAGTTGACTATTTTCATGACGCTCTAAATAGTACTTTCCCAATGAATTATCAACCATATAACGGACGATCCAGTCTGGAGTGAACAATTGAGTAGCAGCAGGAATTTCATCTTTTTTAATAGCTTTACCATTCATATTAACTACTTTTTCATGAGGTTCACTATTGTAATATTGATAAAGCCATCCAATAATTTGAACTTGTCCTTCCTCATTTACATCAAAATAACTCGCAGGAATTTCATTAATCAAATCTTGAATAACGCCACGGTTATAATTAGGTGTAAACAACAACTTCAAATAATCATTAGTTTTTTCAAACAATCCTGGCAAAATGTCACTTAGTGCATCACATTGCTTAATAAATAGCATTGCATAAAGCTTATCCATCAATTCAGGAGTTCTCTCAGTCAAAGCAGTCGAAATCAATTCTTTTTCTGCCTGACTATAGCCACCTAAATCATCTTCAATCTCCATTGCTTCATTAATGATGTCAGGTTCAGCCTTACCTTCTTCACTAGTTAAGACACTTACCCTACTTGGCAGATAATTGTTAACTTCCATAAATCTAATTGCGATAATTCTGTTGAACCAAGTGTAGGCAACTTCTTCAATAAAATCATCAAAGACAGTCTTAGGGTCATCATCATATCCCCTATTTTTTAATTCATTAACAACATCTTTTCGCCAGCCAATTTGTTTACCAGTTAAAGCATTATTTTCATTATCGTCTACATAGTACTTTTTATCTTTTGTAGAGATAGAAAGTTCATCATTAATCTTTTCATCTGTAATACCCAAATTAGCTAGCTGAATTTCCGTTGTATCTCTCAAACTTTTTCTAGCATTAATTGCAAATTTTTTGATTTTATTTTTGTCCATACTTTTTTAAATCTCTCTAAACTTCAAATAATTACTATTAATTATAACAAGAAAAAAGACTGATATTAAAATCAGTCTCTTCCTTAACTACTTAAAGTCAATATTGATAATATCGTTATCCTCTAATTCTTTTTCAAGACTTACTTTCAAAGCGTTTAAGTATTTATCAATATCTGATTCACTTTCAATCTTCCAGCTATTTTCTGGAACCACATCATAAATCCTCTTAAAGATGGTTTTCTTAATTTTTACAGTTGGCTTAGGTTGAGGTAAAGGTGAAACTTTAACCGTTTCTTCTTGCTTGTTATCTGGATTAGTGACGTCTTCTACCACATTCCTTGCAGCAGCTTCTTGTTCCTGTTGAGCCTTCTCAGCTAACTCTTGGCTTACTTCTGAAATTTTATTTCTTAATCTATCATTAGCAGAATCAATAGCATTATCTAAACTAATTAAATTCAAGAATGCATTTTCATCGCTACTTTCATTATATTGATCTGCACGATCACTTATCGATTTAAGAGTGTTGTTAACCTCAGCAAAAAGTTCATCGCTTTCTTTTTTAGGAAATTCTGCATCAGTTACTAAACTCTTAAGTCGATCATAGCTTTCATTAACCTTGCCTATGATTTTCTCATGGACTTTATCCATGTCATCACTATATAAAGAAACGAATTCAGAATTCAAATTCTTCAATTTAGGAATAGAAATATTAAATTGATCCATATCTAAATACTTGTCAAGTTCATTAGCTATTTCTTTTAAATTTTCATCTTCAATAAATCCTTTAGCATGATTAAAACGTGCTAAATAGCTATTAGATTTTCTCCAAATTTTTTCTTGGTCACTAATATTACCAATATCACCATAAAATTGTAGAATAGCTTTATCTTCAACCTCATCACGCCAATCCTCTAAATCATCTAAGTGTTTAGAAATAATTGAAAAGATTTGATCGCTATCAGGAACCATAGAGATCTGTTTTAAGCTGTTAATTCCCTCATGTAGAATATCTTTACCAGGATATTTATTATCATGGTTGTAATTTAGTATATCTTCAAGACTTCTAACTTTTTGTTGTGTCTTCTTTTTAATCTCATCAGCTAATTGCTCAGAAGTGGCACCATCTGGAAGAACTAAACTGACTTCTAAAACATCACTTGCAAATTCTTTGGCATCTTTCTTTTCGCGTGCAGAGATTTCTTTAACAGGCTTCATCGTCAATCTTGATAGATTACTCTTACTGATAAAATATCGCTGAATTGATTTTGGATCTTTACGCGCTTCATCTAAAGAGATCTTAGAATTATTGAAATAGATCTTAAGCTTACCATCAGAAAATGCTTTAGCAACTAGCCAAGCAGTATCATTTGGCTTATAACCATACGGAATTTTACTAAAACGATCAACCACACTAGACAAGGAAATATTATTCATTAAACCAGCTTGTCCATTTATATATTCGATTACCGCATTAATTGCTTGCTCATTATCAGTCAAAAGTACAGCATTTTGATTACCCTTTAATACATTAAGAATGTCTTGATCAGATTTAACATCATCAATGTATTGCAGATTTCGGTAATTAGCATCAATAATTATCTTTTTAGCTTCAGCTAAACGACTAGTAAAGTTACTGCCCTTAGCTAATACATCGCCATCAACATAAATATCAGCATCAAGCAAATCATCTTCCAACATTTTTTGTGTATTACGCTCGATATCCTTTGCTTGACTGTTTCGATTAGCCGCAATATATCTAATCTTTTCATCAGATCTTGATTCCGGCTTTTGCATATATTCTTTGATTTTTTCTACTTGTCTGTAGTTCTCAATATACCGATCATCATTTTTTAAAACGACAATGATGTTACGGTTATCACCTGACTGCTGCTTATAATCAATTTCACGATAGTTTCCAGATTGCAGTGGGGATACGATCCTAATATTCAAATCATTTTTTAGAGGATTTAATCCTATTCCATCAATATACATATTAAATTCAAAAATATATTGATTTTTCTTTTTAGGATAAACATACTTAGAATCTATTAAATTAGACGTAAACAAGTAACTACCTATTTCACGAACAATTTTTTGATCATCTATATCAATCGCATTAATTGCTTCATTAACTTCTTGTTCTGAATCAGTTAAGAACTCATATGTATCAAGATTCTTTTGAATAAGATTCTGTCTAATTAAAACGCTCAAAGCATCTTTAACCTTGGCAGTCAATTCTTGACGATCTTGATTAATGTCGTCTAAAAGCAACGTAGTAATATTTTCAAGAGTTGATGGATAATTGTCAACATAGCGAACCATAAATAAAACAGCCAAGACTTGAATATTGAAACTATCTTTGGCTATATATGTATCACCCATTGCTTGATCAAATACAGCTTGGTGATCATGATTGAGGAATTCTTTCATCCCAATAAAGAAAGCAGAAAACGGAACAAGTTTGCCTAAATCATCATCTACGTACCTTTTAGTAGCTTCTTGGAAAGTGGCTAGCATTGAACGCTCACCATCAGACATATGACTACCGCTGGCACCATGCTTACGAACAGCTGATAATACATTTTTTAGCAAACTAAATTGATATGGTATAAATGGATAATTATCAACAAAAGATTGAGAATCCTCATATTTTTCTCTTTTTATAGCATCACTGAAATTAATCTTATTGTTAATGCTATATTCATTTTGAGTAAATAAATCATCTAATTCTTCCTTAGCTAATGGCTTTTTATCCAATAAACGTTTCCGGATAACTTCATCAGCATTAGCAGAGCTCATTGAGATTAGAGTATTAAATCTACCCTGAATCTTTGAAAAATCACGTTCATGTTTATGGAAATTGCCTGTAACTTCATCCATTTGTTGCTGAGAGGTTACTACAACCCAAGCACGTCCATGGCATTGAATTCCGAGCTGCTCAACAATAGTTTGTAAGTTAAGCATCTTGTTATCATCTCCACCGATAAACTGCCCTACTTCATCAGCCAAAAATACAAAATGATGATTACCACCTTTTTTATCAAGATAGTCTTTTACCAATTTGGCAAATCCAATGGCATCAATACTGAACTTTTTACTTAGAAATTCATTGATATAATTTTGTGCATCTACTTCATCTAATGCGCCAGAACTAGTCAGTGCAGGTTTAATACGTGTATTTAACATAATCGCATATCTGCTTCTAGTTTCTTCCCATGAGGAGTGATTTTCTGGATCAAGATCTTGGAAAGCCTTCTTAAATGCATCATATTTTCCAATACTATCCAGCCAGCGCTCCATATCAGCAACTTCTGCAATTGGAGAATATCCTAACTGTTCATTAAACACTTTAAGAAATACATTTAAAATAGCACTACTATCATTGGCTGAATTGGAGTCTGCTTTAGAATCAATATTAAATAAAGCAACATCAGTTGATACACTTGTAGCTTTTTCAATAGCATTAGATAAATGGTTATCATCAAATTTTCCATCTTCTAAAAAATAGTCTATTGCTTTACGTCCATCAACTATATCATTTTCTAAAAGATAAGATAAAATTTTTAAGAAGTGTGATTTACCTGAACCAAAAAAACCACTAATCCATACTCCCATTTTATCTGTAGGTGCATCAATACTTTTATCATAAGCATCAAAAAAGCGAGTAAAATCATTCTTTAATTCATCAGTAATAACATACTCTTCAAGTTCTTGTTTCTTAATTTTTTCACTATCTTGACCAATTTTAATAACTCCGCGAATATCTCGATCAATATCTTTTTTGAAAATATTCTTTATTTTTGTCATACTTATTATCCCTAATCTAATCTAAACGCTCTGTAATAATTTTGGTCCTTAACTTCTCCAAACGCTCTTAAGCTCTTTTCATCATAATTACCCGGATAAAATAACACAACTGGATTTTCATCCAAAACCTGATGCATCGTATTTAATATTTTATGAGCTCTAATAATAGGATAGGTTTTGCCTAGTCCTACTATAAATACAATACACTTTTCTGGTAATCTATTCTTTATATATTGAACAATTAAATTATTATTTTCACTCATTTCTAGAATGTTATTAATCTGCGCAATTAATACGTCAAAGCCTCGATTTTTTTCAATTTCTTCAAGGATTGGGATAGGATCAGCACCTGTATATTTTTTCTGATCCTTTAGCAAGGTCATCATAACATTATAAATATCAAAAACTTTTAGGTTCACTCTAGAAGCAAGAGCACTCTCTTTTATCTTAGCTATTTTTTTACGAACTTCTAATTCTTGATTAGCTGGATAGTCAAAAATCCAATACCCCACTTCATTAGACAGTCCCTTATTTTTTTGAAACTTGGGATCAATCATTTTTTCTTTTAAATGTTCAAATCTAAGATTAATATCTTCTGTCATTATACTTCTCCTAGAGCAGCCAATTCATAGTCTAACTTTTCTTCTTTCATAATAATGATTAGTTGTGAATCTATTAATGGAAAAAGTAGCTTATCCTCATTAGATTTAACATTCTCTAACAATCCCCCATCCCTCAAGAAAGTCTTCAAAGCTCCTTTGAGACGTTTAAAAGTATTAAGAGACCATTTTGCGACCTCAGGACTTTCGATTCTTTTCTGGTTAAGAAATGATTCTATTTCATAATCTTGTAAAGTATTTTCACGCATAATTACTTTAGGTCGATATACATCATAAACAAATTCATTAAGAATTTTACTTGTTAACATCATAGATATTAGTGACACTATCTTTTGATTGGTAGGATTTAAAGATGGAAAAATATCTATAATAGTCTTTGGTAAAGCATTAATTCTGACAGATAAATTTCTTGAACAACGTCTAGCCCGAGATTTGCTAGACATTTTAAATATATTTTCTTTATCGCTAAGATGTTTTATTTCATCAATACTTTTTCCTGATTGATAAAGCTCAATAAATTGTGCAAACTCCGGCAACCAAATTGCATATGAAGCAATTCCACCATTATAAGTACGCGGCATTTTATCCCCTCAAATTTCTAATTATTGCATAATGCTATCTGCATTAACACAATCACGCTTAATACATTATATATGACTATTATCTTTTTTAGCAGTATTTCTTATGATCAACTTTTATCAAATAAAGAAGCATGTCTTCACATCTAAGTTGAAGTCATACTTTTATTCTCCGATATTATAAAATTCAGCAGCTTTTAGTAGAAATTCTTTCATAAACGGCAAAGAAAATGAAACTTTTCCGTATCCTGCTTCAATAATGACTTGACTGTCAATCAAACGCTGACGATATTGTGAGACATAATTGGAACTTTTATTCATTTGTTTTCTAATATGACTTATTTAAACAACATTATTATCGCTTTCCGCCATAATCATTAAGAATTTTTAATCAGTTGGAGATAATTCAGAAATAATTTTTGTATAAACATTCTTATAAAGATCATTTTTAAACAAAGGCAGAATGTCATCTATATCACTTTCAGTTATGTGATCAGTTGCATGCTTTCAAACATAGTATCCCAAATCTTGGAATGCATAAGCATAGCCTTTAGTTAATTTTGTCATTCTCATTTCATATCATACCATCAATAACTTCAGATCAAGTGACCACGCTAATCAAATAATTAAGAAATGTTTTGTCTACTTTACTCCATTATTAGAAGATGAGGGATTAATTCGTGAAAGTGCTGTTTTTATTGATGATACTAAGATTGAAGATGATGCAAATAAGTACACTTTTGTTTGAAGTAAAGCAGTTGAAAAGTATCATGATAAGTTAAAAAATGACGCAGTTAGCTTATATGATGAATTGATCAATAAGGAGTCGTTAAGGCTATAGCCCGAAGAAGAGGTTCAAATTAGTCAAGGATTAGAAATTCTAGCTCAAGAAACAGAAAAAGAAATTAAGAAAATTACCAAAGAGATTGAAGAAGAGCCTAAAGTTATTCCAGGTGGATCTAAAAACAAATTCAAAAGACGCGGATTAAATAAGATTCTAAACAAGATTCAAAAAGATCTTATTCCTAGAGCTAAGAAATATGAAGAAACTGAAAAGATCTTTGATGGTCGGAATAGCTACTACAAAACAGATCATGATGCCACATTCATGCATATGAAAGGAGACCACATGTGAAATGGTCAATTAAAACCAGGCTACAATATTCAAGCAGCAACTACTAACCAATATGCTGTAGACTTTGCCCTATTCCCTAATCCAACTGACTTTAGAACCCTTAAACCATTTTTAGAACAGATGAAATCCCATGGTATCTTAGATAAGTTTCATAACATTGTGGCTAATGCTGGGTATGGTAGTGAGTATAACTATTCAATTCTAGAAGAAAATTATTCAGACAAAGACTATCAGATACCATACACGTTATACGAAAAAGAACAAACACGGAAATATAAGAAAGATCCTTCAAAAATTGCCAATTGGTATTACAATGAAGAAGCAGATTACTATGTAGACAAGTCTGTTGTTAGATTTAACTTCAAGTACTATAGTCGCAGAAAAGACAGAACAACTGGCATGACTAGAGACTTTAAGATTTATGAAGCCGAGGAGTTCCAGTTAACAGAAGAGCTAACAGCTCTAGCTAAAACCAAATCTGGTCGTCAAAGATAAATTCATTACAATCCAAATTGGCAATATTTAAAAGAAAAAGCAAAAGAAACTCTTCAAAGCGAAGATGGTAAACGAATCTATGGCTGTAGAAAGACAGATGTGGAACCAATTTTCGGACATATGAAGAGTGTATTTGGCATGCGAAGAACCCATTTAAGAGGCAAAAAGAAAGTCGAAACAGATATCGGAATTATGTTTATGATGATGAATTTAAGTAAATATGGAGCAAAGAGAAAGGTAAAACCTTTAAATTATTATTCAAAAAAGCAAAAAAACAGAGAAATTCACTGCAAAAATAAATTTCTCTGTTTTGTTATCTGGAATAAAAGCTTAGTTTTTTCCCAGACACATTTTAATACTATAATTGCTTTTCTAAGATCTTCTGGTTTATTAGCATCCCCATCGATGATAGTTACTTGTTCATTATTTGCTAAATTAGAAAGGCGACTTGCATTTCTAAGAAATAGAGTTAAATATACATTCTTGTCTTCATTTAAAATACGATCTTCAACTAAACGTGCGATTTGTCCGTTTGCACCAATAATTGCAACATTTTTTGTCATAATGTTTTTCTTCCTTTCATAATTTTTTACAAGAAAAAGTATATTGCACTAAGCCTAATCTGAAAATTACTACTTATAGGAGCTATTGCAATTAATGCATAGTAAATTAGCTCTTTAAACTTTTAATACTGTTACCGAAAATACTTTCAATGGCTACTGGATCTCGATAATCAAAAAATTGACTTTCCTTCTGGAAAAGGTGTCCATGCTTCAACAGCAATATTTTGATTTTCGTAAAATTTAACTTCTTCTTTACGTCACCAACTGTTGAATTAAAATTTTCATTTAAATCATCCTATCTTCCACGCCGATCAATTTTATGAGGTTGAGTTCTTTGACTAGGGCTGACTGATAAAAATAATAAACCTAATAAAATTCCAATTTCGATTATTTGTGACATAATTTTTATCTCTTTGCTATTTTATTTAACTTAATGTTTATTAATTAGGAAGAAAAACGATGTAAAAAAATTGCTATTTTTTTATACTAGTATTCGAATTATTTATGGTAAAAAACTAACTATACAAAAATACTTCTGATATTGGAATTGTATTAATTTCAGCAAAACAAATTTCATTATTTTTCTTACTTGATTTAATTTTTAAATATATTTTATTAAGTTTTACTATCGAAGAAAATTATTAGAATTTTATAGTGCTATGCTACTTATGCATAGTAAAAAATATCTACCGACGTAGATATCTTTAAAGGCTATAAATCAAATATTTACATATAACAAGTTAATCGTAATCTTTTAGCACAAATGATTAAGGAAAAATCAATCTATAATACATAATAATTACTTTTGTGACAAATTATCTTTTTTATATTCCTTACCATAAATATATTTATGAAGTTTCAAATATTGTTGCTCTAGCTTTTTCTCATTAACATTATCTTTTGCAAAGTAATATCTTTTACCTTCAAGACCTTTCGGCATGTAATTTTGTTTTGCAATTTGAAATGGTTGTGTAAATGGATTATCTATCAACCCACCACCCGTTATTTCTTCTGAATGTTTATAATGCATATCTCGTAATCCATGTGGCATGGGATGCTCATTAGGATGAGTAGTATCTTTATCAAGCTTTTCCCAAATTTCATCAAAAGCACCTGACTTAGGGGACAAACACATTAACATAGTCGCAAACATTAAAGGATATTTTGCCTTTGGCATCCCTATTTTTTCTGCTTGATTAGCTGCAACTACTATTTGCGTTACTTGTTCTGGATTGGCTAAGCCAACGTATGTGTATGGAATTTCTCGTAGACGCCGCACTACTGACGGTAGATCTCCGTTTTTAAGTAAGACGGTAAGATAATACAAGGCTGCATCAGTATCGGACCCAGCCATTGAATCTGAATAAGCTGCTAAATAATCATAATGCTTAGTTGCTTTTCTGTCATAAGCAAAATGTTGACCTTTTACAAATTCCTTAACATTTTTAACTGAAATCTCTTCTCCATTAACTGCATGGATACTTTCTAATAAATTTAATGCTACACGCAAATCCCCATCAGCTGAGCGAGCAATAATGTTAATTGCTTCTTTATCTATTTGCTTTTCTTCTAAATGGAATACTTCTTTTAGAGCACGAATCAAAACATGACTAATATCCTTATCATCTAAAGTCTCAAATTCAAAAATCTGACAACGTGAGCGGACAGCAGGAACAATTGACATAATCGGATTTTCAGTAGTTGCGCCAATTAAAAGAATTTGCCCGTTCTCTAAATACGGCAGAAGATAATCCTGCAATGTTGTCGTCATGCGATGAATTTCATCAATTAGTAGAACAAACGATTGGTATGGATAAGTATTAATGATTTGCATCAGCTTTGCTTTATTATCAACCGAAGCATTAAAAGTGGCTAACGGATAGTCATACTCTCGAGCGATAATTTGCGCTAGACTAGTTTTTCCTGTTCCAGGCGGACCCCATAATAAGAGCGAAATTGGAACATGATTTTTGATAATTTGATAAAGGGGCTTTCCTTCAGAAATTAGCTTAGTTTGACCTACAAATTGTGATAAATTTTTTGGTCGGATCAAATCTGCTAATGGCTTTTTGATAGGCATAAAATCGACCTTCTTACTTATAGTAAAGTGTTAAGTTTTATCTATTATTATCACAATTATTAGTTCAAAACAAATTTATATAACCCCAAGCTCTACTCAAATCATTTTAAACACTTTGTCCGATTGTAAGATTACCCCAACTGATTTAACGGTTGCAAACAGCAATTTAGCTTATACTGCGTCTCTTTTAGCTGGTGAAGGTCATAGCGTCCAAATTTCTTATAATAATTTATATGATAAGAAACTAGAAGGCTTAACTGCTCGCCCTCTTTCTCCCCAAATTACTGATCCCAATATCGTTATTTGGAAGAAGAATCGAAAGCTATCTAATTTAGGAAACTTATTTTTAGAAAAATTACGAGACTCGCTCAATAATTAAGTGAGTAATAAAAAAGAGTAATTGTCTATCTCATACCATCTATGAGACTACAATTACTCTTTTATGTTTTTATATTATGTTTTTCAGCTTAATAATCCTCATCTTCTCGCATTTCTGCTGGCCAACCATCAATTGGCTTGCGCTCATCTAAAGCACGAAGCTGCTTAAGATCCTCTTTATCTAACTCAAAATCAAAGATATCAATATTAGCTTTAATATGGGCTGGATTAGTAGAGCGAGGAATAGTTACAATGTCATTCTGGACTAAATACCGTAAAATCACTTGGATTGGTGATTTACCATATTTTTCACCAATTTTTTGTAACACTGGATTAGTCATCAGATTTTGTTGACCGTTACCTAACGGACTATAGCTTTCATGAATAATATTTTCTTTTTTCAAAAATTCGTGCATTTTCCATTGTTGTAATAAAAGATGTGTTTCAATCTGATCAACCATGGGCCGAATTTCTGCATGATTAATTAATTCTAAAGTTTGTCGACTATTAAAATTACTGATACCAATAGCTCGCGTTTTACCAGCTTTATATGCTTCTTCTAGAGCGCGCCAAGTATCTAAATCGTGGCCCATTGGCCAATGAATTAAGACTAAATCAAAATAATCTAAGCCACTTTTATTTAGAGATTCATCTAGTCCCTGCTTAGTCGCTTCATATCCATCAGTCATGGTCTTTGTAGTAATGAAAACTTCATCCCGATTAAGATTACTTGCGCGGACTGCTTCTCCTACCTGCTGTTCATTTTGATAATATTGTGCTGTATCAATTAAACGGTAGCCATCTTTAAAAGCAGATAAAACAGCTTCTTTTGTTTGGTCTGGGCTAATCTCGTAAGTTCCAAAGCCAAAAATTGGGATTTTAACACCGTTATTTAACGTTAAATGTTTCATAATTACCTCTATGTTAATTCATTATTTTACTTCCATATGATAATCATATCCTAAAAGAATAAATAAAACTCTTATTTTAATTTATACAAAAAATAGCGACTTAAAAGCCGCTATTTTTATCTACTATTTTTTAAATTGATTATGAACGTATTCTGCATAAAGAGGTGTTGATTTTACTAGTTCATCATGAGTACCTGAGCCGGAAACAGTTCCATGATCAATGAAATAAATTTTATCTGCATCAACAATTGTACTTAAACGGTGAGCAATTACTAAAGTCATTCTATTTTTCATCAGACTTGCTAAGGCTTTTTGTACCATAGCTTCAGATTCTGAATCAAGACTTGCAGTAGCCTCATCAAGCATTAAGATTTTCGGATCACGCAAAAAGGCCCTCGCAATTGCAATTCTCTGTCTTTGTCCACCAAACAGCTTAACACCTCGTTCACCAATCTGTGTTTCTAAGCCATCTTCTGCCTCTTTTACAAATTTATCTGCATATGCCATCTTTAAAACATGCCATAATTCATCGTCACTAACTTTTCTTCCTAAGCCATAAACCAGATTTTCACGAATAGTTCCGGGCATTACTGATGAATTTTGACCTACAAGTCCAATTTGTTTACGCCAATCAGTTAAATCAATCTCTTCTATATTTTGACCACCAATAGTTATCTTTCCCGAAGTTGGTTTATAGAAACGTTCTATTAGTGAAAAAATTGTTGATTTTCCACCACCTGATGGACCAGCAAAGGCGACAACAGTGTTAGGCTTAGCCGACACATTGATATCATGTAGAATTTGCTTTCCTTTTTCATATGAGAAACTTACATTCTGCAGCTTCAATTCTTTTCCAGCAATATCAACCTTTTGATTATCGGCAGATACTTCAATTGGTTCATTAAGCATTTCGCCGATACGTTCAGTTGAACCTGACGTCTTAGCTAATTCATTGAAAAATTGACTAATTATGATTACTGGACCCATCAATTGAAATAGATACATTAAGAAGGAAATAAGTGCACCCATAGTAAGTGTACCTTGCATAACACGAATAGCACCGTAAGTTAAAATACCAATTACTAAAATCATCATTAACATATTAGAAATTGGCTGCATTAAGGAATTAATCCATGATTCCTTTACCCCAATTGCATAAAGTTTAGCAATTCTTTTTGTTCCTGTAGCAAGCTCCTTCTTCTCTGAATTACTTGATTTTACCAAACGGATCTCACTTAAAACATTAGTTGAATCACTAGAAAATTTTGCCAGTTCATCTTGACGTGCCCGGCCAATTTTTCCTGACAATCTCATAAATGGTAGTAGGACAAATATCACTAAAGGAACAGCAAGAACCATGATTAAGGACATCTGCCAATCCATCATAAACATGATGACGACAGCACCAAAGAATTGTAATAAAGAAGTAATTGCATTCGGCAAGGTATTAGCAAGTAAATTCTTGACTTGTGACGTGTCATTAACTAGTCTTGATGAAATTTCACCTGTCGAAGTATTATCAAAATAACTAACTGGCATCTTAAGTAAGCGAGCCCAGAGATTATCACGAAGTTTCGAAACCACATGCTCTCCAAAAACTCCCAAAATATAACCAGATAAGGCACTAATAATTACTCCACCAAAAAATACTATTCCAGTAATAATTACCAGGTTTATATTTAAATGCTTAAAGTTATTAATAATTCTTTGTGCAAATTGAGGAACGATTAAGTTCGCTCCCGTGGCAATTAAGCCAGCCAGAATACCAACAATTAATTGCCAGTATTTAGGATGCACTTGATTTATTAATTTAAAAAAATCCTGAAAACTAAAACTATGTTTTCCTTTTTCAATCCGGGGTCTTCCTCTATCCATTAATAAATTCCTCCTTAATAGTTAGGTACCTAATAATGATTGACGCTTAGTATTAAAACATGTAGATACCTAACTGTCAAGTCACTAATTATTTCGAACTTGTTGGTTTAGTTCCTTCAGGAGTGGAATTAATTGATCTAATAGCTTTTCGTCTACTCGACTAGAAAGTTTTTTTAATATCAAGTTAAAGCTTTTTTTCATCTCAATAACTTGTTTTTCTCCTAACTGGGTAATATAAATCCGTTTAATTCGAGCAGACTTTTCATCTTGCTTGCGTTGAATATATCCATCACGTTCAAGATTTTTCAACATATTAGTTACACTGGCATTACGTAAATGAAAATTATCAGCTAGTTCCCTTTGAATCATACCCGGATGCTCTTGAATATACATCAAAGTTCGTCCTTGCTGAGGAGTAAGTTGACTAAATTTTACTTCTTCCCCATAAAATCTTTTAGAAAAGTTGAAGTATAAACGGAATAAATCCATCATTTCTTGATATTTTTCTACTTTATCTGTCATCTTTTAACCCCTTTGTTAATAGTTAGAATGTATACTGTTAGATACCTAATTATAAAATATGCCACAATAAAACAAAAGGAAGTATGTAGTAAAACATACTTCCTTTAAAAATAGATTTAATATTAAAACAATTAGATTAAATATTTCTCTGATTTTAGATACCATTTCTTTACTAACATCGTTAAAGCAATGTATAAAATTAGTAAAATAAATACAATTCCTAAAAAATATACTGGAATTGGGCCAAATTTCACTGCTTTTGCGACAGGAATAATAAATGGTAACATAGTCCCAATTGCAGCCATACCAATCGTTGCCCAGGTAACAATTGCTGTAGCATGCTGTTTAATAAATGGGAGGCCTGGATCTCTAAGTGCATGAATAACCATTTCTTGGGTCCAAAGCGATTCAATAAACCAGCCAGTACAAAAGACAGCTGAAAAAAGTAATTTTTGTGAAGCAGTTGCTCCTGCATAGCTACTTCCGATAATTTGTGGACAAACTATAAAGAACAGTAATGCAAAAGTTATGATGTCAAAAATCGAAGATGTAGGACCAAAATAGAACATAAACTTAGGAAGCTTCTTCGTACTCCACTTTCTTGGTTCAGATAAATAATGTTTATTCATTGTATCGAATGGAATTGATAGACAGCTGGTACCGTACATTAAGTCTAAAATGAGAAGTTGAACTGGAAGCATTGGAAGAAAAGGAAGAAATGAGGATGCTACTAAAATTGATAAAATATTACCAAAATTAGATGAAAGCGTAATTTTAATATACTTCATCGTATTTCCAAATACTTGGCGACCAATTTGAACAGCTTTTTCTAAAATCATTAGGTCTTTGTGTAACAAAATTATATCAGCAGATTTTTTAGCAATGTCTACGGCTGTATCAACGGAAATAGCAACATCAGCCGCTTTCATAGCCGGCGCATCATTAATTCCGTCTCCCATATAAGCAACAGTATGGTTATTTTCTCTTAATAATTGAATAATTTGTGCCTTTTGTTGAGGAGATAGTTTTACAAAAACATCACATTCTTCAATCATTTTCTTCAATTCAGCTGAACTTTTATTTTCTAAGTCCTTTCCCTGATACACGCAATTGATATCTAATCCAACTTGTTTGCCAACATTTCTAGTGACAGCTTCATTGTCTCCAGTTAAGATCTTTACAGTAATTCCATCCCTCTTTAAAGCTGTTAAGGCAGCTTTGGCACTATCCTTTGGTGGATCTAAAAATGCTAAAAATCCAGTTAAAATTAGTTCTTTCTCATCATCAACACTGAATTCACCAACAGGAGCAGGATTCTTTTTATAAGCGAGCAATACCACCCGTAACCCATCTTGATTCATTTGATTGATCTTATTTAAAATTTCTTGTCTCTGCTCTTGATCAAGCATGGTAATTTTATCGTTAATTTCCAACCGATTAGAGCAAGCAAGCATTTCTTCAGCAGCTCCTTTTGTTACTAATAAGTGTTCATGCTTCTTATTCATTACCACGACACTCATTCGTCTTCTTTTAAAGTCAAAGGGAATCTCATCAATTTTTTGATAATTTTGGTTAATTTCTTCTGTATCTAATTCATCTTTAGCTGCATTAATGATTGCCTTATCAATTAAGTCTTTCATCCCTGTTTGATAGTAACTGTTCAAGTATGATAGTTCTAAGACTTTTGATTTTTCTTCTAAATCCAAATCATAGTGACGTTCTAAAACTACTTTATCTTGTGTTAAGGTTCCAGTTTTATCTGTGCAAAGAATATCAGCGGAGCCAAAGTTTTGAATTGAATTCATTCGTTTAACAATTGTTTCGTGCCTTGCCATTTCAACTGATCCCTTAACTAGATTGCTTGTAACAATTACAGGAAGCATTTCTGGAGTTAGTCCCACAGCTGTAGCAATAGCAAAAATCAATGCATTAAGCCAATCCCCTTTGGTTAAGCCATTAATTAAAAATACAAGAGGTGCAATTACGGCGGTCATAATCAATAAAATCTTTGAAACATTTTTGATTCCAATATCAAAAGTTGTTTCTTTATTTTTATTCTTGCTAAGAGTACGTGCTAAATTACCAAAAACTGTCTCATCACCTGTAGCAAATACAACGCCCATTGCAGAGCCCGAAACAATATTTGTTCCCTCATATAAAATATTCGGATAATCTAGATAGTTATCATTTTCCTTTGGCTTTTCATCTGCTAGTTTTTCAACAGGACTAGATTCACCATTTAATGAACTTGCTGAACAAAAGAGATCCTTACTTTTTAATAAATACAGATCTGCTGGTACTAGATCTCCAGCAGTTAGATTGATGATATCACCAACTACAACATCTTTAGTCGGTAATTCTTGATCTTTCCCATCTCGTTTGATATTCGTGGTTACAGATACCATATTTAATAGTGAATCAACTGCGTCACTGGTTTTAACATTCTGGATAAAACTAGTTATTCCAGAAATTAAAACCATTGTAATCATAATAATGACTGTACTGAGATCCTTTTGATCTGCAGGAACAAAAAGATAGTTAGTCAAAAAAGATAAAAGAGCTAAAAACAGTAATACTCCTGTAAATGGAGTCATGAAAGCATCAAATAAAAAATGCAATTTTGGATGACACTCTTTATTTGATACTTCATTTAACCCATCGCGCTCTAAACGCTTTTTTGCTTGCGCAGGGTTTAACCCATTAATTGACGTATCTAATTGCTTTAATACTTCACTCTTTTCTTTTCCAGCAATTTGCTTAGCTAAAGTCGCATCAGTTACTACACGATCTTTAGAGTTGAATTTTAACATAGTAATCTCTCCCTCTAAAAAATCGGCAAACAAACAAAAAGACCAACGCAAAAACTGCATTGGTCTTATAATAGCGATTTAATACTCGTCGTTCAGTTTTAACACTACGTAACGTAAAGTTTTTTCAACTAGCTGACTGGGAAAAGCCTTAACTCGACAGTTCCTGTTTGACCCGTTGGCATCTCTGGATGTTCCTGAGCATCAGCATATATTTACGTAGGAGTCTCACCTAACAGTTTATTTGCTTCTTTATTTAATTAACGACTATAGCCTAAACGACTATTTTTTATTATTCAACCGTCTTTATAATTTCTTTACTTTCTTAAAAAAATCGAAATATTTTACTTCAAGTATTCTTTAAAGAAATTATCAAGTTTACGAAAAAAGTTAAGTACTACAGTCAGTACTTAACTTTTTATCTACCTAATTCATTAATATAAACTCTATTAAATTTAACCTAACTTATCGTATTCTTCATCAGAAACTGGCTCAAGCCAAGTGGTTTTACCGTCTCCGACCATTACTGCTACATGAGCAAACCATGAATCCTTGGTAGCACCATGCCAGTGTTTAGTATTAGGGTTAACAATTACAACATCCCCGGGAACCATCTTCTGTGCTGGTTTACCTTCTTCTTGATACCAACCTTCACCTGCAACGGCAATTAGGATTCGAGGAATTGAGTGCATGTGCCAATCATTACGACAACCAGGCTCAAAACTTACATTACTTACACCAGTTTTAGCCTCTTTACTTGATGCTAAAGGATTGAGGTAACTCTTTCCTTGAAAGTATTTTGCGTATGCTTCGTTAAATTTACCAAAGCCAAAGACACTATTTTTTACTTCTTCTTCATTTTTTGCCATTATTTTTTCCTCCGTAAAACTCTTTATTTCTCTCATCTATTAGTTTATATCTACCCTTTATAAATTAAAAATAGTTATTTCTACTAGACATCTATGCATTTAAGGTATGGTATTTTACTACATAGGCTAAATATTTAAGATACCTCCTATAATTTGCTATATTTAAGATAATAAGAAGAAAGAGAGGGTATAACTTATGAAAATCACTTTTAAAGGTAAAGAAGTTAAATTAATAGGTACTCCGCCAGCAGTTGGTGAAGAAATGCCTAATTTTGCAGTACTAAATAAGAACAATCAAGAATTCACTAAGTCTGATTTGTTAGGTAAATTTAGTTTAATTAGTGTAGTACCAGATATTAATACTCCTGTTTGCAGTATTCAAACCAAAACTTTTAATAAAACAATGGATAAATTTCCAGAAATTAACTTTTTGACTATTTCAACTAATACGGTTGAAGACCAGCAAACTTGGTGTGCTGCCGAAGATGTTAAAAATATGCAATTGATGTCTGATAAAAATTTTTCATTTGGTAAGGCAACTGGCTTATTAATTCCTGAATCCGGTATTCTTGCTCGTTCTGTTTGGGTCCTCGATCCTAATGGGAAAATTCTATACCGTGAATTAGTTGATGAAATTACACATGAGCCAAACTATGATGCAGTATTAAACGAATTAAAACAATTGCATTAATGTTTATCAAAATCAGTTTATAGAAAAAGCGTTTACCAGATTTTAAAGTCTTGATGGTAAACACTTTTTTCTTGATTAAAATTTAATATAAAATGGTTAAAGAACTACCACGAATAATTAAGGAGGATTAGATATGTCATTAACAGTTAATCTTTACTACACTGGTAAAAATGGAAGCGCTCGTAAATTCGCTGAAGAAATGGAAAGCAGCGGTGTAGCCGACCGTATTAGGAAAGAACCAGGAAATGAAAAATATGAATATTTCATTCCATTAGATGATCCTGAAACTATTCTTCTAATTGATAGCTGGAAAAATCAAGAATCTCTTGATGCCCACCATGCTTCACCAATGATGCAAGAATTAGCCGACCTACGTAAAAAGTATGATCTTCATATGCGTGTAGAACGTTATATTTCTGACGAGAATGGTATTCCAAGCAGTGATCAAAAATTTATTCGAAAATAATAGATTTTTAACCATATTCAAAGACTAATAAAAAGGCGCATGCCTAATATCTAAAAAAGATATTAGCTTACGCCTTTTTTTCTGTATAAACCTCTAAAAATGTACTATTGTTGAACTTGCTATTAGTAACATAAGAACTAGAATCAGACTTTAGAACAATCATTAAAGCGTTAGATTCACCATAGTTTGCATCTTCCCATGGCATATAAATATTTTTAGTTTTTCCAGATTTAAAAATCAAATCTACATCAACTAAATCATGGAATTTAGCAATCCGGTCAGCTAAATTATATTCTTCTGAGGTTTCAATGGTATTTACTCTGTCCCAGTCAGCAATCATAGTAAACCCATCACATTCAAGGCCTGTTTTAAGGACATCACTATCTTCTTCTTCATGGTCCCAGCGATGGCTTAAGTTAGTATATACATTTTTAAAATTAAAATAAGGAATATACTCAATTGGAATTTGCTCAGACTCACAATTTTCAAAATTAAATTGAATTGCTTTTAACTTTTCCATACTATGCTTCCATCCTCTCAAACTTTACTGAATTGCCACTTTATTATACAAAATTATTTAACAATTTTAACTAATTAACAAGGATGAAAAATATATAGGCTTCAATATAATACTTTTTATCTTCTTTAGATAATTTGGTCATAAGAACCCCCCGAAATTCGTGTCCGAATTTCGAGGGTCACTACAATTCTTAGATTGGCTACTTCTTATTAACTATTTATTTTATTTAATTTAAACTGATCGACATAATCTGCTAAATACTTCACGGTCAGGCTGTGCGGATCTTTAATTAATTCTAATGGTCTACCTTTAGCCACTAACTTTCCTCCATTTTCACCACCACGTGGCCCTAAATCAAGCATGTAGTCAGTATTAACGATTAAGTTAAGATCATGCGTAATAGTAATTATAGTTGCGCCTTGATCAAGAAGTTTTTGCATTACATGAACTAATACCTTTACATCTAAGGGATGCAGACCAATAGTAGGTTCATCAAAAACAAATAAGGTATCGTCTTGTCTCTGACTTAAGTGTGTTACTAATTTTAATCTCTGCGCTTCCCCACCAGACAAAGTTGGTGTACTTTCTCCTAAGTGTAAATAATCAAGACCTACTTCTTTCAATAAAAGTAGATCGCGTTCAATTTTTGGAACTTCTTTAAAAATTGGAATGGCTTCGTTTATATCCAAGTTAAGAACATCAACAATTGAAAGATCATGCCATTTAACTTTCTGAATTTTCTGATTATATCGATCTCCATGGCAAGTAGGACATGTTTGTTGCATATCCGGTAAAAACTGGATATCTAAAGTAACGATTCCGGTACCACCACAAGTGGGACAAGCCCCTTCTTTATTATTATAAGAGAAGTAACTTGGAGTATAATACTTTTCTTTGGCTAAAGGTTGCTGAGCAAAGAGCTTACGCAAATTATCCATAATCGAAGTATAAGTTGCGACTGTTGAACGCGTACTCTTTCCAATTGGAGAAGCATCCACACTTACAACATGGTGCACAGGAGAATTAAATTCTTTAACTTGCTTTGGTAAAGGCTCTCCCTTATCTTGGGCCTTAATTGCTGGAACAATAGAATCTAAAATCAAACTAGTCTTACCTGCTCATGAAAAGCCAGTTACAGCAGTAATTTGATTTACAGGAATGCCTGCTTTAATATCATGTAAATTAAAATAGTGATCTACTTCAAAAGTAATTTGGTCGGAATTAACTTGATCACTAACTTTACGAGCCATTAAATCGGCTTTGCCATCTAAATAAGGTGTAATTAAAGATTGAGGATCTTTTTCAATTTCTAAAGGAGTGCCTTGATCCAAAATTTCTCCTCCAGCTTCACCAGAACCAGGACCAATTTCAATAATTTCATCAGCTGCTTTTATAATATCAACGTTATGATCAACGACCACAAGAGAATTACCTTGTGCAACTAATTTTCGAAATACTTTAATTAATCCATCAACATTAGCGGGATGCAATCCAATTGAAGGTTCATCTAAAACGTATAAAACTCCGGTAGTTTCTGTACGTAAAGTTCTAGCAAGTTGGATTCTTTGTAATTCACCAGTAGACAAGGTATTCCCAGCTCGTGCCATGGTTAAATAATCTAATCCTAAATCCAGTAATGGCTGCAAATTATTAATAAATTCATTGAGTAGGGCTTTAGCCATGGGATGCATATTTTCTGGCAGACTAGCGAGAACTTCTTTACTCCATTTAGGCAAATCGCCTAGTTGCATATGTTGAACTTGATCAATATTTTTTCCATTAACTAACTGATTAAGTAGTTCTGGACAAAGACGCGTTCCATGACAAACGGGACAAGTTGAATAAGTAAAAAATTCTGCAAGACGTTTCTGTGCTCGTTCACTTTTACTACTTTCAGCAGACTTTAATACTGCTTGATGCGCATTTTCATATAAGGCATTAAAATTATGAAAAACGCGACCTGTTCCTGATAATAAATCCATCTTATACTTCTTTTCAGGGCCATTTAAAACAAAGTCTTTCTCTTTCTCAGTTAAATCCTTATAGGGAATGTCAATTCTAACACCTGCATGTTCAGCTACATTTGGCATAAAGTTCCTTCCAGGTAAGTTCCAAGAAGCTACCGCACCGTCTTTAATTGATAGATTGGGATCGGTAATTAATTTACTTTCGTCTAATTGGCGTACCTTACCAGTTCCACCGCAACGCTCACAAGCTCCATCAGAATTAAAAGAAAAATCTTCCGCACTTGGAACGTGAAACTTTACACCACAAGTTGGACAAGTAGCCTGCCCCATCTCATCTCCGGACTTTGACATTGCTTCTGCAATATCTAAACTTGGAGCAACTCGGTGTCCATTCGGACAAACGGGTGAACCCAATCTTGAGAAAATAAGCCGTAAAACATTATATGTTTCAGTGGTTGTACCAACTGTAGCTCGTTCATTAGGAACACTTGGCCGCTGGCGGAGAGCTAAGGCAGATGGAATATGTTTTACACTAGTTACATCCGCTTGCGCACCTTGCTTAATCCGTCGACGCATATAGGTAGATAGAGCATCCAAGTAACGGTGCGACCCTTCTTCATATAAAATTCCCATTGCTAGGGATGACTTTCCTGACCCCGAAAGTCCTGAAATAGCCACAAACTTATGAAGTGGGATATCTACATTAATATTCTTTAAGTTATGAACACGCCCACCACGAACTTCAATCTTTTTTGGGACTGCCATTTTATTTCCTTCTTTATCATTTTTATAATTGAGATAATTTGTACCTATACATTAATAGGAAACTTTTTACTCAGTTGTTAAATTTCTGTTTTCATGCATATTCTATGTGTAGTTTTTTCTCTTAAAATTTATAGTTCTCCTTAACATAATTTTCCAAACTGGAAAAAAGTTATAAAAAGTTATAAAATTAAATAAAAGTTATAAAAAGTTATAAAAAGAGGTGTAACTAAATGGAAAATCCTTTTAATCCTAGTTTTGGAAAAATGCCCAGTGTTTTCTTAAATCGTGATTCATTAACTCAACGTATAGTTACTGAATTGAACCGAGTGGGATCGCCTTTTCAAACATCCCTTCTTTACGGGCAACGTGGTTCGGGAAAAACTACATTGATGACAGAAGTTTCTAATTTAATAAGTAAAGATAAAAATTGGTTAGTAATTAATTTAGTCTTAGATGATGACCTTTTAATTTCATTAATAAATCAATTACAAAGACATCTTCTTAACTTAAAGATCATAAAAAATATCGACCTAAAGATGAACTTCTTTGGACTGGATATGAGTGCTAGTTTCCATCAACAGGCTGAATCTAATTTTCAATTATTATTCCAAGATGCCTTAGAGAAACTAACAAAAAAAGGGTTTCATGTTTTAATTAACATTGACGAAGTACATTTAACACTATTATTAAAAAAATTTGCTAGTTGTTATCAAATTATGATTCGAAACAATCTTAATGTTTCTTTACTTATGGCAGGTTTACCGGAAAATGTTTCAGAAATCCAAAATGATGATGTTCTTACCTTTTTATTGCGTGCCAATCGAATCGTTTTGAATCCTTTAGATATTGAAAGTATAAAAAATAGTTATCAGCACATTTTTAATAAAGCTGGCTATACATTTTCGACTGAAACTCTTTTATATATGACTAAACAAACTCAAGGATTTGCTTATGCTTTTCAATTATTGGGTTATCATTTGTGGGAAGAAATCATTCATTCCTCCAATAAGACGATTTCTATATCTGATATAAACAACATCTTAGACATCTATATTAGTGAATTAAATAGAAATGTTTACTTCAAAGTTTATAGCGACATGTCTGAGCGTGAAAAAGAATTCGTACAAGCTATGGTTAAATCTAAGCAACACAAGGTTAAAAGTCAGGTTATTGGTAATCTTATGGAAAAAGGACCTAATTACATTGCTGTCTATCGCCGGAAATTAATTGATGACCAAATTATTAAACCGAATGGTTATGGCTATGTTAGCTTTTTGTTACCCTACTTCGATAAATTCGTCGAACAAGAGATGATTTTAGATGAATTTTAAAATTCATCTAGAACTTTTTAGTTTCTTTCTTATTCCTCGTGATTTAACTAAATATGAATATAAAAATGAGCAATGATTTTTCTACAGTGTGTATAGAAAATTATTGCTCATTTTTATATTCATATCTAAGATTCTTTTAGTACTATATCCTTCAGTCGTAAAAGATAAAATATTATCAACATTAATACACTTATGCAAAACAATTCCAAAATTCCTTAAAAAGTATAATGAAGTATAAAATTGTGCTGAAAAGTATAATGAAGTATAATGAAGTATAAAATTTTGCAGTAAAGTATAATGAAGTATAACGAGGTTATAGAATGTACAGTGAAAATCCATTTGATGCCGAATTCGGCGGTATTCCTGAACTATATCTTGACTTTAATAATGATGCTGTCAAATATGCTAAAAGAGCACATCGTTACAAAAAACATCCCACCTACTCACTTTTTATTACTGGTGTTCGTGGTTCAGGTAAAACAGTTTTTATGAACAAAGTTGGCAAAGAACTTAATAAATATGATGATACAATCGTGGTAACTCTTCATAATACTGAAGATTTATTCCGTATAATGTATATTAAGCTAGCTCCAATGCTTAATAAATTAAAAAAGTGGTCTTCATCTGTTTCAATTAGCTTACCATTCGTTTCTATAAATTTTGCTGAAGCAAATGAAAAACATGATGAAATCTACTATAAAACCGAAATCACTAAAATTTTAAAATTACTGAAACAAGCTAACATGCGAGTCGCATTTTGTATTGATGAAGTTTCTAATACACCAGCAATTCAAAAATTAGCTGAAGAATTTAATAATTGGAGCTTAAGTGAACTTCAAGTTTCTGTTATCATGACCGGATTGTTGAAGGAAGTAGCGGAACTTTCTAGTTCGCATAATTTAACTTTTTTAGTACGCGCTGATAGGTTTCACGTTAATAAATTGCAAAAATTATCAATTGCTCAAGCGTATATTAAAGTATTTGACATTACAAGTGAGCAAGCTGAAGAAATGGCTGAGATGACACAAGGTTATGCTTATGCTTTTCAATTAATTGGCGATTTGATGTATGAAGAGCTATCTACTGGTAAAAATTTTAAAGATGCCTGGAATTATACTAAGTTAGCTTTTAAAGATACGCTTTTCAATCAAGCATATGATGTCATCTCACATGAATTAACAGAAATTGATTTTCAATTTCTCTACGAGATGTCAAAAAATAATAATATTAGTGCAATTATTGAAAAAATGGGTAAAAGCAAGCAATATGTAAATATATATCGTACTAAGCTAATTAAATATGATTTAATCAAAACAATCATTCGCGGTAAATTAGGATTCACCCTACCTTTATTTAGGGAATTTATCCAAGCAAAATATGATGAATTAAATTGGGGATAAAAAGTGTCTGGGAAAAAACTAATTCTCAGACATGAAAAAAGAACGATGATTTCCATTTTGGATTTCATCGTTCTTTTTATGTACTTTAAGTGCCTTCCTTGCTATTATTGAATCACCACAAAACAAAATGAAAGAAGGCAATCTCAATGTATCAAAATTATATCACAGGTCAAACTGCTTTAACACTTAATTTAGACTTCTCTATTCCTAACAATCATTTAGCTACTGTTATCAGCTGGTTTGTCGATTCAATTCCAGAAGATGTTTTATTGGGAGATACTGCCGAAACTGGACGTCCAGCCTATCATCCGGCCATGATGCTTAAAATTCTGCTTTTTGCTTATTCCAGAAGAGTATTTTCAGGCCGAAAGATCGAATTAATGTTGGAAGAAAACTTGCCCATGATGGTATTGGCAGAACATCAAAAGATTTCTTACCATACCATCAATAATTTTAGATCTAGCAAGCATGCCAATCAGCTCATTAAGAAAAGCTTTTTGTACTTTACCAACTTATTAGAACAAGAGGGTTTAATCAATGAAGGGACTATCTTTATTGATGGCACCAAGATTGAAGCGGATGCCAATCGCTATACTTTTGTTTGGCGTAAAGCTGTTGAAAAGTTTCATGAAAAGCTAAAAGATCAAGCAGTCAAGCTTTATGATGAATTGGTTGCCCAAGAAGTGGTTAAAGCAATGGAAAAAGAAAAAGTTCAAACTAGTCAAGGCTTAGCAGAACTAGCCCAAGAAACCGAAGCTGAAATTGAAAAACTGACTAAAGAAATTGAGCAAGAACCAAAAGCTATCCCAGGTGGCTCGCCTAGAAAAGCGAGAAGACGTGGACTTAAAAAGTATCTTCATCGCTTGAAAAAAGACTATCTGCCCCGAATGAAAAAATACGAGGAAGCCGAGAAGATTTTTGCTGGACGCAACAGCTACTCCAAGACAGACCATGATGCGACTTTCATGCATATGAAGGAAGACCACATGAAAAACGGCCAGCTTAAGCCAGGCTACAATATTCAAGCGGCTACGACGGATCAGTACGTGGTTGATTTTGCCTTATATCCTAATCCAACTGATTTCAAGACGCTGGAGCCTTTTTTGAAACAGATGACGGTCCTAGATAAGTTTGACAAGATTGTCGCCGACGCTGGCTATGGGAGTGAATATAATTACACACAGCTGGAAAAAAAGTATTCAGACAAAGAGTATTTCATTCCTTACACCATGTATGAAAAGGAACAAACCAGAAAGTACAAAAATGATCCAAGCCGGCTGTCTAACTGGTTCTACAATGAAAAAGATGATTATTATTTAGATCAAAACGGCGTTAGATTCAATTTCAAATATTATAGCCAGCGCAAGGACCACTCTACTGGTCAGGTTCGTGATTTTAAGATATATGAAGCAGATGAATTCCAAATCACACCAGAATTGGAACGCTTAGCTAAAACAAAAAGCGGCCGTCAAAGGCAAGTACGTTATAATCCTAACTGGCAGTATTTAAAAGAAAAGACAAAAGAAGTTCTTCAAAGTCCTGAAGGCAAGCACATCTACAGCATGAGAAAGTATGATGTCGAGCCAGTTTTTGGACATTTGAAGAACGTCTTTGGCATGCGCCGAACTCATCTAAGAGGTAAAAAGAAGGTTGAAACTGATGTAGGAATAGCCTTGATGATGATGAACTTAAGCAAGTATTGGCACAGAAGATGGTCCAAAGACCGATCTGCTTTATGTGCAAATAAAAATAGAAAAAAAAGACGGTCAAGCTACTCAAATTAAGAGTTGGCTTGATCGTCTTTTTGTACCTGAGAATTAGTTTTTTCCCAGACACATTGTTTTGTAATTATTTACTTTTTAAAATAAAATTCGTTTTAACCTAAATAATAAATAAACTAAAACGGGTGGAGCCAATCAACTTCACCCGTTTTACTTTGTCAAAATTTACTACTAAATTAATTTTAAACTAACTTTAAACTAACTTTTAATTTTCAAATTTAATGGCCTGATCCTTAAATAATTCATAGGTAATCAAATCAGAAGTATCCAAATTTTCATTATTCATATCCACAGCATTAATTTGGTTATTATCGTAAGTAGTAAAATATAAAATTCCCTTATCCAAATTCATACAGTCTGAATACATGGTAAATTCAAATACATTATCTTCAACTTCATCGGTACCCTTTGCTTGTTCAACTGAATGTAAAATATGGAAGAAATTAGTTACATTTTCAACTTCATCATTACCTTTTGGTGAATGAGCTAATACAAAAGATGCCTTAATAAAGCGAGAATTTGAATCTGTTCCGCCTGGTAAATGATGGGTCCCTAATCCACGACTATACAGATTAATATCTGCATTAGGTACAAGTGTATTTTTAGGTTGAGCTGGAGAAACCGAAGCAAAGTTAGCCAAGGTTTCAACTTGAGCTGGAAAGACAGGATTATTTGTTAAAGTATTAACTGGGTTGTCATAAACGTGTAAACCAGTTTCTGTTGATTCAATAACTATACTCTTACCACTTTTATCACCCATTAACCAATGAAGAGTAGTAACTGGTAAATCTTTAAAGAAACTTTCATCAGTAATATTAGTTTCAGACAATAATTTCTTTACATCTTCAATAGTTTCACAACTGCTTAGTAAATATGGGATCAGTTCAAAAGAAGTAACATTCTTTTTGCTTCCATCTACAGCAAAATATTTACCAGGACCAGTGAAATTTAATCCGGCTATTCCTAATCCTTTTTCATTGATAGCATCACAATACAATGGATAGTCATTGGCAACTACTGAAACACCGATCATTGCATAATGAGTATCTTGTGTTGGTAAATGACGATAATCAAGTTGATAATTTCTAGGAGTAATTACCACTTTCTGACCATAGGCAATTTCATAATCTAAATTTCTACCAAAATAATTATCTTTTGGACTATATAAAATTGATGTACACATCTTAATTTCCTTCTCTTCTCAAAAATCTTTTCACTTTCTATTGTAGTCTTAAAATGTAATAAATTCCCTTAACTTGTCTTGGATGCAACTTTAAATAAAAAAAGTAGAACATGAATTAAGAAGAGTAACCTTTATTCTCATACGCTAAGTGCATAGTATTTTTTACTACTTACTAAGAAAAAGTTAACTTTCACTAAAAATATATAACTATTTCACCATTAATTATTCACATCTCCCAAATGAACTTGTTGTCGAATGGAGGTGATAACAGTTACATGAAAAGTGTCAGAAAAACAATTAAGCTCTTTCTTCTATTAGGTCTTGTTTCTGTAAGTGTTAATACTTATAAGAATAATCCTACTGTTCGCACGGCTACTAACGATTCAATTAGTACATTAAAGGAAAAAATATCAACCTTAGATGCTAGCGATCTTAATCCATTAAAGATAGTTCCACCTAAAGTTTCCGATCGACCTTCTGATCAGACGCCATCCTCGGAATCAGATAACCAATAGCCAAATCAGCCAGTAACTTCTAATTCTAGTGAAGGACAAAATCAAGAGACTTCCAGCAACCAGACTTGGAACCATGCTAAAGCAAATGTCTTTATTGATATTTCAAATAATGATGAATTAGGTCATGCAATTAGCTTACAACATACTAATACAGCTTCTGTAATGTATCCGGCAGGATCCTATTATTCTATTCAAGAGCAAGATATTAATGCCGCTAGAGATTTATACAAATCCGCATATGCGGCATAAAAAGAGTTTCGTAAACAAGTCTTAATTTGATTTAAAACATAACTCTTTAGAAAGTAAAAGCACTGATATATCAACGTTTATTTAACGATGATTATCAGTGCTTTATTTTAATGTTTTTCCCTGGATACTTTTATTATTTTTGACACTTAAAGAACCAGCGAGTTGCCTTTTTATCTCTCATCTCTAAACTAAAGTCAGATCCAACTTCAATTGAGTTAAAACCAGCATGTTTCAACAATTCTTTAATGGTATCTAAATCATATGCTCTTTCATAGTGAGTTTCAGATAAACGATCATATTCGCCATTGGGTAGACGATTAAAGAATGTTAAATCATGGATCACCCCATGTTCGACATCATCATTGGCATAACTCTGCCACATAAATGCTCGACGATGATCATCATCTTGATAATTGTACATATAGCCTGGGTAAATATCGTCAGTTTGATGAGGTGTAATTACATCGAAAAGAAATACACCATCATCTTTTAAATGATTGGCGACCTCAGAAAATACTTGAAACAAGTCAGCTTCGTCATCAAGATAACAGAAAGAGTCCGCATAGCAAGTAATTACATCGAATTTTTCAAGGCCAGCTAAATCTCGCATATCAGCTTGAACCAACTGTAAAGAAACATTATTTTCAGTACTATGTTGGTCTGCTAAACTCAGCATTTCATCAGAAAAATCAGCTACCGTGACATTTATACCATCTTTAGCAAGTAAAACAGCTAATCGTCCACTACCACCAGCTAGGTCGAGTAGCTTACCATTCTTTTTATTAATATTAGCTAAAGTGAATTTCTCCCAGCTCTTGTACATATCTGAATCAAACAACTGATCATATAATTGGGCAAAAGTTTGATAAATCATTTTTATTAATCCGATCTATTTAAATTATTATTCTCTTAATATTAACCCAATTATTAAAGATATTAAAACTATTTCTTCTTTCGCATATCCCAACATGTCCAGCCCATTAATAAAATAATCAACATAATGATCGTGTAAGCGAAAACTACTGCATCTCTTTTTGGCATCATATTAAAGGAAACAAAAGTAGCTGGTAAATTACACAAATTCAAGAAAATCAAAATAATTGAACTGGCCCATCCTAGAATCGACCAAATCTTTCTATTCTTAAATTGTCCCATCATTCTCCTATCATCTGTCATAATTAAAAGTGGCACAATTGAAAATGGTACTGCAAATGCTAGAAAAACTTGAGAATTTTCCAAAAGCATGTTTAGGGCAAAATGTTGCTGAGAAATTGAATCTTTTGCTGTCATCAATACACACATAATAACTGGAATCACAGATAATAATCTAGTAAATAATCGTCTTGCCCATAGTGGCATCTTTAAGTGAATAAAGCCTTCCATTACTACCTGTCCAGTGAGAGTTCCAGTAATTGTTGAATTTTGACCAGAAGCAAGAAGTGCAACTGCAAATAAGACTGATAAAATTCCTGTCTTAGCTACTGAGATCAAAATTGGATTGCTTAACATAGTCGTATTGCTTAGAGCATCATACAAACCAAAGAATGAACTATCTTTGACTGCACCACTTTTAAAAACAGCAGCTCCCATAATTAATAAAAGTACATTAACAAAAAAGGCAATAATTAATTGAATATTTGAATCCCACGTAGTAAAACGGACTGCATTTTGAACATCTGCAAGATTATCATGGTTAATTTTTCTAGTTTGGCAAATAGATGAATGCAAATAAAAATTATGCGGCATCACAGTGGCACCAATTATTCCCAAACTTCCTGTTAAAGGTGATAATCCATTAACTACGGGATGCTGAGCTACTAATTCTGGAGATGGCAATGCAGACAAAAAAATATTTTTCCAGTTAGGATTAGCTAACATGACTTGATAAGTAAAAACCAGTAGTATCACCATAATCAAGCAGGATACCAGGGCTTCTATTTTTCTAAATCCCACTTTTGACAATAACAATAAGAGTAATACATCAAAGACAGTGATAAAAGTTGCAATAACTAGGGGAATCTTAAATAAAAGATTTAAAGCAATTGCCGCTCCAATAACTTCCGCTACATCAGTTGCCATAATTGCTAGTTCAATTATAATCCAAAGGATAAAACTTAATCTTTTACTAGTACGTGCACGAATGGCTTGTGCTAGATCCATTTGAGTAACGATTCCTAGTTTTGCGGCCATATATTGTAAAAGCATAGCCATTAAACTAGAAATTAAAATAGTAGAAATCAAAAGATAATTAAAACTCTGACCACCATTAATTGAAGCTGCCCAGTTTCCTGGATCCATGTATCCAACAGCAACTAATGCACCAGGACCAGTATATGCTAAAAGCATCCTGAAGAAATTACGAGTTCTCGGAACTGGAATAGTACTATTAATTTCTACTAAAGATTTACCATTTGCGTATGAAATAAAACTATGATCTTCCATCTTTACTCCTATCCATGAATTCCAAGGGTCATCCGGGCCACTCTAGACATCATACTTGGATTCCATTGCGGATACCAAACGAGTTTAATTTGGCACTCATCAACTTCATCAACACTTTTGGCAGCTTTAGTAATTTCGTGATCTAACCACTCACTTAGAGGACATCCCATAATCGTTAAAGTCATCGTAATCTGACATTTTGTCTCGCTTACTTCAATACCATAAATTAATCCTAAATCAACGATGTTAACCTGAAGTTCTGGATCAATTACTTTTTTTAAGGCTTGGTAAACTTCCTTTTCGGTATTAGATAATTTCTCTATTTCTAGCACTATCCAATTGCTCCTTCCATTTGGAAGCTAATCAAGCGATTAAGTTCGACTGCATATTCCATTGGTAATTGCTTAGTAAAGGGTTCAACAAAGCCCATAATAATCATTTCAGTTGCTTTTCTTTCTGGGATGCCACGACTTTCTAAATAATACAGCTGGTCTTCAGAAATTTTAGAAACTGTGGCTTCATGTTCCATCGCTACATTTGAATTTTCAATAGCATTAGTTGGGATCGTATCAGAAGAAGACATATCATCCATAATAATCGTGTCACATTCCACATGAGCCTTTGAGCCATCTGATTTTTTAGAAAACTTAACACTACCGCGATAATCTGTTGACCCACCGCCCTTAGCAATTGACTTGGACACAATTGAGCTAGAAGTATTAGGAGCATTATGAAACATTCCAGCTCCAGAATCTTGGTGAATACCGTGATGGGCAACTGCAATTGAAAGCATAGTACCGCGAGCACCTTCACCGTTTAAATAGACACTTGGATATTTCATGGTAACTTTCGCACCTAAATTACCGTCTACCCATTCCATAGTTGCATGCTTTCCAGCAACTGCACGCTTTGTTTCTAGACTATAGACGTTATCAGACCAGTTTTGAATTGTAGTATAACGACAATATGCATTATCTAAGACATTTACTTCAACAACTGCCGCATGTAAAGAATCTGAAGAGTATTGCGGAGCAGTACATCCTTCAACATAATCAAGATGCGCGTCCTCATCAACAATGATCAAAGTTCTTTCAAACTGGCCTGAATTTTCTGCATTTAATCTAAAATATGCCTGAACTGGTGTTGGAACTTGTACTCCTTTTGGCACATAAATAAAAGTTCCTCCTGACCAAACAGCACAGTTTAAGGCAGAAAATTTATTTGAATCAATTGGAACTAACTTACCAAAGTATTTTTTGAATAAATCAGGATACTCCTGCAAAGCTGTATCCGTATCAGTGAAGATGATCCCTAGTTTATCAAATTGTTCTTTCATTTTATGATAAACCATTTCCGATTCATATTGGGCAGCCGAACCCGCTAAGTATTTTCGCTCTGCTTGCGGTACACCAAGTCGCTCAAAAGTATCCTTAATATCTTGTGGTACATCCTTCCAATCACGATATTTTTTATCGGTCAATTTTTGATAATACAGCATATTATCTAAATCAAGCCCTGAAAGATCGGGACCAAAATCTGGCATTGGCATTTTTTCATAAATATGAAAAGCCTTTAAACGATAATCTAACATCCATTTAGGTTCATGTTTTTCTGCTGAAATTTGTCGAACTACTTCTTCTGTTAAGCCACGACCAGTTGAAAATTTCGGTTCTACATTATCGTGAAAGCCGAACTGATAATCTTCGTCTTTAACTATATCCTCTGCTTTAGTCATTTTCTTCTTCCTTTTCTTTACCAAGTAATGCTCGATCTAGTCCCCACCATGCTAAAGTAGCGCATTTGATTCGGGCAGGAAATTGCATAATATTTACTAATACTTGGGCGTCTCCTAATTGTTCTAATTTTAAAGTGTCGCTTTTCTTGTCGGCTGCTAAGTTTGAAAATAGCTGTGAAAGCTCAATTGCCTCTTTGATACTTTTTCCTTTTACCAAGTCTGTCATCATACTGGCAGACGCTTTACTGATTGTGCACCCTTCGCCGTTAAAAGCAATTTTTTTAATTTTATTATTTTCAATCAAAATTGTCAGATGAATTTTATCACCGCAACTTGGATTATATACAGTAGTTTCATGACTAAAGTCAGTTAGTTGTCCATAATTTCGCGGCATTTGAGCATGATCTAAAATTACAGCTTTATATAAACTTCTTAATTTATCTAAACTCACTGAAAAACTCCTTTGCTTCATGGAGAGAACTTACTAATTTATCAATATCATCTTTAGTATTATAAATAGATAAACTAGCTCGAACAGTTGACTCCGTATTAAGGCTAGCCATTAGCGGTTGAGCACAATGATGGCCAGCACGAACTTCAATTCCGTTTAAATCTAGTGCAGTCGCTAAGTCATGGGGATGAATATTCTTTAAATTAAAAGATATTACTCCAATGCGACCATTACTTTTTTGTGGACCATAGATTGTTAATCCTGAAACATTTTTAAGCTTTTCTAAGGCATAACTTGTCAATTCCTGTTCATGTTTTTGAATAAGCTCAAAGTCTAGAGACTGCAGATAATCAATTGCTGCTCCAAGTCCAATGGCACCAGCAATATTTGGTGTACCAGCTTCAAATTTATATGGTACTTCTGCCCATGTTGCTCCTTCTCTAGTTACATTAGCAATCATTTCACCACCCAAACGATAAGGTTGCATTTTATCTAAGAGATCTTTTTTCCCATATAAAACACCAATTCCTGCCGGAGCAAACATTTTATGGCCAGAAAAAGCATAGAAATCTACATTTAATTCAGCTACATCAATTGGAAAATGTCCAACTGCTTGTGCACCATCAACTACAACAATTGCTCCTTTTTCATGAGCTAGATCAGTAAGCTCCTTAATTGGATTAATTGTGCCCAAAACATTGCTTACATGCGTCAAGGCAACAATTTTAGTTTTTGAATTGATCTTACTTTTTAAATTTTTAATATCAAGTAAGCCATCTGAATTTATTTCAATAAAATTTAACTTAGCCTGTTTTCTTTTAGCAAGTTGCTGCCACGGCAAAAGATTACTATGGTGTTCCATAATTGAAACTAGGATCTCATCCCCTGCCTGAATATTTTGTTCACCAAAGCTAGCTACAACTAAATTTAAACTATCAGTGCATCCAGAAGTAAAAATAACTTCTTTAGCATTATTTGCGCCAATAAAATTAGCCACCTTTTGACGGCTTGATTCATATTGATTAGTAGCTCTTAAGCCTAATGTATGAACTCCACGATGGACGTTTGCACGTTCTTTTTCATTAAAATCTCTAACTTTTTCTTCAACAAATTTCGGTATTTGGCTAGTTGCAGCATTATCTAAATAAACAAGAGTTTCATCATTAATCTTTTGATTAAAAATTGGAAAATCCTGCTTTATTTTTTCAGTGTTTAATTTGGCCATCGATCAGTTTTCTCTCTAGAATATCAATCATTTTTCTGCGAACATCTTTATTTGGAATTGCATCTAAAACTGCACCTAAAAAGCCACGTATAACTAATCTTTGTGCCTGATCGTAAGGAATTCCTCGACTCATTAAATAGTTCATTTGGACTTTATCAACTGGACCAACACTAGCAGCATGAGCTGCAATAACGTCATTTTCATCAATTAAAAGTAATGGATTAGCATCCCCATGAGCTTCATCCGACATCATTAGGACTCTATTTTGTTGATCAGCTTTTGAGCCATGTGCACCATGCACAATTTGACCAATTCCATTGAAGATCAACCTGGAATTTTCTAGTAAGACCCCACGTTGATTAATTAATCCAGTTGAGTGCGGACCACGATTAGTTACGCGATTATTAATTCCCACTTTTTGGTTAGCAGTTGTAACTGCAATTGCCTTAGAATCTGCAAAGCTTCCTTCCCCAACTAACTCAGAATCAAGATCTCCCAGTGTATTGCAATCGTTCATAAAAGCAATTGCCCATTCAACATGGGCATCTTTTTCAATTTTTGCTCGACGATTAAAGTAAAGGGTTGTGTCTTGGCTAAGTTCATCAAGTGAAGAGAATTCAATATGACTCCCTGGGCGTGCTACAAGTTCCACCATTAAACTTGCTGAACTAGCTTTTTTCTCTTTATCTTGAATTTCTTCTAAAAATTTTACTTTACTATTATTATCGGCAACGATTAAAAGGTGAGAAATATAGGTATCTTGAGTTGGGCTTAAAGAAATTGTAATCGGTTCGGTTAAGATAGTATCTTTAGGAATATAGAGGAAAAGTCCAGAATTTAAGTAGGCATAATGATAGGCAGTTAATTTATCTTCATTATGTTTAATTACTGACCCTAAAGTTGACTGCACAAGTTCGGGATATTTTTTACTTGCTGTAAAAATATCGGTTAAGATAATACCTTTCTTTTCTAAAAGTTTCTGCTCCTCTTTTAAAGAAAAGTCAGCTTGATTAGACCAAGAAAAATCTTCCTTTTTAATCAAAGGCCAATCTTGATACGAGAATCGCTGCATTTTAGGATAATCAAGTTCTTCTAGTCTTTCAAAGGATTTAATTCTTAAATCAGTTAACCATGAGGATCCATTATTTTTATGAGAAAAATTAAGCAAATTTTCTTTAGTTAGCATAAGCACTCCTAATTCTCATCAACTAATTTAATATCTAAGCCAAGTTCGTCACGTAAACCTGCATATCCCTCTTGTTCAAGCTTCTTAGCTAAATCAGGACCTCCATCTTTTACAACTCGTCCATCCATCATGACATGTACAATATCTGGGACGATGTAATCAAGCAAACGTTGATAGTGCGTTATCATTAAAGCACCAAAATTATCTCCTCGCATTGCATTAACTCCACGCGATACTACTCGTAATGCATCTATATCAAGGCCAGAATCAATTTCATCTAAAATTCCAAAACTTGGTTTAATCATTAACATCTGTAAAATTTCATTACGTTTCTTTTCTCCGCCTGAAAATCCTTCATTAAGATATCGTTCAGTCATGGCCTCATTCATATCTAACAAATCAAGGTTCTTATCCAATTCATTCAAGAAAGTCATCACTGATATTGGATCATCTTTGGGTCGACGAGCATTAATTGCAGCACGTAAAAATTCTGCATTAGTTACCCCAGGTACCTCTGCTGGATATTGCATTGCTAGAAATAGTCCCTTACGAGCTCGCTCATCTACCGGCATTTCAACAATGCTTTCATTATTTAACAGAATATCTCCTTGAGTAACATGGTAGCGGGGATTTCCCATAATTGTTTCAGATAAAGTAGATTTCCCGGTTCCATTAGGCCCCATAATTGCGTGAATCTCGCCAGTTTTCAAACTTAAATTCACACCTTTAAGGATCTTTTTTTTACTCTTCTTATCCTTATCCTCAACTTCAACATGTAAATCTTTAATTTCTAACGTAGCCATGTAAATCCTCACCTTTTATCATTCTATATTTAGTGTTATCAGCTCTAGCTAACATACAACATATAGATAATATTAATCCTATTAAAGCTATAATTTTAGTCTTGACTTTTGATTAGAAGTTCTTAGCCCTATTCTAATAACAAGTAAATTTTATTGGCTGCATAATTTTCCCTGTTCATGAATCTAGTTATTTTAGTGCTAAGATACAAATGAGGTAATTTCATTCCCGCGATGCCTTATCTTCTTGTTTAAAGAGTCGGTGGAGGCCTAAAATGATGAAATATTTCAACATGATTGCCCTACTTGTTGTCATTGCAATTTGTTTTCTTAAAAACTACACCATCTATGCTTTGCGCTTAGGGACAGTAGTAGGCTTATTAATGCAAAGTCGCTTTACTTCGTTTTGCCAAATACAATATAAAAAAGAGATTGATTTTAAATCAATCTCTTTTTTACTAAATCAACCCCATCTTTACCAAATACTCTGCATTTTCTACAGTATTCCAAGCAGCGCCTTTTAATAAGTTATCGGAGACAACCCACATATTAAAGGCTCCCTTGTTTTCATAATCAGGACGAATTCTTCCAACAAAGGTATCGCGTGAACCTTCTGCATTAATTGGTTGAGGATAAATTTGATTTTTAATATCGTCTTGTAATACATCCCCTGGGAAATCCGCAATCACATCCATAATATCTTGCGCAGTAGCTGATTCATCTTCTACAGTGAAATAAACACTTTCCCCATGAGCGATGGGTACAGGTACACGCACACAAGTTGCAGTAACCTTAATATCCTTAGAATTCATATCATTGAGCATAATCTTCTTAGTCTCGTGAATCATTTTCCATTCTTCATGAGAATAACCACTATCTTCTAAAACATCAATCTGAGGAAGTAAATTAAATGCTAAAGGATAATGCTTTTTATCACCCTTAGTTGGCAAAATATGTGCATCTTCTTGCATATTCTTACCATCTAAATAATCTTGCGATTCTTTCTTAAGTTCATCGATTGCGGCTTGGCCTGCACCAGACGCAGCTTGATAAGTTGAAACAATAATTTGCTTTAAGCCAAACATTCGGCGAACTGGTTCAAGCGCCATCACCATCTGAATAGTGGAGCAATTTGGATTAGCAATAATGCCATGATGATTCTTTAAAGCTTCCGGATTAACTTCTGGAACGACTAAAGGCACATCTTCATCCATTCTAAACGCACTGGTGTTATCTACGCAAACGGCCCCTCTTTTAACTGCTTCTGGCAAAAACTTCTTTGATACACTTCCACCGGCTGAAGATAACACTAAATCAATCCCATTAAAAGAATCCGGAGTGGTTTCTTCAACTACTAAATCTTGATTACGAAACTTAAGATGCGTGCCCGCTGAACGTGATGAAGCAAGCAGCTTCACGCTTTTAACCGGAATCGTTGACTTAGCTAATTGGTCAATCATTCTTCTCCCAACTGCACCAGTAGCACCTAAAATTGCAACATTATATTCCTTACTCATTCTTCATTACCTTCTTTTAAAAACTCCCCAATTCTCTTTAACGCAACTTGCAAAGCCTCATCTGATGAAGCATAGGATAATCTAATGTAACCTTCTCCACCAGGTCCAAATGCACTTCCTGGAGTAACCCCAACCTTTTTCTTAAAAGCTAAATCTAGTGCGAATTGCATATCATCGGTTCCATATTTTTCTGGAATTTTTGCAAAAATATAAAATGCGCCTTGGGGTTTAACAAATTCAACGCCCATTTTACTTAATTCATTTACTACAAAATCACGTCTTTTTTGATAAATCTTTTTATACTCTTTTGAATCATCAATTCCATTAGTAAGTGCCTCAATCGCCGCTGCTTGAGAGGAATCAGTAGTGGTAGTAACCATTAAGCCGTGAACCTTACTAATTTGATCCATTACCTTTTTTGGTCCAGCAATATAGCCTAAACGGTATCCCGTCATTGCGTGAGATTTAGATAAACCAGAAATATATAAAGTTCTCTCTGGAATCTCAGTAGCAATTGAATAATGCTCAACACCATAAGTTAATGAACTATAAATTTCATCAGTAATCACGTAAAGATTGTATTTTTCGACTATTTTAGCCAGTTGCTTGATTTCTTCATGAGTATATTCAACTCCAGTTGGATTAGTCGGATAGTTGAGAATTAACCCTTTAATAGTCGGATCATTTTTTACTACCTCTTCCAATTTTTCGGCAGTAAGTTTAAAGTCATCGCTTGCTGTATTCACTAAAGAATATTGAACACCAGCTAAATTAGCAACTGGCCAATAAAGTGAAAAAACAGGTGTAGGGACTAAAATTTTATCTTCGGGATTAAATAAAGCAAAAATAGCGGCATTAATTGCTTCTGTAGCTCCCACTGTAGCTACAATTTCACTCTTAGGGTCATATTTAACGTGAATGATTTTGTCTAAAAAACAACTAATAGCCTCCAAAAGCTCTTTCTTTCCTTTTTGAGGAGCATAATGAGAGTCATTTTCCTTAATACTTTTAACAGCCGCCTTTTTTACATGTTCAGGTGTATTTAAGTCTGGTTCACCTAAAGTCAATTTAATAATGTTGGGAATTTCTGAAACTTTATTATCAAAAATCCGAATTCCTGATGGCTTTAAATTTTCAACCTTTTCACTAAAATGAAGATTATCAGCTAATTCTGGCATTTTAGGCCTCACAATCTATAAAATATTTTCTAATCCAACTATCAATTCATGTAAAGAATCAACTTTTTCAAGTGCTACTTTAACTCCGCTCATAAATGATTCACGATCAAACGAATCTTGTCGAATAGTCAAAGCTTCTCCGTTACCGCCGAACAAAACTTGTTCATGAGCAATGTAACCTGGAAGACGAACGGAATGGATCTTAATTCCTTCATAATCACCACCACGAACATGAGCTAAGCTTTCAACTTCATTAGGAGCACTTTCATGTTTTGGACGATTTTCTGCAATTAATTTTGCCGTGCTTAAAGCCGTTCCAGAGGGGGCATCTTTCTTATCCGCATGGTGCATTTCAATAATTTCAACATCTGGAAAGTATTTGGCAGCTTCTTTTGCAAATTTCATCAGTAAGACCGCAGACATTCCAAAATTAGAAGCAATTATTCCTCCTACTTTTTCTTTTTGGGCTAAGTCCTTTAGTTCTGTCACTTGTTCATCACTTAAACCAGTCGTTCCCACGATCGGTAAAATATGATGCAGAATTGCATATTTTACATTTTCATAAACTGCATTAGGAGTAGTGAAGTCAATCCAAATATCAGCAATATTTTCAGGAATATCGCTCAATTGATTAAAAATTTGAGCACTCTTAGGAAGATGATATTCTTCAGGATCATGATTAGCATGGGGACTAAGACCTGCTACAATTTCAAAATCGGCCATGTTATTTACTAAGTTAACTACTTTTTGCCCCATGGCACCCGCAAAACCAGCAATTAAAACTTTTTTAATCATTTTCTTCCACTTCTTTTCCTAAATCTAGTGGTAATTCGTGCATTAAAGCATCGTCTTTTAAGCCCAAATGTTGTGCTAAGGTTACTTTTTCTTCTTCATTTAAACTTACTAATGGCAAACGACAACCACCAGTCTTAAATCCCTGAGCATTCAAAACTGCCTTAACTGGTGATGGGGATGGATACATAAATAATGCAGCCATTCTTGGAGTTAACCATCGTTGCAAGCGAGCAGCCTCAGGATAGTTTCCAGCGTACAAATCATCGTACATTTCACGCATTTGCTTAGAATAAATGTGGGAAGCTACTGATACAACACCATTTGCCCCAAGCAAACGCGCAGTTAAAGCTTGACTATCTTCACCCGTAAAGACTTGGAAATCATTATCCTTATGATCAATAATGTATTCCAATTCCTCTAGGCTGGCACATTGCTTAATTCCTTTAATATTTTCAATGTGAGAGAGTTGAACCACCGTTTCTTGATTCATTTTGACGCCAACACGTCCTGGAATGTTATAAATCAAAATTGGAAGATCAACATTCTCGGCTACTGCAGTAAAGTGAGCTACCATACTACGCTGATTCGGCTTGTTATAAGGAGGAACAACAACTAAGGCATAATCAATTCCTTTAATTTTTGCTACTTCATTAGTAAATGCAATTGTTTCAGCGGTGTTATTGCTTCCAGTTCCGGCAATGACTGGAACACGTCCATTTACAATTTCACCAAATTTAGTATAAAGCTCAATTTTTTCATCATGAGATAAAGTTGGTGTCTCACCAGTTGTTCCCCCAACAACAAAACCATTGGTCCCTTGACTAATCAAATAATTAGTTAGCTTCTTTAAACTGTCATAATCGATTTCTTCATTTTCATCAAAAGGAGTTACAAGTGCCGTTAATAAATCAGTATCAATTAATCTTGTCAATTTTATTTCTCCATTCTATAAATCAAGAATCCTTTAATAGCTTCTATACCTCGCATAATACTGCTTTCATTAGGTGTTAACGTTGCCGAATGAAGTTCGGAGTTATCTTCTACTCCTAACCAAAACATCACTCCAGGGAATTTAGCTAATAAAAATCCAAAATCTTCTCCCGTCATTGCTGGCGCTGTTTCAACATAGTTGACTTGGGGATTATTTTTCATATACGAGATAAATTGCTTAGTTAATTCAGGATTATTTTCAACAGGCCAATAGCCTCCTTGATTCAGCTGCAATTCAACGTCCAAATTATAGCTACGAGCAATACCTTCACAGATATCTTTTAAGCGTTGATCAATTTGAACAATCATTTTTTGAGTTAATCCACGAATTGTTCCCTCAATTCTGGCATGGCCTGCGATTACGTTTCGAATTGTACCCGCTTCTATTTTTCCTAAAGTTACTACCCCACTTTGAATAGGATCGATACTTCTAGAAATAATAGTTTGAATTTGCATAATTAAACTAGCTGCTGCCACAACCGTATCATTGGCATTTTGCGGAAAAGCAGCATGACCACTTTTACCAGTAATATCAATATTTACCTCAGTGGTTCCGGCAAACAAAGTCCCCATTCGACAACCAATTGCGCCTGCTGGCAAAGCTGGATTGTCATGTAAACCATAAAATTCATCCGGTTTAAATTCATCATGAAAAATTCCTTTTTCATATGCTTGTTTGCCGCCGCTTTCACTTTCTTCGGCTGGTTGAAAGAAAAACAACAAATTATCTTGAGGTTGATTTTCACTAAAATAATTTAAAAGTCCTAAAGCAACTGTCATATGAATATCATGTCCGCACGCATGCATTACATTAGGATTTTTAGAAGCATACGGAAGATTAGTTTTTTCATTAACAGGTAAAGCATCAATATCTGCGCGATAACCAATAGTTCTTTGAGGATTTTTACCTTTTACTAATACTAAAATGGCAGTTGGAAGTGATTGTGGTACTTCGATTTTTAAATAATCTTGATTAAAGCCCCTGATAGTATTTAAAAGATAATCATGAGTTTTAAATTCTTTAAGAGCTAATTCTGGAATTTGATGTAAATGACGTCTAATCTGAATGAGTTCTTTTTCTGTTAAAATCATTGCTATATCTTTCTTAAATTATCTTCTAAACCAGTTTTGCTTTCGGTTTTTTGATCAACTTTTTTAATAACTTTAGCTGGCACACCTGCTACCACAGTATAAGGAGCTACATCATGAGTTACAATTGCCCCCGCCGCAATTACAGCACCTTCGCCAACATGAACGCCTTCAATTACTACTGCATTAGCACCAATTAAAACATTATCATCAATTCTTACTGGTTCCGCAGAAGCAGGTTCAATTACCCCTGCTAAAACTGCATTGGCACCCACGTGGCAATGCTTTCCTACAATAGCACGCCCTCCTAAGACAGCACCCATATCAATCATAGAATCATCACCAATTTCAGCACCAATATTAATCACAGCTCCCATCATAATTACTGCATTATTACCAATTACGACTTGATCTCTAATTAAAGCGCCTGGTTCAATACGAGCGTTGATTTCTTTTAAATCAAGTAAAGGTACAGCAGAATTACGGGCATCGTTTTCGACATGATAATCTTCAATCTCTTGCGAATGGTTTGCTAAAAATTCTTTTACTACTTGCCAATCTCCAAAAATCACACCACTTTTAGCATTGACAAAATCTTGAATCTCTTCTGAAAAGTCAATATTTTCCAACTCTCCTTTAAGATAAACTTTGACTGGCGTTTTTTTAGGAGCATTTCCAATATAATTAATAATACTTTGAGCATCTAGTTTTGACATTTTTATCTCTTTTCTACATTAAATATTGTAATCTTGGTCTAAATGAACTAAATCTTCTAAGGATTCTCTTCTAATAACTACTTGTGCTTTCCCATCTTCTGCAAAAACGACAGCGGGACGAGGATTACGATTATAATTTGAAGCCATTGAGTACCCATAAGCACCAGTATCAAGCATTGCCAAAATATCACCTGCTTTTAGTGAAGGTAACTTAGCATCTGCTAAAATATCGCCAGATTCGCAATATTTACCAGCCACATGAAATTCTTGACTAGCCTTTCTTTGCGGATCGTTAGCCAAAACCGTTTCATATTTTGCTTGGTAAAGAGCTGGCCGAATGTTGTCTCCCATCCCTCCATCAACAGCAACATAAGGAACTAAGCCGGGAATTTCTTTCATGCTTCCTACTTTGTATAGATTGTACCCTGCTGGTCCTACAATGGAGCGACCAGGTTCAATATCAATTTCAGGAATTGGAAAATTATATTTAGTTGCTTCATCTTTAATTGTTTTTACAATAGCTTTTACAAATTCTTCTGGCTTTAGAGGATGATCTTCTTGAACATATTTAATTCCAAAACCACCGCCGACATTGATTACTTGAGCTGTATAATCATAATTTTTTCTCCAAGATGCTGCGACATCAACTAATTTAGCTGCTGCCATTTCAAAACCATTAAGTTCAAAAATTTGTGAACCGATATGAGCATGGATTCCTAACATATGCATTCTTTGATTTTTCAAAACTTCTTGTAAGGCCTTGTCGGCTTGACCAGACTTTAGATCAAAACCAAATTTGCTATCTACTTGACCAGTTTGATCATATTCATGAGTGTGAGCTGAAATACCCGGCGTGATTCTAAGCATGACGTTGATCTCACTATCTTGTTCTTCAAGAACCTGTCTCAGCAAATCAATTTCATAGAAATTATCAATCATAATTTTGCCAACATGGTTTTTGACAGCCATTTCAAGCTCTTCTTTTGATTTATTATTGCCATGAAAACTAATCCGCTCCATTGGAAAATTGGCCTTCATAGCTGTATAAAGCTCACCTGCAGACACAACATCGGTATAAGCTCCCTCCTCATTGGCAACTTGATACATCGCAATTGAGGCGAAAGCTTTACTAGCATAACTCACTGCATAATTAACTTGTTCTTCTTCAAACACCTTTTTAAAAGCACGAATTTGATTACGAATTTGGCTAACATCATATACAACTAAAGGAGTTCCATATTCTTTGGCTAGCTTAAGGCTATCCACTCCTCCAATAGTTAAATGGCCTGCTTGATTAATCTGATTAGTAATTTGTGAATTCATATTTTGCCTGCATTTCTAAAAATAGAAGCGCTAATAAAAAAATCCATTGTCTGCGCTCAACAAACAACGGATTAAATTATTTTTAATCTTATGATCGATAGCGCTCCGCGAATTTTAATTTTCGCGACAGTTTACAATCTCTTAAATTGCATCCCAGCAAATAATACTTGGCCTCATATTATCACTTCGGCAACTTCCCCTTTCACAATTCATCATAGTTTTGCCTAAACTCCTAATTGCTACTTTTGTCAGTTGCGCCTCTTCGAATTTGACTAAATTGTATATTTTATTAAAAACAGAGTCAATAGTTTTACATGATTTTTTAATTTTTATTGCAAGTTTGAAAATTAATGTTAAACTTGCAATAAAAATCTTTTAACTAAAGCCCATTTACTTGCAGCTTTAATTAAACTAAAAGGAAGTACTGATATGAGAGTAGTAAAATTTGGTGGCAGTTCGCTAGCCACCGGCACTAGTGTGAATCAAGCACTTGAGATTATTTTAGCTGATCCATCTCGACAAGTGATGGTTGTCTCAGCTCCTGGTAAAAGAAATAGCTCAGATATTAAAGTTACAGATCTTTTAATTAAATATGCAAAAACTGTCCTAAATCATCAAAACTATTCAAAAATAGTTGACGAAATTTATAGTCGCTATCAAGAAATTGGTTATTTTTTTGGATTAGATGAGACTCAACTTAACATAATTAAAGATATTCTACTTTCTTTACCCGAATTTTCTTATCCAACTGATGATTATCTAATTGCCGCATTTAAAGCTCATGGCGAACGATTAAATGCACGAGTAATTGCAATGATTTTAAATCAAAAGGGAATTAAAACTAAATATTTAGATCCTCATGAAGCTGGGTTAACCGTTACTGGTGAACCGAATGATGCCATTGTGAGTCCTGAGACCTACCTCAACCTTGATAAAATCAAAATAGATTCTGATGAGCATATCATCTTTCCAGGCTTTTTTGGTATTACACCTTCTGGCCATATCGCCACTTTTTCTCGAGGAGGTTCGGATATCACTGGGGCAATTTTAGCTAAAGGATTGCATGCAGACCTATATGAAAACTTTACTGACGTCAATGGAATCTTCGCAGCTAATCCAGCTATCATTCATCATCCCCAATCTATAAAGACCATGACTTACCGTGAAATGCGTGAATTGTCATATGCAGGATTTTCTGTTTTTCATGATGAAGCTTTAATCCCAGCTATTGAAGGAGAAGTTCCAATTAACGTCAAAAACACTCATGATCCTCACAATCCTGGTACCATGATTGTGCCTGACAAGCTATTTAAGCCTCTTAATCCCATTACAGGAGTAGCTAGTCAAAAACACTTCTCTGCTCTTTATTTGCACAAATATTTGCTTAATAAAGAGGCCGGCTTTACTTTACGTATCTTACAAATTCTTTATAAGCATAATATTCCTTACGAACATATGCCTTCTGGGATCGACGATATCACAATTATCTTTAATCGCCAGTTTTTAAACGATCAATTAATTGATTTAATTTGTAACGAAATTCAGTCTTTAATTAATCCTGATCAACTGGAATGGATTGATGATTATGCCATTATTATGATCGTCGGCGAAGGAATGAAATATGAACATGGAATTAGTTCACAAATCTTATCCTCTCTAAATAAAGAGGATATTTCACCTCAAATGATCAACCAAGGCGCTTCACAAATTTCAATCATGATTGGAACCAAGAAAGAAGAAGCTGATCAAGTAGTTAAAACAATCTACAAACAATTTTTCTAGAAAGGATTCTTTATATGTCAACTTTATATAAAGTGCACGGCTCTCAAAACCATTTCTTTATTCTAGATCAAACAGAACTTTCCACTCCTCTTACAGATACAGAATTAGTTGAATTTACTAAAAAAATCACCAATCCCTCATCAGGAATTTTAAATGGAGCCGATGGTGTTTTAGCAATTAATTCTCCTACGCGGCCACAAGCTTTAGCGCAAATGCGAGTTATCAATGCCGATGGTAGTGAGGCCTCAATGTGTGGGAATGGACTAAGAACTGTCGCTCGCTATTTATTCGAAAAATATAATCAAGACAACTTTTTAGTAGACACCATGAATGCTAATTTACGTGTTCGTAAGCATGATAATTTAGCTAAAGGAGTAAAAGCCTTCGCAGTCGAGATTTCTCCGGTATCTTTTAATAAAAGCTCCCTTCCCTTTCAAAATTTAGGTTACAATCGAATCATTGACCAATATTTACCAGAAATTTATCCCGGTCTACGTTTTACCTCAATTGCCGTTCCTAATCCCCATTTGATTAGTTTTATGGATCAGAATCAAATTGAAAGTAATATTTTAAAAGAAGTTGGAGAATATTTAAACGGTGATAATCCTTACTTCCCAGATGGAGTCAATGTCAACTTTGCCCAAATCATTGATAAAAATAAGCTCTTTGTACGTACCTATGAGCGCGGAGTAGGTTTTACAAATGCCTGCGGAACTGGAATGTCAGCCACATCTTTGGCATTTTGTTTGACCTATCCGGAGAAAGGCTTCTTTAATCAATCAATTGACGTTTACAATCCGGGTGGAAAAGTTCAAACAATTGTCCATCACGAAAATCATACTTATTGGATCGAATTAATTGGGAATGCTACCTTCACTGATCAAATTGAAATTAGTGAAGCTGACTTACATAATTGTGATTTTTCAAGCATAAATATAACTTCTACTGAAGAAGAAAGTGACTATCAAAATTTCATTCAAAACTTGCCCCATTTCAATAATTTCAGCGCAAACTAAAATGGTTCTATACTTTTTCCTGTTGATAAATATCTATGGTGTTCTATCGACAGGATTTTTTATTGCATAAAAAAGAGGCCATAGCCTCTCTTAACTTAAAATCCTTCTTCGACCAATTCAATTAAGTTTACTAGGAGTTTTTGCTATGTCCTCTCTTAATGATTGTATTAAATTTCATCTCAATATTGAAGATCCTAATATTATTTTTTCTGATTATTTTAAAAAATATATTAACGGCAAATATCATAATCTCTATGTAGCTGAACTTATTCAGTCCCATTGTCCTTACTGTCTTTCCTCTAACCTTAAGCATAATGGTCATTATACTTCTAACGTACGCTTTATTACTGCTGATGCTAGCCATCCAGTTATTATCAGACTTAAAAAGCAGCGCGTTTTGTGTAATGCCTGCCTTAAAAGCTCAATGGCTCAGTCTAATCTTATTAATAAAGGCTGCTATATCTCTAACACTTCTAAGCGAAAAATACTTTCTGCTCTTACTGAAGATCGTTCTATGACTAGCATTGCTAGAGAACATAATGTATCTGTCAACACGGTTCAAAGAGTATTAGAATCCTGTTCTTCTAAGTTCTATGATAATTTTGATCATCTCCCTGAACACCTAGCTTTTGATGAATTCAAAGGTGTAGGCAAAAATCTTCACTTTATTTGTCTAGATGGTGATACTCACAAAGTTATTCAAATTCTTAGAACTCGTTTTAAACCTGATATTTTGCGATATTTTTACAAGTTTACCCCTAAGGCTCGCTCAATGGTTAAGACAGTGACCATGGAGCTTAACTGCTATTATCCACTAGTTGCTAGAGAATTATTTCCAAATGCTCAGATTGTTATTGATCGTTTCCATATGGTTCAAATGCTTATTCGATCTTTTAACATTTTCAGAGTTCAGATCATGAAACAATTCAATAAACAAAGCCGTGAATATAAACTTTTAAAGTCTCCTTGGAAGCTTTATCTCATAAAATATGGCAAGCTTAATAAGACTACTCCATACTACGATTGGCACTTTAAAGACTCTCTCACTCAGGAACATGTTGTCTTAGACGGCTTAGAGTGCAATAAAGATCTCGAAAATACATATTGGATTATGCAGGACTTTATGACTGCTATTCAAAATAAAGATGAAAAACAGATTATTCACTTACTTAACTCAAAACAAACTGTAGGCAAGCAAATGCATCAAACACTACTGACCTTTAAATATAATTAATACCGGTGTCCTAAATGGTATATCTTCTAACTACTCTAATGGTTGTCTTGAAGGTATCAATCGCAAGATTAAGCAGATTGAGCGTACCACTTACGGATACAATAATTTTAGACATTTATTAATTAGAATTAGACTAGAGGAAAATTTGGTCAAAGAAAAAGAGCCAAACAACTATTTTCTAGTTGCTTAGCTCTCTTTACAAACTATTCATCAACCAGATTTGACAAACAGCCAATTTTATTTATTTTCCAAAAAAGCTCTGCTGATTTTCAGCAGAGCTAAATATTTAATCTTCTTCTAAAACGGAAGCTACTTTTTTAGATTTAACAAAATGAACAACTAATCCAACTACTAAACCAACCAAAGCTGGTACGAGCCATGAAAGTCCCATATTAGCTAATGGCAAATTATTTCTAAGAGAAGTAACAGCTAAACCAAATGAGCTTTGACTTACAACGCTTGGAAAAGCAACTACCATGTCACCTAAAGCAGGAACAACTGTAAATAGGATTACAAAGAAGTAAACAACTCCATCTGTTTTAAATAATGGTGAAAAAACAGATAATAAGATTAATACCATTGATAATGGGTATAAGAACATCAACATTGGAGTTGACCAAGCGATGATTGTGTCTAATCCAAAGTTAGCTGCTAAGAATGATGCTAAGCAGCTAAGTGCCAACCAAGCATGGTAGCTGACTTGTGGGAAGTGCTTATGGAAGTCTTGTGCAAAAGCTGCAACTAATCCAACAGCAGTAGTTAAACAAGTAACAGTTAATAAGAAAGCAAGTAAGGCTTGACCAAATACACCGCCATAAACATTAACGATTTGGTTAAATGCAACACCACCGTTATCGGAAACCTTAAAACGACCTAATGACATTGCACCCATTAAGATTAACAATAAATAGATAAAGCCGATAGCCAAAACTGCTAACAAACCAGATTTAGCAACTACTTTAGAGACGCTCTTAGCATCTTTTTGTCCCATACCACGAACAGCAGTAACAACTGTAATACCAAATGCTAAACCTGCTAAAGCATCCATTGTGTTATAGCCTTCTAAGAATCCGTTAACTAATGCTCCATGCTTGTAAGCACTTGTTACAGCTGCAGTTTGTGGGTTACCCAAAGGACGAGCAAAAGCAACAACGAATACTAAAAATAATAGAGATAAAAATAGTGGATTTAATACTTTACCAACGTTAGACAAGATGTTGTTTTGATGGTAAGAAAATGCAAAGGCTGCTAAAAAGAATAAAGCAGAGAAGACTAATAAGGCTGTTCCTTGCATGTTCTTAGGAATAAATGGTGCCATTCCCACTGTAAATGAAACAGTGGCTGTTCTTGGAGTACCAAATAAAGGTCCAATTGTAGCATGGATTAAAACCATAAATACAACTGCAAATCCTGCACCTAAAGGCTTTCCAATGTCATAAACCCCATCAGCGTGGGTAATTGCAACTGCTAACACTGATAATAAAGGCAGTAATACACCAGTGATTAAAAATCCAACAGCAGCTGTTCCCCAATTGGCTCCAGCAAGTTGGCCCAAATGTAATGGGAAAATTAGGTTACCAGCCCCAAAGAATAAACCGAATAGCAAAGAAGCAACTACGAGATAGTCCTTCCATGTTAATTTACGTGATGTATAATCTGTCATCATATTCTTTCCCTCCAGAAAATAAACATCTGAATACAAAAAAGTCCCTCAACCAAATTACTTTGATTGAGGGACGCTTCAGCGTGGTACCACCCTTTATTTATATTGTTATCACTAACAATACCTTTCACGTGCGGCCAATTACTTGGCGATACGTTGGCACTATAATGGGTGCTACCACTTCTTCTTACTCAAGATTAAGAATTAGAACTCGAAAGTGATTTTCATTTAATCTTAGAATTTATCTCCTCACACCTAACGAGACTCGCTGTAAATTAGGACTAAACTACTCTTCTTTCTCTTTGTTTTCAGATTAATTAAATTTGTTAATAATTATTTTAATATAAGCATCATAAATGTCAACAATTTTTTATACTTTTTCTTGTTAAAAAATCAATTTTATTATCTAACTGTATTATCACCTGATAGAGTACTTAAAATAAGGGTGGATTTATCATGTTCATCCCCTCTTTGTGCAGCTACACCACGTTTTCCAAAAAGTGAATTATCCCCACTTAAAGTAGAGAGTTGATATTGAGCTACTTTAGTATTTTCAACCAAAGTATCCCCAGAAGTAGTTGAAACCCTAAGTTCATCGCCTACTTCACTATTTTTCATCTTAAAATCTCCACTCGTTAACTTAACTTTTCCGTGATTTACTATTACATTAATAAAATCAATATCTCCCGATGTAGTAGTTAATTTAGCATCTTCAACTTCTACCTTCTTCAAATCTAAATCTCCACTTACTGCAAACCCCATTAAAGCTTCTAATTTTAAATTTTCTAAACTAGAATCTCCACTTACCGAGCTCGCATTTAACATGTGTAAGTGCTGATCTTCTGGCACAGTAATTACTAACTCTCCCCTGTCTTTATCTGTAACTATGTTTATTTCAATAATCCCTTTTTTCCAAAACTTACCTGGTTTACGCTCTACCTTAGGTTCTTTAATTTCAAGCAAGTTTTCATTAAAGACTAAACTTGGTTTCTTATCGACTGGTCCACGATAGTGAACTTCAAAATGATCTCCTGCTTTAATTTTTAGGTCTAGATCAATTAAATCAAGTTTCAAATCAGTAAAACTATCGTTACTTAAAATTTCATTAACATATTCATTCTTCGTTTTCTCACTTGTATTGAAAAACATTTCAGCCACCTCGTTTTATTATTCACTCATTATTTTTATTTGGTTTTAATTTTACTATCATACAAATATTTTTCAATAACTTATTACTAAGTGGCTAAAATTGATAACTAAGATGCAAAAAAGACAACCTAAACATACAGTTTAAGTTGTCTTTTGAGATTTTACTTATCATTAACAATGATCAACGACTTAATTGCATCACGATTACTAATTGCTTCATACGCATCTTGAATATGATCTAAATCAAAACTCTTGGTAAATACCTTACCTGGATTGATTTTACCATCAAGAACTGCTTGTAATAAAACTTCTTTATCAGGTTTAGTTACAGAAGCGATACCACCACGCAAACCTACATTCTTCCAGAATAATTGGTTTGACTTAGGTTCTGCATGTGGTACACCCACTCTACCAATCACAGCACCAGAACGAGCAATTTGACCAGCTTGTTCAATAGCACTTTCTGCACCAACACATTCTAGCACTGCATCAGCCCCAGCATTTTCCTTAGTTAAGGCCAGCACATCCTTAACAGCTTCTTCGTCTCGACTCGAAACAATATCAGTTGCACCAAATTCTTTACCTAATTGTGCACGATCATCATGGTGAGATAAAAGAATAATTTTTTCAGCACCCAATAACTTGGCACCAATTACACCGGCAAGACCAACAGCACCATCCCCAATTACGGCTACAGTGTAACCAGGTTTTACTTCAGCATTTAAAGCTGCATGATAACCAGTTGCCATTACATCTGATAAAGTTTGAAGGGATGCCAATTGATCATCAGTGTAGTCTTCTGGCTTTCCAGGAATTTTAACTAAACCTGAATTTGCTGGTTGATATTTCATGTATTCTGCTTGATATCCCCCGTTTGTTCCTGACTTTTGATTTAAGCAGTTACCTTCAAATCCGTTAATACATGCAACACAGTGGCCACAACCATGAGTAAATGGAACAATGACAAAGTCATTTGGTTTAATATCTGTTACATCATCACTAACTTCTTCAACCACACCAATTGCTTCATGGCCAATCAATGAACCAGATTCACGGTCGGCAATACCTCTAAACCACCATAAATCTGAACCACAAACACTCGCACGAATCACTCGAATAATAGCTTGATTTTCTCCATCAATCTTTGGCTTCTCTACTTCTTTTACTTCAACTTTACCAGGTTCTACAAAAACTGCTGCTTTCATATTCTATATCCTTTCGTTTCATTAACTTACACAGATAGTTTAAATTAAAAAAGTACCACCTACAATTGCTAAAAAAACATGCTACTATTCATTTTACGTATGACACACTCGCAAACAAAAAATCGGATCTATACGATCCGATTCTAAGTTCTTAATTATTCTTATCTTCTTTGCTAGTCTTATTTTCTTTGTGATCTACTTGATCCTTCTTTTCACTATCTTTCTTATCTTTTTTGTCTTCATCAGTCTTAGTCTTTAAGATTTTTTGACTTTTGGCATCAATCTTAACTTCAGTTTCTTTATTGCCATCTTTTAATTCAACTTTCCAAACTGGTTGCTTATCGTCCATTTCTAAAGACCACTTAACAGCCTTACCAGATGCCTTACTTTGGGCAATTTTTGTAGCTTCACTACGGCTTATTAAGCCATTTAGATCTAAGGCCTCTTCTTTATCATCTGCATCTAAGTTTTCTGACTTAGCTTTTAAAATTTTACCACTACTTGCATCAATTTTAACTTTATATTCTGTTTCCGAATCAAAGCCCTCTATTTCATAAACATATTCATTTTTCTTATTCTTGAGTTCAATCTCCTTAATGGATTTTGAGCCATACTTTTCATTAAATTTATTAATTACATCACTTTGAGAAAGATTGATTGAGTTAGAAGTTTGTGTTTGTTCCGTAGCTTGTCCACCAGTAGATGCTTGAGCTTGATTAATTAAAGTAAGACTAGTTCCACCTAAGGCTAAACCTAAAACAGCTGCGCCTAATGATAATCTCTTAATGTTTGTTCTCATAATAGAATCCTCACTTTTTCTTCAAATTTATTTTTGTTGCTTAACTTTATATATTTAGTTTACGAAAAAACGAGGATGAAAAAACTAAGAGCAGATATAAATTAAATGAAGATTTTTTCATTTTAATCATTAGAGTGGTAATTTTATTTCAAAAATCGTCCCTTTAGGAGTATTAGCTGAAACACTAATTTTTCCATGATACTTGGTAACAATATCTTTTACAATAGCTAAGCCAATTCCAGTACCTTTAATCTGACTAGAGTGAGCTTGATCTTCTCGATAAAAACGATCAAAAATCTTATCATAATTTTCTTCTCTAATACCAATTCCCTGATCCTTAACTCTTAAAGTTAAGTACCCATTATCTTTCTGTAATTCTATCTTTATTTTGGCATTGTTTTGAGAATACTTAGCTGCATTATCTAACAAGTTATGAATAATTAAGCGGAAATCTTTCACTTCAATTGGGTAGAAAACTTTTATTGGACTTGAAATATAGACGCTACAAGTATTATATTCTTGTTCAAGAATTTCACTCTCTTTTTGAACTATTGGCACTAGATCAATGGGATCAATTGATTGGTGTTGTTTCTTAGCTCGTCCTAATTCCAAAAGTTCATTAACCAGTATTTCCATCCTACTTGATTCAGAGTCAATATATTGGAGGGACTTTGCGACAACTTCGGGATGTTCTTTACCGCGTCTTTTAATCAAATTAATGTGGCCACGGATTGCAGCAAGCGGCGTCTTCAATTCATGAGATGCATCAGTAACAAATTGTTGTTCACGCTGAATTGCCTTATCTTGATACTCTAGCAATTTATTAAAAGACTGCGCTAAGTGATGAATTTCTGCTGGTTGTTTCGGCACGAATACTTTCTTTTTTGCCGTGGTTTGATGTTCAATTGCCTCAATATCTTGATCTATTTTCTCTAGTGGCTGACTCCATTTTCTTGAAAAACGTTTAATTAAAGGAATCGAACAAATGATGGCAATTAAATTTAAAATAATGATTGCAAGTAATAAATGGGTAATTAAGGTAAAAAGATCGTCAACATTTAAAATCACAGAAATTCGATAGCCATCTTCATTTGCAGTCCGTAAATAATAAACGCTATTTTCCATAAAAACAACATTATTGTAATTCCTATGATTCTTTACTTTTTCAAATAATTCTTCCCCATCTTCCGAATAGACAGTCTTACCCTTAGGAGTTTTCAGTGAAATCGCATCATTACTTTGTCTAGCAAGATAAGCATTTAGAAATAATTTCCATTCATTTTTATTCTTATGCTCATCGTGGTCACTAATATTATCACTAATTGTATCAATAACTTCTTCTGCTTGCTCATGAGCATTATTATAAATGAATGCTGTTGAAATACCAGCAAAGGCTAAATTAACTAGGAAGAGAATAATAATGAATAAAGTCAGAAACAACTGTGTTAATTGTTGGGAAGTTGTTCTTATTTTTTTATTCATTATCGTCCACCTTTCTTAAGCAATAGCCATATCCACGAACTGTTTTAATCAAATTACGATATTTTCCCAACTTATTTCGCAGCGCTCTTATATAGACATCAACTGTGTTAGTTTGACCGATAAAATCATATCCCCATACGATATCTAATAATTCATCCCGGCTTTTAACTTTTTCAGGATCATTCATTAATTCACATAGCAATGCATATTCTTTTGGAGTTAAGTAGATTTCCTCACCCTTGCACCAAAATTTATGAGAAACCAAGTCAATTTTTAAAACACTAAATTCTAAGGTAGAACTGACAACCCGTCTCTTTTCTCGTTCTAATCTTCTAAGAATCACTCTAATTCGGGCGAAAAGTTCTTCTATTTCAAAAGGCTTGGTCATATAGTCGTCTAAGCCTTGATCTAAAGCATTACTAATGTCAGAAGCTTGGTTACGGGCAGTTAACATAATAATAGGAATGTCACTAACTTTTCTAATTCTTCTTAAGACAGTGATGCCATCATAAACAGGTAACATCCAATCTAAAAGGATTAAAGTTGGTTTTTCTTTTTCAAAAAATTCAAGACCTTCTTTACCATCTTTAGCCCAGACTACCTCATAGCCTTCTAATTCAAGCTCTGGTTGAATAAAACTAGCTAGACTCTCTTCATCTTCAATTAAAAGAATTTTTGCTTTTTCCATATCTTACCCCCCTGCTTTCCAAATCACCTTTAGGATTATTTTTAAATAGTAAATTCAATATTAATTTGATTCTTTTTATTTTAATAGACATTTAAAATAGCTCCAAGTAAACTGCTTGGAGCTATTTTGTAATAAATTTTTATTCAAACTTAGTATCCCAATTTGGATTATTATTTGCTTCAAAACACATTGCAATTTGCTCTTCTGTGTTTCTATCAATAGATAAGTTTGGCAAGTTGTCTAGAGGAAAGTAGTCACAAGCATCTGTTTCATCATTAGGAGTAAATGTACCACCTAATTCTTTACATAAAAAGAAAATCTTAGTAACGTTAGTCGCTAAAATTGGCTTATTATGATGATTACGATCTTGAACTGCAATAATTTTAATTGGTTCTACTTTTCTACCAGATTCTTCAAAAGCCTCTTTAACACAGTTATCTGCGACAGTTTGATCATAATCGTTCCAGCCGCCTGGCAATGACCATTCTTGAGACATTTTTTCACGAACTAATAAGATTTTATTATCTTTAAAAATTGCAGCTCGAGTCTCAATTTTAGGAGTTTGATATCCCTCATCTCCAAGAAACAAGGTTTTAATTTTTTCTTCTGGAATTCCAGTCCTAGCAGCCATCATTTCACCAGCAATACGCCGAATTTCTTCATAGCGTTCACGATCAAAAACATCATGGCCATATCTTAATCCGGCTTGCGCTAGGCTCTGCAAATCCATTGCCCAATTTGCAATTTGATCATTTGTTTTCATTTTTCAATCACCTAAAATTTACTTAATGGTTAGAAATATATTCTTGTAATTCGCCAAGTTTATCAATTTTAAAGGTAAAAGCTAACATACCAAGCTTCTTTGCTGCATCGGTGTTTGCTTTTAAATCATCGATAAATATACTCTCTTCTGGATTTAAAATATAGCGAGCAGTTAATCTTTCATATATTCTTCTATCTGGCTTTATTAATTTCTCTTGGGCAGAAAAAACATAACCATCAAAATAATTGCCCATCTCAGAATTTTTAACAAAATTAGCAAACTGCATTCCCGTATTGGATAAACCGTAAATCTTATAACCTTGTTTACGTAGTTCCTCCATATAATTAAAAACTGGCTCATAGAAATCAACATTTTCTGGCCAAGTTGCCATAATTTGCTTAACCTTACTTTTTAGCTTATCCGGAACTTTACTAATAAAAATTTCAGTGGCTTCTTCCTCGGTAATTTTTCCAGAGTCGATTTCGCCCCACTCTTTAGATTCAAAAATAGTTTTTCTAATTAGATCATGATCCTCGGGACTCAATTCATAATGATTTAAAATTTCATCTGGATTGTAGTTCATAATGACATTTCCAAAGTCAAAAATAATATTCTTAAGCATTAACTTCCCCTCTATCTTTAATAGTCTATAGTAAAAATATTGCTCTTTTTGCTAGAATCTTGCAAGAAAAAACAAGAGATTTGATAAACTCTCGTCTTAAGGATTAATTATTATCTTATCGACCGCGATGAAGAGTATTATTTTTAGTTCTTATGGGAACTCGTTTAGGTTTAATACTTACTGAAAAGAATAAAGTTCCTAGTAACACTGCAATTGCTAAAATCTGATTCATAAGTAAAGTATCTCCTCTTACTTTTTGTCAGTTATAATTATATACTGATTAAAAGTAAGTACAATGCTAATTTTTTAATAAAAATTAAACTTTTCCCTATAATCTGGAACAATTAAATTTACATCTTGCCGCCAAATACTGGGAAGACGCCTGATTTACCATAATCAACCGGGGTAAACTTCTTAAGTTTATCCATATCTTCATCGCTGATTACAAAATCAATTTCAGCATTACTCTTCATATGTGCAGGATTTGCAGACTTAGGTAATACAACACAGTTAAGTTGCCAATCATAACGAATACATAATTGAGGTACGGTTACACCATACTTATCAGCCATCTTTTCAATTTTTGTATCATTTAGAGGAGCACCGTGAGCAATTGGTGAGAAAGCTTCAACTACAATATCATTTCCTTGAATGTAATCAATTAAGTTCATCGGGGTTTCACCAATGTGAACTAAAATTTGATTAACAGCAGATTTAGTAGAACTATTCTGCATTAAGTTATCTAAATCTTCTTTTTCAAAGCTGGCGACACCAATTGTACGTAACTTTCCTTCTTCGACTGCTTTAGGTGTTTGATCATCAGGAATCTCCCATATCCCAAGTGCCATCTTAGGAATTTTTAAACCATTATTCATGGTTAAAGTTTCATCAAAAATAGACATAGAATCATCCCTTTCTTTGCTAATTTCATTTTTAAAAAAATTTTTTAACTACCTAAGATTTAGAATGCATCAATTTCTATAACTTAAATGCATATTTTGCTTATTTCCATCTTAATCACCGTCTTTAAATGTTGTAAAATGCTAATATTAGTAAATTGTAAGGAAAGATAAAATGAAAAGAAACAGAAAAGAACACAATTTCAATGATTTTTCAAAGCAAGAAAAAGAAAAATTAAAGACTGTTCGCCAAGAACTTATTCAAGCACAAAAAGAAGAACCAGAAAACTTACGTGAGCACCTCCAAGCTTTTAATGATGGGGTAATGGCAATCATTATTACAATTATTGTATTAGAGATCCAGCCAGCTATTAATGAAGTTCACTATGGACAATTTCTCGCAAATATTATTGTATTTTTAATTACATTCTTCATCGTGGCGGATTTTTGGTATGATCTGCATTTAGCTTTTTCCTACTATATATTTAAGCCCTCAAAAACAATTGCTGTCTTAGACTTCTTTTTCTTAGCTGACCTTTCTCTTCTTCCGGTAATGACAAAATGGATTATGGCAGAAGGTTCAACATTTGCGGTAGCTAATTTTGGAGTAGTTTTTTTAATTGCTAAAATTTTAGAATATTTAATTCAATATTTTGGCGCTAAGAAGACGGCGAAATATTCCCAAATTATGAACATTATTATCAGTCGATCTTTTATTAGAAAGGTTGCTGTCACCTTATTTTTAAATATTGTTCTCATTGGTCTATCGTTTGTTCTTCCTAGACTTGCCATGATTCTTTATGTAGTTATACCAGTTATTTCATTTTTATTCCCTGTTAAGCGTAATAAAATCATGTAATAAAGGCAGAAGCACAATTAAATGCTTCTGTCTTTTTAACATTTCCAAACAAAAAAGGCGATATTCCACTTTAGGGAGTATCGCTCTTTTTCGTATCAACGATGTTGACTATTTATTCTTTTTTCTCTTGTCTCCTAATCCAAACAATGAGAATACACCTGCTAACCCAAGAAGTGCAGCTCCTGCTAACGTTAAGTTAGAATTATCCTTCTTTTACATCAAGTGTTGTGGTCCCACCATCAATTTCAAGAGCATTAGCATCTTCTGTTGTTAAGGTCACATTACTGTTTTCATCAAAAATAATTTGATGTGTTCCACCTTCAAATTGAAGAATTTGCTGCTCACCGTTTTGTTGAGTAGCGCGTGTCTTACCATCAAGTGGTCCTACATAAAATGAAACAGAGTTTGCAGTAATAGTATTCTTAAATGCTAAGGTTGAATTAATACTTGGTTTAGTATAAATAAGTTGTGAACCAGTAAAGTTAACATTATCAACTGTGTATCCACCAGCATTATAAACAAGGCCCCAGTAACTACGAGCATAAATATTCAAATCTTTAAAGGTTACAGAATTTTGTGTATTCATATCAAATGAATATCCGGAGAAATCAATTGTACGTTTTTCTTCTGGATTATCTGATTGAATTACAATATTACACGTATTCTTGATATGAGTTTCTGTATATGTACTATCTGTTTGGTCTGCTAAATTAAGATTTTTAGCAACATTAATAGTAGTAGTAGTCCCATTTTGAATTGCATTAATAAATCCCTTAGCGTCACTAACTGTTACTGCATAGGATCTTCTGCTTCAGCTGCAAGTGCTGTAGCTGCTACCTTACTTTCAGCAAGATTATTTGCACTAAGGAATTATGCATTTTGAACTGCTTTATTTACGTTAAGTGCATTAGTTGAAACTTCAGTCTTTGCATCGTTTACTGCATTATTCAAATCAGAAGAAGTATTAGTATCAGTAGTTTAATTTTAGAAATTAATTACAAGTGATATAGTAACATGTAATCTTTTCTTGTTCTATACTCCTATATAATTTATATGACTTTCTTTAGAATTAAGTCTTCCTATCAAATAGTGGTCTTATAATAAGCATAATGGCATAATTTTTAAATAATCATTTTATTAGTACGTAATATTATTATATTTAAATAACAAAAATATCAGCGCTTGCTTTTATAATTTTACATTTTTGGAATCAAAATTTTATTACCGATTAAAAGTCATTTTCGACCGATGACTGACAAAACAAAGTAAAAATACCTCATATCGATATAATTTAACTTGAAAGGAGTAAGATATGAAATTTAAGTTATTTATTAATCCAAACAGTCAAGAAATTGTCGAGGCTACCGTTCATCGAAAAAGTAATTTTTCTACTCAATTAGAGCAATTTGTTTTATCAAACGGTAATTCAAATGCGATACCTGCTTATGATGACAAAGATTTAATTATGCTTAACTTAGGGAATATTATTATGTTTACAATTATTGAAAATAAGGTTTTTGCTATCTGTAACAATAAGCAATATCACATCAGAAAAAGACTCTACCAAATAGAAGATACTCTCCCCACTAATTTTTGGCGTATCAATAAATCCACTATTATAAATCGTTCCTATATCGATCAATTTAAGGAAACAAAAACTTCTGGGGTAAATGTCATTATGACAAATGGATTAAGCGACTATGTTTCAAGACGCTGTTTTTCTAAAATTAGGAAGGAACTGAATTAAAATGAAAGATTTTATCAAAAATTTTATTAAAAGTGGCATGAAAGCTGCAGGATTTGGTCCTTTAATTCTTGTGATTTTTTATTATATTTATTCTTTTACTATTAACTTCCATACTATTTCGATTCAAAACGTAAATAAGAATATTCTTTCCAGTTTATTACTAGCCTTTATCGCCGGAGGTATTAGTGCAGTCTTTAAAGTTGAAAAAATCTCTCTTGGACTTGCAACTATGATTGATGCGATTGTAATTTACATTGACTACCTTCTCTTTTATGTTTTTAACAATTGGATTGAGTTACAAATTATCCCATTTCTGGTTTTTACGGTACTCTATATCATCGGCTACTTAATCATTTGGCTCTGTATCTACCATCAAATAAAAATCCAAGTAAAGCAGTTAAACCATAAATTATAAAAAAAGCAGATCACTACCATAATTAAACGGTAATGATCTGCTTTTTTATCCTTCAGCCTTTTGGATTTGATCATGCATATCAGCGATATCCAAATCTTTGTTCAAAAATTCCTGATTATCAATTGGCAAATGTTGCTCAATACTAGTAAATGGCTGTAAATAAACAGTTGATTCTTTTATCTTGAAGTCTAATAAGTGTCCACCAATTGATTTGTTATCTGCTAAAAAATGTAAATGGTATCCAGTAGCAGCCATACCTTGGAACATCTTCGGTGCAAAGTAACCTATAACTGTACCAGAAACATCAGTAGATTCAAAAACGGCTTGTTCATTTGCTACTTGCAATAAGGTCTTGTAAGGTCTTGTCTGCTTTTCAACTACTCTTGTTTTAACAGTTGAAAAATTCCCCACAATTTTAACTGCAAAAAAGACATTTTTATAAGGATAGTCAGCTAAAATCTTATCTTCTAATTCTTTTTGAGTTAAATTTTCGACCTTAAAACTATCTTTTATCTCTTCAAAATGAACTGTCGCAAATGGGACCTTTTCTTCTGGTTTTAAGATTCTAATTTTACCATTGCTTTGAGCTAAATACGGTACATAATCAAGTAAAATCATTTCACCATCAAGGCCACTAGCTGTTCCAATGCCCCAGTCACCGTGCTTTAACAGATCTGCAACTGTCATTGTCCCTTCAAACAATCCTGGCACCAGCATCCCCAAGGTACCATGCTGATAAACCTTGCTTTCATATTTTGCCATAATTTTCCTACCTTCTATTAATGTAGCTGATCTTCTAAAATTGTCTTTCCTAATTCTTGATTGAAACTATAATCAACCGGTATATCAACAACAGTTGGTCCATCTTCTTTAAAGGCTTTATCCAAAATCTTATCTAAATCAGCTGCCTTCTCTACACGGTAACCCTTAGCACCAAAGCTTTCTGCATATTTAACAAAGTCTACAGGACCAAATTTAACAGCTGCTGAATCGCCATACTTCAATTCTTCTTGGAATTTAACCATGTCATAATTTCCATCATTCCAGATAATATGGACAATATTCAAACCTAATCTAACAGCAGTCTCTAAATCTTGTGAGGAGAACATGAATCCCCCATCCCCAGAAACGGAAACAATTTTTGTATTTGGTCTTACCAAAGCTGCTGCGACTGCCCAAGGAAGAGCGACTCCAAGTGTCTGCATTCCGTTACTAAAAAGCAAATGACGTGGTTCATAACTTCTGAAATGCCGTGCCATCCAGATGTAAAAACTACCCACATCTACTGTTACCGTCATCTCATCAGTAACTCGGTCTTGCAGAGCTTGGATAATACTCAAGGGATGACTCTTCACTTGATCCTTAGTCACAACTGGTGGAGTATCACGTTTTTGCAGGGTTTTACGCAATGAATCAAGATACTCTTTAGATTCATTCGGCATTGAATAGCCCTTCATATATGGTAAAAGAAAGTCTAAAGTTTGAGAAATATCTTCAACCAATTCTCGCTCAGGCTGATAATTTTTATCAATTTCTGCCCGCATAGAATCAATTACAACGATATTTGCGCTTCGATCAGAATTCCAGTTTCGAGGTTCATATTCGATTGGATCATAACCAATTGCAATAACCAGATCACTCTTTTTAAGCAATTGATCTCCTGGTTGGTTTCTAAACAAACCTACACGACCGAAGAAATCATCCTCTAATTCACGTGGAATAATTCCAGCACCTTGAAAAGTTTCAACTACAGGTAGATGAGTTTCCGCAATTAAACGTCTGATAGCTCTGGTAGTTTCTGGATCAGATGCTCGCATTCCTAACAAAAGTACAGGAAGCTTTGCGGCTTTAATACGCTGTGAAAGCAAGGTTGATTCAATTGGACTAGCTGGGCCTAGCTTCGGGGGCTCAAGTGGCGCAATCACGCTCGTTTTTACTTCTGCATCAGTTACATCCTGCGGAACAGAAACAAAGCTTGCCCCTTGCTTAGATGCCTCTGCTTCTTGGTATGCGTTAGCAATCACCTCAGAAATATTCTCAGGTTCTTGAACTTCGGCACTATATTTAGTAATCGGAGCAAATAAAGCTGCATTTTTCATGCTTTGGTGAGTCAAACGCAAAAGATCAGTTCTTTGCACTTGGCCAGAAATAGCTAGTACTGGATCACCTTCTGCTGTAGCAGTTACTAAGCCAGTTGCTAAATTTGATGCACCCGGACCTGAGGTAGTGAGAACAACACCTGGTTTTCCTGTAATCCTTCCTACTCCAGCCGCCATGAAGGCCGCATTTTGTTCGTGCCGCGTTAAAACAAATTTAGGCGTACGTGGATCTTTAGAATGTTCAAGTAATTCAAATACTCGATCAATTTTGGCACCTGGAATTCCAAAGACGAATTTAACATCATGATTAATTAAGCTATCAACAATTGCATTTGCGCCGTAATATTTTTCTTCTGCCACAGCAATCTTCCTTCTTCCAATATATATTGCATATCTACTTACAAATTAAAAGTATACTTACAAGCTACCATACTTTCAAGTAAATATAATTATAGAAAACTTCAAATCAAATACTTCTAATATAGATATATCACAAATCCATTCTATAATAGAACTTGAATAAAAATAAATTTAAGCGAGGAATAGACATGGTTAGGATCTTAGATAATCAAACTAGTAATGAAGAGTTCTTAGAATTTGCGACCAATGAGGTCCACAATGTTGATGTTGCTACAACACATCATGGTGCACCTTCTGCTCAAGTCTGTGATCTAGTTTTGAATAAAAATGGTAAGCTCTACATTGTTACCTCTAGTCAAAATCCCTTCTTTCAAGATTTGATCCATCAACCTAAGGTGATTATCAATGGGTACAAAGGGGATGGCACGATGGATTCATGCGGCTTTTCAATTCGGTGAACAATTAAAAATGTCGAACATGAATATATTGACGAGATTTTTGAAAAAAATGATTATTTAAATGAAATATATGCAAATGATATTGAAGGTGCAAAAGAAGATCTGCGGGTTTTAGAAATTACACCAAAAGAAGCAGCCTACTTAGATCATCGTACTCACCCTATTTTTACAAGAAAATTTGAATTTTAATTAATCATTTTTTCCACATAACTAAATAAGTAAATAAAAATGGATAGGTTTCTTTTCCCTATCCATTTTTTAATTTGGTTTAGTTAGCTAATTTAATTCTTTTATCGGCAACTTGTTCAATAAAATACTGGTCATGGTCAATTAAAGGCATTGCTGGTTTTATTGCTTGTATAAACACATCACTTATTCCACACAAACTTAATGAGAGCTTTATCAACTTGCGAATTTTCATGGAGCTTTGAATGCTGTGCATTTTTGCCGTTAATCTTCAAAACACGATAAGTACTGTTACCCCCTGAAAGGTATGACTTGTTATCAACCCTACCATCACTACCATTTAATTTTCCTATTGAAGATCGTGATATTACCTCTACTTATTTAGGTACAGAATCCATGTCAGTTAACTTACCTACCGAATGTAAGCTTAATGAAAATTCAGAATTATCATTTAGAATGCTAAAAGGAAAAACGATTTTAAGCCCTGCTAACATCGGTTTTTGGGCCCAGATTTATCATGATGAAATTCCTGATAGCAAAATAATCTTCCAAGATGAGTCAACAGATTATAGCGAAATCTTACAGTATTCCGTCCTCCCCCTTCTTTACTACTAATTTAACTAGTTTAGACTCATAATGGGGTAATGATCTTCCTAATAACCGTTCCGCTCGTCCCTTATCAGATGAGGTGGCTCATCAAAAGTTCTATGCTTGCTACTTAAAGCAAAACCAAACTCGTCTTATGCCTTTAATTGAAAAATTGCAGGATCAATGGAGTAAATATGATCAAATGTAAAAAAGCCGATTGCTTGGTGGAGAAGCAATCGGCTTTTTATCACTAATTTAAAAGAACAACTTACTCATAATAATCACGAAGATCATCAAGCAAGTAGAACTAATTGCAGCAGCCCCAAATACGGTACCACCACGTTTGAAGATAACACTGAAGTTAACTGAAATACCTAAAGCGGCCATTGCCATCCCCAAAAAGACATATGCTGCTTGAACTAAGCCATCTAAAACTACTGGTGGGAATGGTAAGAAAGTACCTAAAATACTGGTTAAAATAAATCCGCCTAAGAACCAAGGAATTGGTAATTTCTTAGGTGCTTGTGTATGATCTTGCGCACTTTCTTTTACCAGTCTTCTTTGGTACCAGTATCCAATTACTAAAGCAACTGGTGCTAACAGTAAAACACGTGATAATTTCATAATTAACGCACTATCTAAACTTGCTTCACCAAAAGCACTACCAGCTGCAATAGCATGGGCAATTTCATGAAGAGATCCACCAGCAACAATACCAAATTGTGAATCTGTTAACCCAAGCATTGGTTTAATCACAATTTCTAAGAGTGTAAATACTGTTCCCATCACACAAACTACGGCAACAGCAAGTACCTCGTTTTCTCTTTTACGTTCTTCATCTCTACTCTCAATTTGAGGGGAAACGCCCATTACAGCAGCTGCTCCACAAATTCCGCAGCCACAAGCTGATAACACTGCTAGTTCATCTTCTGCCCCAAATTTTTTACTAAGCCAGTAAGTCAAAACAATCGTTCCACTTACCCCTAGCATTGCAACTAAAATTGTTTTAATACCAGCATCAGCTAGCTTAGTAAGATTAAGTCTAAAACCCAGTAAAATAATTCCTAATCTCAAAAACTTATTAGAAATAAAACCAATCCCTGGTGCTGCTTCTTCTCTTACCCCAACTGGTAACACCTGCAGCGAAATTCCTAATAAAAGGGCAATTACCAACGCACCAATCAAGTTGACATAAGGTAATTTTGCTAGAAAAATACCTGCCACGGAACAAATTAAAGTCATTGCAGCTGCAAGACCAAATGATCTACTCTTAACAATACTTATCAATAAAAATACCTCCAGTTTAATTACTTATTCCCACCTAGGAAAATTTACAGAATAAGCAATTATATAGTTTTTTAAAGTGATTCTTTCTCGAAAGCAAAATTCTTATAGCACTATAGTATCCAATTCAATAATTAAAGTAAAATAATATGCTCACAAAATCACAAATATTTTTATTGATATAAAAAGGATGAAAGCCTAAATTGTACTTTCATCCTTCAATTTTGTGATATTATTCATAAAATCTTTCAAATCAATTACAGTCTCAAATGTTAAGAAAAACAGTAAAGCCTTAATCCAAGATCGACTAAGTAAAAAGAAAAAGCAAATTGCTAATGCTATAAGCCCTATTCCCACAAACAAAGCTAAAGCAGTTAACTTTGCTCCAAATAAATTAACGACCTCCTTAAAACTGCTTGGCTCATTTTTAACTAATAAAGATAGGTCATGATATTGCTTACTAGTCCTTACTCGAAATGATAAAAAAGTAAATACGGTTCCAATAATAATTAAGCCGGCTCCAAGTAATTGAAATAAAAGGCTCATTGGAGGCTGTCTAAACATTAAAATGCCTCCAAGAATTAGCAAGATGTCCGCAAGCAAATTATAACGTAAACGTTTATTTTCTAATTTAATAAAAATTAATTCATTCGAATCCATACTTCATATCCTTTAATATTCTTCTTTCTACCAGTATACTGGTTAAACTAAAAATGACCAAGAGCAATTTTAACTCTTGGTCATCTAGGTCAACTAACGTCCTTTATGAACTGTGTCATTTTCAACTGGAATTGGCTGGACTTTAAGCTCAACTGCACCATACAAAATACCGATTAAACCGGCTATTACTAATAATTGGGACATATTCAGGACTCCTTTCTTGGAATCTTCCCCTCAGTATCTATCTTACAAGCTTAAGTCTACTTTTTAAAATAAAAAGACTTGTGTTGCAGGTGTCAAAGAAAGCCAAATCCAATAAAAAGTCATCATAATTACTGCTAAATAAGACATCATAGTTAAAAAGTTCTCAAAGCAACCTCCAACTTTATAATGAATTGGTGATTTTCTCTTTTTATTATAGAATGGCGCTAGCCACTCTACTCCTTGCTTACTGAAACTATCTTCAACTAGATGCAAAAAATAGCCAATTACTAGCCCAAACCAAAGCGCACTCCAATAATTCTGAGAAGTTAAGTTGTTGATATGAATAGGAATAAATTTATTCATTAAATAATATAGACCACCAGAAAAAATGGCCCAGCCAAGGAAAGAATGAGTAATCCCACGATGTTTAAGAAAAAGACTAAAATTGATCACTGACTTCTTGCTCGCAGAACTGTTATATTCATCAATATCAGGTAAAGAAGCGCCAATCGCAGTCGCAGCCAGAATAATAATGTTGTTAACTGGATCGATCAATAGACGATTAGTTAATAATAAGCTTAGTTCCACGATTGCAATACTGCAAATTCGATGTGACCTAGTTAGCACTTCTTTTCACCCTCTCTAGAACATATATTCTATTTTAACAAAATTCCCACCAGAATGGGAACTTGTATACGCCAAGGTATAAAAAAACTCTAGTTTTGTGAAGTGCCATAGAAAAGTTAGACATTTATAAAATTTTAAAGATTTGATAATACACGATTTCTGTATTTTACAGGAGTCGTGTATTTTAATTTGTTTGATCTTCTAACATTGTTAAACCAATAAATATAATCTTTCAGAATTTCCTTCATCTCTTCTAAACTTCCAATCTTAAGTCGATTCAGTTTTTCTCTCTTCATTAGATTAAATATCGTTTCTCCTGGTGCATTATCATGACAATTTCCTTTTCGGGACATGCTTTGAATTATATTCATTTTCTTTAGTCGAGCCTGATAGCCTGGATTCTGATATTGAAAGCCTTGATCTGAATGAAGGATAGGAGCAGCTCCTGGTGAAAGATTATCTGCTAGTTCATCTAGCATATTATAAATAGTTTTCATTTCAGGAGAGTAACTTACTGCACAAGCTAGAATCTCCAAAGAAGCTTTATCTACTACAGGAGAAATATAAACTTTCTTGCCGTTAGTTAGTTTATATTCGGTTACATCGGTATGAAGAACTTTATAGGGGATAGTTTCATCAAAAGTTTGATTTAGGATATTTGGTGCTTTCTTTCCTACATTACCCTTATACGAACTATATTTACCAGTATTTTTATGATAAATTGTTGTTTTTATTCCTAAACTTCTCATTAACTTACGTACTGTTTCTAGAGAAAATTTAAATCCTTCATCTCTTAACGCTCCCCACATAGGACGATAACCATATGTTTCTTGTCCTTCATAGCCATAATAGATTTCTTGAATCTTCTCTTTTACTAAAGCATACTTATCAGCTTGATTAATTCTATTTTTTACATTGTCATAGTAAGTCTTTCTATTTAATTTAAGCACCTTAAATAAGACCTTAAGTTTAATTTGATGGTGTTTTGCCCGAATATCCTGTATTAATTGTGTTTTTTGTTTGTTGGATAACGTGGATATCGGGCAGCCACTTTTTTTAAGACAAGATTTTCCACTCTAAGTCTTTCTAATTCAGCTTCCTGCTTAAGAATTTTTTCTTCATACTTTTGCTTTTCACTAAGTTCTAACTTTTTAGTTGTCTTCTTACTCTTTTTAGGCACTTTCCTAGGCCGACCTTTCTGTTTAGGCAGCAGCCCAGCGTATCCTTCTTCATTGAACTTTTTAGCCCAATTGTATACTTGAGAATCACTAATATTAAACTTAGCCGCTACCTTTGAAACTCCAATAGAATGTGTTAAGTAGTAGCGTACCACATTTAGCCTAAAGTCAGAAGAATAAGTAGTTTTAGTATGTTTAACAGATAAGGCAGCTAAACCTTGACACTTAGCCTTATCAACCCACCTACGAATAAGAGTCCAATGAATATTATATTGTTTAGCTAAACCTTTTATTGAATCTTCATGATTTAAATATTTGGAAACAATTTCAATTTTTAATTCAGTCGAATATTTGGTCATAAAAAAATACCTCATAATTATTAGATTTTATGTCTAACAATTATGAGGCACTTCATTGCACTAGAGTTTTTAAGTAATATCATTTTATAACTTTACATAATTATTTTACTTTTAATTGCTATCTTATTTTAAATATCTTGCTCAATTCTTCTACTCGCTGATCTTCTGGTTTAGCAATAAAAACATATTCTTCAGTGAGTTGTTTTCCATCTCGCAACAAGAACAACTTTTGTACTTGGTCATCCTCAATATGGGTGGCTGTTTTTTCATTCATAATTAAGTAGCCAGATCCAGATTCAACCATTAAAATTGCTTCTCCTAAGGTTTCAACCGCAAGTAAATCACTATCAACTTGAAGAACATCTTTTAAATAGTGGTATTCACTCTTTTCTTCCTCTACTCCTGCTACCATAATGCAAGGCAAATTCTTTAAATCACTCACTTCAACAGTTTGTTGATATTTATTAAAATTACCCGCTTGCACTAGGGCCACTAAAGCAACCTCATCAACCAGATAAGTAGCTAGTTGCTGATAGATAGTATGCCTTGAATTAACTAAGACTGCATCTAACTTATTGTTTTGAATCTTAACTTCAATCTCATCATATGAAACAGGCTCTAAACTCACCTTTTCGTCTTTATGTAAAGTTTGCCATTTACCTGCTGCCTGTTCCAACTCATGTCTACCTAAATTTTTTAAATATCCAATCTTCATTTTTTCACCTGTATACAAAATAAGACTTTGATCTTTCAACCAAAGTCTTATTTATCTTAATTACTTAGCTTTATCATGAAACGCAATTGTAAAACCATTCTCCCAAACTTCACTTGGAGCAAGATGATTCATGCCACGTTTATGTTCTAGTTTACCATCACTGTCTAAAGTATCTGCAATGCCCCACCATGGTTCAATACAGATATAGTTGCCAGTCTTAGGATATTGTGACCACAAACCCACAAATGGTGCATTTTCCATTTTGACATTAATGTGATAGTCACTCTTATCAGTTCTAATAGAAATCTTGTTAGGTTGCTTTAATTCAAAGACCCAGGCATCATCCTTAAATAATTCATCACTAATTTCAAAAATTGAATCAGTTGCGAGCAAAGAACGGTTTTCCCAGTCAAGGTATGGTGCCTTTAAAGGAATCTTCACATGGTCCATTGAAGGATCAAACTTAAAGTAGTAATCATTCTTATTCATCCCATTATCAGTTGGTAAATTAAAACCTGGGTGGCCACCAATACCAAAGATCATTTCTTTAGTATCAGTATTAGTTACTGTAAAGTGTTCTTCCAGCAAATTATTTATTAAACTGTAAGATACTCTCAGTTCAAAATCAAATGGATACATTTTTTTAGTATCTTCATTAGAAGTTAGAAGAAAAACAATGTGCTTATCATCTTGTTCTTCAACAGTAAATTGTGCATCCCGAGCAAAACCATGTTGTCCCATATGGTAAGTTTTACCATCATAAGTATATTGATCACCCTTTAAACGTCCAACTACTGGGAACAAAACTGGAGCATGCCGTCCCCAAATTTCGGGATCTGCCTGCCACATGTATTCTCGACCACTATTTACATCTTTAACACTTTGAATTTCAGCACCCTTATCAGAAAGTGTTACTGTTAAAAAATTATTCTTTAATTGATAATCCATAATTTAACTTCTCTTTATCTACTAAAATTACAAAATAAATTTTGTTAAGTCTTTATTAATAATTATATCACTCAATTTTTGATCAACATACTTCTGAGTAATAGTGATTTCACCCATATTCATGTCTGGGCCTTCGTAAAGAACATCTTCAAGTAATTTTTCTAAAATAGTTGCTAAACGACGTGCACCAATATTGTCAGTTCCCTGATTTACTTCAAAAGCTATTTGAGCAATTCGATCAATTGCTTCTTGAGTAAAGACTAATTTAATACCATCAGCCTTAAGAAGTGCAATATATTGCTTTAAAAGTGAGTTTTGTGGATCCTTTAAGATCTTAACAAAGTCTTCTTGAGTCAAGGCATTTAATTCAACACGAATTGGGAAACGTCCTTGCAATTCTGGAATTAAATCGCTTGGCTTACTTTCAGCAAAAGCACCCGCTGCAATGAAGAGAATGTGGTCAGTAGATACAGGACCATACTTAGTTGAAACTGTTGAACCTTCAACAATTGGTAAGATATCTCTTTGTACACCTTCACGAGAAACTTCACCAGAGGTCTTCTTGTTACCAGCAGTGATCTTGTCAATTTCGTCGATAAAGATAATACCATTTTGTTGAGTACGTTCAATTGCACGTTGGTAGAGAGAATCGTAGTTAATTAACTTCTTTGATTCTTCTTGAATTAAAACTTCACGTGCATCTGATACTTTTAGTGTACGCTTAACAGTCTTCTTAGGCATTAAGTCGCCCATCAAACTTGACATGTCAATTCCCATTTGGCCCATCATATCGCCCATTGGGTTTACCTTTGGAGCTTGTTCTACTTCGATGGTAACTTCACGATTTTCAAGTAATCCCTTATTAAGTTGATCAGCTACGCTAAGACGTTCATTACGAATATCATCAGTTACTTCTTCATTATCTTGAGGTTGATTCATGTTGAAATTACCAGAAAGCATTTGCATCATTTGTTGCATCGAATTTTCACGGTTTTCACGCTTAATTCCGGGCACAATTAACTTCACTAGACGATTATTAGCTTTCTTAGTAGCTTGCATTTTAACATGTTCAAATTGATCTTTTTCTTCCATTCGAACTGCTTCTTCAACTAAGTCACGAACCATTGATTCAACATCACGTCCAACGTAACCAACCTCAGTAAACTTAGTTGCTTCAACCTTTACAAAAGGTGCATCGACAATTTTAGCAAGTCGACGTGCAATTTCGGTCTTACCTACACCAGTAGGACCTGCCATTAACATGTTTTTTGGCGTAATATCTTGTTGCATTTGTTTTGGTAGTTGCAATCTACGATAGCGATTATACAATGCAACAGCAACAGACTTTTTAGCTTCGTTTTGGCCAATAATATATTTATCAAGTAATTCTACAATTTGTTTTGGAGTTTTTTTTTCAGTCAAAATATTTCACCTAGATTTCATCAGTAGTAATGTGGTCATCTGTAAACACATCAATTCCGGAAGCAATCTTAACAGCTTCTTTAGCAATTTCACTTGCGCTCATCCCATTACTGTGGCGAGTCATGGCAATTGCAGCTGCTTGGGCAAAGTTACCACCAGAACCAATAGCTACCACGTCTTCATCTGGTTCAAGTACTTCACCATTACCAGAAATTAATAGTAAATCTTTATCATTAAAAGCAATTACCATAGCTTGTAATTTAGCTAAAGTTGGATCTTTACGCCAGCTTTGAGCCATTTCAACGGCAGCTCTACGTAAGTCACCTGAATAAGTTTCAAGCTTTCCTTCAAGCATATCTTGCAAGCTAACTGCATCTGCAACACCGCCAGCAAAGCCGATTACTACTTGATCATGATAAATTCTTCTAATCTTTTTAGCAGTTGCCTTAGCAATAACTTTTTCACCTAAGGTAACTTGACCATCACCAGCTATGGCTGTTTTATTGTTATATCTAACAGAACAAATTGTTGTCATATTATTATGCCTCGTCTTTCTTATCTTTTCTTGGGAAAAATTTTTGATAATCTGCTTGTAAATGCTTCATTGTGACATGAGTATAAATTTGCGTCGTTGACAAAGATTCATGGCCCAAAAGCTCCTGCACACTCCTTAGGTCGGCCCCATTATTGAGCATTTCGGTCGCAAAAGAGTGTCTAAGCATATGGGGATGAACCTTTCCACCAACTCCGGCTTTAATAAAAACTTGCTGCATAATGTATTCAATTCCCCGGCCTGTTAATTTTTGTCCTCGGTTATTTAAAAATACACAGCCTCGATCTTCATTTTTGCCTAATAGAGCAGGTCGACTACTATCACAATACTCTTTTAAAGCATTGGCCGCATCTTTTCCAAAGGGAACATAGCGGTCTTTATTACCCTTCCCATGAACTAAGATAATCTTTAAATCAAAATCAATCTGATCTAGCTTTAAAGATGCCATCTCACTTAAACGCATCCCAGTCGCATAAAAAAGTTCAAACATTGCACGATTTCTTACTACCAACTTTTCATGACCAGCAAGACTATCAAAGACTTGCCGCATTTCTTTTTCATAGAAAAATTGTGGTAATTTTTTTTCGCCTAATCTTAAACTAATTGTCTGCATTGGATCATTATCTAGCACTTCTCGCTTAACAAGAAAGCGATAAAAAGATCTTAAACTAGACATTTTACGCGCTTGAGTAGTTCTTGACCTATTTTGAGTCGCTAAGTTTTGTAAGAAAATTTCAACATCGCGACTTTTGACTTGATCCCAGCCGCTAAAGCCTCCATTTTCTTTAAAAAACTCCTTAGCTTCATTTAGGTCATTTAAGTAAGAGTTTACAGTATTTTTACTATAATTACGTTCATAGTTCAAGTAATCTTGAAATTGTTTGATTAATTTATCATTTTCTTTAGACATTATTAATCAAGCTTCTTCTCTTCCTTAAAGGCTTCAAGATCTTTCAATGCTCGCTTTGAAATTTCTAAGTGTCGTTCTTGTTTGTTTCTTACCTTGTAATCTAATTTTGGCAAGAGTGCATAGGAAGCATTCATTGGTTGGAAATGCTTTGCGCTAGTGGTTGTGATGTAGTTGGCCATAGAACCCAAGGCAGTTGACTTAGGAAAGACTAGCGTTTCTTCTCCTAAAGCTTCTCTAGCCGCATTAATTCCGGCAACTAACCCAGAACCGGCACTTTCAACATAACCTTCTACTCCAGTCATTTGTCCAGCAAAGAAGAGACCAGTTTGCTTTCTAGCTTCATAATTTGCATTCAAAACTTCAGGACTAGCAATATAGGTATTGCGGTGCATTTTACCATAGCGAACAAATTTTGCATTTTCAAGACCTGGAATCATTGAAAAGACTCTCTTTTGCTCACCATATTTTAGATGAGTTTGGAAACCAACAATGTTATACATTGTGCTAGCTGCATTATCTTGACGCAATTGCACAACTGCATAAGGAGTTTTTCCAGTCTTAGGATCTTCTAAACCAACTGGTTTAAGTGGGCCAAAGAGCATTGTTTTTTCTCCTCTTTTAGCCATTACTTCAATTGGCATACATCCCTCAAAGACATTCTTATCTTCAAAACCATGTAAAGTAGCTGTCTCCGCCCCAACTAAATTTTTGTAGAAATTATAAAACTCCTCTTTAGTCATTGGACAATTCAAATATGCAGCTTCACCCTTGTCATAACGTGATTTTTTATAAACAATGTCACGATTAATTGAGCTAGCTGCCACAATTGGAGCAGCTGCATCAAAGAAATGAAGTGAATCAGTACCGCAGAACTCCTTAATCTGTTCTGCTAGTGTATCTGAGGTTAATGGACCAGTCGCAATGATCGTGATACCATCTTTTGGAATTTCGGTGATTTCTTCCTCATGAACATGAACATTTGGCAAGTCTTTTAAAGTTTTAGTTACAACTGCACTAAACTTATCTCTATCAACGGCTAAGGCTCCACCAGCAGGTACTGCAGTTTCATCCGCTGCTTTCATAATTAAAGAATCCAGCTGCCGCATTTCTTCTTTTAATAAACCAACAGCATTTGACAGTTGGTTAGATCTCATTGAGTTAGTACATACTAGTTCTGCAAAATTTGCAGTTTCATGAGCAGGCGTATTTTTCTTAGGTCGCATTTCATATAAATCTACTTCAATGCCACGCTTAGCTAATTGCCATGCAGCTTCACTCCCTGCAAGACCTCCGCCAATTACGGTTACATTCTTTACCATGCAATCTTTCCTTTCTGCTCGACTCTTTCAAGTCTATATAAAAATGATATCATTAAACCGCTTTCGTTTTAATGATATCATTGATTTTTATTATAATTTAATTTTCTTCTGGTTCTTCACGGTAATCACCATTTGGACAAAGGATTACTAATCCTTTCTTGTTCTTCTTTTGAACTAAGAAGTGACCATCATTTGGACAATTTCGACCAATTGGTTGATCCCATGAAACAAAATCACAATCTGGATAGCGGGAACAGCCATAGAATTTACGGTTGCGTTTTGATTTCTTTTCAATAACTTCGCCCTTACCACACTTAGGACAAGTTACGCCAATCTTCTTAACGATTGGTTTAGTATTACGACAATCGGGAAAACGAGAGCAAGCATAAAACTTACCGTAGCGTCCCATTTTAATAACCATTGGAGCTCCACAAATATCACAGTTAAAGCCCGCAGGTTCATCTTTAATTTGAACCTTTTCAATTTGTTGATCTGCTTTATCTAATTCTTTAGAAAATGGCTTGTAATACTCATCAACTACTTTAATCCAGTTCTTCTTCCCTACTTCAACCCCGTCTAGGTCATTTTCAAGTTGAGCTGTAAAGTCGACATTAACAATGTCTGGGAAAAATTCTTCGATTAACTTATCTACGATTTCACCTAATTCTGTAGGTACAATTGATCTACCTTCAAGTTTTACGTAGTAACGTTTTTGTATGGTATCAATTGTTGGGGCATAAGTTGATGGACGACCGACACCATTTTCTTCAAGAGCACGAACTAAACTAGCTTCTGTATAACGTGCAGGTGGTTGAGTAAAGTGTTGACGATCATCAGTCTTCTTAAGCTTAACCTTATCGCCTTCATTTAACTCAGGAAGTTCATTACTCTTTTCTTTTTGGTTATCGTATACCTTAGTAAATCCAGCAAACTTAAGTTTTGATCCTGTTGTTCTAAAAGTTACGTCATTTTGCTCAATATCAGCTCTAACTGTATCGTAAACAGCCGGAGTCATTTGACTAGCAATAAATCTTGACCAAATTAAAGTATATAGTCGATATTCTTCAGTGGTTAAATACTCTTTCACAGAAGCTGGAGTTCTAAAAGCTGAAGTAGGACGAATTGCTTCGTGGGCATCTTGAGCATCTGCATCATTTTTAAAATGTTGTGGCTTAACTGCTGCGTAATTTTCACCGTATTCTTCATGAATAAATTTTGAAGCTTCATGCTTTGCAACATTGGCAATACGCTTTGAGTCAGTACGCATATAAGTGATCAAACCGACAGATCCTTTACCAAGATTCACACCTTCATAAAGAGATTGAGCAATTCTCATTGTTCGATGAGTTCTGTAGCCTAAGCGCTTGTTTGCTTCTTGTTGCATAGTTGAAGTGGTAAAAGGAGCAGCCGGTTGACGTTTTCTTTCCTTTTTAACTACTTTTGTAACTTCAAAGTTTTTTCGCTTATCAATTCGCTTTAAAACATCTTGAACTGCTTCGTTATTTGGCAATTCCTGTTTTTTGCCTTTAATGCCATAAAAAGCACCCTTAAACTTTTCTGAGCCCTTTTCAAAATCAGCATCAATAGTCCAGTACTCTTCTGGCTTAAAGTTCTTGATTTCATTTTCACGATCAATTACTAACTTCAAGGCAATCGATTGAACACGTCCAGCTGACAAACCTTTCTTTACCTTTTGCCACAAAATCGGACTAATTGAATAACCAACCAAACGGTCTAGGACACGACGAGCTTGTTGAGCATCAACAATATCCATATCAATAGTTCTTGGATTCTTAAAGGCATTCTTAACAGCATCTTTAGTAATTTCGTTAAAAGCAACGCGGTTATGTTCTTTTGGATCTAGATTTAATGCATGAGCGACATGCCAAGCAATCGCTTCTCCTTCTCGATCCGGGTCGGAAGCAAGATAAACATATTTTGCTTTTTTAGCTTCACTCTTTAATTCTTTAATCGTATCGCCTTTTCCACGAATGGAAATATACTTTGGTTCATAGTCATGTTCTACATCCACTCCCATTTGAGACTTGGGTAAATCACGAATATGGCCTTTTGAAGCAATAACATGATAATTTTTTCCTAAATATTTTTCAATTGTCTTAGCCTTATGAGGAGACTCGACAATAACTAAATTCTTTTTATTTTTTCGTTTAGTAGGCATAGAATGCCCCTTCCTTGCACAATTTCTACCAAATTCTAAAATACCAAAAATTTTACTCTTGTCAACTAAAGCAAATTTTTAAAATCAGCATTAACCAGTGGATAAGCACCAGCGGCAATTAGCTCATTAGGGCCTTCTGACAAAGGACTTGAGACTGGTCCCGGAACTGCAAAAATATTGCGATTTTCTTCTAAAGCAATATTTGCAGTAATTAAGGAGCCCGATCTTTTTCTAGCTTCAGTCACAATAATATTTTTACTTAAGCCCGCAAGTATACGGTTCCTTTGCGGAAAGCGATGAGGTCTTGGCGGAGTATCAGGTAAATATTCACTGATCAATAGCCCGTTCGCCATAATTTCTTCCTGGAGCATTTTGTTTTCTTGCGGATAAAAATGGTTGAGTCCATTTCCAATCACGGCAATTGTCTTACCGTGATTTTTTAATGTTTCTTGATGAGCAATTCCATCCACTCCGCGTGCTAAGCCACTAGCAATAACAAAATCTTGCTGTATCAGCTGGGGAATTAATTGTTTTAAGACAAAACGACTATAGTTTGTCGGCTGTCTTGCGCCAACTATAACTGTAATCTCCTTTTTAAGCAAGGATAAGTCTCCTCTAGTAAAAAGAAGTGTTGGTGCATTATACATTTCACGGAGTGCATTTGGATAGATTGTATCAAAAATAGTGATAACATCACACTGTAATTCAATTCTTTCAATCCAAGAATTAAACTTATCATTTTTCATTGCAGCTAAAACAAGATTTTGGATATTTGATTTTAATGATAAACTCTCTATTTTGTCAACTGTTACTTCTTCACCAGCAGTAAAATTCGCTACAATTTTTCCTATAGTAGTAATGCCAAGACCTTGCTGTAATTTTAACCTTAAACAAAATTCTTTCAAATTCATATAAATAAAACCTCCACTATCATGTACGCAAAAGTGAAGGTTTATTTTTTAATTATTTTTCGTATTCACTAACTGGAGCAAAAGATCTCCGATGAATCGGGGTTGGACCGTATTTTTTAAGAGCCTCCATGTGCTCACGGGTTCCGTAGCCTGCATTATGTTTAAAATCATATTCTGGATAGAGCTCACCATAAGCATCCATTAAGTTATCCCGAAACACTTTAGCTACAATACTAGCGGCAGCAATTGAGTTAGACTTAGCATCCCCATGAATTAATTTAACTTGGGGAATGTTTAAAGGTACATTCATCGCATCAACTAATAAGGCATCCGGCTTTACTTTTAGACCTTGAACAGCATGAGCCATTGCCACACGATCTGCTTCATAAATATTAATCTGATCAATTACATCATTATTAGCTAAGCCGACACTAACACTGACAGCTTTTTCTAGAATCTTTGGAAAAAGCGCCTGCCTCTTCTTAGGTGATAATTTTTTTGAGTCATTAACATCAATTAAATCAAAATCATGTGGCAAAATAACCGCAGCTGTAACTACAGGTCCAGCAAGCGGTCCACGCCCTACTTCATCAACCCCAGCAACAAGTTGATCCTTTTGCCAAAATTCTTTTTCATAAGAAAAACGTGATTGAAATTGAGCTAATGCTTTAGCATATTTAGCTTGTCTTTTTTCATAGCTAATTAAGAGCTTTTGGACGCCTTTTCGTTCATCAGCTTTTAATTCTTCTAATTGCTCTTTGCTTACTTCTCCTTGAAGTAAGTTCTTTATCTCAGTAATCGTCATCTAAGATCGAATGTAATCCTTCCCAATTTTCCCTTGCGTAAACGTTGAAGCATAAAGAGTGAAAACTTATCATAGTCATCTCGCATACCGTATTTATTGGTCATTGCTAACAATAAATCTGGATTAGACATACTGTCCATCTCTTCACTTGAAATTCGTGCAAATTTAACAAGATCATCGTGATAATTTTGCTTCAAAAATTCAATCACAAATAAGGCAACGTCATCGGGATGAAAAATATCCGCCTTAATTGCCCCGCAAGCTGCTAATTTGTAACCTACTTCTTGATCAGAAAACTTAGGCCACAAAATCCCGGGTGTATCTAAAATTTGCACATTAGTCTTGGTTTTGAGCCAACTTTGTCCACGTGTTACACCAGGCTTATCACCAACAATTGCAGCATTTCTTCCAACCATACGATTAATAATAGTAGATTTACCACAATTTGGAATTCCTGCAATAGCTACTCGAATCATTGGATTTGATGCACCTTTTGCAATTAATTTATCTGTCTTTTCCTTACCAGCCAACTTGATAATTTTAAATAGACTAGTCATATTTGTAGTATGCTGGGCATCCATCGAAATCACGAAGTTACCCTCATCTTGATAATAATGAGTCCATTTTTTAGTTTGAATTGGATCAGCCAAATCAGCCTTATTTAAAACAATAATATGCGGTTTCTTCTTTGTTAATTGTCCAATCATTGGATTACGAGAAGAAACTGGTAAACGCGCATCTAAAACTTCAATTAAGACATCAATCAAGTCTAGATTATCTTCTAGCTGATTTTTAGCCTTATTCATATGTCCTGGATACCATTGAATAGTTGCCATTTTTAATCCTCCATTTCCTTTAGATTTAAACTCATTGCCTTCTTTAAAGCAGGATTATCATCTTGCAGTTTTTGTGCAACCGCTAAATAAAGTTGCGCTTGTACTTGCCCATTTACTATACCATCTGCTGTCAAGCCATGGGCTTTTTGAAACTGAATAACTGCATTCTTAGTTTCATCATCAAAAACTCCTGTAACGTGCTTTGGCATATAACCTAAGGCAGTCAAATATTGCTGCAGAGTTGCCACATCAACACCAGTCATTGATTTCTTCAGAATACTCATACTTTGGAATTGAGGTAGTTTAGCTAAAGAAGATTCAGGAACAGGATAAGTTGGCTTTAATCCTTTTTTATTGATCCAAGTTCCATCAGGTGTAAGCCACTTAGCAATTGTATATTTATATTCTGAATCTTGCGTCTGCCCTACTTCTTGCACCGTTCCCTTCCCATAGCTCGTTTGACCAACTGAAACCGCCCGGTGATTTTGAACCAGAGCTGCAGTAAAGATTTCACTAGCACTGGCTGTATTAGCATTAATCAAAATAATCGGCTTTAGACTTGTATGGAAGCCACCAGAAAGCTTTTTATCAGAGTGAATAACTTCTTTTTGCTTACGATCCTGATATTGCATAATAATTTTATTATTTGGTAAGAAATATGATGCAGACTTCAAAGCAGCATCCATTGCACCACCAGGATTATCTTGCAAGTCAATAATTAACTTAGGATATTTTTTAGTATCAATTGACTTTAAAGCACTCTTTAAATCTTTAGCCGTATTAACGTCAAATTGTGTAATTGTAATAATTGTTGCGTTACCTTCAGTTCGCTTAGTTAAGCTAGATTGGGAGATTTTAGCGCGCTTTAAGGTAACGTTAAAAGTAGAGTTAGCACGTCTAAGTTTCAAGGTAACTTTTGTACCAATTTTTCCTCTGACTAAAGGAGCTACTTTACTAAACTGAGCTGCACTTACTTTTTTATTATTAACGGCAACAATCTCATCGCCAGGCTTAATAGTACTTTTCGAAGCTGGAGAATCAGCAACAATAGAGTCCACAACAACTTTATTGTTGCGTACTGCCATCTGAATACCTACTCCGCCAAAACTTGAACCCTCTAACATATTATTGACTTGTTCTTGATTTGCTCCACTTAATCCCTCAGAAAAAGGATCATTAAGACTATTAAGCATCCCGTTAATTGCCCCTTGGCGCAATGTTTGCGGTGAGACTTTTTTATAATATGAACCTTGTAATTGCTCATACACTTTTTCAACTTGATAAAAAGGAGACTTTAATTCCTTAACTTCCATAATTCCAAAGGTCAAACCTGCGCCAATTGCCGCACCAGCTATACCAGTTAACAAAAATTGAGCATATTTGGGAAGATGCTTCTTTTTATTATTTGAAATTTCTTTATTTTGATGAGAATTATTTGGTTCTACTTCTGCCATATTAGCCTCAGTTCATATTATCTAAATATAATTGATATGCCTTGTCAAAAACGCTCATGCTTGGTAAATAACCAGCATTTAATTCTAAGTATTCTGATAATTTTTCATAGTCTTCTTCTTGTTTTGGAAAAGAGCTGTCATGTTGAGCATTATTAGCAAATTCAGCAATATCATCTAAAGAATCAGGATTTCTTTGAGTCATTAAAAAACGATAAAAGCTCTCACGATAAGCCATTAAAAGTCCTCCGTTGTATAGAATACTGCATAAGCACCACTACCAGCATGAGTTGCAATAATTGGACTAGTAACACGAGTTAACACTTTAATATCAGGATTAATTTCTTTAATTTTATTAGTCCAAACTTCCATATCTTCAGGCGTATCAACATAAGAAATTGCTACTTCTTTGATATCGTGCTTATGTTCTTCAATGTCCTTTAAAACACGTTTATCAAAGTTCTTAGAAAATTTCTTCCCGCGGCCTTTCTTAGCAACGTCTAAATTTCCGCCTGGCATATGCAATTCAATTCTAATATTTAATAAAGTAGCAATTTTACCAGCCAATGGTCCAAGACGTCCACCTTTAATCAAATTATTTAGGTTAACTACCATCATTTGTAATTTTTGTTTCTTTTTAAGGTCTTCAACATGATTTACAATTTCTTCAAGACTCTTGCCTGCTTGCGCATCCTTAGCAGCGGCCAGCACTTGATAAGCTTCGGCGCGGTCAGTTAGTTCAGAATCAATTAAAGTTACTTCTTTAGTCTTTCCAATTATGTCAGCAGCCTGTCTAGCAGCTTCAATTGTCCCACTTAAAGAACGAGCAAGAAAAATTCCTACTACTTGGTTTCCATCGGCAGTTAATTCTTTAAATACTTTTTCAAAAATTCCGATTGATGGTTGACTTGTCTTAGGTAATTCTTCAGATTCATCCATCTTCTTCACAAATTCTTCTCGACTGATATCAATGCCATCTGTGTAAGTCTGACCATCGATAGTAATAGTTAATGGAACGACTGTAATATCGTATTTATCAATTTCTTCAGGAGTTAATTGAACTGAGGAATCAGTTACTACTTTAATCTTAGCCATTCTAAGTGCTATCCCCTATTCTTCTATAATTATTATTCTATGTTAGAATTTATTAAGTACAACCTCAAGTATATCAAAAATACAAAAATGAGTTAAAATTTATTAAATAGATTATAAAGTTATTATACAAGGCGGAATAAATGAATGTCTTTTAAACAATTGTGGCAAGAACCCAAAAATCGATCTAAAACCTATAACATTTTGAACAACATTTTTAGTGCCATCACTCATGGAATTGGCTTTGGGCTAGCTGTTGCAGGATTGGTAGTTTTAATTGTGAAAGCTGCCCATACAGGAAGTGCCCTGAGGGTGACAGCTTTTACTCTTTATGGTTCTAGTTTGATTATCCTTTATCTTTTTTCAACACTCTATCATAGTTTGATTTTTACTCGAGCTAGGCGAGTGTTTCAAATATTCGATCACTCTTCAATTTTTATTTTAATTACTGGAACCTATACTCCTTATACCTTAGTTGCAATTGGCGGGGTAAAGGGATGGGTAATGTTTGGTATTATTTTAGCCCTGGCTATTTTTGGTATTTTATTTTATATCTTTAATCAGGGAAAACATGTTGTTTTAGATACTATCCTTTACGTATTAATGGGCTGGATTGTAATTATTGCTTCCAGTACCCTTTACCCAGTTCTTGGACCAACTGGATTTTGGCTCTTAGTCTGGGGCGGAATTGCCTATACTGTTGGTGCCATCTTATTTTCAATGCGCGGCGTTCCTTACATTCATGTGATTTGGCACATGTTTGTTTTATTAGGTTCAATCCTGATGTATTTTTCAATTTTGTTTTATGTTTAAAAAAGAAGCAGACAGTGAATTTTCATTATCACTGCCTGCTTTTTTTGGTTAATGATTTAAAGAAATAAATTCAGTAATCGCTGCCTTGTTATTACTAATTACTCCCTCTAAAACGGCTTTTTTAATTTCTTCTAATAAAAGCCCAACTCTTGGTCCAGCTGGAATACCATTTTTCAATAAAAAGTGGCCATCTATCACTAGGTCACGATTATTCTTAATTGGCAATGCTTCGTAACTATCAACTAAGGCACTCCCATTGACTGGTTGGCCCAAAATATGAGCTAAATCAATTGTTGAAACAATTGTTTCTAAACCAGCTTTATACAAATCATAATTATTTGGAGCGTGTGAACTAATTAAGTCAAAGAAAGCAACAATATCAGCTACTTGACGCTCCATTGCGTTAGAATTCTTCCACAGCCGCATAAAGTGAGGAATCTTGTCATTTGGTAATTTTAGTAAAATAATCATCAAAGCCCATAGATTAGCTTCATTAGTAGGGCTAAAATTAAGTTGAGGATAAAGAGCTAAATTCTCTTTTTTACCCCTAAAACCGGGTACTTCTTCTGATAAACCAGTATCTAAAAAGATTTGGAATGCCTTTTGGCTACCAGGAGCAATCCCCATTTTTATGAATTCATCTCTGATACGTTCAACAGAAATTTTACTTAGTAACTCATGATTGTCACTAATTGCCTGTTCGGTTTCTGGTTCAAGCGTAAATTGCAATTGACTCATAAATCGAACTGCACGCATCATTCTTAAGGCATCTTCATGAAAACGATTCTCAGCTTTTCCAACGGCACGAATCAAATGCTTTTCTAAGTCACCTAGTCCGTCAAAATGATCAATAATATTTCCATCTACGTCCATTGCTAGAGCATTAATAGTGAAATCACGCCGCTTTAAATCTTCTGATAGGTTTTGGACAAAAGTTACATGGTCGGGTCTACGGAAATCTTGGTAGCCTGATTCAGTTCTGAAAGTTGTAATTTCATAGCTTTCACCCTCATAAAGAACAGTGACGGTTCCGTGCTTAATTCCAGTATCAATTGTTTTCTTAAAAATTTGCTTAATTTCCATCGGATAGGCGCTAGTTGCAATATCGACATCATGAATATGCCGATTTAAAAGCAGGTCTCGCACACTCCCGCCGACAAAATAGGCCTCATACCCCGCCTCATTAATCTCTTTTAAAACTGGAAGCGCAGCGGTAAAAACTTCCGGTAAATTATTAATCTTCATATATTCCCTATTCCCCTTAATTTTCACACCTCTTAATATAGAAAGAAGGAAGTAACATGACTAAATTATTTAATAAACAACTCTTTAAACAAATATTCTTCATTACTCTAGGTTGCAGTATCTATGCCCTTAGCCTAGATGCCATCAGCATCCCTAACAAACTTGCTGATGGTGGAATTAGTGGTATTGCCCTTTTACTTAGGTATTGGTTCCACATCAATCCAGGTTTATCCACGTTACTTCTAAACATCCCCCTAATTATAATCGGATATCGCTTTATGGGCAAACGACTCCTTGCTTTGACAATCTGGGGCACACTTTGTCTATCCTTCTTTTTATCTTTTTGGCTTCATCTTCCTATTATAAACCAATTAAATTTAGACCATGATCTTTTTATTGCTGGTGTATTAGCAGGTTTATTTTCTGGTGTTGGGATCGGGATTGTATTTAAATACGGCGGAACCACGGGTGGAACAGATATTATTGCCAGAATCTTAGATTTAAAATTAGGTATTCCAGTTGGAAAATCTTTACTAGCTCTTGACGCTTTTGTCTTAACTATTTCTCTTAGTTACCTTGATATTAAACATATGATTTATACTTTGCTAGCTAGTTTTGTTTTAGCTAGAATTACTGATTCGATTCAAGCTGGGGCTTATGCTGCACGGGGATTGTTTATTATTTCTGATAAATATGAACAAATCGCTAAAATGATTGATGTTCAGTTAGATCGAGGATATACCTTCATAAATGCAGAGGGTGGATTTGATCGCTCAGCTAAAAAAATTATTTACTGTGTAATTTCACCGCGTGAAATTAGTCAGGTTAAAGAATTAATCTTGCGCGAAGATCCAAATGCCTTTGTTTCAGTAATTGATGTTCATGAGGCCCTAGGTCAAGGCTTTACTTATGAAAGAAAAAAGAGAAATATTTTCTTTAGAAGATAGTAGTTTCTTTTTATCTTTAAAGGCGGAAAAGTTTGGAGTTAACTCCAAACTTTTATTTATCAATTATAGCGCCCTATCTTACATTAATTAAAAAACGAGTCACTATACTTCACAATTTATATTGGTCTATTTTTCATTTTGGCCTTAATAAGAAGATAGTAAAAAACTTCCGACTTTAAGTTAAATCAGAAGTTTTTATTTTTGCGCGCGTTTTTCGGTCGAAAAAGTGTCTGGGAAAAAACTAATTCTCAGGTACAAAAAGACGATCAAGCCAACTCTTAATTTGAGTAGCTTGACCGTCTTTTTTTTTCTATTTTTATTTGCACATAAAGCAGATCGGTCTTTGGACCATCTTCTGTGCCAATACTTGCTTAAGTTCATCATCATCAAGGCTATTCCTACATCAGTTTCAACCTTCTTTTTACCTCTTAGATGAGTTCGGCGCATGCCAAAGACGTTCTTCAAATGTCCAAAAACTGGCTCGACATCATACTTTCTCATGCTGTAGATGTGCTTGCCTTCAGGACTTTGAAGAACTTCTTTTGTCTTTTCTTTTAAATACTGCCAGTTAGGATTATAACGTACTTGCCTTTGACGGCCGCTTTTTGTTTTAGCTAAGCGTTCCAATTCTGGTGTGATTTGGAATTCATCTGCTTCATATATCTTAAAATCACGAACCTGACCAGTAGAGTGGTCCTTGCGCTGGCTATAATATTTGAAATTGAATCTAACGCCGTTTTGATCTAAATAATAATCATCTTTTTCATTGTAGAACCAGTTAGACAGCCGGCTTGGATCATTTTTGTACTTTCTGGTTTGTTCCTTTTCATACATGGTGTAAGGAATGAAATACTCTTTGTCTGAATACTTTTCTTCCAGCTGTGTGTAATTATATTCACTCCCATAGCCAGCGTCGGCGACAATCTTGTCAAACTTATCTAGGACCGTCATCTGTTTCAAAAAAGGCTCCAGCGTCTTGAAATCAGTTGGATTAGGATATAAGGCAAAATCAACCACGTACTGATCCGTCGTAGCCGCTTGAATATTGTAGCCTGGCTTAAGCTGGCCGTTTTTCATGTGGTCTTCCTTCATATGCATGAAAGTCGCATCATGGTCTGTCTTGGAGTAGCTGTTGCGTCCAGCAAAAATCTTCTCGGCTTCCTCGTATTTTTTCATTCGGGGCAGATAGTCTTTTTTCAAGCGATGAAGATACTTTTTAAGTCCACGTCTTCTCGCTTTTCTAGGCGAGCCACCTGGGATAGCTTTTGGTTCTTGCTCAATTTCTTTAGTCAGTTTTTCAATTTCAGCTTCGGTTTCTTGGGCTAGTTCTGCTAAGCCTTGACTAGTTTGAACTTTTTCTTTTTCCATTGCTTTAACCACTTCTTGGGCAACCAATTCATCATAAAGCTTGACTGCTTGATCTTTTAGCTTTTCATGAAACTTTTCAACAGCTTTACGCCAAACAAAAGTATAGCGATTGGCATCCGCTTCAATCTTGGTGCCATCAATAAAGATAGTCCCTTCATTGATTAAACCCTCTTGTTCTAATAAGTTGGTAAAGTACAAAAAGCTTTTCTTAATGAGCTGATTGGCATGCTTGCTAGATCTAAAGTTATTGATGGTATGGTAAGAAATCTTTTGATGTTCTGCCAATACCATCATGGGCAGGTTTTCTTCCAACATTAATTCGATCTTTCGGCCTGAAAATACTCTTCTGGAATAAGCAAAAAGCAGAATTTTAAGCATCATGGCCGGATGATAGGCTGGACGTCCAGTTTCGGCAGTATCTCCCAATAAAACATCTTCTGGAATTGAATCGACAAACCAGCTGATAACAGTAGCTAAATGATTGTTAGGAATAGAGAAGTCTAAATTAAGTGTTAAAGCAGTTTGACCTGTGATATAATTTTGATACATTGAGATTGCCTTCTTTCATTTTGTTTTGTGGTGATTCAATAATAGCAAGGAAGGCACTTAAAGTACATAAAAAGAACGATGAAATCCAAAATGGAAATCATCGTTCTTTTTTCATGTCTGAGAATTAGTTTTTTCCCAGACACTTTAAATGCATGCGAAAAATTTTTAATTATTTTGAATGACGACCTTTTCCACCCAAAATTTTCCTCCAAAATCTCTTAGGGATGAGAAAACTACCAAGTAACAGCACTATTACTAAACTACCCACATATATCCAGGTACTAGGGTTAGTATGATTAATACTTTTAATATAAAGTTTGTGTAGTTATTTCTTTTCACTATAATTTTCAATATTTTCAAGGTTACTTGAATGGGAAGCAAAATAGTTAAATAAATTGATAGTACTACACTACTTACTACTGCGAAAGTTTTTCTTTTCTTCATTACATCTCCTTAACCACATTTTCTAAGTTTAATAAACGTCACTTTTTATCTAGTCTGTATATCTCATATCTAAAAGGCTCTATACTTTTTCCTGTTGATGGATATCTATGATATTCTATCGACAGGATTTTTATTGCACAAAGAAAGAGGCCATAAGCCTCACTGCATTAAATCTTCTGATTCCACTCTAAAGAATAAAGGTGATTGCTTATGTCCTCTAACAATGATTGTATTAAATTTCATCTCAATATTGAAGATCCTAATATTATTTTTTCTGATTATTTTAAAAAATATATTAACGGCAAATATCATAATCTCTATGTAGCTAAACTTATTCGGTCCCATTGTCCTTACTGTCTTTCCTCTAATCTTAAGCATAACGGTCATTACGTTTCTAACGTTCGTTTCATTACTGCTGATGCTAGTAAGCCCGTTACTATCAGATTAAGAAAACAACGTGTTCTCTGCAATGACTGTTTAAAAAGATCTATGGCTCAATCTAATCTGGTTAATAAAGGCTCCTATATCTCTAACACTTCTAAGCGAAAAATACTTTCTGCTCTTACTGAAGATCGTTCAATGACCAGCATTGCTAGAGAACATAATGTATCTGTCAACACGGTTCAAAGAGTATTAGAAGCCTGCTCTTCTAAGTTCTATGATGACTTTGATCATCTCCCTGAACACTTAGCTTTTGATGAATTCAAAGGTGTAGGCAAAAAGCTTCACTTTATTTGTCTAGATGGTGATACTCACAAAGTTGTTCAAATTCTTAGAACTCGTTTCAAACCTGATATTCTACGCTATTTTTACAAGTTCACTCCTAAAGCTCGTGCAATGGTTAAAACAGTAACTATGGATCTTAATTGTTATTATCCTTTAGTTGCTAGAGAATTATTTCCAAATGCTCAGATAGTTATTGACCGTTTTCATATGGTTCAAATGCTTACTAGATCGTTTAATATTTTCAGAGTTCAAATCATGAAGCAATTTAAAAAGTAAAGCCATGAATATAAGCTTTTAAAGTCTCCTTGGAAGCTTTATCTCATGAAATATGACAAACTTAATAAGACTACTCCCTACTACGATTGGCACTTTAAAGACTCTCTCACTCAGGAACATGTTGTCTTAGATGGTTTAGATTGTGACCAAACCTTAGAAAATACTTATTGGGTTATGCAGGACTTTATGACTGCTATTCAGGATAACGATGAAAAGAAAGTTATCCATCTACTTCATTCAAAACAAAGTGTTGGTAAACAAATGCATCAAACACTACTGACCTTTAAGCATAATTATACCGGTGTCCTAAACGGTATATCTTCTAACTACTCTAATGGTTGTCTTGAAGGTGTCAATCGGAAGATTAAGCAAATTGAACGTACTGCTTATGGCTATAGAAATTTCAAACATTTATTAATTAGAATTAGACTTGAATAAAATATTGTAAAAGAAAAAGAGCCAAACAACTATTTTCTAGTTGCTTAGCTCTCTTTACAAACTATTCATCAACAGGATTTGACAAACAGCCATCTAAAATACTAGCTACTTCCTATATCTATAATTTACTCTATCAAAAAAACGGTCGATTAGCTAATCGACCGCTTTTTTCAACCGTTTTGCGTGTAATTAATTACTAGGCTCTCCAATCCATCAGCTTTACCATAGCTTCTGAATGTTATTACCCTTATCAATTTTGCAAATATTTTACTTCTAATTCCTTTTGATCTTCTGGCAAAAGAAATTTCTTCGTCACATCTAAAAAATCTTCAATTAAGTCCTGGTAATTATTTTCATTCATTTTTTTAACTACTTCAAAGCAATTAAAGGTTAAAGAATGATTGATGACTAATAACCCATTTATAAAAAGAGATTCAATTATTTTAGTCATTAATTTTAGACTGTCTTTTGAATAATTTCTATCTTCTCTAAAATAGACATATAGCATCTCATATTTTTTCTTAATATATGTCTTATTTCGTAATATTTCTTCAAAAATCGACTCACAAGCAGAAAAATTATTTATATGTCTACAAATTGCATTTAAAGCGATTTTTAGTGTATCAGGCATATTTCTTAAATACCACCTAATCCAATCTACTACATTGTTTTTTTCCCCTAATTCTTGTTTTAAGAAATAATTAATCATGGAACTAAATAAAGATTTCTTATATGATTCAGCTTTAATTGTTTTTTTTATGTTTGCTTGCATGGGTTTTATACAATAAATTAGCATCCAAACTATGTTGTTTTCACAAAAATCATCTGAAAACTCCGTATTAAACAGGTGTGTTACTGCATTTGTGGCTCTGTTTGCTATATTTTCATTAATTTGATAACTATGAGAAAATCCAATAAATTCATCTTCTGTAATAGGATCATTATTTTCAAAGAAAATATAAAAATGACCTTTCATATATTCTCTTTCATGTTCAGGTAACTTTAAAATAGTATCCATAAATTTACTTTTATAATTTTCTTCAAAATTACTTTTATCATTTTTTATCATATCATCAATTAATGATACATATTGATAGGCCGTGGTATTCACAAAGTCTTCTAAAGATATCCATTTAGTTTTATTTCTCTTATTATAATAAAAACTAGTATTTTTAAGTTAAAAATCATTGAATAAGTAATCATATAATATTTTCTTTTGTTCAATAGTACCATTTGTAGATATATATTTTAAAAATTCAAAATTAATACCAGATAACTTTGATTTTAAACAAGAATCTAAGCGATTAAAATATTGTTTAACTATTTCAACGCTTAGCTTGTTAGCTTCTGCACCAGCAATCAGTATTTTATTTATTTCAATCAAATAGTTTTTTAATATCGTATCATTACCAATTACTTCTTCTAAAAAATAGTTATTAATATTACTAAAATATTTCCAACTCTCACTATTTTTAAAAACTTTGAGTAATTGTTCTTTTTGCCCAATTATATTTTTATCATCTAGTTTAGATTTTAAATTTAATGCCTCTTTCAAATTCTCAACAATCTTTTTTACATCACGTGGATTAGTAGGTTGCTCCATTTCAAAAAATGGCTTGTTTGGCATTAAAGTCATATCAAAAACATATCAACCATCAATATAATAATTTGATTTTATATTCTTATCTTTTGCAAATTTTTGAACAAATTTGTTCATTTCCTTCCCCATTAATTTATCATTAAAGTCTATATTATTTAATAATTTGTCAAAATCAAATACTTTTGGGAAATTATCATTTAAACTTAGATTTATCAATAATCTTTGAATCAATTTACTGTCTCTATAGAAATACTGTGGAAAGGCACCGGACTTATATACAATCCGATTTTTAAAAAACAAATACTCCAGTACTTTAATTGGTTCATTCTCTAAAATCTGTTCAATTGAAGCTTGTGATAATATTTTTTTCTTGTTTAAAATTTCTATTAACTTTCTCAAAGCTGCGGAAGAAAAATTAAAAAATATATTCTTATTTAAGTCATATTCAACTAAATTACCAAAAGTAGAAAAAATACTATTATCTTCTAAGTTAACTAATAACCAAATTACTCGCACTTCATTCCTTGAGATATTATTTGGAGAATGTACTCGATTTAAAAAGTTCTTACCATTTTCATATAAATAATCAAAATCCTTACAATGTTTATATAAAATATTCATTATATTTTCATCACCAAAAACTTCAGATGATTTTTATTATTTTGGATTTAGTTTCCTCATTTATCTTTGAAAATTCCCTATTTACTTCACTCCAAAAATTGTGATAACACTTTCCATTGCTTAATTCGTTTACAAATTTACTATTGTTGACAAGCAAATTAATACTATCTTTATTTAACCTATTTCTAAAGCACTCATCTATAAACGTTTCCTCATTCGACAAAGCTCTAGTTATGTCTTTATTTAGCTGATCTAAATGATTTTTATCTATATCGTCAATAAGCTCCTTGGCAGAAACAAATGTATGCTTTTCCCGATACTTATTATTAATATCTTTATTCATTTTCTTTAAAAAAAGTGGTAAGTCCGAATAATTATGCCCATACCATATAATTTGTATATTTTTCTCTTCTCTATAGTACTCTTTTACTAAATTAGCCTGGTCTTCAGAGATATCATTCCTAAATTGCATCAACGCATACTTTTTTTAATTTAAACTATCTGATGAAAATAGAGTTAGAACTTCTTCTTCTTGAAGACTTGAACCAATAAATAATAGTACATGCGTATTTTGTTTTATCAATTGCGTTTCTATTTTTTTCTTAGCATTATTATTCAAATATAATTGATTATATGAATTTGATGAACTAACTAATAAAACTCCAGGAGTAACAGGAGTTCCATGCATATGTAAAATAGATTTATCAGCTAATTTGTCAATATTGTCTAAAGCATTGATGTCTGTTAGAGTACTTGGATGTGATTGGAAAGTTTTCTCATATGCTTTTTCTATTTGATTATCATAGTTCGTAGTTATAAAAATCGCACTTAAATTAAGAACTTGATCAATTATTTCATTAGTCTTTTTTATCGGATTTATTTCAAGAAAATAATATTTTTCAAAATCATTTACATGTTCTAAATATTTAGTTTTCTCTTCAAGCTTATGATCCAATGATTTACTCCTACAATACTTTTTAATCATATGATGAACCATATCAAGTTTTCTCTTATTAGAATAGCCACTTCTATCGTTTAGCCAGTCTAAAAAGCTAATATCGGTTGCCTGTACTGATGAATAAAATGAATCTTGTCCTAATAAATCTTGTAAATGAGTTTTCCAATATTGAATAAGATCTTGAACATAGCCATTCCAATTTTTATATCCTTGAGAAATAGATGTACCAGCTCCAAGAAAACAAACAAGTGTATTATCTTCTTTAGTCGAAGCTAGTGCGTTAATAAAATTATTATATTCTGCAGATGAATTTATTTTGGTTGAAACTAGTTTTTCAAATCCTTTATCCATAAATAACTCCATTTCATTTTTATCTACTCGCTTCTTCTAATGCTTTTTGGAGTTCTGGGTCAACTGCATGAATGTATAGTCCATGAACTCCACGTGTCATTAATACATTAAATTCATTTTTTAAAAGAGTATCCGCATAACTTTTAGTAGAATCACGTTTCTGAGTAGCCTTACTATTAGAGCTCTCTAGTGGATCATGAATAATATGTCCGTTTCGATATTTTACCGATGGTCCCAATTCTACACCAACATAGTTAAGATCAAATCCTTGTACAGTATAAGTTGATCCAATCTCATCTATTGTGTAATCTTTTTCGGCCCATGACTGCTCACTATACTTTACCGACTTATGCGCTCTATGCTTACTTTCGTACTTGTCTCTTCTATTGATTTCATAATTCCATGGCATATGCCATTCTCCCTCAGACACTTCCCAGTATCTTTGATTATTAGGTGGCTGTGTCTTTCCGCCAGAATAGTCCCAATCAAACGTAGCAACCATTCTACTTATTCCATTTTTTTGATTGCTATTCTTTTCTTGGATAGCTTTTTGCATTTCAGATGGATCATTAAAAATCTTTATTTGATAATTGTCGTCGTGAGGTATTTTATTAATTAAACCCTTATCTACTATATTCCGAATCCAATCTATTGTTGCCTGAGAGGCATCCATTCTCATCTGATTGCTCAAATAGATAATATTATTCTTTCCTACTTTTTCTTCTAATTTAGCAAAGTTTTTCTTTTCCCAAACTGAAGATGTGGATAAAACCTGTCTTGGGTCATATACTGCCATAATTACTTTAGCGCGTTTCATAATATCTTTTAACATATTATCACCGTATTTGGCGTAAGCTTGGTTTTTCTGCGTAAGTAATAAATGCGCTTCATCAATCAAGGCTATATCTATTTTATTTTCAGGATCAACTTGCTTTATGAAAGTAACAGGCTTTGCAACTTGTACTTGATCATCCCTATCAAAAAGTTTTTTTGATATTTCTTTATATACTTTAAGTTGTTCAGCTTGATTAACTATCATTGCAACAGATAATCTTTGAGAGTTGTCCTTAATTTTTTTCTCGTTAGCAGATATTTGATCTTCATGCACTAGATCGTAAAAAATATTACTCATCAAAACGGTTTTACCTGAGCCAGCATTACCTTCTACCAGAATAAGCTTACCTTCATCCATTTTTTTATTTTTCTGCTTAAAGAGTTCTTCATTTATTTTATCTATAATTTTTGCCTTCGCATTTAATTGTTCGTTGGTTAGTTTATTAAACGGGGATGCCTTAAAAATAGCTGATGATTCAATTATTTTACGAGTTGGAAATAAAATTTTGTTTTTCTTTCCTAATTGTTTCCAAATGAGATCAAATAAATTATCAAATTCATCAGAATCATAGTATCTATTTTGCTCATTATGACGTCTATTATTTAAACGATATACTGCCGGTACACTGCTAAGATATTGCATCATTCTATTTTCAATATCAAGAGTCATAGATTTATTAAAGTGTTCGTGTCCAATTACAAACATACTTACATTTTTTGAATTTTTTAAATGAAAAAAATCATCTCTTTTAGCTGGATCTGAATCCAAGTGTTGTAATGTACGTCTTTGAATATCGTTTGTTTCACCAACATATACTGTATATTGTGAACTATCTTTATTCATAGGATCGTTTATGACATATACAGTAGGAAATTCTGTCAATAATACTCGCTTTTTTTTATCTGAAGCATATTTTTGATTAATCTTATCATTTAACTGACTAGCCGTTTGAATATTATAGCTAGTTTCATATATGATTGGTGCTTTTAATTCTTTATTTGCCAAAATATTAAAGTCTCTCTTTTATTCATAATCTTTATTACATACTCTTCTTAAAAGATATCATAATTGTATCTACTGATATACAAAAATTCTAGTATTTTAGTTATTTTACATAATAAAAAATATGAACCAAGCAAAAAAGCTGACTAACAAGCCAGCTTTTCTACTACTCTTCACTATTCAATTCATCTAACACATCTTGCATATCAAGATCATCTGGTTGAACTTGCAGGTACTTCTTAATCAATTCCTTAGTTGTTGGAATCTCACGCAACTCATAGAACAAGCTAATCATCTGTCTCAAGAAGTTTGCATTATTTTGAAAGGCTGGATAGGCAAGCAAGAATTCACTCTTAGCCTTATCGTAATCTTCAAGTCTTTGGTAAGAAACAGCCAAATTCCAGTGAGCTTGTGGCTCTAATTCTTCATCGTCAAGATCCTTGAATAAGCTAATATTAGCCTCATCTTGATGCTGGTGAAGGTATAAGTTAGACAACTGCAAGCGCAAATCACTATTGTCAGGAGCAACCTCAAGTCCCTTTTTAAGCAAGCGTTCTGCTTCATCTAATTGGTTCAAGTTAGCAGCAGCTTTGGCACCCAAACTATACAGAACTTCATCTAATTCGTTATAAGATAGACCAGTTTGCGCAGTTCTGAGCACTTCCTCATTGTTGTCTTCAGCGGCATAGGCTTGGGCAAGAAGTGGATAGGCATTTACATAATCCGGTTGAGTTTCAATTACCTGGTCTAAATACTTAATTGCAGCCTTATTATCGTTAGCCGAAAGCATAATTAAGCCAGCTTCATAAAGAGCATCAATACTTAAAATATCATTTTCATGACTCTTAATTTCATTTGCTGCTTCTTCATACTCACCTAATTTAGCAAGACAAGCTGCAATTCTTTGACTTAAAACTACTTCACCGAAAGTCTTATTATTTTTAGCTAATCCACGGTATAAGTCTAAGGCTTCGCTGTAGTCACCGCTAAGATAGTCTAATTCAGCCAAACCAAAGTTAATGGCATCTTCATCAGGAGCTAATTTATGTGCTTCTAAGAGCTTTTGATGGGCTGTTTCAATTAACCCATTACTTTGATAGTAATCAGCTAAATCAAGCAAACTTTCAAGATAAGCGTCACTGTCTGACTTTACATCATAAAGTAGCTGCAAGCCATCGTCTTCATCCCCATCATTTAACAAAATTTCAGCTAAATAGACCTTAAACAAATCCTCTTTAGGAAATTGTCCAATCAAAAAACGGTAAACTTCTTTAGAAAGATCAGTAAAACCAAGATCAGTTAAGTTTTCAGCTAAAGAAGCAAGGATTTTTGGGTCATCATTATCCAAAGCCTTTTTCAAGAGAATTCGATTATCAGAAAAATCATGATTTTGAATTGCATCTAATAGTTGTTCAGAATAAGTCATTTTTTCACTCTTTTCATTTGTGCTCTCACAATAATTGTACACAAAAAACGTGCCAAGCTATACAACTTAGCACGTTTTTATTTTGCTAGTAACTGAACAATTACTTAACAGCATCCTTAAGAGCCTTACCTGGCTTGAATGCAGGAACCTTAGAAGCTGGGATTTCGATTTCAGCCCCAGTTTGTGGGTTACGACCCTTACGAGCTGCACGGTGACGTACTTCAAAAGTACCGAAACCGATCAATTGAACTTTTTCACCCTTAGCAAGATCTTCTTGAATAGAGTTAAAGATTGCATCAACTGCAGCAGCAACTTCTTTCTTGGTTAAGTCAGTTTTAGCAGCAACTTCAGAAACTAATTCTGCCTTGTTTGCCATTCCACTTCACCTCCCAAAATGAACTAATAATATTTTTAAACAAAACCTTTGAAAATAAGAAAAATGAGTTATTCATTTATTCCCTGCAATAAAATTAGCACACTAAGACGCTTAGTTGCAAGCTTTTTCGCAGATATATCCCTATTTTTTTGAAATTTAAGGCTTATTTACGTTTTCTAGCTAAGATTTTAATTGGCGTTCCCACAAAATCAAAGTTTTGTCTTAATTGATTAATTAAAAATCTCTGGTATGAGAAGTGAAGCAACTCTGGAGCATTTACAAAGACGACAAATGTTGGCGGCGTTACAGCAACTTGAGTCATGTAGTAGATTCTTAATCTCTTTCCATTAACAAGTGGAGTTGGTGTAATTCTAGTTGCTTCAAGAAGTAAATCGTTCAAGACACTAGACTGAATTCGACGAGTTTGATTTTCATGAACTTCTTTAACAAGCTTCAAGATATCTGGAACTCTTTGACCCGTCTTAGCAGAAACGAAAATAATTGGAGCATAGTCTAAGTATTGGAACTCTCTTCTGATTGTATCTTCAAAGTCCTTCATACTTCTACTATCTTTTTTAGGTAGATCCCACTTATTTACAACAATAATTACACCACGGCCTGCGTCATGAGCATATCCTGCTACGTGCTTATCTTGTTCACGAATACCAGTACTTGCATCTAAGACTAAAAGTGTAATATCACTTTCTTCAATAGCACTGATCGCTCTTAAAACAGAATACTTTTCGGTCTTCTCATAAACCTTACCACGCCGTCTGATACCGGCTGTATCAACGATAGTATACTTTTGCCCATCATTGGTAAAAGTCGTGTCAATGGCGTCTCTAGTCGTTCCTTCGATATTAGAAACAATTACACGTTGTTCACCTAAAATAGCATTTACAAGTGAAGATTTACCGACATTTGGACGTCCAATCACACTAAAGCGAATTGAACCATCTTCATGTTGGTTAGCCTTGTCCCCAAATTCACCAACAATAGCATCGAGTAAATCACCCATTCCAGTTCCATGACTACCAGAAACTGGGATTGGATCACCTAAGCCTAAGCTATAAAAGTCATAAATATCTGTTCTTTGCTCAGGATTATCAGCCTTATTAATGGCCAAAATAACTGGCTTTTTAGTTCGATAAAGCATTTTAGCAATTGTTTCATCCATGTTAGTCATATGTTGAGTAACATCCCCTAACATCACAATTACATCTGCTTCATCAATGGCAATTTCAGCTTGTGCCTTAATTTGTTCTTCAATTTCACCAGAGTCTAGAGTAATACCACCAGTATCAATCAGGATAAATTCATGACCCATCCATTCAGCACGGGCATAAATTCTATCTCTAGTAACTCCAGCCTTATCTTCAACAATAGCTACACGAGAATTAATAATTCTGTTAAAAATAGTTGACTTACCAACATTTGGACGTCCAACTAATGCAACTACGGGTAATGACATATTATTTCTACCCCTTTCTATCTAATGAAATAAAAAAAGCTGACCGGAGTCAGCTTTTTTTAGACTAATGACGATTAATCCTTATCTTTAAGTTGATCACCAATAATGTCACCTAAAGCAAAACCGTTGTCATTGTCATTCATGTACTTATCAGCTACAGAATCTTGACGACGACGTGGACGTGAGTTGTTTTCACTCTTAGCAGCATTAGGATCAGCTTGCTTGATTGACAATGAGATTCTTCTGTCACTTGGGTCAACACTTAAAACTTTAACTTTAACAGTTTGACCAACCTTTAAAACATCACTTGGCTTATCAACATGCTTGTTAGCAATTTCTGAAACATGTACTAAGCCTTGAATTCCATCAGCTACTTCGATGAATGCACCGAATGAAGTTAAAGTCTTAACTTCACCTTCAATGATGTCGCCTTCATGTAAGCCTTCAGTAGCTTCTTCAAATGGGGATGGTAAAGTTTGCTTAATTGACAGGGAGATTCTGTGTCTATCGTCATCAATACCGATAACTTTAACCTTAACATCTTGACCAGCCTTCAATACATCGCTTGGCTTATCAACATGCTTGTAAGAAATTTCTGAAATGTGAACTAAACCGTCCACACCACCAACGTCAACAAAGGCACCAAAACCAGTTAAACGTGATACTTTACCTTCAACAGTGTCACCTACAACTAATTGTGAAGCAACGTTTTCGAAAGCTTCTTCACGTTCTTGTTCGATTAAGTCTTTTCTTGAAAGAATTAATCTGTTCTTGTTAGGATCAATTTCAGTGATCTTCAAGTTCATCTTCTTGCCAATGTATGGCTTCAAGTCAGAAACGTAACGGTTAGAAATTAATGAAGCTGGTAAGAATCCACGTGTACCAACATCAACTAATAAACCACCGCGAACAGCACCAGTTACAGTACCTTCAACAGTCTTGCCTTCTTCGAAGACCTTTTCTAATTCCTTGTAAGCTTCTCTTTCCTTCAAACGAGTAACTGAGAAGAAGAATTCACCGTTTTCCTTGTCGCCACCAGCTCTTCTAAGAACTAAAGCTTCAAACTTATCACCAGGTTTTACCAATTGGTTCAAATCTGCATTACGGTCGTTAGTGAATTCACGCTTAGTGATTACACCTTCAACACCTGCATTTTCAACACCAACAGCGATTTGTCCATCTTCAACACTTAAAACTTCAACGTTAACAATGTTGCCGACTTCAACTCCCTGCATTTCTTTTAGAGCATCTAAGAATTGATTACTATTATCTGTCATAATTACCTCCCAATATCATACTCTATTTTAAAGTACTTGATATCTTTTTTCCACACTTTTGTTTAATTTTTTTGCTTTTTTTGAATTATCTCGGTTATTTTGGCTACAACTTCATCAATTGTTAAGTTTGTAGTATCTAATTCAATTGCATCATCTGCTTTTTTCAATGGAGAAATTTCACGATGCGAATCTTTATAGTCTCTAACCTCAATATCATGTTCGATATCTTTTAAGTCTTGATGAATGCCTTTTTCCTGAAAATCTAAGAAGCGTCTCTTAGCTCTTGATGCAACACTAGCGATTAAGAAAATTTTTACCTCTGCATCTGGTAAAACTGTCGTTCCAATATCACGACCATCCATAATAACATCGTGCTTGCCCGCCATTTCGCGCTGCAATTCAACCATCTTTTCACGAATTGATCTTAAGGCAGAAACTTGAGAAACGTTCTCTGTAATTTCAGGTGTTCTGATGTCAATTGACACATCCTTGCCATTTACGTAAACCTTTTGTTCTCCATCTTCTTGCTTAAAATCAATTGTACTATGGTCGATTAAGTTCAAAATTGCCTTTTCATCCCCATAGTCAACGTTATTATCGTGTGCAATTAATGTACATGCTCGATACATTGCACCAGTATCGATATAAATATAGCCCAAATTATGTGCGATAATTTTAGCAACTGTACTCTTCCCCGCTGATGCAGGACCATCAATAGCTACTTGCATTAAATAATTTAGTCCTTTCTTTTTCATTCAAAGTAAATTCTACCATAAAACAAAAAACAGAAGTCAATTGACTCCTGCTAAATAAAATTATTTTTACTATTTAAACTTTAAAAGTTACGTCTTACAAATTTTTCTAAAACTGGCAATAAGGTCTTAGCCAATAATAAAACGACAATACTATTAATTATCCCTTTAATTAGGTTAAACGGCACAATTGCTGAAACAATATAAGTTAAAAGCGATGAATTAAGCTTAAAGCCCATCAAAGAAATATACATTGGAGTTAAAACGAAATAGTTTGCTAAAGACATTACTACCGTTAAAGCAATTGTTCCGACTGCTAATCCCAAAATTTGGTATTGTACTTTGTCTTCATGCTTTTTACTAATGAAGTAGAATGGCAAGATATAAGCTAAGCTTGCTAAAAATGCAGCCAATTGACCAATCATTGAAATTGGGTTAAATCCCGAAATAAAGAGGCTCAACAATGATTTAAAAAGCGCAATCATTGTCCCGCCCAAAGGACCAAAAACCAAAGTACTTAAAGCTACTAATGAATCAGAAAAATCCATCTTTAAGTAATCAAAGCCGGGAATAATTGGGACTTCAATCTTCATAATCAAAAATGCTAATGCACCAATCATTGCCCAAGCGAGCCAGTAGGCTAATCTTACATGACTTAAACTTGTTTTTCTTTGCATGATAGTTCCTCCATAACATACAAAAGGTCTGTCGCTTCAGCAACAGACCTTATTAATCATCTAAATCATGTTTAATTCTTTAGTCTGTCTTCTTCCATCTAGACTATAACTATCGGTACCTGAGGTTCAACTACATGTGTAGCTCGCGGACTCTAACCGCCGGTCGGGAATTTCGCCCTGCCCTGAAGACAACATCCTTGTATTTATTTTTTACAAGTAAATAATAATACTTCTTGGTAGAATTGTAAACATTATTGTTTTTTATTATCTTAATTTTATTGATTGGCCAATACTAATACTATCAGCTGACTCTAAATCATTAATTTGCTCTAAGTGGTGCACTGAAGTGTTATTTTCACGGGCAATCTTTGATAAAGAATCTCCCTCTTGCACAGTGTAAGATCTTGGTGCCTCATGTTGTGAAGAACTACTTCCACCATTGTTTTGCCAAGTATTTTGATTAGTTTGAGTCGAGTTTTGAGTTGATTGTTGGCTTTGATATTGAGTAGTAGTTTGACTAGCACTAGATTCATAAGATTGGCTACTACTGCTTTGACTAACCTGACTACTTTGAGATTCTGACTGACTAACAACAGCTGGTGTTGTATCTTGAGATTGACTTGAAGAACTTTCTTCTTCTCTTCTCACACTGCAACTCTTAGACTTACTCTTCTTAGAAGAGCTGTGCTTACTCTTTTTACTTTTAGTCTTGTAAGACTTAGAAGATGAGCTTTTTGAAACCTTAACGCTCTTTTCAGCTAAGTTATTAGAGTTTGCGTGCAATCTTGAAGAAACAATCGGAATTAATGCAATGATAATTATTGCAACAATAATCAATCCAGCCCAGAGCTGACTATGATGTGGACCTTTTGGACTGCCTTCTGATTGAGTAGATTTTCTAGAAGTAACTTCTGGCTCTGCTTCTGACTCCCGATGATGCATTGCCCTTCTAGATGTTTTAGGACGCTCAAAATGCTTGTAAGGGCCTTTTGGTTCTTTATTGTCCTGAGATTTATTTTCCTTCATTCAAAAGTCCTCCAAATTATAGATTATTAGTTTCATTTTATCATAGCTTTTAATAAAGCGTTAGTCAGCTAAGTGATTTAAACGAAAGACTTCTTCATTCGTTAATTCACGATACTCGCCCGAATTTAATGACTTTAAAGTTAAAAAGGCATACTTTTCACGAGCTAATTTTTCTACAAAGTGATGTACTGCTTCAAACATTCTCTTAACTTGGTGGTAGTGACCTTCATGGATAGTCAATTGAACAATTTGAGTCTTCTTTTTCTCATCAGTCTTTAAAATCTTTAACTTAGCTGGTGCACTCTTTCGTCCATCAATACGCACACCATGAGTAAGAGAGCGAATCTCTTCTGGAGAAAGGATTCCCTTAATCTTTGCTACATAAACCTTTGGCACTTCGTTACGTGGGTGCATTAATTTATTTGCTAATTCACCATCGTTTGTCATTAGTAATAAGCCGGATGTATCGTAATCAAGACGCCCTACTGGATAAAGGCGATATGGTACATCTTCAAAGAAATCAACTACTGTCTTTCTTCCTTTGTCATCGCTTACTGAAGAAATGACACCACGTGGCTTATAAAATAAGTATGTGTGGAGGGCTTCTTTTTCAATTGGAACTCCATTTACTTCAATCTTGTCGCTAGGTTCAACTTTTGTTCCTAGTTCAGTAACTTTTTTACCATTAACAGTTACTTGTCCTGCACTAATCATCTTTTCAGCCTTACGTCTTGAGGCAACACCTGCCTGCGCAATTACTTTTTGTAATCTTTCAGCCATTTTACTCACCCTCATCAAAATTAATTTCTTTATTTCTACTATCATCCTGATTAAATAGGTTCACAGGATTATCATCTGCTTCAAATTCTTCAATTACCGGTAAATCAGCCAAACTTTCATAGTTAAAGTACTGTAAAAAATAATCGGTCGTTACATATAAGTTAGGATGTCCTGGGACATCCTTTTTTCCATCTACTTTGATTAATCCGCGCCAAACCAAAGTTTGCAGCGCACCCGCTGAGTTAACCCCTCTTAAGTCATCAATTTCAACTCGAGTAATCGGCTGTCGATACGCAATAATCGACAAGATTTCAAGTGCTGACTGACTTAAATTCTTAGATAGATCTTTTTGGAAAAATTTAGAAATAATATCTCCGCATTTCGGACTAGTGGTTAATTTATAAATTTGATTGATGCAAATTAACTGCAAACCTGAATTTTCATCATTTTTCAATCGGTCCTTAAGATGATTAGCTAATTCTCTTAGGGCAGCTGGAGAAATTTCTAACAACTGTAGTAAATTCTCAGTTTCTAAACCATCATCCCCCGCTGCATAAAGTAAGGCTTCTAATTCTGCTTCTTTACTTGCCATTAATCTCAACTTTCTCTAACTCTAGATCACCAAAATCTCTATTTTGCTTTACTACAATTTTATGATCACGACATAATTCTAAAACTGCTAGGAATAAACCAATTACTTGATCAAGATCTTGAAAGTTTTTAATACAATCAAAAAAACTAGTCGATCTTTTCTTTTGTAACCTGTTTTTTAAAAAGCTTGTCATTTCTTCAATTGAAGTCTCGTGAACCTCAATTTTTCCAACTTGTGGCTTTCTCAGTTTGAATCGCTCTAAAACTACTTTAAAAGTATTTGCAAGCTCATCACTTGTAATTTCTCCTAAAGGAAGTGGTTCAATCTCTTTTTTAGGGGAAACAGATGGATCCTTTGCCACTGTAATTGGCATTTCTTCATCTCTTTTTTTAAAGTATTCGGCAATTCTTTGAAAGACTGAGTACTGGACTAGTTGCTCAACAAGTTCAGTACGCGGATCTTCTTGATACTGATCTTCCTCAATAAAGTCATTTTTAGGAAGTAAATATTGAGACTTAATTCTAAGTAATGTTGACGCCATCACAAAATACTCTCCAGCAATTTGTAAGTCCAAAGTTTGCCAGCGAGCTAAATTAGCTAAATATTGTCCCGTAATTTTTGCAATTGGAATATCATAGATATCTATCTTTTGTGATCTGATTAAGTGTAAAAGTAAATCGAGTGGTCCCGTAAAATTAGGAAGATCTAAAGTTAATTCATCAACATTATTCATCAGTTTTATTTTCCTTTAAATAATTTAATAAAGATGCCCAATTAGGTAGGGCAGTAATCATTTTATCAGGATAAAGATGCTTTAGGTCATTCATTACCAATTGCTTTGTTTTTTCATCACGCATTGTTGGATCAAGAGATAAATAGCGGATAATAATAAAATCTTTCTCTTCTTGAATACCAACAATACCGCGAGCATTACCATCTTGTTGATAGATAAGAACCTCGAATTGATTGGAATCGCTAGTATACAGTTTCATCTCTTCTTGCAGATTCTTAATATTTTTAAAATCTGGGAGATAAGATAAATATCCCATTACAGTTTTTTCGTAATCTTTTTTATATTTGCTGATCATAATAGTTAGGCACGTGGATGTGCTCGATTGTAAACCTCCAAAATATGTTTCTGCGTCAGATTAGTATAAATCTGCGTAGTTGTAATATCACTATGGCCCAAGATTTCTTGAACCACTCTTAAATCCGCCCCATTTTCTAATAAATGAGTCGCAAAAGTATGTCTAAGAGTATGTGGTGTAACATTTTTGGTTATTCCGATAAGTTGACAATATTTTTTTATCTTTTGCCAAACAGCTTGTCTCGTCAATTGATGACCATGATTATTTAGGAAAATCACATCAGTAAATTGACCGCTTTTTAAGATTTGATTCTCTCGGACATCTTTTTGATATTTCTCTAACCATGATAAAGCAACTTCGGTAATCGGAACAAGACGTTCTTTTGATCCTTTACCAAGAACTCTAATAATTTTTAACTCACTGTGAATATCGCCAGTACGTAAATTAATTAACTCACTAACCCGCATTCCAGTTGCATAGAGCACTTCAAGCATAGCTCGATCTCTAATCCCCAAACGAGTATTAGTATCAGGAGCATCCAACAATTTAGTAACTTCTTCCTCACTAAGAGCTGTCGGCAATCTACGTTCGCTTTTAGGTGAATCAATTTTAACTAAAGGATCACGTTCAATTATATCTTGCCGCAAAAGCCATTGATAAAATTTGCGTAAGCTAGAGATCATTCTGCTGATTGAAGTTGTGGCTTTTCCCTTATCTTTTTGTGTTGCAAGAAAAGCATCAACTACTAGATAATCAACTTCCCAACTTGTTTCATTCTGATCTTCTAAATAACTTAAATATTCTTCTAAATCAGTTCGGTAAGAAACAATTGTATTGGGACTTAAGCCACGTTCTACTTGACTAAATCGTAAATAATCTTCTAAATTATCCTTCATTATCTGTGTCTGAGTCATCTTTTTCTACCAAGCTAATTGTTCCTGCATCTTTATCTTCAGTAATTAACCCATCCTTTAATAAATGTCCCAAGGCACGTTTAAAAGCTGATTTAGAAATACCAAAGTGATTTTTAATCTCTTGGGCATCACTCTTATCGTAAAATGGTAGAGTTTTTGTAGCTTCACGACGTAAACTTACTAAGATCATTTGTGCGTCATCGTCAATTTCTTCAAATCCACGAGGAAGAACACTTAAGTTCAATCTACCATATTGACTAACTCCAATTACACGTCCCTTAATCTTTTGACCTAGTCGTAATGGACGAAACATTTCAGACTTATGAACAAAGGCTAAGTAGTACTGATCAGTAATTACAAAGGAACCTACTTCATAATTTCTATAAACAGTTCCGGACATATTTTTATTCTCTAAATGTGCTGGGAAATTAGCAGCTAATTGCTCAAAGACGTTTTCTTCAGCCATTTTAGCCCAAATACGTTCTTTTTCATCAGTTTCAAGACGTACTAATAAGCGATCGTCTTTCTTTGGCCATTGATCCTTTTCAAGTGGAAGATCATCTAAAGATACAACAACATCTTTGTCGTTCAAACCAATATCTAAGAAAACACCCAAGTCACGGCGCACTTCTGTTACAGTTGCCCAACCATACTGATCTTTTTGAGCAAAAGGATAAAATTGTGTCATTTCTTTCTTTTTATCCTTATTTTCATAAATAAAGCCTTGTACTTCATCACCTAAATGGATTGGTTCATCTTGTGTAATTTCTATTTTCTTTAATTCAAAAGTTACCCCTTCAACCTGCACATAAAAAGCAGATTCATTTTCATCAGTAACTTTTCCTTTTCTTATTTCACCTAACATAATAGCGCCTCAATCCTTTTATTTTGTCTATCATCTTATAGTATAAGGAAAAAAAGACAAAAATAAAATAGCCAGCTTTCGCTGACTATTTTAATAAGCTATTTAATTCAGATTAAAGGTTAGTTGCTTCGCCTTGGTAAACAGCACCGCGACGAGCATCAACAGTAATCTTAGAACCATCCTTGATCTTTTCTACTGCATCAGTAGCACCAACGATAACTGGGATACCAAGTGAAAGACCAACAACAGCTGCGTGGCTAGTTAAACCAGAAGCTTCAACTACCATACCTGAAGCCTTCTTGATTGCTGGTAAGTAATCCTTATCAGTAGTCTTAGCAACTAAGATGTCACCATCTTGAACTTTGCTGTTAGCTTCTTCAGCAGAAGTTGCAACTACAGCTTTACCAATAACTGATTGTTCACCAACACCTAAACCTTTAACAAGTTGGGTACCGATTAATTGTAACTTCATCAAGTTAGTAGTACCAGTTTCGCCCAAAGGAACACCAGCAACGATAATTACTAAGTCGCCGTCTTTTGCAAGACCAGTTTCTTTAGCAAGTTCAGCTGCCTTTTCAAACATTTCTTCAGTAGACTTAGGCTTTTCAGTCAACATTGGCTTTACACCCCAAACAACACCTAATGAGTGTTGAATCTTGTCGTTGAAAGTCATAGCAATAATATCAGCGTTTGGACGGTACTTAGAAATCATACGTGCAGTGTAACCAGATTCAGTTGCTGCAATAATAGTCTTAACGCCCAATTCTTCAGCAGTTCTAACAACTGATTCACCGATAGCTTCAGTAACGTTTGAACCCTTGTATTCTTCGAATCTTTGAAGAGCTAACTTGTTACGCTTAGCAAGTTGCTTTTCAGTACGCATGTCGATTTCAGCCATAGCCTTAACAGCTTTAACTGGGTAAAGACCGTTTGCAGATTCACCTGAAAGCATAGTTGCGTCAGTACCATCAAGAACGGCGTTTGCAACGTCAGTAACTTCGGCACGAGTAGGACGTGGGTTTTCTTGCATTGAGTCAAGCATTTGAGTAGCAGTAATAACTGGCTTACCTAAAGCGTTACATCTCTTGATCAATTCTTTTTGTACAAATGGAACATTGATAAATGGAATTTCAACACCCATGTCACCACGAGCAACCATTAAACCATCAGAAACCTTTAAGATTTCGTCGATGTTGTCAATACCTTCTTGTGATTCAATCTTAGGGAAGATCTTTACGTATTCACAATGTGCTTCTTCAAGCAATTGACGAATGTCAAGAACATCTTGTGCTTTACGAACGAATGAAGCAAAGATGAAGTTGATACCTTCCTTCAAACCGAACTTAATATCGTTAGTATCTTTTTCAGTGATACCTGGGAGGCGGATTTCAACGCCAGGAGCGTTAACACCCTTCTTAGAACCGATTACACCAGTGTTTTGAGCTTCACAAACTAATTCTCTCTTAGCGTCATCTTTGTCTTTAATCAAAAGGTCAACTAAACCATCATCGATTAATACGTGACCACCAACGTGAGTATCGTCGTAAAGACCATCGTAGGTAACGTGGATCATGTCCTTGTTACCCTTCTTAGTGTCGTCCATAGAAATACGGATAGTGTCACCAGTGTTAATAGTGAACTTGCCGCCTTCTTGTTCAGTAGTTCTAATTTCGGCACCCTTAGTATCAAGAGCAATGCCAAGAAGTTTACCAGTCTTCTTTTCAACCTCACGAACCATGTTCATACGTGCACGGTGTTCTTCGTGGTCACCGTGTGAGAAGTTGAAACGGAATACGTTTGCACCTGCTTCAGCTAATTTAGTAATAGTCTCAACATCGTTTGAGGCTGGCCCTAAAGTACTAACAATTTTAGTTTTCTTCATCTTGAAAAAATCTCCTATAATACAAAATCAAAAACTACTTGGCTAAGTCTTTGTTTAATGAGTATAACGCATAATTACCGTGGTGTTTTGCATCAAACAAATCAAGAATATCATGGTGAGTAAGCTTGTTGTTTTCCATACCAACAGCTAAGCCGCCTTTACCTTCAAGTAATAACTTAACAGCGTAGGCACCCATTTCACTTGCTACTACACGGTCACGCATTGTTGGGCTTCCGCCACGTTGCATATGGCCCAATACATTAGCACGAGCGTCAAAGTCACCATATTTAAGAAGTTCATCCTTAAATTTTTCAGCGTCCATAACACCTTCAGCTAAAACAACGATTCCATGTTTCTTACCATTAGCAAATCCTTGCTTCAAGTTTTCAGCAATTTCCTTAATGTCATAAGGTTCTTCTGGAATAACAATTGCGTCAGCACCGGTAGCAACACCAACGTGCATTGCGATATCCCCACAATCACGACCCATAACATTTACAACAAATACACGTTGGTGACTTGTTGCAGTGTCACGAATCTTATCAATGGCTTCCATTGCAGTATTACATGCAGTGTCAAAACCAATTGTGTAATCAGTATAAGGAATATCGTTGTCAATTGAACCAGGAAGACCAATAGCATTATAGCCATGTCTCGTAAGCTTCAATGCACCGTGGTAAGAACCGTCACCACCAATGACAACTAAAGCATCGATTCCGTGCTTCTTTAATTGTTCGATTCCCTTAAGTTGAACTTCTTCTTCCTTAAATTCTGGGAAACGAGCTGAATAAAGAAAAGTACCGCCGCGGCTAATTTTATCCGCAACTGTTTCAGAAGTCATTTGGAAAATATCACCAGCAACTAAACCAGCATATCCATAACGAATTCCGCAAACTTCGATACCGTTTGCCAAAGCTGTACGAGTAACAGCTCTAATGGCAGCGTTCATACCAGGGGCATCTCCACCACTAGTTAAAATACCAATCCGTTTCATGAATTCACCTCTACGATTTTCTGTGTTTTACTCACATCGATTTTATCGTACCATTTTTTTTACTCAATGTCTTCAAAAAAAAGCCTATTTTTTTACTAATAATCCTTATAAAATAAATGTTTTCGCTTTCAATCTTATTAGGCTCAATTTTGTTTGCTTTCAAAAAAATTGAATTAATCTTTAAAATTAACCTGCCGAGCATTAGAAAGTAGAAATTGAATTTTGTTAGGGTTAAAACGATCACTTTGAGTTCTCACTTGAAGTAAATATATCTCACCAATCTTCAAGTTCTCACCTACTTTTTCCCAGACTTGAGGAAAAATAGTAAAGTCTTTTTCGCCACTAGTATCACTAAAAACAGCAAAAGCCATGTTATCACCTTTTTTTGTGGTAATTGGTTTAACCTTCATTAACTTTCCAACTGCAATTCCTTGTTCATTACTCTCAAAAACTTGTAATCGTTTTGCATTAAACTTTCGAGCATATTTTTGAACCGCAATAATCGGATTAATGCCAGTACTAAAGCCCATAGCTTCAACTTCCATCGCTGATTTTTCAGCCGCAGTTGGCATTTTTTCTTCTTCTACTTTAGGCTCTAATGTTTCGAATAACGATAAATTTGAACCTGCCATTTTTACACTCTCAACTAAATCTTTATTTATTTTTAACAGTTCATTTCTATTAGGAGCTAGTCGATCAAAAGTTCCAGCCTTGATTAAATTTTCGACCGCATCTGCACTCAGCAAATTATTATCTATTTTCCAGAGAAAATCGGTCATCGACTTAATTGGACGCTTAATTTCTAAAATTTGCTTCAATAAGTCGCTCCTTAGTCCCCGAATTGCCTTTAATCCGACTAAAATTTTTCCATTCTCTAATGAAAAATCTGCTTTACTGCCTTCAATATCAGGTGGCAAAATTTTAATTCCAGCTTCTTGAGCTTGCATTAAATATTGGGCAATTTTATGTCGGTTACCCATATTGCTGTTTAACAAAGCTAAATAAAAGGCTCCTGGATAATGTACTTTAAAATAAGCAAGCCAAAAAGCAATCTTACTATAGGCAACCGCATGAGAACGATTAAATCCATAATTAGCAAACTGTGCAATGTAGTCATAAACTTTTTCAGCAGTTTCCTTTTTACGGCCTAATTTAATTGCACCTTCAATAAACTTAGACCTTTCACGTTGAATTACATCCGCATCTTTCTTAGACATTGCACGTCTTAAAAGATCAGCTTCTCCTAAAGAAAAACCTGCTAAAACTTGAGCTGTTTGCATAACTTGTTCTTGATAAACTAAAACTCCATAGGTGGTACCTAAAATCCTCTTTAAACTAGGATCAGGATATTGAACCCTCTCTTTTCCATGTTTTCTATTGATGAAATGATCAATATTATTTATTGGACCGGGACGGTATAAGGCATTAACTGCAACAATATCTTCAAAACTATCTGGATGAAGTTGTTCAAGTACTCGCTTAATACCGTCAGATTCAAACTGAAATACTGCATCTGTATCTCCACGCTGAAACAAGGCAAGTGTATCTGGGTCATCTAAGGGAATTTGGTTAGGATCGATGTCAATTCCGTCTGCTCTTAAAGCTGCAACGATGTTCCCCAAAATAGTTAAGTTTCTTAATCCTAAGAAATCGATCTTTAATAAACCTAATGATTCAACATTCGATTTTGTTTGTTGAGTCACGGGGATTCCTAGAGGCCCTGCTTGTAGACCTACTATTTCAGCCAATGAATCATCGGTAATTACTAATCCAGCCGCATGAATTGAATAATGCCTTGGTAAATTTTCTAAATGCTCAGCAGTCGCAAACAAAATTTTGCTTAAGTCATTTGTGTTCACTAGTAGCTGCAATTCTTTTGATTTTTGATAGGCCTCAGCTAAGGTGATTTTTCCCTTAGAGTGCGGAATGGCATCTAACCAACGATAGGTTTCGACCTTATTTAATCCAAAAACACGACAAACATCTTTTAAAACCTGCTTTGCCGCTAAAGTACCAAACGTTAAAATCTGGGCTGCATGATTCATCCCGTACTTTTCAAACATGTACTTAATTACTTCATCCCGACGATTGTCTGGAATATCTAAGTCAATATCAGGCATTTGCTGACGAGCCGGATTTAAGAAACGTTCAAACAGCAAATTATATTCAATTGGATCCACTTCAGTAATTCTAAGGGCATAAGAAACAAGAGATCCAGCTGCTGATCCTCTCCCTGGACCTGTTGTAATATTGACACTATGTGCAAAATTCATTACATCCCACACAATAAGAAAATAATCATCAAATCCCATTTCATTAATTACTTGTAATTCATAATCAAGTCTTTTTTGATATTGAGCGGGAATTTGATTATTAAATCTTTTTGCAAGCCCCTCTTGAGCTAAAGCATGCAAATATTCTTTTGAAGTAGGAAACTTATTTTGTTTAAATTTTGGAAGTTGCGGATCTTGAAATTTGATTTCTGCAGTACAGATTTCTCCAATTTCTTCTGCATTCTTCAATGCATCTTCAATATCAAACTTCCGATAACTTACCTGCAATTCTTCACTATTTTTCAAATAGTGTGAACCAGCTTGTTTAGCCAACTGTTCTATATTTTCTAAATGAGTATTAGTTTTAATTGCTTGAAGTGTACGTCTTAAAAATTGCTCATTACGGTTAAGGTACTGTCCATCTTCTACAGCAGTTAGAGGTAAGCTAAATTGTGTAGCCAGTGAGCGAATATAATTTATATATTCTTGCTGTCCTGAATCCGCATAGACTCCCAAATACATGGAAGATGAGCTCGGAAGAGAATCTTGCAACTTTCGTAAATAATTTGCTCCCATTCTAGGATTATTAGTTTGCAACATTTTTAGTTCACTATGTAAATTGCTTGGAGTAATTAGAATTAAATGGCCGAGATATTTTTTTAAATCTTCGAAAGTTAAAATATTTTCTTTTTCGCCATTTTCAGTTAAAAGATTAACTGCACTAGATAAACGTAAAATATTTTTATATCCCTGGTCATCTTTGGCAATTACAATGAGATCATACTTATTAGCTTCATCAATTAAACCATTAATTCTAAGTTGCATCCCTAGCAAAGGTTTGATCCCGATATCTTTTGCTGCCTTATAAAAATCTACCAAGCCGTAGGTAATATTGATATCGGTTAAAGCAATCGCAGAATAGCCTTTTTTCTTAGAATTTTCAGCCAAGTTTTTAACTTTAGTTGGACTCTCAAGTAGAGTAAAACCGCTTAAATTTTGTAAACTAATCGCTCCCATATACTCACCCTTTCTGATAATTTAAGTATAGCAAATTCTATTAACTTAGCTTGCTAAAACATCTTATTTTTGCTAAGATACCTAGCGAAAGAAGGAGAAATTATGCGCTACATTATTACAGTGATTTGGTCATGCATTTTTTGCGAAATTATCGGTTTTATTGCTGCATCTCTAACTCAGATGCAATTTAATCCTATGCAATCTTTGATTATTGGCGCAGTCTTTGGCTTGCTCTTCGCAATTATCATTCCTGCCATTACTGCCAAAAGTTACAAAGATAAAAGTAAGTATAGCAAACTATAATTAAATTAAATTTGAATATTATAAAAAGCTGTTTCAATTAAGAAACAGCTTTTTTTCTTAGTAAAATTTATAATTCTTACTTGTATCTACTTTAATATCATCATGAGTTAAATACTCACTAAACATTTGAACATAATCTTGGTCAAAAATCTTTTCAATTTTATCCATACTGTAAGCTGGGTAGAAACCTCCACCGAGAGCACGATAATTGTTCACGGCTAACTTATAAACCTTGTCATCTTCAAGATCTTTACCATCTAAAGTCACCTTAGTCAATCTTTGACCCACTGGCTTAGATAAATCAGCTTCGTATTTAACAGGATAGAAAAGATCAAAATGATATAACATTGGCTTAGGGGTAATCCAACGATCGATAAATTTAATTTTACCGTCCTTGTCTTTTTCTAAAAAGCCAGCTGAGTATTCAATGATTTCCTTTAATTCTTTTCCAGTAAGGTTAACAATGCAAAGCTGATTTGCGTATGGATAATTAAGCAAAACTTCTCTCATAGTAACATTCTTTGAAAATCCATGAGCTGATTCAGACATAATTGCAGTAGCTGAAACATCTGCACCAGTAAACCAAAGTTGCATTTGTTGGATAAGGTTAATGAATGGAGCGCCCTCAATTCTACCCTTAATTGCATTTTCAATTGGAGCAGGCTCAGATAAGTGAGCAATCGGCTGATCTAACCACTTTTGAGTCTCTTCATCCAAGCTCTTAACAATCTTTTCAATAGCTGGATCAGGTGCGTAATCCTTACTATCAATTAATTCAGTAGTCATCTCATTAATCTTGACCTTACCTTTTTCATCCTTGTCAAAGTCAATAACTACTTTACCGACAGCTTCTCCTCGATACCCTGGTTGAACAATTGCAGTATCACGAGTAACTAAGTTTAAGCGACGATGTTGGTGTCCCGTTAAAAAGACATCAATTTCAGGAATTTCAGTTAAAATCTTATATCCTTCGTTTTCACCAGTGTGGGGCTCAGTTGCTTCCCCGGTCAAAGGATCACTCTCAAAGCCACCATGATACATAGCACAAAGAATATCGACCTGTGGGCGCAATTTCTTAGCTAATTTAGAAAGTACATCATAGCCAGAAACAAACTTTAATCCTTTGATATGCTCTTCTGATTCCCAATGAGAAATATATTGGGTAGTAATCCCCATAATTCCTATTTTCAAGCCGGCCTTTTCAATAATAGTGTATTCTTTACCAAAAAAAGGCACATTAGTTTCTACATCTAAAACATTATCATTAATAAATGGAGCACGATTATTATCCACGTAATATGATAAGTAATCTAATCCATAATTAAAATCATGGTTACCTAGGGCACGTGCATCATAGCCTACTTCGTTATATGCTTCAGTAAATTTACGTAAACCTTCTTCTTCAGGAAGTTTGTGCGTAAAGCTAGCCAAAGGAGATCCTTGCAAACAATCCCCACTATCTGTAACTAAAACATTATCTGCACCATATTTTTCTTTTTCACTTTTTACGACACTACTTACACGGCTAAGTGAAATTGGTGCATCATAATTGTTTTTATCTTGATAATCAGTTGGCATTAAAAAGCCATGCGTATCACTTGAATGTAAAATAACTAGTTTCATTAATACCTATTCCTTTAATCAAAAATTATATAAAAAAAGACACCCCAAGGTGTCTTTAATTAATCGTTATTTTGTTGCTTGTTTTCGTTAGCAACTTGACGGCCTTTGTAAAAGCCCTTTGGTGAAACGCGGTGGCTTAAACGGTATTCACCAGTAGTAGCATCGTAATGCATTGCTGGTGTGGTTAATTTAATATGACCACGACGTGAACGTTTCTTTTGCTTAGAAGTTTTTCTTGCAGGAACTGCCATTAGTTAGATCTCCTTTTTTATAGAATTGAGACTTGCGAACCTTTAAATAAACAAATTCACTAAATACTCACGTATTTCAATGATACAATCTAAGAGCTGATAAATCAAGTCCAATCTTATTTTGTAGCTTCAGAATTATTAACTTTTTTTAATTCAGCTATTTGTTTATCTCTAGATTCAATTTCACTCCGATATTTATTATCTAATTCTTTCTTCTGTTTTGCTAGTGCTTTTTTGATATCAGGAGAAACTTTTTCACCTTTACCAATCAAAAGTGATACCAAAGCACCTAATAGAAGCATAATCACTAAAATAATGATTAAAGGCATTTTAGGTTGGAAAAAACCAAAATTAATCGCTACTGGTTCAGTATTGAGGCATGCAAAAATCACGAGCACTAAAACTATAATTAGTCCAATTACTAAATTTCTTTGCTTATTCATCATTCTTCCCTACTTTCTGCTAGCAAACTTTAGACTTGCCCAGTCACCAATACGAGGGAAAATTTGGTAAAGCTTTGCTAAAGTAGCCAAGCTTAGAGGTAAATTCAATTCACGACGATTAGAGCCAAAGAAGTGAACGACTTGCCAAGCCACATCATCTGGATCAAGCATAAAACGTTGAACATTATTCACGTAAGAGCCACTTTCATCAGCAATATTAAAGAAATTAGTATAAACTGGTCCAGGATTTACTGTCATGACCTTAACGCCAAAAGGCTTCAATTCTAGGCGTAAAACATTTGAGAATTGAATAATGGCTGCTTTAGTAGCACTATAAGCTGCTGTCTTAGTAGTCGGTACAATGCCAGCAATTGAGCCAAAATTAATAATTTGCCCTTGCTTTTGATCGATCATGACGCGCGCAACAAGACGAGTGAAGTACATCAAACCTAAAACATTGGTTTGAAACATTTCAGTTACCACTTGAGGTGAAGTCTCCAAGAATTCTTTAAAGACACCAAAACCTGCCGCATTGACGAGATAATCAATGTGGTCAACATGACTAACAATTTCATTAAAGGCACGATCAATTTGATCAGCTTTACTAATATCTGTTGGAAATACGTATACTTCATTTCCAGAAAGCTGACGTGCTTCGTTGGCAATTTCTTCTAACTTGTCTTGATGACGCGCCATCAAAATAACTGTTGCACCACGACTTGCACTTTCTAAAGCAATTGAGCGTCCAATACCACTAGAAGCTCCTGTAACTACTACGACTTTGTCCCTTAATGAATTACTCATATTATTATCCCCTCAATGTGATTTCAAAATTATCTAGATCATTAGCTAAGTGAGTATGTTTAAAAATCTTTCTAGCATCATGTTCTAATTGCCGACCAGCTCTTCCCGTGTAGCGAGCAGAAATGTGAGTTAAATAAAGCTCTCCAACATTATGATCTCGAGCCACTCGAGCTGCATCCAAGCAAGTTGAATGGAAGTAGCGATGGGCCATTTTTTCTTCTCCACCATCAAATGTTGATTCATGAACTAACACATCGGCATTATCTGCTAATTCACCAATATTTTTTGTTGGCCGAGTATCATAAATAATTGTCACAATCCGCCCTGGTCGCTCTTCTCCAAGAAAGTCACGTCCATCTAGTTTTTGACCATCACTTAATGTAATTGTTTTTCCAGCCTTTAATTCACCAAGAAGTGGTCCATTAGGTACATTGTATTCTGCCACTTTATCCATTAATAATTCACCTGGACGTGGCTTTTCAACTACACGAAAGCCAAAACTTGGTACTCGGTGATCTAAACGAGCCGTGTAAACTGCAAAAATATCATTTTCAAAAATTAAGCCGTCTTCTTTTAAAACCACGTACTTAATCGGATATGAAACGCGAGTTTTAGAAACCCTGAGAGAAGTTTGTACAAATTGTTCAATACCAGCTGGACCATAGATTGTTAGTGGACCACCATCGCCTTGAAAAGAACGAGATGAGAGAAAACCTGGAAGTCCAAAAATATGGTCACCATGAGTATGTGAAATAAAGATTCGCGTTACTTTTCTAGGTCTAATGTTAGTCTTTAAAATTTGATGTTGTGTAGCTTCTCCCACATCAAATAACCATACTTCATTTAATTCATCTAATAATTTTAATGCGGTACAAGAAACATTTCTACTTTTTGATGGTTGCCCCGCACTTGTTCCTAAAAATTGTATTTCCATGAAAACCCTATTTCTAATATTTTCCTTCAGTAACTAAAACTTTAGTTATATAGGCACTATAAAATTTCGATCCTTCTGGAGTTGGATGTGTATGATCATCGTAGAACCAATCTTGATGACTACCAGCAAATTCATGCCACTTAATAATGGTTAAGTTTGGATATTTTTTTGACGCTGCATCTAGTTCACCATTAACTTGATCTTGCCAATCACGTGTTGGAACATGCGTATTAACCCAAAAAACATGTCTCTTTGGACCAATAATGTGCATTAAGTGATCAAGTTCTTGAGGTTGAAAGGCTCCGTTTGTACCTAAGCCAATTAACACATTATCATTTAAAGCACCCTTTGCCTTGTATTGTTCAAAAAGTGGAATAGTATCACCCAATTGTCTAGAAACTGCTGCATCAATGATTAAATGTGGCATCAATTTTTGCAGGTTTTGACTAGAACCAGCCATTACTGAATCTCCAATGGCAGTCACCTGAATTTTTTGTGCTAGTTGTAAATCAACTTGAGAAATTCCGTATTTTTCAAAGTCTTTATTTACCGGTTTGGTAACTGCCGCTTTCTTAGCTTGTTTTATAAGATCAGCTTTTGAAGTTGGTGCTTTTTTCTTTCTAGACTGAGCTTCTTTAATTAGTTTCTGATTATTCTTTAGTTGCTTACTACGATTTGATTTAATCTGTTTAGCTAGTTGAGAGTGATTAGGATTTTCCGCTTTTACAGTTGGTGCTTTTAAAATTCCAAAACTACCTAGAACAAAAACTATTATCCCTGTCGCAAAAAGTATCTTTGCTTGATAGTGCTTTGCTCGTAAATTTAAGGCTTTAGTTAAGAATTGACGAACTTTTTCCCAATCAATTCGACCAAATGGTTTTTCAATAAAGCGATAACTAAGTTCAGCAATTATCAAAATTAAAATAACTTCAATTAAATGATATAAAACCACATGATCAGCAATATCTTTAACCTTATCCTCAAAGAAGATCATTACTGGAAATTGATATAAGTAAATCCCATATGAACGTGACCCAATCCATTTAAATACTGGATTAGTTAACCACTTATTCCAACTACTGCCTGGATGAGCAATAATTCCAACAAAAATCGTCGTTACTAGTGAGAATAAGAACATCCCTCCACGGTAAGCAAATGCTTTTTGCGGATTAAAAATTGGACTCGTTGCCATTAGTAAGATACCCACTAATGCTATTGCTCCAACAATATTTAAGAACCAGTGATCTCTTTTTTCTAGATTTTCATTTAACTTCCAAGTTGGCCAAATAACTGCCAGCATTGCCCCTAAACCTAGAGAGAAGAATCTTGTATCTGTCCCATAGTAAATTCTACTTGTATCAACACCTGGCTTAAATAAAAATGCCATCTCTAAGGCAGAAAATACAGTTAAGGCGGTAATAATCCAAAAAATAACTTTTTTCTTTTTAGCGAACTTAACTAGTAAAAAGATTATTAATGGCCAAATAATGTAAAACTGACCTTCAATTGACATGGTCCATAAATGAACAAACGGTGATTCATTAGCCGCAAATCTTTCAAAATAACTTTGCCCATTCTTTATCTGCCAAAAGTTATAGACGTTCAATAAATTAGTAACGACTATTTGATTCAACTTAGCTAGAAGATTCTGCTGAAAAAGCAAGATATAGGCACTACATCCCCACAGCAATGTAATCATTTGAGGGTATAACTTTTTAATTCGCCTGATGTAGAAAGATTTGAAGTTATACTTTCCCCGCTCCTCATAGGCATGAAACATATGATCTGTAACTAAATATCCAGATAACACTAAAAATATTGGTACACCTAAATATCCGCCCATAAAGCTATTTGGATTAAGGTGATACAAAATAACTCCAATAACGGCTAAAGCACGTAAGCCCGCATACCCTGTAATAAAGCGGTTCTTCTTTTTCAAAAGTCTTACTCCCTACTTCTTCAAATTTTATTAATCAACAAATTCAAAAGTAAAGTCAGCTATTGTAATATCGTCACCATTTACTGCGCCATTTTCTCTTAAGGCTTCATCTACACCCATCCGCTTTAACTTACGAGCAAGAAGCATTATACCATCGGTGTGATCAAGATTAGTTCTTTGAACAAGACGCTCTAACTTATTGCCCGTAATAATAAAGCTATGCTCTCCTGTTCGTTCAACTTTAAATCCTTCATCTTCAGGCTTTTTGTAAATATATTCTTTTTCGGCAACTTTGATTTCTGCTGGCTTTTCAGCTTCTTGACGAGCAACTTCTTCAACAAGATCTGCTGTTCTACCCATCAATTCACTAACACCTTTATGAGTCACACTAGAAATAGGATATACATTCTTATCTCCTAATTTCTTCTTAAACTCGGCTAATTTTTCTTCACTACCCGGAATATCCATTTGAGTAGCAACAATTAATTCTTTTTTAGTAGTTAAATCTTTAGTATAACCTGCTAATTCTTTGCGAATTGTTTCGTAATCTTCATATGCATCACGTCCATTATTAGGATCCATTGATACCAGATGCAAAATTACTTTTGTACGTTCAACGTGACGCAAGAATTGAATTCCAAGTCCTACACCCTTAGATGCACCTTCAATTAAACCTGGTAAGTCTGCCATTGAGAAATCTCGGCCATCTGGAAGAACAACCATTCCCAAATTAGGAGTTAAGGTTGTAAACTCATAAGCTGCAATCTTGGGTTTAGCCTTAGTTACAACAGATAGTAAAGTTGATTTTCCTACAGATGGAAAGCCTACTAAACCAACATCTGCTAAAACTTTCAATTCTAAACGCAAAGTTCGAAATTCTCCTGGCTCACCATTTTCAGCAATTTCAGGAGCAGTTCTAGTTGGAGTCGCAAAGTGAATATTACCTCTACCACCTTTACCACCATGAGCTACAACTAATTCTTGACCATTTTCAACTAAGTCACCTAAAAGTTCACCAGTATTAAAGTCATAGACTGTTGTTCCCATTGGAACTTTTAAACGCACGTCTTTAGCTCCACGTCCGTATTGAGATTTAATTCGTCCGTTTTCGCCATTATCTGCCTTAAACTTACGTCTAAAACGGAAATCCATTAGAGTTCTCAGGCCGGAATCTGCAACTAAAATGATGCTTCCGCCGCGTCCACCATCTCCACCAGCTGGTCCGCCAAGTGGTACGTATTTTTCATGACGAAAGGCAACTGCACCATCGCCGCCCTTACCTGCTTGTACATCTATTTTTGTTTGGTCGACAAACATAATTTGCCTCCTTTATTTATCAAATTATCATTAAATTTATTCTTAAAGTTTCTTAACTATGATACCATATCAACCCCTATTAAATCAGGTCTTTTGTAGTTAATTTATAAACTCAATTTTACAGTTTGTGCTTGAGGAAGAGTTAAACCTGCATCTCTTAATTCGTCTACTGATGCCTCTTTAATCTTTTTTAAGGATCCGAACTTTCTCAGCAACTTATTACGAGATTTTGGTCCAATACCTTTAATTTCATCCAATTTACTTGAAAGTGCATTTTTGGCATGCGTTTTTCTATGAAAAGTGATTGCAAAGCGGTGAACTTCATCTTGAATTCTAGTCATTAAGTAAAAGCCCTCAGACTTGGGATTGAGCGGAATTAATTTTAATTCTTCGCCTTGTGTTGGGTCTCCAAAAATTAAATGATTAGTACGGTGGTGGTCATCCTTAACCATTCCAGCAACAGGAATATTTACATTTAATTCATTTCTTAAAACGTCTAAACACGCATCAACCTGAATTTGACCACCATCCATTAAAATCAAATCTGGCATTTTTTTGTGTTCTTTCAAAAGACGACTATAACGTCTTCTAACTACTTCGCGAGTATTCCCAACTTCGTCAGCCGCATTTTGATGTTCAACTTCACCCTTTAATTTATACTTACGATATTCATGCTTATCTGGCTCGCCATCAGTAAATACAACTAGTGCAGATACTGGATCAGCTCCCTGAATATGCGAGTGGTCAAAGCTTTCGATCCGATGCCCATATGGCAAACCTAAGGCATCAAAAATTTCTTTTTGTGCTCCTTTGGTCTTTCGATTTCCTAATTCAAGCAAACGGAATTTTTCATCAAGTTTTAGCTTGGCATTATCATGAGCCATTTCTAAAAGCGCACGCTTTTGACCACGCTGAGGAGTTCGCACAGGAACTTTTAACACTTCAGACAAAGATTCATTATCAATTCCAGCTGGAACTAACACTTCTTTAGGTAAAACACGGTTTCGTTGCCCATAAAATTGAGCAATAAATGAAACAAATGCATCCTCTGGATCGCTAGTATCGGTTAAAGGGAATAATCTTGTTTCCCGACGCAATAATTTAGCCTGTCTTAAAAAGAAAATCTGAATTGAAATCCAAGATTTGTCAACATAAAAGTTAAAGATATCTCTTTGAGTATGGTCATTGGAAATGATTTTTTGCTTTTCAACAGTTTGTTCAATATATTTCAATTGATCTCTTATTTCAGCAGCGCGTTCGAATTCAAGATCCATTGACGCTTTAGTCATTTTTTCAGTTAAGTCTTGTTTAACTTGAGAAATGTCTCCATTCAAGAAACGCTTTATCTTTCTAATTTGTGTTTCATAGGCACTTTTTGGTACTTCTTTAAAACATGCTCCAAGACACTGTCCCATATGATAGTAAAGACAAGGTCGACCTTGATGTCCGGAACATCTTCTCAAGGGCCAAACTTTTTGAATAAACTTCAAAGTAGCCTGAGCTGCATAAACATTTGGATAAGGGCCAAAATAATATCCTTTATCTTTATGAACGATTGAAGTTAAGCGCGTTTGTGGATCACGTTCATTCGTAATTTCAATATAAGGATAACCTGTTCCTTGTTTTAACTGTACATTGTAATAAGGTTGGTATTTTTTAATTAATGTGATTTCTAATAAAAAAGACTCTTTGTCAGAAGAAACAGTTATGATATCAAAATCACGTATTTCACGCACAAGTTCAGCACGTCTGCCCACTTGCTTACTTTTAAAATAGGAACGAACGCGGTTCTTTAAGTTTTTAGATTTTCCTACATAAATCACGTTGCCGTTAATATCTTTCATTAAGTAGCAACCTGGTTTATCAGGCAAAAGCTTTAATTTATTTTCAATATGTTCCGTTGCCATTGATTTTTTCCTTCCTATTAAAATTCTCATAGTATTTTATCACGTTCCTTGTTAAAACCAAGTAAGATGACTTTTTTATTTACCTTATCGCTCATCTTCCTATAAAATAATAATTAAACCAAAAAGAAAGGTCGCAAATAAATGAAAAATATTTATTTTAATCATGATGGAAACATTGATGATTTAGTCTCTCTTCTTTTACTATTACAGGCACCTGACATTAAATTAATTGGTATTAGTGCCATTGATGGGGATGGATATGTCGATCCAGCAGTAGAAGCTTGTCGAAAAATGGTAGATAAATTCAATCTACGCGGAGACAAGTTAGAAGTTGCTCGTTCTAATTCGCGTGCAATTCATCAATTTCCAAAAGAATGGCGAATGGCGCCTTACTCATTCAATTATTTTCCAATTCTAAATGAAACCGGGAAAATTAAAACTTCAGAAGCTCCTCTCCCAGCTCATTTGGATATGATTGATAAAATCAAAAAAGCAAATGGACCAGTTACCTTAATCATGACTGGTCCAATCACTGACTTAGCACGCGCTTTGGATGAAGATTCATCAATTCAATCAAAAATTGAAAAAGTTTACTGGATGGGTGGCTCACTGGACGACCATGGTAATGTAGTAAGTGTTGACGCAGACGGCACACAAGAGTGGAATGCCTTTTGGGATCCAGATGCAGTTAAACGCGTTTTAAATTCAAATCTTGAAATTCAAATGGTCGGCTTAGAAAGTACTGAAGAGTTGCCTTTAACTGATGAACTTCGTCAGCACTGGGCAAGTTTGAGAAAATATCCTGCTATTGACCTAGTTGGGCTCGGCTACAGTTTAATTATTTCTGTTCCTAATGCGGAATTATATCTATGGGATGTCCTCACAACTATGTCTGCCCTATACCCTGAAATCGTAAAAACACGTCAAGTAAAAGCAGACGTTATTACTTCCGGCTTAGCAAGTGGCAGAATGTTCAAAGACTCTAATGGAAAAGAACTTACAGAAGTAACTAAAGCAAATAAAGACCTATTCTTTAAGAAAATGGATGAAATTTTAGAAAGACAATAAACATATAAATGACAATTTGGTTAACATATTTTATCGAAAACTTTGGCTATATTGCCATTATCTTTTTAATCGCAGTCGAAAATATTTTTCCTCCAATTCCATCAGAAGTAATTCTGACATTAGGAGGATTCTTAGTTAGTGGAACTAAGCTTACTTTAATTGGAGTAATTTTAGCTTCTACATTAGGTTCAATTATCGGAGCAATTATTCTTTTCTCTATCAGTCGAAATTTAACCTTGCCAAGACTAGAGAAATTACTTGAAACTAAATTATTCAGACTCCTAGGTTTCAAAAAAGATGATGCACAAAAGGCAATTAACTGGTTTGATAAACATGGTATTGGTGCAATTTTCTACGGTCGCTGCATCCCTGTAGTTAGAAGTTTGATCTCTATTCCTGCAGGTATTGCTCATGTCGGCTGGACAAAGTTTTTAATCTTAACTACTTTAGGTAGTTTAGTTTGGAACAGTGTCTTAGTTGGACTTGGACATTACATGGGTAAAAACTGGCAAGTTGTAGTTAGAATTTTTGATGATTACACCTTAGTAATCATTGCCATTTTATTAATCTTATTTATTTACTTTGGCATTAAATGGTACAAAACTCGAATTAAGAACTGAAACTTGAAAGCACTAAAACTAGCCGGATCTCTTATTGGATCTGGCTTTTTGTTTTTTAAATTAGTTTTTAAGCCGGCCTCAGAAGCTGTTTTTGTATGAAAACCGGCAATAACTTAATAAAGTTGTCTAATATTTGTTCCACTGTCGCGGAGATCTCGGCCTTTGCTTCTTTGAGAGCTGTATGCAGGTAGACCAATGCTTCTTCAAAGGCTAAATCAGGCAGTGCCTCATTCATTAGATAGAATAAATCGCCTAAAGTTCGATCATCGGTACTTTGTCTTTTTTGCCAAGCTAACAGATCATAAGTTAGAGCCGTCACGGCAATGTAGCCGCATTGTCCATCATAGCTTTGGATCTGTGATTTGTTTAAGGCTAAATATTGCTTAGCTGCTTTAAAATAAGTTTCGATCTGCCATCTGCGGCCATAGAGCTGAATGATTTCTTGTGGATGCAGTTTGTATTGCGTAGTTGCCAGTACTAAATATTTGCCTTTACTGCCGCGTTTAGTGACATAGACTAATCTAATTGGAAAAGCATGTCCTTGATATTCGGCTTCAACCACGCTGCTATAGAGATAGTCTGTTTTCTGATGCATTTTGGAAGCAGCCAAACGTTCATATAGTCCTTTGACATCATAAAGGCGGCCGCGGTAACGATAATAAACTTTCTTAGTCTGCTTAAGCATACCTACGCTATCGAACCATAATTGCTTCAGCTGCCAGAACATTTTAGGTGAAGAGAACCAGCTATCAAATAAGACATATTCAGCTGGTATGCCCATAGCGATAGCTTGCTTAATCAGCTCTACGGTGCCAGTATTCATCGGTCTTTGAGCTTGAGTTCTTCTACGGCCAGCAATTGAGCGCTGATCAGTAGTGACTGGTTGGCTGCCAATCATATTCTCTTTTTTCTTGGTTGACATCAAAGCAAAATTTACCGGCAAGAAAGTATTGCCGTCACTCCAGCCAATAGTTAAACCCCGATAGCCGGTTAGAAATTCATGCTTGTCATGATCATAGACTTTAGCCAATAGTTCAGTCTTCTTAGAACAAGAGCGAGCCATTAGCGTGTCATCAACGATTAAAGCTAATCTTCTGCGGCGATCAATCACCGGCCTTAAAGAGGTAATCAATTTAGCCGCTGATAAACAGACTAATTTCTGCCAGTTTTGGCAGTAAAATTCTTTGCGCGCTGACAGCGGTAAAGCGACTTTCTTGCAAATCTAGCCTTGATCATCCAGGTAATAACCATTAACAAGCTAACCAGGGAATGGCGTTTAAAATTTACCTTTTTGCTTAAATCAGCTAGACCAATTAATTTAGAAAAAGCAGAAATTAAAGATTCAGTGTCCTTTTCTTGGTCGAATTGCGTTATACTTTTCATTGCGTAGGATCTCCTTTACTTTGAATTTGACACTTAAAGTATAATGCGGAGAGATCCTGCGTTTTTATTTTTATGCAAAAAGACTAGGAACCATGCCGAAAGAGCATGATTTCTAGCTTTCAAGTTTCAGATAGTAACTAAACTTACGTATTGACTACTAAAATTTGAAGCTGAAATTTTTAAATTATTATGCATATCTTCTAATAATTTAAAAATTACATGAGGTTTTTTAGTACGATGAAAGCCAAAATACAATGACACTATTACAGACGAAACAGTTCCAATTGCTGATAACCAATCAGGAAGACTGCCTAAATTATAAATAATCTGAGATGTTAAATAGAATATATCTAATTTTAAATCCAAAACATATCTCCTTAATTTTATTCTAGCTTACTTACATTTATTTAAATCAATACATACAAGTTGACCAAAATAATGTTCTTCAGAATCTCGGTACAATATCTCAACTTTTACTTCTGATTCACAATCGATATGCAGTGCATTCAATATATATTGACTGGACGTTTTATATACTCGTCCAAGTCGATGGGGCTGAATTAATTCATAAGAAGGTATTATTTTATTTCCATTATCATAAATAGGCGTTAAAATTTTGGATTGATATCCTTCTACTTTGTCTCTAACATCTAAAAAGTCCTTATTTAGACAAAATCCCACAAATTCTATAGTGTCTTCATTATTACCATCACAAAGAGCTTGTACATCAAAGGAATCTGCAATTCCAACATATGCCATATCATCAATAAATTGCACTTTTTCTCCAATAACTTTTACTTTTAAAATTTGTGTCTTTTTTAAAGCTGCTAGCCAAAATCCTAATAATGTACTAATGACCCCAATTATAGAAAAAATATTTTTATTAATTTTCAATAATATAGAAGGCTGGATCATTATTACAATTACATAAAGTGATATTAGTACAATACATAATATCGAGATGAATTGCCAATTACGTAAAGAAAACTTATCAGAAAGCACATATCCTCTATCATTATCTACCAGGAAAAACGTCATTAATATAACGGCGACTATCATTACAATGATTGTAAACAAACATGCTACACCAAAAGAAAAAGTTACAACGCTTAATAGTTCCAGACTTACTACGCCAAACGATATAAAAGATGATATTACAGTTATAAAAAGATCACTCTTTGATTTAAAATTTATAAACTTCATTTTTTCATATACTCTACATCACTAAAAAAGCCCCACTAACCTCATTAGAGATTACCGGAGCTTTCTACTATTTATACAAAATTAACGAATAAATTATATCAATAAAATCTATGTCTCACAATATATGTCGGACCATAAAAAATAAGCCTAAGAAAATCTATTTCTTAGACTTATTTCTATCATGAGTGGGAAATCATTACCGATTTGGTATAATGTGTTTGAAACTGATTGAGTTTCATAAATATTTTTATAATCTTGTTAATTGCAGAGGGATAATGTAGCAATTAACAAGATTTTTTGTTTACAAACCTAGAGAGAGAATTAGGATGATGCTAAAATATTCAGCTTATTTAGAATTAATCACCATTTTTGTTTTCTAACATCTTAGTGTTATAGAGGCATTTACCTGCCTTAACATCGTCCCAAGTACCAATCTTGGTATCTTCACCGTAATAGCCATCAAGCATACCGTTCATTTGTAAAACAGTTTGCTTGTAAGCAATTTTGGCATTCCATTCAACAATATCTACATCAGCTAAAGAACCATGTAAAGCTGTTAATGGATCCATGTCCTTACCACCATTAGTAAAGAGTACACCGTGACTATTTAATAAGAAGGCATTTCTTAATTGACCTTTAGCTAAGCGTTCTTCGACTTGCTTCTTCATGTATTGAGCTAAGTCTTCAGTACACATTGGATGCCATTGACAAGTCTTAATTTCCTTAAGCTTTTGAGTAGCTTCAGTAACATTTGGCATGTTTAAACCAGTTGTAGCCCAGAACATTGCTTGATCTGCATGAGCATGGAATACACATTTAATATCTGGAGAAGTTGCATAAATTGCTTCGTGCATATTGATTTCACGAGTCAAATTACCAGTACCTGAGATAATCTTTCTGGTTTCTGGATCAATTACCAAAATTTGGTCGGCATTTAAATGACCTAAGTATGCTTCTGACATCATGGTTGGTGTCATAACAAGATAATCTTTGCCAGTTTCATCAGTTACACGAATTGAGATATTACCACCAACGACGTTGGTATCTCTACGTTCCATAACTAATCTAACTACTTTTGCCAAATCTTCACGTTCAAATTCAAATGGAATTCTACCCTTTGGAACTCTCATAATTGCCTTACTTTCTATTACGCTTATTGCGCACATAATTACTATTCATTTCTTGACGCTTGTTTAGGTAAGTTTGCATTTTAGCTTCGCGCTCTCTACGCATCTTGGCTCTTTCAGGGAAACAGACTTCATCGCCATAGTACTTAAATGCTAGACCTAATATTATGGTGAAAATATTTAACCACCACATTTTTGTTACCAAAGATGTTGTAAAGATACTGAATGCTGCAAAACAGACAAGCGTCCAGAAAGATTTTGCGTTTAAAATTTTATGCACTATGCTTACCTTCTATCTATTTATTACTTACCTGCAGCAGGAGTAGCTTTAGTTTCCTTCTTTTCCAAAGCTTCATAACGCTTGCCTGGTAATGGATTCTTCTTCATGTATTGGTAAAGAAGAACAAACAATGCAAGTAATACGATCAAACCAATAATAGCTAACCAATTAAGTCTACCTGCTTGAGCCATTAAAAATCTTAAGTCAGGTGCTTCAATTGATGACCAAGTTACTTCAGAACCCTTTGGAACCTTAGCAGCACCAGTTGAAGTTGCTAATTTAGTAAATACACCTGAGAAGTAAGTTGCTCCGTAAAGGAATAATGGTTCATAAATAATACCTAAAACGATCATTCTTAATAAGTTACCACCGGTAAGAAGCAAACCACCTACACCGATACAGTAGTTAATAACACCAGCAATTGGCAAAACTTTGTTTCCAGGTAAAATAGCGGCATAAACGATAGAAATAGGAATCATCAATACCATAGTTACCCAAAGTTCTGTTGATTGACCTAAGATTGGCCAGTCAAGTCCGATAACAAATTCACGACCTTTAACGTGCTTCTTCATGAAGTTACTCATAGTTGTACCAAATGGAGTTAAAGCATCCATGAAGAATTTTGCCATTGGTGGGAAGATAGCCATAACAGCACCGACAGTAACAGCTAAATTAAGTGCAGCACCAACACTGTAACGACCAGCTAATGCAAGAATAAAACCAATAATGGCACCCATTACAACAGGTTCAGATAAAATACCAATTTTCTTCTTTAAATCACGTGCATCCCATTTCTTGTTGAATACAGGAATGTAGTTCATTACCCAGTTTACTGGGAACATAATAGTTGCAGTAAAGGCTTCAATGTGAGTAGTAGTAACACCGACTAATCCAAAGTCAGTCTTAATTTCTTCGGCCCACATGTCACCTAACTTCAAACTAATAATAATTTGAATACCTGCAGCTACGAAAGCCCAAGGTAATGAGCCTGAAATGCTATAAACCATGTATGCAGTTAAGGCAATACCCCAAACATTCCACATATCAGCGTTCAATGTTTTAGTTAAGTTTGCCAAAAGCATAATTAAGTTAATAATAATTTCAACTGCGAAGAATACAAAGGCCATTGGCCAAGCCCAAGTAATCGCAGCAGCACCAGGCCAACCAAAGTCAACCGCAGGTAAATTAATACTTGTATGTTGTGCTAAGGCTTTAGCAGCAGGACTAACAGCAGTAGTCAATTGATTAATAGCCATTGACATACCAATGAAACCTGTAGCAAGATACAAACCTGATAAGAAAGCCTTAGAAGGCTTCATACCAAATATGAGCCCCAAAATAATAATTAAAATAGGAATTAAAACTTGTGACCCAACTCCCAATATGGCTTGTACAACATTATTCCAGTCCATACATCTTCATCTCCTTTATATAGGAAGAAACTAACTGTTTTCGACCATTTCTTTAACTTTTTCGTTAGCTTCGTCTTGACCCATACCGGTTAACCAAGGTAAACCAGTTAAATCATGGTTAATATTGTTTGCATCTAATACTTCTTTTAAAGCATCATCTGGAGCAGCAATACCAATGTAACAAATTACGCTTGGATCATTTTGTACTGTTGATTCAGCAGTTTCAATTGGCTTTGGAATTGCCTTTGCTTGACTATCCAAACCTTCACTAGCTAAGTATTCATTAATCTTTTGTGACACTTGTGGACTAGTTGCAACACCTGAACCACAGCAAACTAAAATAGTTTTCATAATATATACCTCTATAAACTAAAATCTAATATCACAGAATAACTACCCTACTATTCTGCGAATTTATTGGTAAGCAAGTTGTACATTGCTTCTTTTTCATCAGCATCAAGGAATGCGCTTACAAATTGCTTATTTTGAAAAGCAGCCATAATTTCAGCTAACAACTTTGGCTGCTTGGCACCGTCTTTAAGACCTAAAAATAAGAAATTAGAAGATTGCATGTCTGCTGAATCCCCCATTTGTTTTACATTAATCGGCTTATCATTGCGGATTACATAAATAAATGGTTTCTTAATATACTTTGGATCTACGTGTGGCAAAGCCATCGGAATCTCTGGGAACTTCAAACCAGTTGGATATGAAAGTTCACGCTTTTCCAATCCAGATATATAACCTAAATTAGCAAAGCCCTTTTCGATCACTCTAGTACCTACTAAATCAAACAATTCTTGTTCATCTGAAACAGAAGCATTTAAGTCGATCAAATCAACATTAAACATGTCTTGCATATTTTCACCCCCCTCAAAATTTATCTGTTTGCTAATATGTTTACGCTTACACTGTACAAAAAAAAAAAAAAAGTCAATAAAATATCCAAAGAAAAACAAAAAGTGTTCAAACTTGAACATTTTAAACAAATTAAGTATACTAAAAGTGCTTTTTTAGCAAAACGAAAAAAAGAGATGAAATTATATGACAATGAAGAAGCAAGAAAGACAAGATCAAATTATCTTGTTGTTAAATCGAACGGGATTCATGACTTCTAAGGCATTAGCTAAACAAATCGGCGTAACACCTATGACTATCAGAAGAGATATTTCTGAATTATCTCAACAAAATAAGCTTATAAAAATATATGGTGGTGCAAAATCCTTAAATAACTCTATGACCGTTGAATTTTCAACTTCACAAAAAATGAAAATCAATATTGATTTAAAACAAGAGATCGGTCAAAAATTAGCAGATATTATTGAGGATGGCTCTACCGTTTACTTAGGTGCTGGCACTACTCTTCTATATTCACTTCCGTTTTTAGTTAAAAAGAAACTAACATTTGTTACTAACAGTTTTATATCATTTAGTAAGTTAGCTACTAGTGGAACTGATTGTAGAGTGCTTTCTACTGGTGGTGAATTACATAAAAATACTGGAGAATTTCTAGGGCAAATAGCTGAAAGGACATTTGATGGCTTAAATCTTGATTATGCACTTTGTTCCACTAATGGCATAAGAGACAACGATGTTACTACTAGCAGTGAAGATGAAGGCAGAATTCAAAACGTAGCTATCAATCATGCTACTAAAGCATTAATTGTTGCAGATCATACTAAATTGGGAAGATCAGATATGATTACTTTCAGGAATTTGAATACATTTGACGGTTTAGTAACTGATAATGAAATAAGTGCTGAATTGAGGAAAGAATATTCAGCTTATACGAAAGTGTGGTAAAAATGATTATTACTATTACAGTTAACCCATCTGTAGATCGGCTATATCACGTGTCAAAATTAGTTCCTAATACACTAAATCGTGTAAATCTGAAAAAGCACATGGTTGGTGGTAAAGGTTTTAATGCGGGACGTGTTTCTTCCCTTCTTGGTAGAAAAACTATTGTTTTCGGCTTTATTGGCGGTGAAAACGGTAATTTTATCAAAAAAGAAGCTGAAAAGGACAAATACAGTACTTGGTTTATTGATACCAAAGTTGAAACACGCAATTGCTTGCAGATTATTGATGACAATGATAATAAAACGGAAATCAACGAAAATGGATTACCCATTAAACATGATTACTATGACAAATTAACCAATAGTCTTAAAGGAATGCTAGAAAGTAAGGACATTAAAGCTATTTCTTTAAATGGTTCTTTACCGCAAGGCTGTGATTATCATTATTATATTGATCTGATCAAGATGATTCGAGATATAAAGCCAGAATGTGGAATAGTGCTAGATACTTCTGGTAATATTCTCAATCAAATATTAGATAATGGCACCTTGCCTGATATTATCAAGCCGAATGAGCATGAAATTGCAGAATATTTAAACAAACCTGTGACAACTGATCCTAAGGAACTAATGTCTGATATTCAAGAAAACGCCAAACTTAGAGCCATTCCAATTATCTTTGTATCTCTTGGTGCAAAGGGATGCTTAGTAAAACACAATGATAACTATTTCTATGCTGTTCAAAAACCAGTTAAAGCCATTAATACCGAAGGCTCAGGGGATGCGATGGTTGGTGGTATTTTGTCAGCAATCGATAAAGATGCCAATATTAAAGAAATGATTCAATTTGCTTGTGCTGCAGGAACAGCTAACGCTATGAATATCAAAACTGGATACGTTGATCGCAAAACCTTTGACGAACTTATTCCTAATATTGATATTTCTATGCTTAATTAGGAGTGACTATATGAGCATTAAATTAGTAGCAATTGATTTAGATGGTACTTTACTTAATGATTCAGGGAAAATATTACCTAAATCAATTCAATCATTACAAGCTATTAAAAAATTAGGTGTTAAGGTAGTACTCACTACTGGTCGTCCACTAGTAAGTGTTAAACCTTTCCTAGATGAATTAGGATTAGATAATCCAGACGACCAATACGTAATTACTTTTAATGGATCAATTATAGAAAATACTAAAGGCAAAGTAATTAAGCGAAAAGTCTTTGATTTTCAGACCTTTGTAGATTTCGAATTATGGGCTGAAAGACATCAGCTTTACAATCAATTGGAAACTCAAAAGTCCTTATATACAACAAGCAATTTTATTCCAATCGATGCTGCTCATGAATCATGGAAAAACAAATTACCCATGAAAATAACTACTTTGCACAATTTAATTGATTCACCTAAAAAGCCAGAAATGCTGAAAATCATGACTGTTGCAGATAAAGCAAAATTAGATCAAATCCAAAAAAATCTTCCAGAAGTATTTACAGAAAAACTAAGTCCAATTCGCTCGGAGCCTGTATATTTAGACTTTGCGGCACCTAATGTTGATAAAGGATGGGCATTAAAAGAATTAACAGAGTATCTACACCTATTACCAAGTGAAGTTATGGCATTCGGTAATGCGGATAATGATATACCAATGGTGAAATTTGCAGGAGTCGGAGTAGCCATGGAAAAATCCACTCCCAATTTGTTAAAAGCTGCAAACTTTATTACTGGTAGCAACAATCATTCTGGCATTACAGATGCAATAGAAAAATTTATTTTAAAGAATTAGGTATCAAAATGAAAACAATATATTTAGTTCGTCATGGTGAAACTTACATGAACTTGTATACTAAAATGCAAGGATGGTCAGATACACCACTCACTCAACGTGGAATTAAAGGTGCTAAAGAATTAGGAAAAGAGTTATCAAAGATCCCCTTCGATATAGCTATCACAAGTGACCTTAAACGAGCACATGATACATGCAATATTATTGTGAAAGAAAATATAAACTCGAAAAAGCTCAAAGTCATTCCTACTCCTTATTTCCGTGAACAATTTTATGGTTATCTTGAAGGCTTAGATTCTGAAATGGCATGGCGTATGGCTGGCTCTCCACATGGTTACCAACATAGTAAAGATATGTTTACTAATGAGAAAATAGATACTATTAGAAATTGGTGCAAAGATGCGGATCCATTCAAGCAAGCAGAAGATGCAAATGAATATTGGCAGCGCTTGAACAAAGGATTTAAACTAATTTCCGAGTTAAAAAATGTTAAAAATGTATTATTGGTTACACATGGATTTACAATTAGAAGTATAGTAAACAAATTTGCACCTGAAATTGATGTACATAAAGATCCACGTAATTCTTCTTTTACTAGAATTGAATTAACTACTCCACAAAACATACATGTCCTAGATTATGATAATCAAATAATTTAGCAAAAAAAGGAAAATTTCCACCTTACTGTCAATAACTTATCTACCTGATAAGCTGCTGACAGTTTTTTATTGCAATAAAAAAACGATCTTCAAATAGCCAAGGCTATAAGAAGATCGCCATTGCATCAGTCCACAAACTGATACGTACAATGTTTGCTCTTATCAAACATGATCAATTATATGATTACAACGTAGCCACACATAACCAAAGACTTTAGTTGAAATCAAATGATCAATTTAAGTATAACAACCTATTAAAAACTACAAGTATGAAGTGCCATAGAAAAGTTAGACATTTATAAAATTTTAAAGATTTGATAATACACGATTTCTGTATTTTACAGGAGTCGTGTATTTTAATTTGTTTGATCTTCTAACATTGTTAAACCAATAAATATAATCTTTCAGAATTTCCTTCATCTCTTCTAAACTTCCAATCTTAAGTCGATTCAGTTTTTCTCTCTTCATTAGATTAAATATCGTTTCTCCTGGTGCATTATCATGACAATTTCCTTTTCGGGACATGCTTTGAATTATATTCATTTTCTTTAGTCGAGCCTGATAGCCTGGATTCTGATATTGAAAGCCTTGATCTGAATGAAGGATAGGAGCAGCTCCTGGTGGAAGATTATCTGCTAGTTCATCTAGCATATTATAAATAGTTTTCATTTCAGGAGAGTAACTTACTGCACAAGCTAGAATCTCCAAAGAAGCTTCATCTACTACAGGAGAAATATAAACTTTCTTGCCGTTAGTTAGTTTATATTCGGTTACATCGGTATGAAGAACTTTATAGGGGATAGTTTCATCAAAAGTTTGATTTAGGATATTTGGTGCTTTCTTTCCTACATTACCCTTATACGAACTATATTTACCAGTATTTTTATGATAAATTGTTGTTTTTATTCCTAAACTTCTCATTAACTTACGTACTGTTTCTAGAGAAAATTTAAATCCTTCATCTCTTAACGCTCCCCACATAGGACGATAACCATATGTTTCTTGTCCTTCATAGCCATAATAGATTTCTTGAATCTTCTCTTTTACTAAAGCATACTTATCAGCTTGATTAATTCTATTTTTTACATTGTCATAGTAAGTCTTTCTATTTAATTTAAGCACCTTAAATAAGACCTTAAGTTTAATTTGATGGTGTTTTGCCCGAATATCCTGTATTAATTGTGTTTTTTGTTTGTTGGATAACGTGGATATCGGGCAGCCACTTTTTTTAAGACAAGATTTTCCACTCTAAGTCTTTCTAATTCAGCTTCCTGCTTAAGAATTTTTTCTTCATACTTTTGCTTTTCACTAAGTTCTAACTTTTTAGTTGTCTTCTTACTCTTTTTAGGCACTTTCCTAGGCCGACCTTTCTGTTTAGGCAGCAGCCCAGCGTATCCTTCTTCATTGAACTTTTTAGCCCAATTGTATACTTGAGAATCACTAATATTAAACTTAGCCGCTACCTTTGAAACTCCAATAGAATGTGTTAAGTAGTAGCGTACCACATTTAGCCTAAAGTCAGAAGAATAAGTAGTTTTAGTATGTTTAACAGATAAGGCAGCTAAACCTTGACACTTAGCCTTATTAACCCACCTACGAATAAGAGTCCAATGAATATTATATTGTTTAGCTAAACCTTTTATTGAATCTTCATGATTTAAATATTTGGAAACAATTTCAATTTTTAATTCAGTCGAATATTTGGTCATAAAAAAATACCTCATAATTATTAGATTTTATGTCTAACAATTATGAGGCACTTCAGTATTCATGGGTTATTTGTGGTACTATTGTTTTCTTTCAAATTCCGCTTTTTCTTTTTTGACCTAATTCGCACCATCATAACAAGCAAAATTTTCTACTTAAATCACTGATAATACTTGACTTTACGTAGAAAAAACCTCTGCTGATGGTAAAAAGGTTCTATAATTCCTCCTTTTGATGACTTATCTGTATGATAAGCTGTTAACAGGTTTTTTATTGCATCAAAAAAGGAGGACATAGTCCTCTTTAATAAAAAATCTATTCCACTAAACATTTTACTGAAACTTGAAAGCTAGAAATCATGCTCTTTCGGCATGGTTCCTAGTCTTTTTGCATAAAAATAAAAACGCAGGATCTCTCCGCATTATACTTTAAGTGTCAAATTCAAAGTAAAGGAGATCCTACGCAATGAAAAGTATAACGCAATTCGACCAAGAAAAGGACACTGAATCTTTAATTTCTGCTTTTTCTAAATTAATTGGTCTAGCTGATTTAAGCAAAAAGGTAAATTTTAAACGCCATTCCCTGGTTAGCTTGTTAATGGTTATTACCTGGATGATCAAGGCTAGATTTGCAAGAAAGTCGCTTTACCGCTGTCAGCGCGCAAAGAATTTTACTGCCAAAACTGGCAGAAATTAGTCTGTTTATCAGCGGCTAAATTGATTACCTCTTTAAGGCCGGTGATTGATCGCCGCAGAAGATTAGCTTTAATCGTTGATGACACGCTAATGGCTCGCTCTTGTTCTAAGAAGACTGAACTATTGGCTAAAGTCTATGATCATGACAAGCATGAATTTCTAACCGGCTATCGGGGTTTAACTATTGGCTGGAGTGACGGCAATACTTTCTTGCCGGTAAATTTTGCTTTGATGTCAACCAAGAAAAAAGAGAATATGATTGGCAGCCAACCAGTCACTACTGATCAGCGCTCAATTGCTGGCCGTAGAAGAACTCAAGCTCAAAGACCGATGAATACTGGCACCGTAGAGCTGATTAAGCAAGCTATCGCTATGGGCATACCAGCTGAATATGTCTTATTTGATAGCTGGTTCTCTTCACCTAAAATGTTCTGGCAGCTGAAGCAATTATGGTTCGATAGCGTAGGTATGCTTAAGCAGACTAAGAAAGTTTATTATCGTTACCGCGGCCGCCTTTATGATGTCAAAGGACTATATGAACGTTTGGCTGCTTCCAAAATGCATCAGAAAACAGACTATCTCTATAGCAGCGTGGTTGAAGCCGAATATCAAGGACATGCTTTTCCAATTAGATTAGTCTATGTCACTAAACGCGGCAGTAAAGGCAAATATTTAGTACTGGCAACTACGCAATACAAACTGCATCCACAAGAAATCATTCAGCTCTATGGCCGCAGATGGCAGATCGAAACTTATTTTAAAGCAGCTAAGCAATATTTAGCCTTAAACAAATCACAGATCCAAAGCTATGATGGACAATGCGGCTACATTGCCGTGACGGCTCTAACTTATGATCTGTTAGCTTGGCAAAAAAGACAAAGTACCGATGATCGAACTTTAGGCGATTTATTCTATCTAATGAATGAGGCACTGCCTGATTTAGCCTTTGAAGAAGCATTGGTCTACCTGCATACAGCTCTCAAAGAAGCAAAGGCCGAGATCTCCGCGACAGTGGAACAAATATTAGACAACTTTATTAAGTTATTGCCGGTTTTCATACAAAAACAGCTTCTGAGGCCGGCTTAAAAACTAATTTAAAAAACAAAAAGCCAGATCCAATAAGAGATCCGGCTAGTTTTAGTGCTTTCAAGTTTCAGTTAAGAAGTAAAATCTTTGTTTACTGGTTGGCGGACTGGAAGTTCGCCAACTTTTTTTGATATAATTATTTTAATGTTAAAGTAACAATTATATCTTTTTTAAGAGGCTAAAAATGAATTTTCCTTACCAAAGAAATTTTAATGAGTGGTGTAAAAGTCAAAATCTTGCTCCGCAAACAATTACTTCCATTAATCAATCAATTTTTTATTTTTGGAATTATTTTCTAAAAAATTCAAATTTGGAACCAACAATTTCCAATGTTTCTTCGCAAGATATTCGTTCATTCATTGATTATTTAGAGCAAAATCAACATAAGACAATCAGCACTCTCAATAAATATGTCACCCATTTGAAAAAGTACTTTTCTTTTCTCTACAATCATCAATTGGTTAAAAAATATCTTTTTACTGATCTTCATGGCTATACTTTCGATCGTACACCCCATATTTGTATTGACTGGATTAAAAACTTGAAAGAAATTATTTCTTGGTCAGAAATTAGTCTTACTACAAAAAAAGTATTAATTTTAATCGCATACGGGTTTGATCCTAAAACTTTTCTTGATCTAACTAGTAGCGATATCGATGCTATTAAAAATCCAGATTATCGTGCAATTTTGACTACTAATACTGATGACAATCCCTTAATTTTCCAAACCAAAACTGGCAAAGAAATCTCAGCTCTGACCTCTTTAACTAGAAAGATAGTTCCTGATAAAAAAGTTTTAAACTTTGATCTTACTCCGGGAAAACTTCGCTTGTCTTATGTTTATGCTCAAGTAAATGATCCAAGCTTATCTGATTTACAGCTAATGGAGCTATTACATTGCAATAGAAAAAGTTTAACTTATTATCGTAATCAATTAGATAAAATCAAACTTGCTCCCTTTAACCCAAAAAGGACGGCTTAAATTATTCAAGTCGTCCTTTTTATCTACTTCAAATTTTAATACCATGCTGGCTTATTACCATCAGTACCTTCCTTATCTAATCCAATATTCGCTTTTACATCTTTTTCAGGATTTTCGATTAGTTTAGTTACATAATCGGCAACACTTAATCTTGAAACTTCAGTACCCTTAAATGGAGTATTAGCACCAATAGTTTTTTCATAATTTATTTCATTTTTATTAGTCAGCCATGCTGGTCTAATAATTGTGTAGTCTAAATCACTAGCTGTAATCTTATCTGCAGCAGCTCTGTAAGTTGTTAAATAGGATCCCAAAATATTTCTATTCCATTCGCCGAATTTACCAGGTACTTCATCATAAATTCCAAGAGAAGAAATCCATATCAAACGTTTAATATGATTAGCATCCATGGCTTTAACTACAGTTTCTGCTTGTTCTTCAATATTACTTCCAGCTAAGTTAGCGTAGACTAAATCTACATCCTTTAAGGCAGCCTTCAATTCATTAAAGTTACTTGCATCACCCTTGATTACTTCTTCTCGGTCAGTAAGTTTATTTTGATTTAATTTATTAGGATGACGTAAGTATAGCATCATTTTTGCATCGGTATTCTTCAATAGCATTGGTTCAACCAATTGAGCAATTTGACCAGCAGCACCTAAAATAGCAATTTTTGTCATTTTTATTTTCCTCACTTTATATTCAAAAAACTAAATTCAATAAACTTTTTAAATAATTTATCTAGCTACAGTGCAAATTTGAATAATTTCTGTCATAACTATCTCCTTGCTTAGCTATCCTTCACTTACAATTTAATAGTAATGCTTACAAATAATAAGTCAACTAATTACTAATAATTTTATTTTGTTTTTGAATATTTCATATAGATTTACTTATTGAAAGAATTACAATAGATAAAGGAGAACATTACTAGATAGAGAGGTAAAAACATGACTAATAAAAGTTCTGTACCTAAGAAACTCTCCTTTATATCAATTTATTTCTTAGGTATTAACGCGGTCATTGGATCAGGAACGTTCCTGCTACCTTCTGTAATTTATCGTTACATGAACTTAACAGCTATTCTTGTTCTTCTATATACTGCTGTCACCGTCAGCATGATTGCCCTGTGCTATGCTGACTTATCCAGCCGTTTCACACAATCCGGAGCCGCTTGGCTTTATTCATATAATGCTTTTGGGCGTTTCTCGGGTTATGAACTAGGTATTTTTACTTGGTTTTTAGGATGTACAACTCTTTCTGCTGAAGTAGTTGCTTTATTAACCATTCTAAAGAGTTTTCTACCTATTTTTAAAAACAATGCAGTCTACATTAGTGGAGTTATCTTCTTAATTTTACTGTTTTCAATTATTAATTTCTTTGGTAGATCTTGGGTAAAAATTGTTAATAATATTTCAGCTGCAGCTAAGATTATTACATTACTTGTCTTCATTATTGTGGGAGCCTTCTTTATTAAGAAAGCTCACTTTACTCCAGTAATTCCACATGCAGCTTTAACAGGTGTTGGACCATTCTTTAAGCATTTTGGGGATGCCTTCACACCAATTTTTTACTTATTTACTGGCTTTTCTTTTATTCCAATTGCTGCAAAGCAAATGAATAATCCAGAAAAGAATATTCCACGCGTTTTAATTGCAGTAATGACTAGTGTTACAATTCTTGATTGCTTGATGCTTTTAGTTGCAATTGGTTTAAGTGGACAAAAACTAGGAAGTTATTCTAATCCATTAGCTAGTGCTTTAAAGACTGGTGTTGGCCAATGGGGATTTGCTTTTATGATTGTCGGAATGTTAATTTCAATCTTTGGTGTTGCCTTTAGTGCTTCATTTAACACCCCTTCCCTAATTGCATCCCTTGCTACTGAACATGGGATGCTTCCTAAATGGATTGGTAAGAAAAATAAACATGATGCTCCTTGGGTAGGTATTATTTTTACCGCTGTTCTTTCAGGTGCATTAGCTACTCAAAGTTATCTATTCCTTGTTTCATGTACAGTTTTAGCATCCTTTGTTCAATATGTACCATCAATTTTAGCAGTTATTAAATTTAAGCACAGTAATGAATATCCAACACATGGTTTTTCACTACCCGGGAAATACACTATTCCAATTATTGCTTTAATTATTTCTTGTTATATGGTTACTAACTTTACACCTAAGACCCTACTCTTAGGTGCTGTAGTTGCAGTAATTGCGGCCGCTTGCTATTTCTTTATTGATAAGGATGAAAAGTTAGAAAAAGAACATGAGGATTTTCTAGCTAAATTAAGACGTAAAAACTAAAAAAGCAAGCTGCTTATAAGATGCAGCTTGCTTTTTTTAGTTAAAGTTATAGGGTATAATTCACTTATCTTAATTCAAAGGAGCTAAAGATAAATATGGGTTTAACTTTTGAAAAAAATAATCAATTAGAAAAAATGCTTGATAAATTTGCTATCTTGCCAGATGATCCTAAAAAGAAAAAAGCTCAAAATAGCAAAGATAAGGAAAAAAATAAAGAGAAATAAAATAAGAGGTTGAAACGATTGGTTTCAACCTCTTTTATTATCTATTAATTTCTCTTTTTTAATTTTTTACTCCAAATCACTGCACCACTTACAGCTGCAATTAATGCACCGCAAATTATTACAAATGGATTAGTAGCCTTAGCCACAGTTTCTGGTAAGCGAGTAGCAACAGAAATTGGATTTGAACTCTTATTCTTATCCTTTGAGTTACTTACAACACTAACATTTTTTTCAGTAACAGTAGTTGATCCTAGATCCTTTATAACTACATCTTCGTTAGCTTTAGAACTGGATTTTGCTGCTTGGTCTTTATCAGTTTTCTCAACAGTAGTTGACTTTTCAGTATCGTTATCAGCGTCTTTTGCAGAAGTCTTAGCTTCACTTTCTACTTGTGAGCTCTTAGCAGTTGACTTTGATGTTCCTGCAGCTGAAGAGTTTTTATCTGAAGAAGTAGTAGTTGTATTTTCACTACTTTGACTAGCTGCACTATCTTTAACTGTTACGTAAACTGCTAATCGTGATCTAGATCCATCTGGGAAAGTAACATAGACTGTTCCGTAACTAGTTCCGGCCTTATTAACTTCAGGCTTATTATCCCAAGCAGCTACTGTTCCAGCTGGAACCTGACTCCAATTAGAAATTCCACTTGTTGCATCGGGTAAAACACCCTTAGTAGTAGTTAAAGCTTGTACAGTTAATGGGTTAGTATAAGCTTGTAAATTCTTATGTTCTTCAAGTTGAGTTTGATAAGTCTTGGCTTGATCAGTAGTTGCGGTGCTACTATCAGCACTTGTAGTACTTGCTGCAAAAGCAGTTCCACCTACACTCAAAGATGCTAACATTGCAGCTGCACCTAAACTTGTAATGATATTTTTCTTCTTAACTTTTCTCATCATAATTCACGCTCCTCAGCAAGGTAAGCTATACTTAAGCTTGCTGTTTTATTTACTTTTATTATACCGTAGTTTTACAAAAATGTTACAAATTAAGATATTTTTTACATTCTTTGTAATATTTTAAGAAATACGCGTTATTAGCGCTTTCACATTATTTATATCATAGGCATTTTGAAAACAAAAAACATATGCTTAAAAACTTAATTATGATGAATAGGTTATTAGCTGGCTAAATAAGTCAAAGCAACCTGTAATTGAGTCAGATCATTAAGTGTAGCTGGGATATCGCCTTGATCTACCACTTGGTAAATTTCTAAAGTCTCTTCATCAAATTCAAAACCAGCTCCAATTACAATATCCATTGCTTCTTCAAGTAAATCCATATTTTCTTGACCGGGATCAAGCTTAAATAAAGTTCCCCCATCATCAGTAATGCGGTAGTAATCATCTTCTTTTTCAATCCAGCAATATACTAAGTCCCCATATGCACCAATTAGAGGGGTGGCTACCTCAATGTCCGAGCCAGCTTTTATAAAATGAATATTTTCTTTTAACCAATTCATAGCATTTTGCTCAATTAGCTCTATTTCAGAATTTTTCATAGTTCTCTCCTTGTTTTTATTCAAATTATAACTTAATTAGGCAAAAAAAAAGAAGCTTCTGCTTTCGGCTTCTTCTCTTGTAATTAAATTATCTATGAATTTGAGCAAATTCAACTACGCGATTTAATAATTGAGTAAAGTTGTTTACTTCATTTCTAAGGTCACGAGCGTTGATATAGTCACGTGTTAGTTCTCCGCGGTCATCTAATAGTACACCAAATTCACTAGCTAAACGTGCCACATCACTGGCAATGCTTGCGAAACTACCGATATTATTATCAATCATTTGTGCGGTAAATACGCGATCATTCAAGGCATAAGTTCCGTTAGGATAAACAACTAAATAAAAGTGAATAGTATCGTCCAGGCCATCAACTACATTAGTTGAAACACGATATTCATTATCATCAACCGGTTCAATTGAAAATGACGAACTGATGCCATTATCTTCTCTAAAAGATTTCATTAAAACGTCTTCAAGATCATACATAGAAACTGACCTCCAACATCTTTATCTAAAAATAAATTTAACAAATTAATTCACTACATATCTATTATATCTTTTCTAGGAAAAATATGTTCTTTGAGCTCCCAAACTTGAAAAATAATATATTATTTTTCAAATACCTTCTTATCAACGCTTAATTTTACTGTTTTATATTAATAATTTTGGTTATAATAAAAGAAGTTTTAAATGGAGGAAATTAATTTGAAAAAGTTAATCGTTGGTGCTTTAAGTTGTAGTCTTTTATTACTTGCGGGTTGTCGTAACAATTTGGTTGAGCCAAAACATAAATCTTCTGCAGCAGACTATGCCATTATTCAGTCTTCTCATAAGCAATCTCATAAAAAAGTTGAAAAAGAGAAACCTAAAAATAAAGAAGATAAAAAGGAAAAAGCAGATAAAACTGATCAGAAAAAAGCTGAAGACACTAAGATGGATGATCAACTAGATAGTCTCCAAAATAAAGAAGAGCAATCTAGTTCTGAAAGCCAAAGTTCTAGTTCATCAAGTACTCCTACACCTATTCAACGTAGTGAACATAAGACAAGCAGTAGCCTACCAAAATCTAACTTTGGTACTTCTTTCTATACTATTCCACGCCGTAATTATAGTTATTATAATCCTCAACCTAACTATTACTTTGATAACAGCTGGACTACTAACAGTAATGCAAATGCAACTACTCAAAGTTCTGCTACAAGTAGTTCAAACTCTGAAAATGCACACACTTCATCATCTTCTACTGCTTCATCTGAATCTTCTTCAAGTTCAAGCAAGGAAAGTGAAACGCCAGCTAGTCAAAATAATGAATCTGAATCAACTAGCTCAACTGAAAATACTCAAGACTAATAAAAAGACATTCGATCGAATGTCTTTTTTTAATAAGTTTGATCTCTATCTCCATCTAAAATATGTTCACTTAACTTTTCATCGAAAAAGATTGGTAAGTCATGGTCAAAATTATATGCTAATTTTGCTTTTTCTATTTCTTCCCTTGTCATCCAAGTTAAATCTCCTTCATCAGAAGCCTTTAATGTACCAGTAAACTTAGTAGCTACGTAGAAAAATACAAGATAGCGATCATCATTATGATCAAAAAATTGCTTTACTCCAACTAAACGCGGATTCTCAATTTCTAATCCCGTCTCTTCTTTTATTTCTCTAACCACTGAATCATAAAAAGCTTCATGAGATTCGACGTGGCCACCCGGAAAAGTTAAACCAGGCCAAACTGGATCAGTCCTATTTAGAACTAAAATTTTATCTTTATCTTTTATCATACACATATTAGTTAAAGTTATAGCTTCTGTTCTTTTCATTTCTTCTCCATTTTACATAATTTTAATTATATTATTTCTATAATTTATTATTGTTTAAGTTTTATTTTACTGCTGTTAATTAATTTCTCTAAGTAAATTTTATTAGTATAATTAAATTAAATAGACTAAAATTTTTCAAAGGAATTTAGATATGACACTACAAATCAATACCAGAGTAGACTCAATTACCTGGCCTCTTAATCAAAATTTGACCAATCAAGAAATAATCTCTCAATTGGAACTTACAGTTACAGAAAATGGCCATCTTATTTCAAATGATAATCTTAGTATAAATAAAAAGGCTGTTAATCGGTCTGAAGCAGGAGTATATCCAGTAATTATCACTGCAATTGGTACTAATAATGAATATGCGACCAAGAAAATTCAAGCCTGGGTAACGGATAAAAACAATGTAGTTGATTCTTCCCCTACTCCTCAACCAGCTCCCACAAAACCAGCACAATATACTTCTTCTAATAAACCTGCTAGTCCTAAAAAGAAAGGCAAGAAAAAGATAGTATATATTGTTCTTGGAGTGCTTGTTTTATTAATTGCCATCATTTTTGGTATTTCAGCTTGTCAAGCTCATAATGATACAGTTCAAAATGAGCAAGCTCAAAGTAATGCCCTCAATAATACTAACAGTAAATTAGATAATCTATCTGAACAAAACAAGCAATTAATGCAACAAAATAAAGAACTACAAAGTGCTATCAATACCTATAAGCAGGATCAAAATAAAGAGGAATTACAAAACCAATTAAACCAAATCAAAACTGAAAATGAACAATTGAAAAATAATGCGGCTAATAATCAAGCCTTACAAAATCAAATTGATCAACTGGGCTCTACTATCGACCAAATCAAACAAAATCCAAATCAGGCCGATTCATTATTAGATCAAATGAAAAATAATCAAAATGAATTTATGCAGAACTTAAATGCGACTTTTCAAAAACTAGTTAGCGATTTCCAGCAACTAATTGGACAATAATGCTACCTAATAAAAAACTGGGAATTATGAAATATCCTCATAGTTCTCAGTTTTTTAATATTTAATTAGTCATCTGTATCAACATCAGCATCACTGCTTGTATCGGCACTTGAATTTGTGTCTGTACTTTCGTCAGAATGTGAATTGCTGCTTGCATTATCGCTAGATTTTTTAATGGTTTTAGACTCATAAACTTTTGCAGTTAATGATTTACCAAATTTAGAATCGTAAGGTTCGAATACATAATGGGTTGCATTAGTTTTAGCTCCATTTGCAGGATCTAATTTATATACTATAGCAAAATTACCGGTCATATTAGGTTCAACCTTCTTACGACCCTCCTTAATCTGATTTCCCCAAGGTGTTAATTCATTTTCAATGTCCGTGGTGACCAAAACAAGATCATGAGTAGCTTTGCCAACTTTCTCCATTACTTTTAAGTGGTTACTAAAGAAAGATGTTGGATCAATGCTTTCTTTATCATTATTACTGAAAGTTCCTTGTACTAGAGCATAGTGTTCATCGCCATCAGAACTCTTAACAGTGACGTTGGTTACATTATTGATAGCGATATATCCCTTACTATCTTGGAAATTTCCACCATAAGCTTTACCATCGTTACTGTTACTATTATTAGCTTGATTGTCAGCCGCTGTACTTAAATCTTTTTTAGAGCGTTTTGTACTCTCACTACCGCTTTCATCTGTCTTTTCGATAGACTTCTTTGACTTACTAGTAGTTGTTTGTTTGCTGCTACTATTGTTTGTTTGACTAGAGCAAGCACTTGTTCCTAATCCCAGAAGTACTAAGCCTAATGCTCCTAAAAGATATCTTTTTTTCATCAAAAAACCTCCCTATTTGAATACATCAATAATTCTAGCATTTTTAGTTAAAAAATTATACAGATTATATAACGAATTGAGTTTTCAAATTACGGATTAGCCTGTTATGGAAGCAGGCTTTAAACCTGCTTTACGTGATGATTTTTCCTTGCACAACAAGTAGAAGCAGCTTGATTTCATAACAAGTAGAGTTAGTGTATTTAGTTATGGGATGATAATCTGGATTATCTTTATTAAATATTTAAGTCCTATCCTCGAGAAAAAATATCAAAATAAAAACGACACTCGTTTGAGTATCGTTTTCTTTAAGACAAGCAAGGCGAGATTTGCACCCACACCTATCTGACATCTATGCGCGTCCACCTAACTATCTCCTACCTTCATAGTAGACTCGTGAGTCGCTTTTTTAGCATAGCCCCATTGTTCTTCTCTATAATAAACTACGTTCACTTGTCCTTTCATTATTGTAGCAAATCCTATTGGCCTTTAGTCAATTGATGGTGTCACATTTTTTCTCTCTTGATATTTTTATATAAATCAACTAATATGAGCTATCAAGTCATTCAATTAATTGACGTAGGATTGTATAGATATAGTATGTTTTGAATGATGTGGCATTTTTTATTTACTGGAGAATACGAGTTATTAATTTTGCCAACACCACTTTTCATGGGATTACCTCCACATACGTGGAGAATACTTATTTTCACCCTGTCTTAAACCTATTACTTCAGGATCATCTCCACTTACGTGGAGAACACAAGAACGTCCAACATCTGCTGATATTGATCATTGGGATCATCTCCACATACGTGGAGAACACTTACTAGTTAAAAAAGTTAAATACAAGAAAATGGGATCATCTCCACATACGTGGAGAACACTGTGTTGGAACTTTTGGTTTAGTTAAGTCAACAGGATCATCTCCACATACGTGGAGAACACAAACAGGTAAGGAACATGGACTTCTAAAAACAGGGATCATCTCCACATACGTGGAGAACACGTCTTCTTTGGAATAATGATACGTTTTAATGGAGGATCATCTCCACATACGTGGAGAACACTAAAAGAATCCTATCGTAGCAACATTTTAAAAAGATGTAATGGTCCAAATACATTACTTTTATCAAACTTTAAAGCTTTAATTTTCCCTCATTAATCAACTTCAAGGCCAATTGATACGTACTTTTTGCATCAGAATCTGCATGATGTGGATTTTGATTTTCAATTTTATATTCAGACAATACTGTACTCAACTTATAATTATCAAGAAATTTATTATTCTTTTTAATTATCGGAAGTAAATCTTTAGAAGTATTAATTAACCCAGAAATATTATTTCTTTTATAGGCTATATCCAAAAAACTAATATCAAATGTTAAATTGTAACCTAATAAAATTCGATCACCCAGAAAGTCTTTCAGCATTTTTAAAACTTCAATTAAATTGCTTCCCTTTGATTTTAATATCTTCATATTCAAACCAGTTAATTCACTTACACCAGCCGGAATACAGTTTACATCCCTAATTAATTTATAAAATACATCAACTTTTCCATTTTTCAAGTACTTAACGGCACCAATAGAAAGAATCTCGCTTTTATTGGGAGCTAAGCCTGTAGTTTCGATATCAATTACTGCAAACTTTAATAACGTTGAATTATGTAACACAGATCGTGAATTTACCTTAGCCTTATGATATTTTGCAGCATTACTAAACCCTAGTTTTAAATTTGGCGTTACATTAACATGTTTTAATAGAGGAATACCATCAAAATCTACTATTTTTCTGTCTAATCGAGTGGTTCGAAAGGTATACCCTAATTCATTATTCGTATTATAAACGAGAGTAGCTTCTCCTTGACCGATATTTTTTTGAACACGTTCCCACAATAGGTCTCTAACTTTTGCATTAACACTTCCAACATAGATTCCAGTTTGAATTTCTTGACACCATTTTGTTAAATCACCACGTAAGGAAGCTGGTGTTTTGGATAGAGTAATTACAATCATTAAAACTACTCCTCTAGCTCATGGTACTGGACTCCAAATTTTTGAAGCCCTTTTTTATTGTCCCAAAGACTCATTACTGCATGCACTTCGTCTTGATTTTTAATATCTAATAAATATTTGAGATCTTTGACCATTTTTTCTATTAATTTTCCATCTTTAAAAGCATCCCTCATTGCATGTCTTGTATGGGCTGCAATGTCATCTTTTCCATATTCCTTAACCATTTCAAAGGCAATAGGAATTGAATAATCCGCCTTATACAGATCAGAAAAATCATATACAAAGGATAAATCATGGCCAGTATGAATAAAACCTAGTCCAGCAGATGCACCTAAAGCAACAATTACACTATAACTTAATCCATAGAGAGCTTGATGAGCTGCTGTTAGAGCTTGATTAATTGGAGTACTTGACTCAAAATCATCAACTTTGTATTCTCTCCGTGACCAGGCAACTCCTGTTTTCTGAGATTGGTCTTGATAAACTCTTCTAATACGGGCTCCCTCTTTACCACGCAATTGTTGCATGGTCAGCCCAGAAACATCCATTCCCGGGAAACGCATTTGATACATTTTTCGAGCCACCGCTAAGCGTGTCCTCGTGTTAGAAACTAATTTAGCTTGTGCTTGAAGCAAGATCGATGAATGATTTAGTGACCGACCATGAGCATATTGTCTTACTCCATCTTCACCTACCCATAGGACTGCCATTCCCGCATCTCCCATTAGTTCCATTGCACGATGTGTTACATCAATACCAGGCCCAAGAAGTAAAACACTAATAATTGCAGCAGGAATATAGACCGTTCCCGTACTATCTGCCACGCTAATTGCACTATCAATTCTATTTAACTTTGCATGCTCTAAGTATAAAAAAGTTATTCTGTCACTAACCTTGCTTAGTTCACTGATTTCCGGCTTTTTTGCCCCAAATTTTCTCTGCATGATTACATTGGGATGACTGTTAATAGTCCCATCCCATACGCTTTCTCTCTTCCAATACCGCTTATCATTGCATTTTTGAATTTTTTCAAATCTGTTATTTCTAAAATTCCTTCAAAAGTGACACAACTAAGTCTAGCTGTTCCACTTTCTTTATGACGCAATAATTTCCATTCACGATTAACAATATCCACTTTCGGATAATTTCCTTGACTTTTTACTATTTTGAATCCGTTACTTTCGGTCCGATCTAAAAACCACTTTTTTTGCTGATCAATAGTAATATGTGGCATAATTCGGCCCTGTCTTTGCCCAGGAACACTTATTTTTCGACTAGGATTTGCTGTTAAACGAAACCGTAATATTTCTCCCTCATATAATTTATCCAGGAAATCATCATACTTTTTCGTGCTAGCTGTTCCTAACACTCCATACTTAGTTAGTTTTTCTAAATTTGGTTTCTGTTCACTTAAAACTAATAAGTAGCTTTTTCCATTTAGAACATCTATACGCCATAGGTTTCTGGGCCGATTATCTTTGTCTTGATATTTTGGAAAACATGATTCAACCCAATTGTGATAAGCACCCAAATGAGACAAATCGCTTATTTTTCGTCTATTTTTTAAATCAATTTCAACTCTTGATAAATACATTATTAACCTCTTTATATATTCGACATTATGTCATGCATTGTTTCAGCATGTTTATTTATTTGATTCTTCATTGGTATATATGTACTTACCACTTCACGGTAATCATGATATCGATTTCTTTGGTCAAATGAGCCCACTTTATCCTTCACTTGAAATACAAAATGATCTCTTGCTCCAAGATTAGCATCATAAACGAGCTCTGCATTAAAACTAGAATGCTTTCTTTGATACCATTCGGCTGCTTGCCAATCCATTGATTTTAAAACATTTAATGGATTTTGATTATTAAACACTTCAATTTCCAGTGGTCCAGCCGGAGGACATGAGCGTCTACCTAAAAATAATGAAAATTTAGGATGCTGCAAAGCATAATGAATTTTTTCGATGAGATCATCATTTTCTGATCCAATTGCTACCATAAATATTGCATCCTGTAGATAATAGCGATACGTTAATTTCTTTGTTTTTTTTGTAGCACTTTTTGCATATTCAACGATTTGAAAGTCATTTACTATTTGTCCCGGTTGATCACTTCTTACTGCAAACTCCAAATCATTTAATTTTAAGATTTTTTTATCATTACGATCATATCCTAAGGATGCAGAAATCATTCCAATTACTGCACTTTTAGTAGGATAAGGATTGGTAGTTCGTCTTTCAAAAGTAGCTTCATTACCATAAGCTTGAAGTGGCGCCTTTAATTTAATCGTCAGTGTCTTCATTTTCTACCCTCTTAGCCACTACAGTAGAAACATCATTTAATAACTCATCAATATTTGTTTTTCTTTCTCCTACAGTTGTTACAAATCCTTTATTGGCATGAACAAAACTAGCTAATGGTTCACCTATCCAACTACTAGTGCTATCAAATTCTGCCTCTAATTGTTCAATAGATTTTTTAGCATAACCATTATTACTTTGGATCGGTCTTTCAAATGCTGAAATTAGGTTTACAGGAGTATCTTCTCTAATGGTTACTAAGATGTATTGAGGTAAAGTTTTATTCGCATAGGAATTTTGATGACCTGTAGGCATTGTCAAAGCAAAGTTTTTAATAAATTCTTTCAAACCTATTTGAGCTAACTCTTCTCCCAAATTATGAATCAATTCATTCATATTTACATTTGCATATCTATATAAAGTAGAAGAATTATATTCAAGCGTTCCAAGCATGGCGGAACCTGATTCTTCAGAGGTTTTAGCGTCATCTACTGCTGTAAAGAAATCAAATTCTGGCACAACTTCATGAGTTGAGATAGCATGTGCTACTTGAGCAGAGGCTTCAACATTTAGTTCTGGATCATCTGCTACCATTCTACCAAAAAGTGCTAAATCTAATGATTGATTTCTATCTAATTCCTTTTTAGCTTCCTTTAAAACTTTCGTTGCTTCTTTTTTGTCTAATTCATCAATTTTATTAATTTCATCATTATTTAGAATATATTCTGCCAATTTTCTTAGTTGACTAGGACTAAAGAAAAGTAAGACTTTGGTTTCAAAATCTTTATCATTACTTTTATCATTTTTCTTTGCCTTATCAAACTTTAATCCCATATTAGATAAGACTTCTTTAGCTTTTTTGCGTGCATCATCAAAACTTAAAGAAGAATCTTGTTTCATTAACTCTTTGGCCAATAAGGTAGCCGTTCGTTTAGTACGAAAGCCATTAAGCCAATCATGTTCTTTACTATCTTTTTTAAATCCTTCTCTAATCGCTTTTTTCCAGCTTTGTGATGACACACGTGATCTAGTAGCTCCTCCATAAATAGCAGTTTTTGGTGCACCAGTATCGTCTCTATTGATATTTGATGATGGTACAGTTTGTAATACATGAATATCAACGTATAAGTTATTTTTTGTCATTTTTAATCCTCTCTGCTTTCTTTACTATTTATTTCATCGTTAAGCCAGAAATATTCTCTTCCCCATTTAATGGCCACTTTTCTAGCTGCTTCAAAACCTAATTGAAAATTATATAAATCATTTGCTAATTCAGGATAATTAATTTTGGTTGCTGGATTATTAACTTTTATTATTTTAGTTAAACTTACTACCGATCTAGCAACTGCTTCTATATTCGTTGTACTTAATACAGACTGCACACGTCTATCTAAAGCTTCTCGAAAGTGTTCATCTTTACGCAAAAATGATAGATTTCTAAACAACGATTGTGCGTTTTCACTATCATACTCACGATCTCTTTCAATATCATTACCTTGCTCAAAAACAGAATAACATCGTAAGGCTGTAAAAATTGCTCGTTCTGAAACTGTTTGTTTACTATTTTCACCAAAGATATCTTTTTCTTTAATGTATTCAAATAGCAGTGGCCAAACGATAGTAGCTTGACGACTTAGAATAGAATTGGAACGTCTTAGAGCAGACAATATTGCTTTATCATTACCCCCTCGTTCATGCAATTTTTTTATAATTTTATTGGTATTTCTTTCAATATTTGTCACCAAAATAATCATTCCTCCTTAAAATTTATTATTTAATATGACGAAATACATTTAATTTATACCAGTTAAAAATAGTAAAAATGTTATTTATTCCACTTCCTTCTTCTTTCGAACTTTCTTGTCCAATGATATCTCTTGGAGAAGCATTTTTTAGAACTTCCTCAGCTTTCGTTATAGAAATCCTCTTTAATATTTCTTTCCATTCAATTGTCTTGTCAGCTCGTTCTTGATCATTTCTTAAACTTGCTAGCCAAGTAAGAAATGGAAGGTTTAAACTTTCATAAAATTTAATAGTCGAATTATCAGCAGAATCTGTTCCATTTAAACCTCTTAATTTACTAATATTATTAGTAAAAATCCAAAAATCTTTTCCTACTTGTTGAGTCAAATCAATCATATTTTCAATATCTTCTGGCCAATAGTCTTTTTTATTTTTATCAAAAAGTACATTTGCTTTAATCTTAAAGCAATCATTAACCTCAAATGTTGGTAACTGAGAAGAAGATTTGCCATCGCTAATTAATGTTGTAGTTCGCAAAGTTAAGGAAGTGTCTGTAGGAAGATATTCGTTATTTTGTACCTTTCTCAGCCATTTAATTATTTCTGGTTCATGCATATCTTCTAATTCCTCGGGATCTGTAGTTCTAACATATTGCCCAAAATTTCTCCACATTGCTTTTGTTAGATCAGTCAAATGCTTAGTAGCAGGATAAACCTCCCCTGTTTTTTTGTTTTTACGCCAAGTAGTCATTGGCTCAATAAAGGCTTCCGCACTATCCAATTTTGGCAAACCTGCAGTAAAAATAATAGGTTTTTCATTTATCCATTCAATATGCAGCATTCTTGACCATAACGTATATAAAGTACTAATTGAAAGATCGCGAGCGAAAGGCTCATCTTTTAGGAACTCAATATATTCAAATGCGTTTTCGAATTCCCAAAAAGGTTTTTCTTCTTTATATTCTTCTGAAAAAACCAAGTTCAACATTAAAGTCTGAAATAAGTTTTCACCTTGAGCAAATACGGGATTTAAACCATATAGCCAACCGCTAGATACCGGTTTATTAATTAGCTTTGTTTTATCAGTTACTCCTGTAAAGCTTTGATAAGTTAGGATCCAGCGCACTAATTGAGCTAAGTTTATCTCATTTTTAGTCTGTCTTGTTTTAGGTGAAAAAATTGATAGACTATTATTACTTTCAGAAATAGTTCTGTTTATTTGTTTAACATCAACCGTTCCCTTGGGACTTTTGATATTAACTTTTTTATTAGCTGGTACTTCCTGATCATAAACTTCCTTATTAACCTGATAGAATGGATCATCCCCAAAAAAATCAAACTTAGAACTATTTTCTTTTAAATATTGGAGAACCGACTTAGAGAATTGTCCATTTTTATATAAAAATTGCCACGTGTTTACTAAATCATCGTACTCATAATCTTCTTCCTCTGCTTCTTTAAGATGCATTTTTTCATCAAGAGTTAACCATTCATAATTTTTTCCATTTGCATCAACTCGAGAGTATACAGTAGTTAAAATAGCAACAAGTAAGCGTAATATTACTAAATCTTGACTCGCCATATCACCAGCTAAGCGCTGGTAACTAGCAGCATTTTCAAAAACTTCTAATAATGAAACTTCCTTGGGATTTCCATCTTTGTCCAAGACTTGAATCCAAGGCTCAGTGACAAGATTAAAACTTTTTTTATCCATCTTCCTCCTCCTTTTCGTACATTAATCCTAATTTTGAAGAAAATTTTAAGTTAAATCCGTTTAAAGTAGTTAAATTATTCTCATTAAACTCTAGTGCTAAAGCACCACATAACCAAATATCCTCTTTCCATTTATTATGTAAAGATTGCATATTAGTCTCCAATTCTCTAATTGTTTTATCAATTAGATCTTCAATTTTTGAACTATTTACTATTGCAAATGGTAATCGAATAGTTTGACCAGCTATTTCCTCACTGCTTACTTCTTCAATATTACGACCATCCATCAAAAAGGTTCCTTCACTAGTAGTTCTTAAAAGAATCACTTCAATAGTTTCTTTTATATCTCGAACACAAGCAGCAGCATGATTGTCATCGTTAACATTAATTTGTACATCACTTAACCAACCAAATAAATTATTTCTGTCTTTTTCATTCGGATTTCCTATTTGAAATACTCGTGCTTTATTCTTAGATTTTTTTAAATCCTTTTCAAACTTTGCCTCAGCTTCAGCAATATCTTTAATATCTTTATCTACCTTAGGATCATATACCTTTTGTACTAATGGAGATACATCGTCAGGAATATTAATCTTATTTTTTAGAAAATGATCGGTTTTCATTAATAAGTATTTTTCATAGATAAATTCATTTCCTTTCCCATAATCACCGTAGCCATTTATTCCTGTAATATACACTGTCGGCTTCGCTAAAGTTGTAGGTCGGGAAATTTTATGACGATGTAGTCTACCAATTCGCTGAATAATTAAATCTACTGGTGCAATATCAGTAAAAAGCACATCAAAATCAATATCTAGAGATTGCTCTAAAACTTGCGTTCCGATAACTATCATTTTTTGGGGACGCATGCCACCCTTTCCAATTTTCGCTTGAAGTCCTTCTTCAATTTTTTCACGCTCTGGTGCTAAATAAGCAGAATGTAAAAGTAATACTTCAATGTTTTCAGGGACTAATCTTGCTAAGTCTTGAGCTCGTTTAACGGTATTAACAACTATTCCAGCTATTCCGCCATCCTCTATTTCGGCAACTGCTTTATTAATAATTTTTTCTTCATTTCCATTAAAACGAACAACATTAATCGTTCTATTTTCATCATTCGCAATCGAAAACTCACTTACTTGTTCTAATTTGTTTCCATCCAGAATACTAAGTAAGGGATAGCCTTCATTAGCTTCCCAATTATCATTGGCTTTTATTTTTATACTGCCATATTTTCCTTTCAGATAAGCTTTTAACAAATCATTTCTTTTTTTCTTAGGTAAAGTTGCAGACAAAGCAATTACTGGTACATGATATGCTCCTAACCATTTAATAGCTTTCTCTAAATATGAACTCATATAAGAATCGTACGCGTGAAGTTCGTCAATTATTACCACTTTATCACTAAAGCCTAAGTGTCTTAGAAAAAGATGTTTTTGCTTTAAGGCAGTGAGTAAGAGATGATCAATTGTTCCAACTGCAAAATGGGATAAACTCGATTTTTTTCCCGCAAACCAACTATTAATTACTACCGCTCCATCTGTATCATCATAAATATTCTCGGCATAGGGTAATTTAGTATATGGTTTATTAAATTTTGCTTTACCTTGGAGCAATTTCACATCAGGATGTGCAGCTTGTTCTTTTGCTATACTATCAAGCCACTCTTTAACTCTTGAAAACATTGCGTTAGTTGTTGCTTGAGTTGGTAAACCCATATATAAGCCGGATTTTCCTTGCTTAAAGGCTAGTTGTTCGGCTGCTGTCAATGCTAGCTCGGTTTTGCCAATTCCAGTCGGTGCCTCAATAATAACTAAGCCTGGATCATTAGCTTGAGAAATTGTTTCTGACATTTCTTTTTGCACTGGACGAGGAATAAAATTAAACCTTAAGCGATATTGTTCATTAACAGAAGCAATCTTTTCTGGCATCCATCGATCACTAATATCCCATTTTTTAATTGCTTGATGATAACGTTCTTCCATATTCAATTCATCAAAATCTTCTTCTAACGAAATCAAGGGAAATAATGATATATTGCTATAATTAGTTAATTTTTCGCTAGAGGCAAGCCAGTCAGCCATGATTAACATTCCCTCTAAAATTACTGCTTGCGGCAAAGTAACCTCTGGAACATCCTTAATATCATTATAACCACACAATGCTAGTCCATATTTAAAAAGATTATTTTGAACAGACTTCCACTCATGTTGAATTTTAGTATCTGTGTCTCGGCCCCAAAGATTCGAAGCATAGATATTCAGTTGTTTAAAAGTGACATCTTTTTTTGGAGGTAAACCGTGATGGCCACCAATAATTGAACCTATTGATTCATTTAATCCAAAAGATTCCAGTAAAGTTTCACCAGCAATGGGATGAAGTGACTTACGGACTCTATAGTTATCCATGGAGATGGACGAAAAACCTGCTCTTCTTAATTTTTCATTTATATCCTCATCCAAATCTTTATTCCTTGGAAAGGACTGTTTATATTGAAAAGCTGGCGTGGCCTTACCAAAATCATGATAAAATCCCAAAAATCCTACCAGCTTTTGAGTATCTTCAGGAGAAAGATTTTGTTGCAAAATTTTTCTAGTACCTTCACTAATCCAGTTATTATAAAGCCACTGCATTACATTTTTAGTATCAATTAAATGCGCTACTAAAGGAAGCCAAAATTCTTGATCATCATGAACCGCTTTCTTTCCCCATAAAGCCTTAGTGGCCGGAAATAAGTTCACCATTAATTTCCATCTCCTTTTTGAATTCGCTTTCATTATATCACAGTTAGCTTACTTTACACTATATTATTATTTATTTTTCTTAAAACTCCACAGTTGTGGAGAATACTTTCCGAACTATACACTATATTCGGATCACCTTCACTTCTGTGAAGAACACCTTTTCTAATTATACTCCATTATTAATTTTTTAGATTATCCATCAGTAGTGATAAGTCCATCGCAAAACAAAAAGCGCTACTAGAGCGCTTAATGAATGAGATAAAACTTTTACCTTTGCTGAATTAGATTCAACTTTATTTTTGGAACAGAGATTAAAGGTTTGATTGTGCACTATACAATTTTTTAAATTCAGAATTATCGTGCACTACTTATTGCGCCATTTTGATAAAAAGCACTCAAATATAAATTATTTTTGCCACTATCGTAGGTTATATCCTCTTATGTGAAAAACACTTGGCTACTTCATCAGTCAAGTTAGCAGGAATAGCATTATCTCCACATACCTGGAGAACAGAACACTTAGAACAATTGCTATTAATGAGCGGCCATGAAAGATCACCTCCACTTACGTGGAGAACACAGTGCATTCTTCATAACTTCAAAGTCATCTTTAGGATTATCTCCACATATGTGGAGAACATTGAGTAATTGATGATTGTTGATCCCCTTGACCAGGATAATCTCCACTTACGTGGAGAACACATAAAACGCAAACATACGGTATGACAAGGTATAGGATCATCTCCACATGCGTGGAGAACACCATAAGTAATGAGTAACGATTATAGGCGCTATCAGGATCACCTCCACATACGTGGAGAATACAGAAGAAAGAACTCCTGATGCCTTGACAAATGAGGATCACCTCCACATACGTGGAGAATACGATTGGATTTAACCCATGTTTCAGGCTTGTAAGGGATCACCTCCACATACGTGGAGAATACGATTTTTTGCTGCTAAGCCAAAAGAAGATGTAAGGATCACCTCCACTTACGTGGAGAATACAGTGACGAACTTAGTAACCGTTCCTGGTGGACGGGATCACCTCCACATACGTGGAGAATACTTAATGGACGTGCTCCAGTTTGTGATGGATTAAGGATCACCTCCACATACGTGGAGAATACTTCTACCATTGATCTTCCTGAAATTGCAATTGAGGATCACCTCCACATACGTGGAGAATACAGTTATGATGATGTTCTTTTACTTAAGCCTAAAGGATCACCTCCACATACGTGGAGAATACTTTTCTTGTTGAGCAATCTTAGCTTGCTCAAGAGGATCACCTCCACATACGTGGAGAATACACCGAGTGTAGACCTGAAAGCTCACGAAAATAAGGATCACCTCCACATACGTGGAGAATACTTGATACTCTTGAAAAAGCCGCTGAGAACATGAGGATCACCTCCACATACGTGGAGAATACATGGAGTATGGAAGAACAGCCAAACAGACTATAGGATCACCTCCACATACGTGGAGAATACACTAAAAGATCCTTGATATGATGCCATTCTCTAATTCAAATAATATCATTTTCAATTAGTTTCTATCAACTAAGAATCAAGTGTTTAACCTACATTTGACCCCAGCAAAAAGACCAAATACCATCTCATGATATTTGGTCGTGCTTATCTTATTTTATCCGATTACTATTTTCTAGGCGTTCAATTCTTTTATCCAAAGGTGGATGATCGGAGAAAAGGCGGCTAATCCAATTATGAGCACTCGGAAAATTAAAATACAAATGTTGTAGGGCTAAATCTTGAGAGCCAATTTGCGGGGTACTCTCTCCTTCTTCTAGTTTTTCAAGTTTAGACAGAGCAGAAATTAAGCCACTTGGTTCACGTGTCAAATCAACTGAACCAATATCTGCCAAATACTCTCTCTGACGTGATACTAGTAAAAATAGCAACTTTGCTATAGGAATTCCAATAATAGAAATAATTCCACCTACAATAATCAAAAATAAGGCAAAGAATTTGATAAGAAGACCTAACAAACCTTTATTCTCACTAGTTAATACAGTCCATCCAAATACAACGATTCCTACACCAGTCATTGTAATTAAACTGGTTAGCGCACTCGCTAAAACTGTAATACGAGTATCGTAGTTTCGAATATGAGAAAGTTCATGGCCAATGACACCTTGAACTTCTTTTTTATTCATCATATTCAATAGTCCCTGCGTTAAAGCTAAACTTGCATGTTGTGGATCACGTCCGGTAGCAAAAGCATTCGGCGCCTGATCAGGAGTAATATATAATTTTGGAACTGGCAGCCCACCTGCTAAACAGAGTTCTTCAACTAATTCATAAATTTGGGGCTCTGTTTCTTTAGTAATTTCAACAGCATTTGTTACTTTCATAAGATGGCGAGTTGCATCAAAATAGACGTGTGCAATGTAAATTAAACCTATAACAAAGAAAGCTCCTCCAACATAAACTGTAAAAAGCATTCCCAGAAAAATACTTATTATTAGTATCAACAAGGTGTATAGACCTAAAATAATCCAAGTATTTCGTTTATTCTGTTCAATTTGTTTATAAAGCATTATATTCACTCCAAGTACTATTCAGAATCATTTTACCTCTTTTAAAAACAAGTTAACAGCCAAATTTATTCTTATTATTTATAGGTATTTTAAGGTTAAGAGTTATTAAAACTCATTAAAAATGTTAGTATTTATTTTGGGATTTATTATTACATTGGGATTTTCTTAGTCTATTCTCCACGGATGTGGAGATGATCCTATGCCCAGCCCGGTTTGTAGCCATGCAGTTTACTATTCTCCACGGATGTGGAGATGATCCTGGAAATCTGAACATTGATATTGATTCGGGAAACTATTCTCCACGGATGTGGAGATGATCCTCACTGTCTGGCTCTTTCAATTTCAATCCGACACTATTCTCCACGGATGTGGAGATGATCCTTCTAGACGAACATTTAAACGACGACGGTAGCGCTATTCTCCACGGATGTGGAGGTGATCCTTTAGCTAGTTTTATGGGTGGCTTATTCATGCGCTATTCTCCACAGTCGTGGAGGCAATACAAAATCTAACTAAGTACATTAATATTTTCCCATAATTATCCATATTAAAAAAATAGTCCCTTGAACAAAAGGACTATCTTTTTATCTATAAATACTAACTTGCCAAATAAACCTTAATTACTAATTCCAAATTTTTACCATCCCAATGGAAAGTTTTTACACGACCAAATAAAAGATTTCCTGCATCAATTAAGCGACTAAATATCAAATTATGTTCGTGTGGAACATAGCCCAGTTTCAGGCCAGAAGGTGTAGTAACAGAAATTGCATTCTTATCGTATTTATTATCTGCTTCACGCATTAGTAAAACTGGGTCGTTTTCCTTTAAGCGAGGAACTATCCTATCTTCTAAATGCAAATAGTCCGAACCACGTACCTCACATCCATATAGAAATGTACTATGACTTTCTCCAGATTGTTTATAGTATATCTTTTTTAATTCAGTCATTTGATTTTCCAAATTACTAATTCGATCCATCAAATCTGTAATTAAAATATCATCATTTCTGTACATACTCATTACATTTACTCTTTCTATTGAATAATTTTAGGCTTATTTTGTCCGTTCGTCGGAAACTCTAGTAGACTGTTTACCTCAATGATCTTATGATAAAGTATTATTTGATTTTTCAAATTCCGCAGCAGCTTGCTCGAAAGCCTGTGGTAAAAAGATAGAAATATTAAACTAAAGAAGGTTTTCGCTCATGATATTAACACCTAAAGAACTGGAGGGTGTGTTAGTGTATGTTGATTATGCACCGTTGCCAATATTGAAAAGTAATGCTACAAACGAACAAAAGATAATTTATGCTAATTATATCATTGAGCGATTAAATGAAAATAAAATAGATACACCATTTTTTAGTAAGAATACAAGTAATAATTAAATATCGACCTACGTAGGTCTTTAAACAAACTATTTCTATGTATTTTCGATGAGAGATGAGATTGTATAAGCCTTATGAAAGCATAGCACAATGAAAAGAAAAGAATTCGAAAAGTTTGGAAATATACATCAAAGGGAGTGCATCTCCACATACGTGGAGAATACGAAATACTTACGCTAGGTACCATGTGTACAGCAGGATCATCTCCACCTACGTGGAGAACATAATTATTTGCGTTCTCGTGCATTCATCAATTCAGGATCATCTCCACCTACGTGGAGAACATGAGTAAAGTCAAAAAGCTAAAAGGTACTATTGAGGATCATCTCCACCTACGTGGAGAACATCTACAATGCGAATGAGAGGGTAGCTAAGCCATTGGGATCATCTCCACCTACGTGGAGAACATCAGAGATTCATCAAATCTATCTCCCTCGTTTAAGGATCATCTCCACCTACGTGGAGAACATACTAAATATTCTTTGTTCCTATCACATTCATAGTTTATAATACGACAATTTTTCATTAGTTTTACTAAATTCATAAAGGCTTATTAAAAAATAATGATTTCAAAAATCATTTATATATTTTTTTGTTCATGGTTTTAACGCAAGTGATTACTGCTTCAATTAATAAAGGCAGTACACCTTTTAATTATATTTAATTTTCAAATCGCAAATAATCAATATTATGTAATTATACTGTACAAAATATCCTAAGTTTCATTTTCTATTCTTTGCATCCTTATCAACCATTGCTAGTGAATCACGGACAAATAAATTTACTCCCTTAAAAATAATTAATTATCTTCCAAGCAAATGAGTTTTAAGTATATTCTTTAAGGCGTCTCCTGAAGCCACTCTTATATCTGGGGTATCTTCTTGGCCGTTCCGAATATCTAAGATGACTTGTGCATTAATAATCCCTTTTTTCTCTAATCTATGCAAAAAGTAATCTACATCAAAAGTCGTAATAACATCATCAGCATAGTCTTCTCCGGTAATTCGGAATTCATAATCATCAACACTTTTTATCAATCTTTCATTAAAATTATGGGTAACTAGGTAATAGTAAACTTCCTGAATATCCTCCAAATTATTAGCTACAAATTGACTTAAAGCTAAATTATAAAGTATTGTTAAATTAATCATGTAATTACTTGCATAGGGTGTAAATAAATCATTTTCTTGTAAATCAAGAAAATCTTGTCTCATTTTTTTCTTGATTTTATCATCAGAAAAGATCCCGGCTACATTCAGATAATAATCTATTCTTTCTGTTCCTACATCTTCTCCTATTTCTTTTATCACTTGTCGTGCTGCATGTCCCTGAGGATGCTGGTCAAAATCACGTAAGTTATAGCACAACCTGTAGCCTAAATTACTATCATAGATATATGAACAAATTTTTTTCCAATTATCTTTAAAGTTAGACACATACCGTTCTAACCATTGTTGATCAAGATAATCTATAAAGGCATTCCCATCAGAAATAAAAGCTCCAATAATTGTATTAGGATTTATTTCCATATCTTGAGAAATAGATGTTTTTATTAAATTTTTATACGAAGAAGCCACTCTATCATACAGCTCTTCAATATTTTCAAAAGTTCCTCTGATAGTTTGAAACCGATTCATTTCTTTTCTATCTTCAGTAGTGATATTTACTCTTCTTCCATCTTCAGAGTAATATAAATTTTTCTTAAATTTATACACATCTTTTATTTGAGCCAATACATCATCTTCAATCTTGGGATCTTCTTCAAAAATAAATTTATCATACTCCTCTTTAAAATTATCAGATAATTCTATTCCTTTTTCTTTCTCATACTCTTCTAATCCATAGTCCTTTTCTAGCATGTAATCATCAATATTTTTCAAATCAATGATATTAACCGTTGACTTCCATTCGTCTCCTTCTGTTTTTTTAGTAAAAATTATAGGAGTCTCTTCTAATGCTTTGTCTACAGTTCTTTGATTTCTTGTATCATTAGTAAATTCAAAACCTGCATTGCAGAAACCTACATAATCAACTCCCTTATCTTTAAAATAAGGCAAAATAAAATTTGTCAGCAAGTATTTTTTACTCTCAACTGTAGCTATTGACGAATATAAGTAATAATAATCGATGATAGCAATACTGCTTCCACTATATTTTCTTCAGCGCCATTCACCAAGAAACAATATGCCTCTGCAATTATCTTTTTTTCTTCTTTTTCATCTTCAGTACTTAAGCTTAAAGTCGACTTATATACTCCATGATCATAATCTATATCTTTTACTTCGTAATTTTCTAACGTTAGTACTTCTTCTTTTATTTCCTTATCTGTGAACGTAACGTTGGTATTTTTCCTATCCATGGTTTTTTCTCCATTTATTTTTTCCTCCACAAGCTGTAGAGATCACTTAATTTTAATCCTTTAATTAAAGGATCACCTCTATCAATTATAGAGATCACTGGCAATATCGTTCTCTATCTATGAGAACAGTTTAACTATAGCAGTAATTTCAAAAAATATCAAACTTAATAAAAGGATTAGATTTTTTACTTACTGCGTTATCCGTACAAAAATTTATTTTCAATAATGAATTTTGGGTACATAATTTTTCCTGTTTAGATCTTTTTTCCTTAAAGGGTTATCAAGCCAATGAAAATAAGGATCTCCTTATTTAAATGACTGAATTAAATTTCACATTTCTCGTTCTTATTGACATTTTTCTAATAACTATAATGTACAATTAAGAGAAAATAGTATTATTTAAAATGTTTATTTCTATAAAAACTGGAGTATTTAATTATTTTTAATAATTTAATTTATACAAGGTCAGGTGATTATTAATATGAAAACAACCCTCAATATTAATAGAAAGGCCACTTTACAACGAATTAGATCATTCTTTAATTACAATTATCCTAATTATCTTAATCTGAGTGATCTTACAAATTATGAATTAAAATCTATTGATTATACTCAACCATATGTTACCCAAACTAGACGAACTGATGCTTTAGAAAAATTGATTACCCAACAAATTGAGGCAAATTTGATTGTCATGAGTGTTCAACAGGCAATTAATAAATGTCCCGATCGACCACATGCACCCTATAAAACTATACTTACTGAACGATACTTAAAATTTAATTCAGCATGGCAAATTGCGTTAAAGGTCCAATACAGTTCTTCCCAATATAATAAATTACAAAATAGTGCTCTTTTATTATTTGCCCAAAAATTCCTTATACAGCAATTCGTCAATAAAGTTAGTGAAAATTCCATTATCGATTTACATATTTATGAAGACAGGGATACAGACTATAAAACTGCTCATAAAGACTTGAAATAAGCTGTAGATAATTCTTATCTATCTTACAGAATAAATTTTCAACTATGTACAAAAAGGTGCTAACAGAAAATAATTATCAAATTAATATATTTTAAATGCGAAATCAAACCACATCTCATTTACATCATTTCATAAGTTTCACTATCGTTTAAATAACCATGTCTCATTACTATTGGCTAATCCTTATCTGCATATTTAATATATTCCTCCATTTTTTTGAATTTTCTTTTTTCGACTTCTTTTTTAAAAGCAAAAAATGCTCCAATAACTGTAAGATAAATAAAGCCTAGCCCAAATCCGCATACTAAACCTTTCCACAAATTTACAGTCTTCCCAAGTAGTAATTTTATAAAAACAGAAATAATCTGACTATAATATCTAAATATAAAAAGATTCACTACAGTAATAAACAAAGAGGCCTCAGAAAATAGATTTATATTTGACCTAAATGAAATTTCTGTTTTTAAATCGATAAAATCGTCTATACTCTTATCTCTTAATACTTTTAAATTATAAATAATATTCGTTCCATTTTTCTCTCCATTATCAACTTGTCGTAAAAAAGTTCTAACTTTGATGGATCTTTCAATATTTCAGTTACCAAACTTATATCAAAATATGCAGGATTTTTTGAAAATAATGTATAAAAGTTACTGATTTCGTCATTTATAAATTTTGATGTATAGGTTCCTAATAAACATCCTGGAAATAAGTATAAGACAATATCTATTGCAAACAACCATATATACCCATAGATTAATACCAATGAAAGATTCCTGTAATTTAGCTTTGCAACAATAAATGCTCCAAGTCCCAGTACCATTGCCAAGCCACCAAAAATCCATGGAATCACAAAAGGCCACTTTTTATATATTCCATTGAATAAATTTATAACGTGTCCTCCTAATAAAAAATAGATAGTTATAATACCTACACTACAAATTGTATAGACACAAAAACCAATAAAATTCATGATCCATCTTGTCTCTACAAAAAAATAAATTATCATGAAATAAATTATTGGAATAATTTGATTTATTAAACTATATCGATTGATTTTTTTAAGATTTAAACTTTCCATATTTAAGTCTCCAATTTCTAAGCCAGATTAATAACAAAATTATCTTTTTTAAGCACCAGGTGCAAATGTTGTATTAAAAAAATGCATGAAGCCATTCATTTTATTTACCTCATTTCTGATTTACCGTTTTAATTTTCCAATTGTGTTTTTAAATCATCAATTGCAGATTTTCTATTTAAAATTGAATAATAATCTGTTTTCATCAAAATAGCCTTTACTTTATCAGGAACTTCATTTTTATTGCATCAAATTCTGCTTTTAAGTGCGGACCAACCATTAAAGCATCAATTTTATCAGCGTATTCTCCTAATTCTGCTTCACTTCTAGCTTGAATTTTATAATCTAAGCCTGCCTTCCTAGCACTTTTTCTCATATTTGCTGCCATAAAACCTGATGAAGCACCTGAACCACAAATCAATAAAATATTCTTACTCATTTTGAATTTCTCCTATAATCAATTATTTCTTTTTCTCTTTACATGTTTATAGCATTAAATTAACCGCTTACATTAAATTCATCTTTTGCACCGTAGGAGTGCAATTTAGTGATCTATTCATAGCTACGTCTTTTTTAGCAAAAACAGCCAAGAGATCTTTTTATCCCTTGACTGTTCAGTAAATTAATATCTAGTATATTTTTAAATTATAATTTTCACCTAGCTAGTCTAATACAATTTCGTTGTGCATCCAATTAAAAATTCATATTTCTGAGTTAGGTTCTCCCATGATAGTATCACTCAATTAATAGAAACTCCTGTCCCAACAAATAGCACTAATTGGTCATCGTGCTGAGCTTCCATTATCTTAACCAAGTTTATACTATATAATTAAAACCTCAATCTCTAACATGGAAAAAAGTAAAGTTCGTAAAAAGAATTAATTCATTCTAAGGTTAAAGGATAGTATTTATGTTTTTTATAGATACCCTTAAAAATATCTATTTTAAATTAATGTAATTTCTAACCCATATCATTTATTTAGATAAAAACTAAATAAATATACATTTAAAATGTATTTTTGATATAATATTGGTAACAAAGATAACTTGTGAAGGATTAAGCTGAGTTCCTGAATGGGAGTAAGGTATCGACCGAGAATTCTCATGCTCCTGGGGTTATCTTTATTTTTTTGCTCTATTTTTATTCAATTCTTCTTTTATATGAATAATTATTTTAGGCTTCTTTATGATTTCTTCAACTATAAAGTCTACTGTTTTTATTGAATACCCATATCTTCTTCCAATATGATAAAAACAACAATATTGATCATTTTGTTTTAGGTTGTAAAACTTTGCAAAAAGTTGAAAATCGTTGGTTGTAAAGATACCCTCAGTTTCTACCCCTTTGATTACTTTTATTAGTTTTATCTTTTTGACTTTTAACTTTTTGTTCACCAGACTTATTATTTTTTTAGTGGTATAAATATAAATTGAATTGCTATCTTTAATATCACGTACTATAGCGATACTATTTTCAGCATTTTTATCTATTTTTACTTTTAAATCAGCATCATTTGCTCTTTTTGTCAAAAGTAGGTGCGTTTCAATAGGAATTGAAAAGTTAGAATTTTCAGTTTGAATCTCTCCCTGAACTTCATTTCGTTCTCTGATCAGCCGCTCTGCTGTCTCTTTAGAGTATTTTGCTCTTACCCGTTCATCCGAAAGCTGATCTACATTTAAACTTAATGTTAAGAAACTTGAAGTTACTTCTTGTGTAATGTCTCTTCCATGAAATTCTTGTAATTTTTCAGCATAATTTAAAACACTCGCCTGGAATAAAGGGGCATAAATTGCTTCATAGTCTTCCGTAATAAAGTGTGTACTTGTATTTCTAAGCTCTATAATTCTCTCTAAATTGAGGCGAAGAGGATCATTTTTATTTGTAAATACTTTCCTTATACAATTTTCTAAGGAAAGAGTTCTATCGGGCTTATCTTTAAAATAAATACTTTCTAGTCCATCTCTATTAACCAAATAAGCTTTTAACATCAATTCCCATGCATTTGATATAAAAAATGCAAATCCTTCCGCCCTATATTTAATCGTAGGCTTATTATATATTTCCAAACCTAGTATGAATGCTTCGACACTTTTATTTACCAACCTGGTTGAAATATTTTCCATGATTGCACTTCCTAATTAATTATTTACTCAAATTATATCAAACATATGTTTGATATATAAATATAATATAAACTTTATTGAATTGAAAATTAAAATTTCTTTGTTTAACACGCTGAAAAAAGTAGGCTATCAAAAGAACCTACTTCATTTATCAAAAAAGTTAGTATCTAAAAAATCGGTTTATAATTAGAAGTGGTTTAAAGTATTATTACTCATCGATTTTTGAAATTTCATAAACTTGAGGTCTTATCTTTTTAATGAAACTATAGAAACCTCTATGCCTTTGTAATCAACTGTCATTTTCAATCTTACAATCAAATTCCTTAATACCAGAAATTAAACTTAACATATTATTATCTCGCTTAATAAAGTCACCTTTTAAATTTTCAAAATCAATACCTGCTTTTTCTAAAAAGTCTTTTGGTTGTAATGAGGGTGTTGCAAGTGTCACTTGACCTTCCATTCTATTCACTGAAGGATCTATAGGAAGATAGTAATCATCACAATTTTCTTGTGTAATTACAGTTTTACTGTATCCCTCACCAGTAATAAATAATCGCGCTCCAGCATAAAGATTAGTTTTAATGTGTAATTTTCCACGCAAAAGCTTTACATCTAAAATTACTTCAACTGCATTTTTAGATTGTGGTAAAACTTTCCTATTAACTTTATCTGAGTCAGTCAATACTAACTGATATATATAGAAACTATCGCTCCAATCCTCTTGTAAAATAAATTGATCAACATTTTTTCCCGTGTTCCACCATCTTTTTCCATTTCCTTGGCTCCAAAACTGAGTTAAAATGTTTACTCCTCTTGGAGCGCCTTTTCTTCTAAACCAAAGGGTCAGCATCTCATCGTTTCTCTCTTTAGCAATTTGATAACCCAATTTTTCTAATTCTTTCTTTTTCAAAAGCGTATGCGTGAATACTGTGCCATTTTCTTTTTTATAAGCACTTGTTACTTTATGAAAATTAACTATTGTTGCTTTTGATACATCCTTTAAATCAGGTACTATCCTATCTTTCGTCGGATCTTTATATAGACGATCAGAAGAATAATTTCGCTCTTTCAATTCAGAAAATATTTTTTCTTGATATTCAAAAGGAATTATAATTTCTTGATACGATTTAGTATCTCTAAAATCTTTAATTCCAACAATTTTATTATTTTTAATTTCATTTGCTGGGAATGCAAATGTCCCTTTTTGTTCTTTCATCCTCTCGTTATCATTATCTATCAAAGTATTAGGAGTAATAAACAGGTCATGCGAAAGTATATTAGTTGCCCTCTCAATAGTTAGCGAACAATTATACTTTTTATTAAACTGGTCTACTATAACAGATACTTCTCTTGAACTAACTGTTGGAACGAAACTCATTAGTTTTGCCTCAAGACTATCTGCACTTACATTTTCTCTAATAAAAACAAACACACTACTATCTGCACGCTCATTATTATTGACTGCAAAAAACAAAGCTACTAATGGATCAGTAGTCATATCTAATATTCGTGTTAATCCCCCATTGTGCTGTTGGTAAGCAAGATTTTGAAAATCACTCTTATCTTTCTTTTTGTACTGTTCAAAAAATTGATGTTCCTTACTCAAATTTTCTTTATTTCGTGCAATTGTTGGATTCATATTTTCATATTTAGTCAACTGACCTCTAAAAAATAATTTATTTTGTTTTTTATATGGATCAAAAAAGTAATTCTTTTCTCGTATTCCTGTAACGTTATTTGTTGATCATCTTTCATTAATTTTCTCTCTTTTATAAACTTTATATCATTTATCACGTTGATTCGTAACGAAATTACTATTCAGTGTTTTTTCTCATATTTATAATAAATAAGTTCTCCGGAATAGCTACGCTGGGTCAATACATCTGTGATTTCTTCTATAAAATTAATATTTTTAAAATATGGATTGTCTTTTACTATTTCTCGTTGCCCAACAATAAAATTAAAGAAAAATAATCCTGTCCAATAAATTAGATCAAAATTATCCTCATAGTTTTTAAACTCTTGACTTATATCTCCAAAAAACTCTAGCTCATGAAAAATTTCAAAGATTTCTTCTTTTACTTTTTTTAATGGCTCACTATCTGTCTCCTCTTCCAGCATCAACTCTAAGTATTCATCCCTTAATAAATTGTCCACTAATTGTATTGTTTGAACTTGCTTTCTTAATTCAGCTTTCTTCCATGCATCTCTATCACTTATTTTTCGCAATAATTCATTTGAGTTACTGTTAGCGATATCACTATTTTTAATATCGTCAGGTAATTCACTAACTAAAAACTGTTCCGGAACATTCAATGCTAGAGCTAATCCATGAATAAGGTACCCGGGAATATATCGAATTCCGCGCTCATAATTTCCAATAGTTGCAGCACCAACCCCGACTTTTGATCCTAAAGTCTTCTGAGTTAACCCTCGAACTTTTCTTATTCTATATAAATTTTTTCCCATCACTTCATTTATCTCTGAAACATTCATTCTATAGTCGTCTATCCTTTTTCTTATTTAGTAATTATATTTTATATCTTCCTTTACTTTGAATGTAGTACTGGTTTGTCGTGTTTTTATGTCTTTTTTTAACTTATTGTCTATTTATGAGACAAAATTCATTCAATTTGTTGTATTATCATTTCCCCACCAAAAAAGACCAAGCAAAAATTGCTTGATCTTTCATTCGGTATTATTTAGTTAAAAACTTACTTCCCCAACTCATCAAAGAAGCCGTCAGCCTTTAAAATGTCTAAATAGCGGCTGATAGCGTCTGGCCAAGTTGGAAGTGGCTTAAAGCCGTCTTCTTCTAACTTACTCTTATCTAAACGAGAGTTAAACGGACGAACAGCCTTTGATAAGCCATATTCTTCAGTAGTTACGGGAGTAACCTTAGTCTTGTAGCCTGCTTGACGATAGATTTCTTTAGTGAAATCGTACCAAGAAATATAGCCAGTCTTAGTACCATTTTCGTCATGGTCGCCTTCACTTGCTGGTAATTCCGCATTAGTTGCATGGTAGTAGCCGTACTTATCAGTTTCAATCATGTCTACCAATAAACGAGCTAAATCAAAAGTATAAGTTGGTGTACCTACTTGGTCGCTAACAACTTTAACTTCATCATGGTTTGAACCAACTTTAAGCATTGTCTTAATAAAGTTAGATCCGTTTACACCAAATACCCAAGCAATACGAACGATGAAGTACTTGTCCAAGGTATTAGCAACAGCTTCTTCTCCACCAAGCTTAGTTTCACCGTAAACATTTAATGGCTTGTAACCCTTAAAGTCAGGTTCCCAAGGAGTAGTTCCTTGACCATCAAAGACGTAGTCAGTTGATAAGTAAACCATTGGGGCATCTAGCTTTTTAGCAACATTAGCAATGTTTTGAGTTCCATCAACGTTAACTTTGCGAACAGCAGCTACCTTGTCATCATCTTCAGCCATGTCAACTGCAGTCCAAGCAGCACAGTGAATAATCACGTCAGGATTTACTTCAGAAATAACCTTGCCTACTGCGTCTGCATCGGTAATATCTAAAGAAACGTATGGAGCTTTAGTCACAGCTGTGCCATCAGCAACACCAGCATATTCAGGTGCTAAGTCTGATCCCACACCTTCATAACCACGTTTAGCAAGTTCATTCATTACGTCATGGCCAAGTTGACCATTAACGCCAGTTACAAAAACTTTCATTAATTTACCTCACTAATTAAAACTTAAAAGTATCCTTTAAGCCTTTCCATTCTTGATCACGGTCAGATAAAGTAAGCTTAGTACCATCATCAAGAGTGTAGCCACTAGCATCTGGACTGCCTGGGTAATCACCCTTAAGATGTGGCCATTCGATACCAATTTCAGGATCGTTCCAAGCCATACCACCTTCATCGTTTGGGTGCCAGAAATCGTTAACTTTGTAACAGAATTCTGCTTCATCACTTAAAACAAGGAAACCATGAGCAAAACCTTGTGGGATCAAGAATTGTTTCTTGTTTTCAGCAGTTAATTCAACCCCGTACCACTTACCGTAAGTCTTTGAGTCGCTACGAAGGTCAACAGCAACGTCAAATACGCTACCACGAACAGCACGAACCAACTTGATTTGTGGGTATTTCTTTTGGAAGTGTAAACCACGAAGTACACCCTTAGTTGAACTTGATTGGTTATCTTGAACGAAGTTAATGCTGAAGCCAGCATCCATCATATCTCTTTGGTTAAAAGTTTCCATGAAGTAACCACGGTCATCACCGTGAACAGTTGGAGTGATAACTGCTAAACCTTCAATTCCACCAACATTTTTTTCAACTTTAATTTGTCCCATTTTAAAAGCTTCTTTCTTAATTAAAAATTTTAGTAACGAACTTTACCTTCAGCAACAGCCTTTAAGTGTTTACCATATGGGCTCTTGCCATAGTGCTTAGCTGCTTCTAAAAGTTGATCCTTGTCAATCCAGCCGTGAATATAAGCAATTTCTTCTGGAGCTGAAACAGAAACGCCTTGACGTTCTTCAATCATCTTAACGTAGTTAGAAGCGTCAACTAAACTTTGCATTGTACCAGTATCAAGCCATGCATAACCACGACCCAAAAGCTGTACACCTAAGTTATCGTCTTGTAAGTACATATCGTTTAGACTAGTAATTTCTACTTCCCCACGTGCACCTGGCTTCACTTGAGCAGCCTTTTCACTTACACCAGCTGGGTAGAAGTAAAGACCAGTAACAGCATAGTTACTCTTAGGTTGTTCGGGTTTTTCTTCGATAGATACAACTTTATCATTTTTATCAAAACCAATAACACCAAAACGTTCTGGATCATTTACGTAGTAACCAAATACAGTTGCCTTACCCTTTTGGGCATCTTCAGCAGCATTCTTAAGTAAATCAGTAAAACCATTACCGTAGAAAATATTATCACCTAAAACCATGGCACATGCTTCACCATTAATGAAATCTTCACCTAATGTAAATGCTTGAGCCAAACCATCTGGACTTGGTTGAACCTTGTAAGAAAGGTTAATACCAAATTGTGAACCATCACCTAATAGTTCCTTAAAACGTGGAGTGTCAGCTGGAGTAGAGATAACTAAAATATCTTTAATACCGGCTAACATTAAAGTAGATAATGGGTAATAAAGCATTGGTTTGTCGTAAACTGGCAATAATTGTTTACTAGTTACTAAAGTCAATGGATATAAACGAGTACCTGAACCGCCTGCTAAAATAATTCCCTTCATGCTGAATTAGTCCTTATCTAAAACTTGCTTCTTACCGTACATTTCGTCGTAATAGTTTTGGTAATCACCAGAAATGATGTTTTCCCACCAGTCTTTGTTGTCAAGGTACCATTGAATGGTCTTCTTGATACCATCTTTGAACATTGTTTCTGGAAGCCAGCCTAATTCGTTGTGAATCTTTTCTGGGTCGATAGCGTAACGACGGTCATGACCCTTACGGTCAGTAACGTGTTCAATTAATGAGTATGGCTTGTCTAAGTAATCACAGATAAGTTTAACAATATCAATGTTAGCCATTTCGTTGTGACCACCAATGTTGTAAACTTCACCAGGCTTACCATTTTCTAAGATAAGGTCAATTGCGTTGCAGTGATCTTCAACGTAAAGCCAGTCACGAACGTTCTTACCATCACCGTAAACTGGTAATTTTTCATTGTTTAATGCCCTTTGAATCATCAATGGAATCAATTTTTCTGGGAATTGATATGGACCATAGTTGTTAGAACAACGTGAGATGGTTACTGGCAAGTTGAAAGTTCTGCCATATGCACCAACTAACAAGTCTGCACTAGCCTTACTTGATGAGTAAGGACTTGAAGTATGAAGTGGAGTATCTTCGTGGAAGAAAAGATCTGGACGATCTAATGGTAAATCACCGTAAACCTCGTCAGTTGAAACTTGGTGGAAACGCTTGATACCGTATTTACGGCAAGCATCCATTAAGACAGAAGTACCGATAATGTTAGTTTCCAAGAAAATTTCTGGATTTTCAATAGAACGATCAACGTGACTTTCAGCAGCAAAGTTAACTACTACATCAGGCTTTTCTTCTTCGAATAACTTGTAAACACCTTCACGGTCACGAATATCTAACTTAACGAACTTGAAGTTAGGGTTATCCATAACATCCTTTAAAGTAGATAAGTTACCTGCATAAGTTAAACTATCTAAACAGATAATTTTATAATCAGGATGCTTCTTTAACATGTAAAAAACAAAGTTTGAACCGATAAAACCGGCACCACCAGTAACAATAACTTTCATATTTATCCTCCAAATTTTTGAGTTCATATGAAGTATATAACATTACGTTACGTCACCCTCAAGAGGATAAAATAAAAAAATGCTGTTTTTTAATTCGTAAGCGTCAAAAACTGAAGTATATTGAAAAAGCGGTCTAGCTTTGATACAGAGTGTATCTGCTAGGCCGCTTTATGTTTTACATACTTTCTGAACTTCTTTTGTCCATGGTAAATAAGCTGACAGTGCTTCTTTATCTGTCAGAGTATCTTCATTTGGTAATTTATCTAGTAAGTATTCAATATATTTTTCTGGATCAAGGCTATTTCTTTTGGCTGTCTCAATTAAACTCAAAATTATAGCTGATGATTGTGCACCTTCAAAGCTTTGTGAGAATAACCAGTTTGCTATCAAGCAAGACATTCTTGAAGGTCTCTTCATGATTCAGTGCATAAGCAATCGCTTTACCAAGCTTGGATCCTGGTAAAACCATCGGTTGATTATTTCGACACCAGTCGAAGAATCCTTCAAATAAAGGCTTTAGTTCTTTTTGTCGTCTTTGATATCGTTCTTCATTAGATAGCTTCTCCCATGACCTCTCTAAGGTAAACATCCTATTACAATAGTGAACCCCTTGTTTAGACAGAGACTTTCCCTTATTAGTAGGTGGCATTGCTTCTTTAAACTTTCTTCTAACATGTGCCCAGCAGCCAACTAGCGTTGTGCTAGATAATGGCTTATAATCTTGCCACATATCACAGTGAAGATACCCGGAAAAATTGCCTAAAAAGTCTATCGCAACTTTACCGCTGCGGTGTGGGTCATGATGATAAAGAATTATTGGTTTCTTTTCTTGTTTGCCTGATAAGAAAGTCCAATAGTAAGTTTTAATAGTTTCACTTTCAAGTACTCGATAACTGGTTTCATCTGCATGAAGAATCTCCTGTTGCAGAAGTCTTTCCTTCAATAAGTCATAAAGCGGTTTGAAGTAATATTCACTGCACTTCATTTGCCAGTTAACTAGATCTTGTCTTTGAATAGGCAAGCCTAGCTTTTGCCAGTCGTTCTTTTGACGGTAAGCTGGTATTTTTAACTCATACTTTTGGTAAATACTATGAGCAATAATTGAACTTGAACCATAACTATGGGCTAAAGGAGCCTTAGGAATAGGTGCTTTAATAATTTTGTCTCTTTCATTATTTAAGCTGCAATGTTTACACTTGTAAGCATGCTGTATATGATCGAGCCGCTTAATTTGTGCAGGAATAAAGACTAATTCTTTTCTTACAGTCCAGGAGCCAATTTCTTTTAATTCATGTTGGCAATCTGAACAGATTTGTTCTGCTTCAGATAGTTTATGATGTACTTCTTCTGAAGGAAAAGCTGATAGAATAGCTTCTCTTTTAGCTTTATGTTTACTTCTCTTATAGATAATAGTTTCTTCTGGCTCTTCTCCTGGGAAGATCATCATCTTCACTAATTTGATCTTCTTCAAACAAACTGGTTTGACCAGATAGTGGCATCTGTTCAGAAGATTTACCGTATCTCTTTTGCGTTAAGTACGCTACTTGTTCTCTGAGAAGGGCTATTTCTTCATTTAAGTTATTAATAGTTGTTGTTAAACTTTTAATAATTTCTTTTGATTCTGCTTCAGTCATTTGTAAGCCCTCCTAGATTTCGTTAAACATAAGGATATCAAAAAAGCACGTAAAATCAATAGAAATTACGTGCCTTGGCATCATTTATTTTTGGCGTAATAGAGAAGCCCTGCATAACCAATCAACTTGTTCAGAAGTTAGTGCTTTTACCTCATCTTGATTCTTAGGCCAGTTCATCTTACCATTTTCAAATCTTTTGTAGAGCAGCCAATATCCTTGTCCGTCCCAATATAAAGCTTTAAATCTATCTTGTTTCCCGCCACAAAAGAGAAACACTTTACCAGAAAAAGGATCAAGTTCAAAATTCTCTTTAACTAAATAAGCTAAGGTATCAATGCCTTTTCTCATATCAGTCTTGCCGCAAACAATATATACTTGACCGAGATCGTAAAGATTAATCATGGCAAGACTTTTTCTAGAATTTCGATCATTATTTTAGAATCTAGAGACCTATAAAAATTTAGCTCTAAATCTTTATTTTTAATACTTAGCATCAGAGTATTACGACTATTTCGTTTTGGAAACTTAGTTTTATCTGTTAAAGGTACAATATCGTGTTTATCGTTCATAAAATTTGCCTCCTCAAAATTGATAAGACAAGTATAGGACGAAAGCAAAGGAGAAGATAGGTACTTCAGTTTTTGACGCTTACGGTATTTTTTCTAAATTCATGCAGATAAAGACAATAAGCGTCAAAAACTAAAGTGTATTGAAAAAGAGATACTCTTCATAACGAAGATCATCTCTTTTTTAGTAGTTTAGGAACTAGTTTTCCATATACTTATTTTGCTACAATCTTTTTTTTCAATTTGTTCATATATTTTATCTATTAAGCAACATACTATAACTAACAATATGGAAATAACTATTCCATACAAAAGAAAGAAAAGATAATTATAGTTCTGCAACTTAGAAACATGAAGAAAGTCATTCCATAACCACATTCTTATAAATGGATCTTCTGTAATGAGATATGCTGCCAAAACCGATGATGCAATATAGTTAATAAACTTATTATAAAAGCTCTTCATCGAAATATCTATATTAAATAATCCAAAAGCAGAAACCATTGGAATGATACCATAAGTAAAATGCATCATTTTATCACCATGATTTCTTAATACCATAATTGAGATTAAATTCAAGGATAAGTCCACCTACAAATATGCCCCATGATATAAATTTACTTAATTTTATATCATATTTTTTCATATAGCCAGCTATTAAATAAACTGTTATTAAAACTGATGCCGAATTCATATCTCCAAATGGACTAAGACTTTTAACAAACAATGGTAAGACCGTAGAAATAAATGCAATTATTTCAATGTAATATTTAAGTTCATTTTTATTTAAGGACGTAAGCATTCGATTTAAAAGTGGAATAAATAGCATCCAGTAATAAACCAATATTCACCAAAAACAACTGAAAAATTTGCTGTTAAGATTTTAGTAATAGATAATTTTTTTAATCCTGTTATGCTAATAACAACTACAAATATTAGCCATGAATAAATTAAAGTTTTTATCCATAATTTTTTTGCTCTGTGCCAGCCATCCTTTGCACTCAAAACACGTGACGATAAAAAGTAACCTGAAATAAATACAAATACACAAACACAAATTTATCCTAAAGGTTGATAAATTAAATATTTATATCTATAGATTTCCTTCCCCCCATAACGAATAATGGGAAATAACAATAAATACTATGGAAACAATACGTAATAATTCAGACTTTGAGTCTCCAACTTTTTTCATATTGTTCGTATTTCTTTCTTTTTAACCAAATCTAACTTTTATTTTTGACCATAAGTGTAAAATATATAGTCTAGTAAAATCAATTAGAGTTGCTGTGCAATAAATAACGCATGCAACTAACAATTCATATCCTGCCGTATATGGAATCGTTTGCCATTGCTGTGCATGAACAATCTTATCCCATAAAATTGGTAGAAAAATAGCTTGACAGTGAATTAAATATACAGCAAACGTAGATGCAGCAATTTTATTTATTATTTCGTTATAAGAAATAGAGGTGTTTTTAGCAATCAAGAAGAGCGATACACCAGCTATAGCTTCTAAAGGACTTGATGTAGTCAAAAATGCAAACCATGACTTAGGTCTAATCAAATCTAGTACAACTATAGAGCTCAACATTAAAATTAGTGATCCTAAAAATATTAAAATATAATATTTTTGATTTTCTTTTGTAAAATCAGAAGAATATTTTCTTAGATATCCTCCTACAAAATAAATATAAACTAAATTAATTACAGAATTATTGTTAGTTACTACTGTAATATTCTTTAAATAAGGAAGTAAAGAAAACATAATAAATAGAAGTAAAAGAAGCTTTTGATATTCTTTTTTATCCAAATGTTCAATTACAATATTCATATATGGCACTAAAATATACATACCAATATAAGCAGAAACATACCAATAATTTCCTGTTAAAACTGGTAGAAATGATTTAAGTGCATCTTTAGGATTGATTGGAATAACATGGAAAATCACTAATAATAAGTAAATAGATATTGAATAAAATAAGGTAATTCCCCAGATCTTTTTCAGAGATTTTATTTTAAAATGTGATCCACTTAAAAAATAAGCTGAAATTAGGGTAAACCCCCATACACCTAGTTCTCCACCCATCCATAAACTTTGAATAGATACTCGATGAACCAAATTTAATTCATCATAAGAAAACTTAGTTTGCCATGTAACATGACCAGCAACGATTAAAAACATGCATATTATACGTAACAGTTCAAAATTTGATTGTCTTTTTTTCATCTTATTTATGTATCTTTTCCTTTATTACCTGTCTACCTTCGTTAAGTATTGAAGCTTTCAATATCCAAATAGCTACTCCATAAATCAAAATTCCAATAAGAACTTCAATACCTAGCATTAACCATGATTGAGGTAAATGTAAATTCATCCAAAAGACTGGAATAAACATTAATATCCCTGCTACACAACACTTCCAAGAGTCTAAAAATAGCTCTTTAAAATTTAGAAGATCCCTAACAGCCCACATTTGATAGAATGTTACAGCTATTTCTGATATGACTGTTGACCACATAGCCCCATTTAGCCCCCACATTTTAATAAGAGGTACATTTAAGATTAGATTTACAATCGCTCCTAAGGTGACAGACCATGTAAATTGCTTTTGTCTATGGATAGGAAGCAAATATTGAACTCCAATTACATTACTCCATGCAATGATTAAAATCACAATAGATTCAATCATCATTGCTGGTCCAACTGGACCATATCCTGGACCATAATATTTTGGAGCTAATGTCAAGGAAATAGCAGCTAATCCAAACATCATAGGGTATGAAATAGCAGAAACAAAATTGAAAGACTTATAGAGCATCTTATTTACTTTTTCCATATTCCCATGAGAAACTGCATTCGCCACATGAGGCAACATTACAGTCCCCGTGGCAGTTACAAGTGCCAAAATTAACTTTACTAAATTATCGGAATACTGATAATATCCTGATGCTGTTTCATTTACCATAACTCCGAGCATTGTTTTATTGAGTTGAACATAGACTTGAGTTGCAATTTGGGGAATAAATAGTTCCAACATTGGTAAAAAATGTTGCCATGGGTTTAATATTTTCCAATCTGTTCTACTTAAGTCACGTCGAATATTAGGCCACAATGTCAAGTTACCTAGCAAAGTAGATAGCGCCAAGACAATGATATAGAGGGTTACATCATCAGGCCCCTTAATAAAAATAAAAATAGCAATCATCGAAATTATTTTTACAAAGGAGTTTTTCAACACAGTAACCTTAAAATCTTCTATACCTTCATAAAACCATGAAATATCTAACGCCACCGCAATTAAGTTAATAGATTGTGCCCACATATACTCAGGTTGACGAGTATAAAAAATCATAAATACTTCAAATGCTACGAATGCATATAGAGTCATTATTGTTTTTACAATTTGAATTTCCCAAAAGGTTTGTGACATTTGAACTCTATTTTCACGTACATAAGCTATTTGTCGGTTTCCATAAAAACCAATTCCCATATTTGCGATTAAAATAAAATACTGAATAATGGAATTTGTAAATGAATTTGCCCCTACACCTTCTGGTCGTAAGACTCTACTTACATAAGCAGAAGTTATTAGTGGAACAATAATTGCAAGAACTTGATATCCTACATTATATAGATAATTTTTTATAACCTTCATATTAACTGCTTAAATTATTGTTTACTACCTTTTTTATAATATCGCTATCAATATTTTCATCAAATTTGCGAGAAAAAAGATGCCTTTTTTTCTTAGCTTGTTGAAGCATATCATAGTCTTTCAATCGCCAAGTATAGGGACTACCATCCCACCAGTTTATATAACGTAAATTTCCTTGAAACTCATCTGGTTTATCACTAACTTTAGTTGAGTCATATACTCGTTTTTTATATTTTGGAAATAGATTAATAAATACTGGAATAAATAATTCATCCACTAAAAATCCATTATGGAATAAGTGATAAATTAAATCTTCATTATCTACTAAGTCTGAGACAAGCTCATTATCTAGTGATACCCAATTTGAGCCAAAACTAATTTTATCAATATTAATTCTTCGCTGTGGCATTTTAGAGTATAGTTTTGTTTCTATTCTATGATAGAGACCTTTAAATTTATTATCGGTTCTAAAAGTATTAGGAAAATGATAATTATGAAGTCTCACTGATAACTCTTTTGGATTTAAAGCTCCACTGTATGTAATAAACTCTTTATTTAGATTTTTATCAAAAAAATCATGTATTTGATCTTGATTAGCTAACGGTAAATCAAGACCGGAAAGTAAATGATAATAATCATAATGGCCATTATTTGCAGCTTTAAAAAGTGCTAGCTCTGCTTCAATTTGAGAATAATCTCCCCAAAATATATTTATTGGATCAATCATCGTTACAGTAGCATAGGTTGCTTTATAGACTGCTGGAAAGATACTTGTAGATTTCTTATCTAATAAAATAAAAATATCATTTCTAGAATCATCTAAGGTTGCTATTAAAGTTGCTAACTGGTTAGGATTTCGATTAGCAATTATTAGATACGCATGTTTTCCCATTTTATTTTTCAAATTCACCTTTTACAGATTCTAAAGCAGCTGCAATTACTTGATCCATATTATAGTACTTGTATTGACCTAAACGACCCCCAAAAACAACTTTGTCATTTTCTTTTTCAGCTAAGTCTCTGTATTGTTCATACAAAGTATTATTTCTTTCATTGTTAACTGGGTAATATGGTTCATCTCCACGTTTCCAATCAGCTGGATATTCACGTGTGATAATTGTTTTATTTTTATCGCCTTTACCAAATTCAAAATGTTTATGTTCAATTACACGAGTATATGGAGTTTCTGCATCAGTATAATTAATTACTGCATTACCTTGGTAATTATCAACATCTCTTTCTTCAGTTTCAAAATGAAGTGAACGATATTCTAATTCGCCTAACTTATAATCAAAAAACTTATCAATCATTCCCGTGTAAACAATCTTATCAAATTTTTTTAAATATTCATCTTTATTATCAAAGAAATCAGTATTTAACTTAACTTCAATGTTTTCATTATCAAGCATTTTTTCAACAATTTGAGTGTATCCACCCTTAGGAATTCCTTGATAATCATCGTTGAAGTAGTTATTATCATAAGTTAATCGAACTGGTAAGCGTTTAATAATGAATGCTGGTAATTCAGTTGCTTTTCTGCCCCATTGTTTTTCAGTGTAGCCTTTGATTAACTTTTCATAGATATCGCGTCCAATCAACGAAATAGCTTGTTCTTCAAGATTTTGTGGCTCTTTTCCTGCCATTTCTTGACGTTGTTCATTGATTTTTTCAAGAGCTTCTTGAGGGGTCCTTACTCCCCACATTTCACTAAAAGTATTCATATTAAATGGCAAATTGTACATTTTACCATAATAATTAGCTACGGGTGCATTTGTGTATCGATTAAATTCAGCAAATTGTTGTACATAATCCCAAACCTCTTTATTTGAGGTATGAAAAATATGTGCTCCATATTGATGAACTTGAATCCCATCAACTTCTTTAGTGTAAATGTTTCCTGCCAAGTGATCCCGTTGTTCAATTACAGTAACTTTATTACCACGTTTTGCTGCTTCATGAGCAAATACTGCACCAAATAAGCCTGATCCTACAACTAAATAATTCATGCGTTTTTCCCCCGTCTAAATAAAATATATTTTAATACTATCCATGAGATTATCATATACAAAAAATTTACGTTTAGGTTTTCAAAAAATCTATTAGAGAAGAAAGACAAAGCAATTAAGGCACCTATATAACTATAAACTAATTTCATAATTCCAAAACCATTGCTTTGCTTTGCAAACTTATAACATACTTCCCCAACACCACTAACTACAATAGTTAGAATTCCTATTCCCATATATCCAAAATCATATAGCCAAGAATAAAACATAGTTGCTACGTTACCAGTATTATGACCATTTAAAATTTGAAACGGTATATCCAATTTATATTCTGGCAAAGCAAATCGAAATACTCGTGATAAAGTTGGCAAAATTGTTACAAAAGTCTGTTGTCCAAAAATTTCCCCTTTTATTGGAAATGAACGATTTTTTATAAATTCATTTAAATTAGCAATTTCTGCTCCCATATAGGTAGAAATATATTCTCCTAGATTACTATTCTCCATATTTCTTCCCACTAAGCTAGCGGACCATTCAAAGACAAAAACAAATAAAATTGCCCCTATAACACCTAAGACAACATATTTTGTATTTGCTGAATTCCAGTTATGTTGTTCTTTAACTATAAAGTATCCTAAAATAGTCAAAGCAATTAAAAATACAATACTATCGCCTCGAGCTCCTGTTAATAGTGGTGTTGCGAGACCCAAAAGTAAATTAAAAAACAAAATTAAATTAAATTTTCGCTTTACTATTATATTTTCTAGAAAAACATATCCAGCCATCATTCCAGCCGAACTATTAAAAAGAAGAATAAGCCCAAAATAACCTGGTAAATTTATTTGTCCTTTTATAAATCCATTCTGAACATAGTTAATATAATTGATAGCAGTCATTAAATTTGAGATACCTGTAGCTCGCCTGATTGTAAATACTGCTAAACATAATATTACTAATTGTATAAAAAGGATACTTGTAAATCTTTTATCAACATATTCGGGAATTACTTTATAAGGGGCTATTTTTTTTGCTCGAGTCCCACTTGATATAGTGTTGAAAATAAAATTTACAACGTATCCTACTATTATAAATTCTAACGCACCTAAGGTAATAACTAAGAACGTTCTTATATCCAACTCAAGATTCCAAGCTATTTGATTAATCCAAGCAATAAAAGACGCTATAGTCATGCCGCCACAAAAAAGAATTGATGGTGAAACTAATGATCGATTATTTAGATAGTAGGCTAATAAAGTTAATAATACTAACGATAAAGCTAAAAATATCATTATTTTTCTACCTTTTCTATTTTTGGATTAAAAAATAATCCCGCTGCTGTACCTTTTACTGATATCCAAGCTCTATAAAATCTATGGTCTTTAGACTTGATTAAAGCTTTAATTGGTACCTTTACCCCTTGACGTACGGTTGCTTTAAATACTTCTTTTTTTGTACTATGTTTCTTAAGATAAAAAATTGTATTACGCTGTGCCAAATAGTAACGTTTTACACGACCCAAGCTCTCTTCTTTAACCAAATCCGTAGCAATATTTTGCTTTATTTTATGCTCTACTAAAGAGTCATTAACCATAAATCCATCTAAATGATAATCATGCGTAATTCTAAGAGTATATTCAACATCATCGCCCCAAATAAAGAAATCAGTAATTGGGTATCCTACCTTTTTTACTACATTTCTAGGAAACATAATGGATACAAAAGATGCTGATTTAACTTTCGTTACACCTTGATCACTATATTTATTCCATTCTTTATCTGGACTTGGAATATTCATAACAGCTACACTATTGTCTTGCCAACGTACATTACTACATAAAAATCCAAGATGAGAAGAAATATTTGATTTATCAATTAATTTTTCTAAAGCAGTTGAGGTTGGGATAGTATCATCATCCATAATCCAAACATAGTCTGCGTGACTTTTATTAATAAAAGTTTTTAAACCGGCGTTAAAACCACCAGCTCCTCCTAGATTTTTTTCTAGATGTATAGGAACTATTTTTTCACTTTTAATAGATTGTAAATATTCCCAAGTATTATCAGTAGAACAATTATCTATAATAAAAAAATGTTCTATTGGATAGGTTTGACTCTCAATGGCTTCAACACATTCTTTTAATAAATCTAATCTATTAAAGGTTACAACTACACAATCAACGCTTTTTTTATTTTTCATATTACTCCTACTCATCTTTACTTATATTTGTTTATCCATGAATAATACCAGTCATATAGTTTCTTATTTTGAACATTAATATTATAATTATCGTTTCCCCTAAAACTACGATCAAAATCCTGTTTTTTCCAAGATTGAAATTCATTAATCCACGGATTTACTCCCTCATCTATTGAGAGTAGTTTTACTTTATCAGAATATATAACTGAAGGATCTATGTTTTTAGATAGTATTGTTGGTATACCAGATGCTTGAGCTTCTATTGCTACTACTGGCAAGCCTTCATAAAGAGAAGGCATAGCAAATACATCAAATGCAGAATAAAACTTTTCAGTACTTTTTACACCACGTACTCTAATGATATGATCTGCACTTTTCTTTGATTTAATGTACTTTTCTAATTCTTGTTCATCAGGCTGATTCTTCTCGCCCTTTCCAATAATCATTAAGTAACTCTCGGGATACTCATCATAAAATTTATCAAATATTTCAACAAGAAATTTTTGATTTTTTTGTTCAACCACTCGTCCAATGTTTCCAATTAAAAATGATTTCTCTGGAATATGATACTTTTTTCTTATTTCTTCTCTTGCAGATTGATTAAATTGATATTTACTCTGATCAATTGCATTAAACAAGATATTAAATTTTTGATTTCCGTAGAGATATTTTCCAGCCTCTTCACCACACGCTACTAATTCGTTGGCTGACCAACTAGTTAATTTCTTATAGATCCTATCTTTAACAGAATCACTATCATTTAGGGCTAAATGAGAATGGGACACACGAACTGGAACACCCAAAATTTTTGCAATAGTTAGTGGAAAGAAATTCATCAGGCTCATATGACTATGTACAACGTCAGGTTTTTCTTTTTTTATAAGTTGGTAAGTTGATTTTATATTTCCCCAAAGACTTTCTCTTCGAGCCGGAATTTGATACATTTTATTCCCCAATTCTTCCGACATTTTCTTTTTTGCTGAATCTGCAGTATGTAGATAAACTATTGATTCCTTTACATCATAATCTTTATTTAACTTACCAGTATAATTTAATAAAACTTGCTCTACTCCACCGTTAATAAAACCAGCCGTAAAATGCATAACTTTCATTAATTATCACTTTTCACTTTCTAGCAAACTAGATATTTGACTTGCCTGTTTCTTCACATCAAATTTATTTAAAGACGAATCAAGTGATGATCTTTCCTCATTTGTTTTAAATTTTATAGTGCTTAAATTCTTAACCCAATTATCCTTGTCATACCCAGTAATTCGTTTAATATTTTGTGTTACAAACACTTGTGGTGCCACATTACTAGAAGCAAGGACAGACAAAGCACTTACCTGTGCCTCTAATGGAACAAGACCAAATCCTTCATATAAACTTGGAAATAAAAGTACGTCCATGGCCGAATACCATTTATTTAATTTATTAGTGTAGGTTATAAACTTAACTTTTTTCTTAATTCCTAATTCATCGGCTATTCTCACAATTTCACTCTTCATCGGGCCATTACCGATCATTAAGAATGTACTATTAGGATTGCTCTTAAGGTATTCTGAAAAAACTTGTAAAGCAAAAATAGGGTTCTTTCTTTCTTGTAAAACACCGGCAAATCCAATTAATCTTTCATTTAAAGATATATTTAACTCAGCTCTAAGTTCTTTACGTGCTTTCGCATCAAATTTAAAATTATCTAATTCAATTCCATTATCTATAACAGTTACGTCTTTTAATGTATTAAACATCCATAATGCAGAATCTTTAGAAGTAGCTAATTTTACATCAGCCATATTATTAAGAAGTTTTTTTCCTCTATTATTCATTACATTCAGGAAATACATTAAAATTTTATTTTTAAAAACATGACTATAATATGCATTATGAGAATGACAAATTATTTGTGCATTTGTATAGCGTTTTGCATATTTGACAGGAAAATAATTCCACGAAGACGAATAGTTAAAATATATAATGTCAAAATCATTATTTTTTAGAAAGTTTTTCCACCATTTCACATGTGCTAATGGCCGTTTTGTTATAGGTACTACCCTTTCTAATCGCCACCCTAAGTCATCACATGTTTTATTTGTTTCTTGTTTTGAATCAATTCCATATCCTACACATTGAATATTATATTTATTAACATCAAAATGAGGAAACATATTGAATATAAACTGAGTCAAACCACTTCCACTAATAAAGTCCCCAACAATTAATAGTTTCTTCGCGGTCACTTTGAATAAATCCCCTCTAATATTTCTACAGTATTACTAATATCATAGCCAGCTTTTTGCACTTCCTCATATGACTTTATACGGTTAGATTTACGTGATTCTTCAACACCTTTTAACGCTAAATCAACATATTTCTCAGGTGAAGCAGTAATATCAATGGTTTTAATTTGATTAGTTACTTTTGCCTCTGGCTCGATATTATTACTTGCGATACATTGTAAACCCGTTGCTTGAGCTTCAATAAGAACAATTCCCAACCCCTCATAACGCGATGGAAATAGAAATGCATCACTCATAAACATTAAATTTTTAACGTCATTTCTTATTCCTAAGAATTTAACATGTGATGAAATATCTAATTCTTTTGCTTTTTGCTGTAGCTTTTCTCTTAGTTCACCATCTCCCACCAAAAATAAAATTGAATTCGAATCTTTTTTTAGAATTTCTTTGAACCATCTAAATAAAAAGTCATGATTCTTTTGATGAGATAATCTTCCTACATGTAAAAAAACGTTTTTATTCTCTACATTGAACTTTCTTCTATATTTGTCTCTAATTATAGGATTAAAACTATAGTCTTTCGTCTCAATCCCATTAGGAATTACTACGGCCGAACGATTTCTAAATAGCCATCTAGTAGCACCTTCACTACAAGAAAGGCGGATTATATCATTTCTATAATTAAGTCTTCTATTGACAAAGTTTAAAACTCTGCGTGCATACATTCCTGGATTCATATACGAATTATGAGAATGCACAATTACTTTAGAGTTAGAATACTTTAATGGCAATATAATACCATCGGAATAACTCCAAGTTAAAACGTTATTATGAACAAAGTTATAATTATTTTCTTCGATTATCTTCTTTAATTGATTTCTATTTGCTTTTAAATTTTCTCGTCTTCCTGGTATGTTATAAATCTTTCCACCTAAACTTTTTATTTCGTCCGAATAGGCCAAAGCTTTTCCACCAGTTTCCATGTTTACAAAATCAAATTGAAATTTATTACGATCAATATTTCTATATACATTCATAATAAAAGATTCAATTCCACCATAGTTAGACGTCATTCCAATTTGAAGAATCTTTTTCAAACTTTCCACCTACTATATAAATCATGCTAAAAATGAGTTTGTTTTTTACCAATTCCAAATTTTCTATTGACAAAACTAATAGCCTTTTTCACTAATTGTTTAGGGCCAATTTGTCCCCACGGAATTTCTTTATAGCTTTCATTAGTGGTATATAACCAAACATCCATTAAAAGCTCTGAAATATATCCAAATACTCTCGCTTCTTGAACAGAATAATCTGAAATATCAATTTCATTTTCAAGCTTCTCTAGGACCCCAAACATAAAATTGCAGTATGAATCAAATGCATCAGCTTTCATAATAAACATATTAAACATGTGTGCTTTTCGGCTTTTCATCACTTTATCAAAAGCTGTTAGATATGCTGGATATGACTTTTCAATTATTTCGCGTGTTTTATCTAAAGGTTCTTTATGGTGTGCATGAATGTAATGAGAATAGTTTGTTTCAATATAGTAATTTCTCTTTTTAGGTAAAAGTACATCATATTTTTGTAAGAGTTGTTCTACTTTTTCAATATTTATAACGTTCTCTAAATTATATGGTTTTTTATCGAAAAAAAGACGTCGATAGTGAACTAAGCCTACAGCATCGACATCTTTTAAATTTTTCCAAGCCCAATAAATAGCTGTTAACTCGTTATAATTAGGATTTTTTTCAGATATATTGTCTCCTTCATCATCTCTTTGATAAGGAATATCTGGTTTATAATTTTTCTTGGCGCCTACTAATACTGGTAAGTATCCAGGAACAGCTGGCATTGGAAATTTTTTATGAGCAGCAATTAAAATTTTTATCTTCATTCTAACTCCATTAATAAGCACTATTTGGATGAATAACAACACCGACAGTCATTAACAAAATCTTAAAATCAAACCATAGACTGCTATTATTAATGTATTCCAGGTCTAATTCTACCATTTCATCAAAATCAGCATCATTACGCTTAGTTACCTGCCACAACCCAGTACAACCTGGTATTACAGTTAAACGTAATTTATCATACGGTGTATAGTCTTCTACTTCCATTGGTAGAGGCGGTCTTGGTCCAACTAAAGACATATCGCCTTTCAAGACATTCCAAAGCTGGGGTAATTCATCTAAGCTATATTTTCTTATTACATGACCTATTTTCGTAACTCGAGGATCATCTTTAATCTTAAACATTGCCCCATCAATTTCATTTTGCTCTTCTAATTGCTTAACCATTTTATCTGCGTTAACAATCATTGAACGAAACTTCCACATCTTAAATGGCTTCTCATCTTTTCCAATACGCTCTTGCGAATAAAAAGCTGGGCCTCCATCTTCTTTTTTAATTAAGATAATTAACATTAAAAAAAGTGGCGATAATAATATTAGAGCTATTCCGCTACCCAAAATATCAAATCCTCTTTTAATAGCATGATAGCCCCAACGTCCTTTGATTTTTGACGGATCTAGTTTTATTTTCTTAACCTCTTGTGCCATTATTTAAAACTCTATCCCCCCCAATAAATTTAAAATAACCAAAATCTTTTCTTTTTCTTTAATGGTCTCCAATTTAAGCTAACATTATCAGAGTTAATAATGTTTCGCGCATTTTGCTTAAAGCTATTAGCAATATCCAATCCTTGCGTTTTTTCTAACTTCTCATAAGCGTCATGCATTCGACTTTCTCGTTTTGGCAATGTATGGGCATCGGAAGCAAAGGTAGCTACCTGGCCTGCCTCTACAAATCGATCAGCTAACTTTTCAATTTCTTTTCCAAATACACCTATATATGAACTAGCAGTTATTTGTGTTAAACATCCTTGTTCGATGAATTCTTGTAATTTTTCTGGATGAGCCAAGATACCTGAATTTCTTTCTGGATGAACAATGATTGGTGTAATTCCCCGTCCCAATAATTTAAAAGTCATATCCTTAGCATAAGTTGGTACATCTTCACTTGGAAATTCTAATAACATATATCTGCCATCTTCATCACAGAATAAGATATCGTCATCGTCTAAAGCTTGCGGTAAATTTCCATTTAAACGAACTTCTTGACTTGGAAAGACAGTTAATGGAATATTATGTTTATTTAATTCTCCCTGAAACTTAGCTGTATCCTTAATGATATCCTTTTTATGATTTAGGTATTTTCCATTTAAAGTGTGAGGCGTCATCAATGCATGAGTAATTCCATCTGCTACTGCTGCCTCAGCCAAACCTAACGATGAATCCAAATCAGGAGATCCATCATCAATACCTGGCAATATATGCGAGTGAATATCAACTAATACCATTTTCTTTACTTCGATTCTCCATCTTTTTGTTGACCATATCCATAGCCATATCCGTAACCGTAGCCATATCCATAACCATCTGGGCCAGTTCTTACGTCATTCATTACATACCCTAAAACATGTGTTTTAGTTAGCTTAAGCATTTCTAAGGCACGTTCAATACCCGCCTTTTGGGTAACACCTTGTCGAACAACAAGTACTACCCCATCCATTTCGCCAGCAAGAATTTGGGTATCAGAAACTTCAAGAACAGGAGCAAGGTCTAAGACAACCAAATCATAGTGTTCTTTAACCATATTTAAGAATGCTTGCATTCTATTAGAACCCAATAATTGTGCTGGGTTAGGTGGAATGGGACCAGCAGACATAACTGAAAGATTCGGAATGATATCTTCTCTCACAATATCTGCCATGTCTACTTCATTAGAATGTGAAGTTAAAATTGTTGTCAATCCTACTCGGTTAGGAATATCAAAGGTTTGATGTAGTGTAGGTCTATGAAGATCAGCATCAATTAATAAGACTTTTTTCCCTGATTGAGCCATAGTTACTGCGGTATTAACAGTTACAGTAGACTTACCTTCACTAATATTGGCAGAAGTAAAGGCCAAAGCCTTAATTTGGTGATCCACACTTGTAAAATCTATATTAGTCTTAACAGTTCTAAACTGTTCACTTACTGGATTTTGTGGTTTTGCTACAGTAATTAACTTAGCACCATATTGCATGGTTTCATCTGTACCACGTTTTTTACGTCTATTAAACAATCCCATTTATACTCTCCTATACACGTTTCTTTTTACCAGAATTGCTATCATTGTCATTAATACTAAATTTATTAGACAAGTGGAAGTGAGATATATGACCTAAATTAGTTAAACCTAATTCTTTAGTCAAATAATCATCATCTCTAACAGTAGTATTAAATGAATCACGTAAGACAATTAGAGCAATACTGATAATCAAGCCTAATACAACACCCGCTAAAGTAAAGAGAGTCGTCTTAGGGAATGTCTTAGTTCCAACAGAAGCAGGAGAAACAATAGTTACATTGTTAACATTCATAATAGTCTTAATCTTACTCTTAAATGTCTGAGCTACTGCATTTGCAATTGCTTGAGCCTTTTCAGGATCGTTACTTTTAGCGCTAATAGTGAAGACCTGTGACTGTTGTTGCGTAGTAACAGAAACTGATTTTTGCATTTCTTTAGCACTAACATTATAGCCACGTCCCGCTCTTCTAACTACTGCCGGCTCAGCTGGACTAACTAACTTCTTAGTTCCATCAGCTAAAGTCTTATATTTAGCCTTCTTAGCAGGTTTTACCACTTCAGTAGGATTTTTAATCCATTTAGAAGCATCTTTTAAGATAACTGGACTAATAACAATATCCTTATAAGTATTAATCACCTGAACGTCAGCTTGCTGTGCATTAAATGCTTGATTTGCATCATTTGCATTACGTTTCTGGTTAACTAAGATTTGAGTAGTTGAGGTATATTTAGGTTCAACCACAAAAGTAGCTAAGATAAACCCAACTGCTCCTAATCCAATTACCCATAAGATAATAGACCAAATATGTGCTCTTAAAAGCATCCATAATCTACGTAAATCAATTGTATTTTCAGTCTTTGTACTGTTTTCCACTTTTTCCTATTCTCCTGTCTTTAAGGTTTCCGGCTTAAGCCCTAAGGCAGCACGTAACTTATTACTAATTCTTTGACATTCTGCTTGACTAACTGACTCATAAGCAACGCCGTTTTCCCAGTCGCCTTGCCCTTGAGCATGGTCAGTTGTGATGTTATCAGTTGCATGACGATAGTTCTGAGCTAAGGCAACCATATTATCAAAACTTAAGTTAGTCATAGTTTGCTTAGAGATTGAATTCAAGAATGCTTGGTTTACGACTGTCTTGTAAGAAATGGAACTCTTTAATAATGCCATAATTACAATTCTTTGTCTCTCTTGACGCCCATAATCTCCTCGTGGATCGTCATACCGCATTCTGCTGAATGCCAAAGCCTTCTTCCCATTCATGTGATAAGTTACGCCCTTAGTGAAGTGATAGCCTTCATAATCAAATGTTAATGGCGACTTAACTGTCACTCCTCCAACTTGATCAATTGCCTTCTCAAGCCCTCCCATGTTTACCATGACGTAAGCATCAGTTGGAACATTGAAGTACTTCTTGATCGTTTTAACAGTTTCATCTACACCACCATAAGTATAGGCTGCATTAATCTTAGCTGGTGAATAGTCTGGATAATCCGGTAAGTTAACTTTCATATCTCGAGGCAAGCTGACAACTGTTGTCTTATTGGTCTTAGGATTGATAACCATCATCATAATTGTATCTGTTCTCCCCTTGTAAGAACGTCCAAATTCACCTGTATCTGTTCCCAATAAAAGCAGGCTCATTGGCTTCTTATCTTTCAGTGTGTCGCTAACCTTCCGATCACTAATTTCATTACTCATCGGATTATACATATTGTTAGTGGCAATATGGATATTGTGCCAAGCGATAATAACCGCAATGATGTCTACTGCTAGGAAGACACCTAATACAATCCAAAAGATACGCCAAAACTTTTTACGTCGATGATGACGGTGATGATGTGAGCGATGTCTTAATTCATTATCACTATTATTATGATCCATTTTATTCCTCTTTTATTTTTCGTTTTTTAGTAACACTAAAAATCATTATACAAAAAATATTTGAAAATTAATAGAAAATTCACAATTAGCATAAAAAAACACATTTATTGAATTAAAATATGCTCTAAATGGCAATCTAACCACCTTCACGCATATAAGTATACTGGCACTCCCCAGAAATCAACCTTATTTCGGCAAAAATACGGCTCTCGTTATTTAATTTGCTGCGCTTTTTATTTAATTCTTCAAGGCGTTTTTCAATTTAAGGAGCAAGCCCTTCTTCACTCTCTGCAAAGTTTGCCTTGAACATCCCGCCACTTCAACCAAATTTGTAATTTCTTTTTGTGCGAGTAAGTGTTCAAAAAACACTAGTTTTTCAATTCCATTTAATTCCTTGACTTTATCTTTCAAAATTATTAAGTTATCCCATTCGACTTTTTCTTTCTTAAATTCAAGCTCGTTATTTATCTCTTCGCTTCTTTCTTCGCGGCGTCGAATCTTTCTTAACTCATCTAACGTATGCCAAAGAATCTTCTTAAAGGCCAGCCGATCAATATCTTGACCCTGACTCTTCTCAAGCATCCCCGCATAAATCAAAACTCCATCCTAGACCAAGTCCGCATACTCTTGATAATCTTTTCTCACGCCAGCCGCCTTAATTGCTCCGCAAACCAACCGCCGATTTTCCCATGCTTTAATAAAATTCTCTTCTTTAATCATGTGATCATTCCTTTAAGTAATGTCACAAGCGCTTGTGCAGATATTAGATTACCAGGAACGCATTTTTTCTAAAATCCAAGAACCGTATAGCCATAATCCTTGTAGATTCTAACTTTTTATCTTTCATTCACTTCTTTCCTGTATCTTCTCCTCTACAACACCATATTTCTTGTAAAGAAAAAGCACGCTTTTTTAAGCGTGCTACAGAATTGATTTTATTCTTCTAGATAATCGATAAATCAAATTATGGTCATTTATCTGCCAATCTTTGATGTCAAAAAAGTCGGCACAGTGTCGACCGTAATTGCGATGAAATTCTTCAATTGCTTCTGCTAGTCGCTTATACATGTTTGGCGCACAGTCTTCAAACTCAAAGTTATAACTATAGCCATTCTCTTGATAGGAAAAAGTAACGCGACCCTTTTCTTGTTGTTCTGTCTGCATATGATGCAAGCCAATCCAGGAAGTTTACTTTTCTGAATGTGCTCGAAGTGAAAAGTAAGCAATTTCTCCTGGAGAAATTGTATGCCGATAGTAAAAGCCTAGTTCTTTTTGTAGTTTCTTTTGTAAAACTGCTCCTAAAATTAACTTGTGTTTTAACAAATGATTAATTAACTGGCGCCTATTCTTTTGGCATAAAATAATACCAGCTTTTTTATCAAAAATTACTGACTGATATTTCCCCTTAATAGAATTAGTACGGAAGTCATTACAAGGCTACCATATTCTCATTTAATTCATAATCTGGTGCTTCTGACACAAACGGTATAAGATTGCCACTGATATTGTGATCTAGCCTTTGCTTAATGTAGTCTTTAAACCAAGTATTTAAGTCTTCATTAGTTGGTAAACCAATGTTAAAAAGATTTAGTTTATTATTCATTGTCATCTCCTTTTTTCTATTAAATAATATTTTTTATTAAATAATATAATAATACCAAAAAATCACTATGTAGGACCTAATTAAATAACTTTTTTAGAAGTTTAAAAATTCATCTGGCTTCATCCCAAAAGCTGCCCCAATAACAGTTTTAAAGGTTGAAACATCTTGAACGCCATCAAATTGCTGACCATTAATTAAAAAGTATGGTACAGATTCAACTCCGCGACTTTCTAAGTCAGCTTCTTCTTGCATAACTACATCTTGATATGCATTAGAATCTAGAATCTTCTTAACTTCTTCGGTATCTAGCTTATTCTTCTTTGCAACGTCTAATAATACTTTATGGTCTGCTAATTCCTTATTTTCAGTAAAGTAAGCATAGAATAAATCATCAGCTAGATTTTCAATTAGCTTAGAATCGTGATAAGTTGCCTTAGCCCATTGAACCATCCGGTGAGCATCCATGGTATTTGTATTATAAGCAGTTGCTTCATTAATTGTTAAACCAACTGCCTTACCCATTGCCTTAGCATGATCATAGGCCGCATTTGCTTTAGCTAAAGGAATTGCCTTTTCATAAGCTAAGAGGACTGCATTAGTTTGCTTAGTTGACTTAGGAGCATCTAAATCAATTTGAAAAGCATTCAAGTCATATTCAATCTTATCTTGAACACCTAACTCTTCAATTGCCTTTTGTAAGTTGGTTTCACCAATGTAGCAGTAAGGACATGCATAATCGCCCCAAATTGAAATTTTCATTTTTCAACTCTTCTTTCTCTTATTACACTCTCACCTCTACAATAGAAACTTTATCCGTATAAAGCAACTATTTTCGCTTACGTTTTAAGTCTTCTTTAGTTGCAACTAAGTCAATTATCTTCTTTGGTGCTAGATTTGGATACATATGAGTTAGATAAGCTAATAATTCAACGAAGTTTAGTAAGTAACTCGTTAAATTATTGTCTTTCATCATCCCACCCGTGAAATTATTATCTTTAATATTTGCAAACAAATAAAAGTCCCGGACTGTATCCATATTTTGATAAGTTACCAGCTCACTGAAAATGTCATTAATTTCTTTTCGAATTTCTTGACCATCAGTCGCCTCTCGTTTAACCGGTAAGTCAATCGCATACGCAGAAGCTTTTCCACGAGCTAAATCGAGATAGGACTTCCTCTCAAGCATCATGTCGCTGATCTCTTTAAACTTTTCATCAGTAAAGTCCATATTCACTTCTAGACTAGTTAAATATCCAGCTAAGGCTGCTACTAGATCATCTTCTGTCTTAAAGGATGGGGTTAATACATAAACATAACGGTCTGTTCGCACAAATAGAAGAAAGTACGTCAAATCTAAGTGTTGCAAGTTTCTACTATATTTAACCAGTTCTTTTTCAAAGCGATAACCTTCAGGATTCTCTAAATCAAATTGGCCACCCTGATAAGGAGCTCGATATATTTGCCAAAAGTCTTCTACATTGAAGCCATCAATATTTCGATCTTCAAAAGCAGCTTTATTGAGTAATTTAGCTTCACTAGGACGCTTTTTTTCTAAATCTTTTATTAGAGCTAACGGATTAAGAATATTACGGTTTGCATATTCCATAAGCATCACTTGAATATCATGATAAGTCGACATATTTTGATCGCTAGTATCATGAAAAAAAACATCCCCTAACTGGTCTGTATAATTAACGACCAAGACATAGTCACCAATTTCTTCTTCACTAGCTAGCTCTTCAGCTAGGTCAATGATATCTTCTACTCTTGTCTTTAGTTGCTTAAGTTTTTCATCAGAAATCTGCTGACTAGGACGCTTAAGCTTTCTCATAGCATGAACATGGAATAAGTCACTCTCTAAATCGCCCTTTAACACATCAATAAATTCATAATAATCTAAATCAAGTTTTTGAACGAAAGTCCCAATTAATCTAAAAACAAGATTCTCAGCTCTTGCAGGTTGATAAGAGCGACGTAAATTATCACTAATAAAAGTTTCTTCAAAGTCCGGTGTCTGTACTACGAGTGCTAGATCCATTGTATTTGGTGTTTCATACACCTTATCAAGAAGTTCTTTCATTTTATTACTTAACATTTTTATACCCTACCTATTCCAATCATCTCACTTTTTATCTATTATACGGGTATTTATTTTTAGAAACAAAAAGTCTGCAACAAAGCAGACCTTAAGCTAGATATTTTCACCATACATAATGTTTGAAAAGCTACCATTTAATGACTTATCTTGACTGACATGTAAGTTAACAACGTTTCCTTTACCAGACTCATCTACTAAGACAATTGGCTTTTGCTTGTGCCAGCAGAAGAGGAAAGTCTTATGTTGTCCATCTTTAGTTAAGTCATGATTATAGATAGCCAAGACGTCATAATCATAATGATGTTCGCCTTGTGGACTCCAACCAATGCTTATCTTTTTACCATTTAGCTTAAAAGTATCTTTCTTAAAGGCATCTGGATAAACACGATTTGCTGAAGTAGAAAGCTTATTTTTACCATCATACTTGGTATAGGTTTGACTCTTCTTTTTACCGTACTTATCCATTTCTTTAGCAAGTTTTTGGTCTTTTTTCTTATCCCAGTGCTTCTTTTGAACTGTCTTTGAACTCTTAGTGCTACTAGTATTAGTCGAATTAGAGTTATTTGAACAGCCGCTTGCTCCTACTAAGCTGAGAGCAATCACACTCATTAATAATATTTTCTTCATATAATATTTCTCCTTTTCTTCCATTCTTATCCCACCATTAAATTTCAACTTTAGAACCTTTTTAATCTTGAATAAAAAAGGTGTAATTTCACTTTTTAGCGAAATTACACTTTGAATAGAAGAAATTTAGTAATAGAGGCTAGTTTGCCTTCTGATATATTAAATTGTTGATTGCTTCAATTAGAGCTTCTTTAGTAGGCACACCTTCATCATGATAATGGCCAATTTCAAAGTATGGTACTGCATCTGCATTTTGATTGGCTAAGTCATTTTCATCTTCGATAACTACGTCCCTATATTCTTCACTAGTAAGAATCTTTTTGGCAGATGAGTCATCCAATCCAGCGTCTTTTGCTAATTTTACTAAGACGTCATTATCAGCAATATTTTGATTTTCAACAAAATAAGCTTTAAAGATTGCGTCAATTAACTTGGCTATCTTTTGATTACTTTGTGTATCATTAGCCCATTTAGTTAAACGCAATGCCTTCATCGTATTGACTGGAAGTGTATTTGCATAATTAATTGTTAAACCAGCATCTCTAGCTTGTTCAGTAATATTTTGAAATCTTTCATGAAGTTGCTTTTGGGTTAAACCATCTTTTTGCATCAACTTCTCTCCGCGCGTTTGCGTTGGATTTTCAGTAGCAGTTGGATCAATTTGAAAAGCGCGAAAGTTATAATCTAACTTGTTTTGATCAATTCCTACTGCCAGCTTATGAAAAGCAATATAACAAAATGGAGATGCATAATCCATCCAAAAACTCATTCTCATAGTATGCCTACTTTCCGGTTATTTAGTAGCTTCTTTAATTAAAGCCTTCAAATCATCATCAGAAAAGTCTTTACCGTATTTATTTTGTAATTCTTCTAAAATAAAGCCATTGTCACGATTACGGTGAATCATTTCACGAATGTCTTTCATAATAGCTTCTTTTTCACGATCAAATGTTGGAACCGTCATAATTACAGCCTTCTTTCATATATAATCCGCTTTCACTTTTTATTGTATGAGCTTAAAGGCATAATGACAAAAATTTAGTCTTAATATAATAAAAAGATAGTCTTACTATAAGACTATCTTTTATAAATCATGTTGATACTTCTTCAATAAAACAACCGCAATCCAAATTGAAATAAACGATGGCAAAATGATTACTACTAGTAAATCCGGATTGAGGATACGAACTGTTTTTATCATTTTAGTAATTGTATGGATCTTAGCAATGTTATTGAAGATCGATTGATAAACTGTGACATAAACTAATGCCCATTGAATACAATATTCAATTAAAGTTAGAGTTATTTCTGAAATTGGATGATATTTGTTAAATCTCTTTAAGCCTTCATATAGTAGAAGACCTGATAAAATTACCAGGGCTGCTAGGAGTAAGAAGAGATTTCCTAGTTCCATATCATGAATTCGGTCAATAAAGAGAGCCGCAAATCCAAAGAAGATTGAGAAATTAATTGTACTTAGCAGTAACAATACTAAAAACAGAATAATTGCTCTCAGAAAATAAAAACGACGTTTAGAGGTAAAAATATATCCGGATACGACTATCGCTAAAATAACCAGGAAAATTGGTAAAACTTGCATTACTTATCAGACATCTCGATTTTCTTAATAAGAGCTTCACAGCCTCGATAAATATCTTGATATGCTGCTTCAAAGTCGCCAGTATACCACGGATCATCAACATCCATCATCGAACCAACAAAGGATAAAAGTTTATATTCTTTTCTTTCCGGGTCTCCTGCTGAAATATGATTCATATCAAAGAAGTTTTCTTCATCCATTCCAATGATATAGTCGTATTTTTCATAATCGCTCTTAACCATTTTTCTAGCCTGACGATGGCTAAAAGGAATCCCATGCTCGTTCATTACTCGTTGAGAACGTACATCGATATCATGGCCGATCCCACTAATAATTGCATCTTCGGTTGTAGCGGCAGAAGCAATCTCATATTCATTTTCTTTACCTAGATCTTTAACAAGCTTTTTAGTAATAAATTCAGCCATAGGTGAACGACAAATATTACCATGACAAATAAACAAGATTTTCTTAGTCATTTCTTTCCCTTATTTCTTTAAAGTGTATATTTTAATTCTAAAGCTAATACATTTCATTTATTTAGGCAAGAAAAAATACCGACTAGAGCTTATCAGCTCCAACCGGTATTTTTCTTTTTCAAAGGTTGTTGAAACATTATTAGTTCAATATTTTCAACGTATCTAATTATATCAAAGATAGATCAATTTAATCAGTAAATTATGCAATTTTTTTAAATTACATCTTATCTTCGACCCAATCCCAGAATTTATCTACATTTAATTTAGAAACACTCGAGAATGGTAAAAAAGATACATTTTCTTGTGAAAGATCCAAACTCTTACCGATTTTTTGCTTAATCTGACTTGCTTCCATCTTTTTCAACTTATCCATCTTCGTTGCTACCACCAAGATTGGAATATCGAGATAGAGAGCATAGTTAAACATATTGATATCATCAGCCGTTGGATTATGACGTGCATCAACTAAAAGAATTAACCCCTTTAAATCAGCACGCGTTTCAAGATAATCTTGAATCATTTCACCAAAAGCAGCTCTTTGCTTTTTAGAAACTTTTGCATAGCCATAACCTGGTACGTCAACCAGATACAACTCATTATTAACCTTATAAAAATTAAGAGTTTGAGTCTTACCTGGTTGTTGTGATGTACGGGCTAGTTTACGCCGATTAACAATTGTATTAATCAAACTAGATTTACCAACATTCGAACGGCCAGCCAAGGCAAATTCTGGTAAATCATCTTTTGGATACTGTTTTTCAGAAACAGCACTAATGACAAATTCAGCATCTACGACTTTCATTATTTAGTCGCCTCACTCGTCTCTTCAGCCTTGTCCTCTTTATAGGTAATCTTAGGCTCTGCATGCTTAGTAATAACATCCTTAGTAATTTGGACTTCTTTGATGTTATCATCACTTGGTGTGCGATACATTACATCCATCAATGAATTTTCAACAATAGAACGTAAGCCACGCGCACCCATATGACGACTAATAGCCATATCCGCAATAGCTTGAAGTGCCCCATCAGTAAATTCAAGATCTACATCGTCAAGTGACAATAACTTCTTGTATTGCTTTACTAAAGCATTCTTCGGTTCAGTTAAAATTCTAATTAAGTCCTCAGTACTCAACTTATCAAGAGTAGCAATAATTGGAATACGTCCAATAAATTCAGGAATTAAACCGAACTTAACTAAATCTCCAGTTGTAAGATTCTTTTGCCAGTCATCTGCATCTACTTGATTAAGACCATTTTCTGCGCCAAAACCAATTGTTTTCTTACCAAGACGGTTTTTAACGATATTTTCAATACCATCAAAAGCACCACCGACAATGAATAAGATATTAGTAGTATCAATCTTAATCATTTGTTGTTGAGGATGTTTACGTCCACCTTGAGGAGGAACAGAAGCAATAGTTCCTTCTAAAATCTTAAGTAGTGATTGTTGTACACCTTCACCGGAAACATCACGCGTAATTGAAACATTTTCTGCTTTTTTAGAAATCTTATCAATTTCGTCAATGTAAATAATTCCGCGTTGTGCACGCTCTAAATCATAGTCGGCATTTTGCAACAATTTGAGCAAAATATTTTCTACATCTTCACCAACATAACCGGCTTCAGTCAAAGTAGTAGCGTCCGCAATAGCAAATGGAACATTCAAAATTTTAGCTAAAGTTTGGGCTAAATAAGTTTTACCCGAACCAGTTGGTCCAATCAAAGCAATATTTGATTTTTGTAACTCAGTTCCAGTGCTATCAATATCCATTTGACTGATACGTTTGTAGTGGTTGTAAACAGCAACGGAAAGTACCTTTTTGGCACGATCTTGACCAATTACGTACTCATCCAATTGCTTTTTAATTTCCATTGGCTTAGGTAAAGCTTTAGTTTCTTTAATGGAATCTGCTTTTAATTCATCATCAATAATTTTCTTGGAAAGATCGATACATTCATTACAAATGTAGACTCCCTTTCCAGCCACAATTTTTTTAACTTGTGACTGTGGTTTACCGCAAAAAGAACATTTTACTTCTTCTTGCTCAGTAATTTCGTTAGCCATCAGCCGTCCTCCTTTTCACTTACTTTATGTCAAAATAAGCTTAGCAGTTCACTTTAACAGAGTAAAGAAAATTGTCTTGTTAATTAATAGTAAAGAAAAAAGCGACTGTCATAGCCGCCCTTTTCTTAAACTAGTTATCAACTATTATTTATCAGCCTTTTTGTCGTCTTCTTTGGTTGACTTCTTAGCAGTTGATTTCTTAGCAACTTGCTTTGCCTTGTTAGCTACTAAATCAATAGCTTTTCTAATAGCAATATCATGCTTAAGCATATCATCACTCAAGCTACGACGAACAACTTTTTCGTCCATGTTGTAGTCGTGTGCTAAGTCTTTGATTTCTTGCTTAATTTCATCAGCAGTTGCGTCAAGTTTTTCTTTAGCAACGATTGCTTCCAAAACAAGGTTAGTCTTAACACGTTCTGCAGCACCCTTAGCTAATTGTTCACGCAATTGAGCTTCAGTAGTACCAGTTAACTTGAAGTAAGTTTGTGGGTCAATACCTTGACGTTGCATGTTGCCTAAGTATTGGTTCAATTGGTTTTGAACATCTTCGTCGATCATTGCTTGAGGAACTTCATCAATGGTTGCATTTTCAACTGCACCCTTGATTGCAGCATCTTGGATAGCGTCTTTTGCGTCATCTTCCTTGTGCTTCTTCAAGTCTTTCTTGATCTTATCTTTTAATTCATCAAGTGATTCTACTGAATCATCAACATCTTTAGCAAACTCGTCATCTAACTTAGGTAATTCTTTAGATTTCACTTCATGAATCTTAGTAGCAAAGTGTGCTTCTTTACCAGCTAAGTCTTTTGCACCGTAATCTTCTGGGAAGGTTACAACAACGTCGACATCATCACCAGCTTTGTGACCAATAAGTTGATCTTCAAAACCAGGAATGAAAGTACCAGAACCTAATTCTAATGAATAGTTTTGTGCACTACCACCATCAAATGGTTTACCATCAATAGTACCAGTGTAGTCGATAGTAACAGTATCGCCTTTAGCAGCCTTACCGTCCTTCAATACTAATTCAGCATTTTGTTCACGGCGCTTGTTTAATTCCGCATCTACGTCCTTAACTAAAACGCGAGTGTTTTGCTTAGGAACTTCAATACCCTTGTAGTCACCTAACTTAACTTCTGGCTTAACAGAAACAGTAGCCTTCATTACCCAAGGCTTGTTCTTATCCATTGAAACTGGAGTAATTTGTGGTTGGCCAACTGGGTCAATACCAGCTTCTTTAACAGCAGCAGTGTAAGCTTCTGGTAAAACGATGTTTAAAGCATCTTCGTAAAGAGCTTCTTCACCGTAAAATTGATCAAAAACAACACGAGAAACGTGACCTTTACGGAAACCAGGTACACGTAAGTTCTTCTTAACACGTTTGAAAGCTTGATCTAAGCTCTTTTTTACTTCTTCTTGTGAGATTTCAAAAGTTAATTCACCGGATGTTTTACCGGTCTTTTCCCATTTTACAGACATTAATTAAATACCTCCGATGTCAAATTTGGGTTTGCTATTGCACACTTAACTATCTTACCCTAAACGTTGCTAAAACACAAATCCAGAGAGAAATTTGTTAATTTTTGTATAAAAAAAAGATGTATCCTAAGATACATCTTTTTTAAGAAAGTTTGGAATTAGTCAAGGATTTCAGTAACTTGACCAGCACCAACAGTCTTACCACCTTCACGGATAGTAAACTTAGTACCCTTTTCAATGGCAACTGGCTTGATCAATTCAACAGTGAATTCAACGTTATCACCAGGCATAACCATTTCAGTACCTTCTGGCAATTCAATCTTACCAGTTACGTCAGTAGTGTGGAAGTAGAATTGTGGACGGTAATCTGAGAAGAATGGAGTGTGACGACCACCTTCATCTTTGTTCAAGATATAAACTTGACCCTTGAAGTTCTTGTGGGTTTGAATTGAACCAGGTGCAGCTAAAACTTGACCACGTTCAACTTGATCACGGTCGATACCACGAAGCAATACACCAACGTTATCGCCGGCTTCACCAAGGTCAAGAGTCTTGTGGAACATTTCCAAACCAGTAACAGTTGACTTTTCAATCTTGTCAGTTAAACCAACGATTTCAACTTCATCGCCGACCTTAACAGTACCACGGTCGATACGACCAGAAGCAACAGTACCACGACCAGTGATAGTAAATACGTCTTCAACTGGCATTAAGAATGGCTTGTCAGTATCACGTTCTGGAGTTGGGATGTATTCGTCAACAGTTTCCATTAATTTTCTGATAACGTCTTGTTGTTCTGGGTCACCTTCAAGTGCCTTCAAAGCTGAACCACGGATAACAGGAACATCGTCACCAGGGTAATCGTATTCTGATAACAAGTCACGTACTTCCATTTCAACTAAGTCGATCAATTCTGGATCGTCAACTAAGTCAACCTTGTTTAAGAATACAACGATGTATTGAACACCAACTTGACGAGCAAGTAAGATGTGTTCACGAGTTTGTGGCATAGGACCATCAGTTGCAGCAACAACCAAGATAGCACCATCCATTTGTGCAGCACCAGTAATCATGTTCTTGATGTAGTCAGCGTGACCTGGAGCATCCATGTGAGCGTAGTGACGATTCTTAGTTTCGTATTCTACGTGAGCGGTATTAATAGTAATACCACGTTCCTTTTCTTCTGGAGCAGCATCGATTTGTGAATAATCTTCAGCTTGTGCCAAACCGTCTTCTGCCAAAACAGTAGTAATAGCTGCAGTTAAAGTGGTCTTACCATGGTCAACGTGGCCGATAGTACCAATGTTAACGTGCGGCTTAGTTCTTTCGTAATGTTCTTTTTCTGCCATTAATATGACCCTCCTGTAAATTTGCAAGAAGTCCGTTGAGTAAGTAACGGATAATTCTCTGTTGATTATTATACTACTTTCAAAGGTAAAAGCCTAGCTCGTACCCCTTTGAAAATATCCTTTATTGATTATACTAGATCCACAGAAAATGTAAACCTTTTTTGCTCAATATCGGCACTAAAAATCAGAATTTGTTGCTTTTTCATATGCCAAATATTCATATATTTTATTTAAAAGTTTCTGATTAGCTCCGCCCTTCTTTTGCTCAAGATAATTTCTAAAATCATGAGCAAATTGATCCGGATCTCTAATATAATCATTTAAACGCGGATATAGCATCCCTAAACAAACATTCATCTCACCAATCATTATTGGCAGTTTGCTTGGATCCTGTCTAAAGTAATCCGCTAAGCTAACACAAACTTCACGATAAATTGGACTTTTTTCAAGCAAGTCAGTTTCTTTAGGAATAAATTCTTTTAATTCTCCTAAAATGTAAACTTGAACTTTTTCGCTGTATCCAAGTTTTATTAAATCTTCACATAAGGATAAACGCAAAGCAAAATTAGGAGATGGATCCATTAAAATACTTTTTGCCAAATTAGTAAAGTTTTCTGTACTTAAGCAATATAAAAGTAAATAATCTTTTTCTTGAATATATTTAAGCTGTTTAAAATTTTTCATTATTTCTAACTGCTTAATTTGACTAACCGGTTCAATTTTTACTGGTAGCTTTTTTTGCAGTAAATACTCAAGCTCAGCCGCTTCAATTGCATAATGTTGAAAAGCTAAAATTTTAAGATAAGTATCATATACTCTTTGATTAGAAAAAAGGTCAGGCTCTTCCTTAATCAAAGAATATGCCTGATCTCCCTTCTCTTGGCTTAAATATATTTCACATAGCTCACAAACAATATCTGAATCATGACCTAACCGTAAAGCTTCAAGTAAATATTGCTTAGCTTGCGGTAAATCATTGTGCTTTTTAGCCTCTTTTGCTAAAAGAAGAAAGTTATCTTGACTTGCATGTGACATTAAGCTTTTGCCTTCTTTTGTTCTGAATCTTTTTTATGATGATTTTTTCTAACTGGACGTTTCTCAGAATTATTTTCTTGATTGTTTCGTCTAGCCATTGCACGGTGTCTATTTTGGTTAACTTCCATTACGACTGGTAAAACAACTGGACGACGCCCTGTTTGCTTGTAAAGATATTTTTCAACATCATTACGAACATCTTGCTTTAATTCAGTCCAATCAAATTTCTTATGTTCAAAGTTATTGTTTACTGCTTCTTTAATTACATCAGCAGCGCCATTCATCAAGGCATGGTTAGCCTTAATGTATACAAATCCTCTAGTTGAAACACGTGGTTCTGAGATGATCTTCTTTTTCTTTCTGTCAATAGTAACTGCAGCAATGAAGACACCGTCATCAGATAGAACTTCCCGGTCTCTTAAAACGATGTTTCCAACATCACCGACACCAGAACCGTCAATCATGATATCTTCACCAGGAACAGCATCTGTACGATAGAAACGACCCTTTTCTAAAGCATATGCATCCCCGTTATGTGGTAAGAAAATATCCTTCTTATTCATACCTGCTTCAATAGCTAAATCTTTATGGATCTCAAGAAGACGGTATTCACCAATAACTGGAATTAAGAACTTAGGCTTAAGTGTATCAATTAACATTTGTAAGTCACGGCCAGTGGCATGTCCACTTGTATGCTTATCTCTACCGAGTTCTTTAACTGTTCCGCCAGTACGATAAATCATATCACTAGTTTGGGCAACCATAGTTTCAACTGAGTGTGAAGGAGTGGTAGCGATGAAAACTAAATCACCCTTCTTAATCTTAATCATACGGTGACGGTTAGTTGCCATCTTTTGAAGCGACTTAAGTGGTTCACCCATCCGACCAGTTTCTAAGATTACTAATTCATTGTCAGGAATCTTCTTTAAGTCCTTACTGTGAACAAGTAATCCTTTAGGTACGTTTAAGTAACCTAATTTCATTGCTGTATAGACAATCTTACCAGCATCTCTACCTGTCAAGAAAACATGTCTTCCAGTGGCAGCCGCTGCTTGGAAAATCTCTTGAACACGGACGATATTTGATGCTTTTGCTGCAGCAATGATTCGACCATCATAATTCTCAAAAATATTGTAAATGTATTTTTCAATACTAGTCTGACGATCATTTGGGAAGTTTGCTTCAGCATTAGTGGAGTCACTAAGAAGTGCGAGGACGCCCTTTTGGGCAATTTCAGATAAACGAACAAAATCAGTTCGATAACCTTTTTTAGCTGATGGATCAAACTTAAAGTCACCAGTGTAGACAATCTCTCCTTCTTTAGTGGAAATATCAATTCCTAAAGAATCTGGAATTGAGTGCGTAGTCTTGAAGAAAGAGACATTTGCATTTTTAAATTCAATTTCTGTATCAGCGTCAATAACATGGAATAAGTCATTTTTACGACGTCTATTTTCACGTTGAACAGCAATCTTAGCCAATTCAATAGTTAATTTTGAACCAAAAACTGGAATATCGTGATCTCTTAAAATATATGGAAGAGCCCCGATTGAGTCAGCATGACCATGAGTTAAAAAGATACCGGCAATTTTATCGGCATAATCTTGGAAAAATTGTAGGTCAGGAATAACAACGTCAATTCCTAATAAAGATGAATCAGGATACTTCAAACCCGCATCCATAATAAAAATTTCGTCTTCTACTTGAACAGCGTACATGTTTTTACCATTTTCACGTGCGCCACCCAAGATCATTATCTTAATTTTTTGTGACATTTTTTTGCTTCTTTCTATATTTACTTAAATTATTTATGGATCTTAATGATCAAAACGAAGTTAATCTAATTAATTTTACCATATAATAGTATGAATTTGAAAGGAACAAAAAAGCTACTCTTTAAGATAAAGAGTAGCTGAGGTTTATGAATTATTAAAATTAACGACGTAAACCTAACTTGTTGATTAATTCACGGTAACGTTGAATATCTTTGTTCTTCAAGTAACGAAGTAAGTTACGACGGTGACCAATCTTCTTAAGCAAACCAACGTATGAGTGGTGGTCTTGCTTGTTAGCCTTTAAGTGGTCGTTCAAGTTGTTGATATCACTAGTTAAAAGTGCAATTTGAACTTCTGGAGAACCAGTATCGCCATCGTGACGTGCGTATTCTTTGATTAATTCATCTTTCTTTTCTTTTGAAATAGCCATTAGAAAAATACCTCTCTTTTAAATAATTGCCATTAACAACGTTAACCGTCGGCGGCGGGAAAACAGCGTCAATGGTTCCAACAGATATTAATATTACATGGAAGTTTTTAAAAAAGCAAGTCCAAATTACCTTGCACCAACGGCTTGTATTAAGTATAATTAACGAGTAAATCTATTTTATCGAGGTGATTTTGATGCCACAAATTAAATCAGCAATTAAACGTGTTAAGACTAATGCTACTGCTAACAAGCGCAACGCTGCTGAATTAAGTAAATTGAGAACTGCTGTAAGAAAATTCAACGAAGCTGTTGAAAATGACGCAAAAGATGTCCTCGATTTAGAAGTTAAAGCTGCACGTGCTTTAGATAAGGCTGCTTCTAAAGGTCTTATTTCTAAGAACAAAGCTAACCGTGATAAGTCACGCTTATCTAAGAAGGCTGCTAACAAGTAATTATTTACTTGACACCTGATATTAGGCAAAATAAAAGCTCGGAGTTTTCCTCCGAGCTTTTTTGTTGTCTAAATTTTTAATAGAAAGAGCTTCAAAAACTCATCCCCATGATAAGTTCCGTTTTTGTAGCCAAAATCAAGTTCAATCGCCTGCTTTAACAACACTGTTAATTTACTTAATGAGACTTTATTTTCAAGGGCTAATTTTACTCGATACGGATTCACTTTTAACTCTTTAGTAATTTGATCTTTACTCCACCGTCTATTCTGCAAAACTTTAACACAAGTCAAAAATTCAAGTTGAGATTCAAAAATAGCTAGTAGCTGAATTACACTTGCCCCTTCTCGTAAATGATCCTCTAAACGTTGAGTAGCCTCTTGATATTTTTTATCAAAAGCAGCTGTTAATATTTCAAAAATATTTTCTGAAAGAGAACGATCAATATTTTCCTTAATTAGTGTTTCCGTGATCCTTTTATCTTCACCAACAATATTTTTTAATTTTACATAGTTACTTAATGAGACGTCTAGAACTTGGTCACTTCTTTGGATCAATATTTGAAGCGCCATATTAGTAATTTGATATCCTTCTTCTTTACTTATGGCCTTAATTATTCCACTAACTTCATAGGGTTTAAACGTAGTTTCAACCACATTAACATGTTCAAGCAAAAGTTTACTAATCTTTTTTCTACGATCAATTTTTTCATAATTAGCCACAAAAACAACTACATCTTCTAAATCACTCAAATGTTCAATGATTCTAGTTAATTTTTCAACTTGTTTTTTAAACTTTTGTGGTACTTTAGCCATTAAAAAGAAAGGATTCTTCACAACCACAACTTTCTGGTTACTGAATAAAGAAGACTCGGTTAAAGTTGCCATTAATTCATCAAGTCCATCTTCAAGGCAGTCTACAATCACTTGATCAAGTTCAGAAAAAGATTTTTGATTGAGGTAGTTGCGAACCAAATAATCATTAAAAAATGAATCTGGTCCTTGAATTAAAAGATTAGCATTCTTAGGATTAGTCTGTTTAAAAAGAGAGATTAATGTCATTTTGTATTTCCTTTATAAAAAGTCGTAATCTTATCACCTTGAAATGGTGAGTAATTCCAAGTAATTGTACCACTATCTTGCGTATTTAAATATGGAATACCTAAGTCTTTCAATGTTTTTAAAGTTTCTTGATGGGGATGCCCAAAACGATTATTGCGTCCTGAAGAAATAAAGACTAGACGTGGATTTAACTTCTTTAAAAAATCTGGATCGCTAGAAGTTTTACTACCATGATGGCCTAATTTAAAGTAATCAACTTGGAAATTATAGTGATTTTGTATCTCTTTTTCTCCTTCTCTGCCCAAGTCCCCAGTAAAAAGCCAGCGTTTATTTGCTAACTTAAAAGTTATAGATAAAGAATCTTCATTCTTACCTAAGCCCGCTTTAAAAGGATAAACCACATCAAAGTCGATCCCGCCTTCTCTAACTTTATCCCCTGCAAGAAGTGGCATCAGTTGCACATCATTTAAATGATTACTTATTTTCTTCATAAAAGACTGATTATCAGTCAAACCTCTAGCAAAATATAGATGCTTTACTGGAATTTGATCCAGTAAAGCTTTTAAATCACCGATATGATCTGCATCCTGATGACTTAAAAAGACTCCATCAAGATGATCAATTCCCTGTGCATATAAAAATGGTATAGTGATCCGATTTAACTGCGGCTCACTTTTTCTTTTACCAAAATTTAGTTTTCCACCTGTATCTATTAAGTATGTTTTTCTATTTAAGGGCGTCGTAATTAAAATGCTATCCCCCTGTCCTACGTCAATAAAAGAAACTTGCCCCTTAAGTGGAAAATGAATCAAACAGAAAAAGCTAGTATATGCCCCAAGCAAAATTACTCTTAATTTTAATTTCTTTACTTTATTCTTAGGCATAATAATCAAAAACAAAGTCACAGCCAATAAAAATATAGTTTGAAACCAATTTATTTGCCCAAAAGTTATTAATCCCACCTGCTTATCAGCAATAAAATTAGTTAAGTCCGCAATGACTTTAAAAATTGGTTCACTTATTCTGACAATATCTGGTAAACACCAAAATATAAAAATCACAATAAAGGTTAAAGGCAAAAGAATAAAATTAAAAATTGGAACAATCAAGAAATTATAAATGATAGTTAGAAAATTAATCCGATAAAAATTATGTAATAGAATTGGCGTAATTAATAAATTGAGAACTATATTTTGTTTAATTTTTTTAAAATCTTTGCTTATTTCTAATCCAAAGACTAACAAATAACTTAAAATCGCCCCACTATTTAAAAATAATAGCGGATTAAATAGGAGATGAGTTAACGCTACTATTCCTAATTTATCTCCGCTACTAATCATAATCTTTTTTCTTTTAAAGAATACATTCCAAAAGTAGCTTAAACTTGCTCGCACAAAACCAGCCTGAAAATTAGAAAGTAAGATTTCAATTATTAAAAAAAGAACACAAAAAATCGTTAATTCTTCTTCTGTTCTTTTCATAATTGTTCCAAGCCACATGATCCCTAGAATATATAAACTTACGTGTAGCCCAGAGATACTTAACAAATGGATAATTCCTAAGTCACGATAACTATTGAGTAAAACCTTATTTTCTGGACTAAGATTTTGTGCTAGAACCATTTCACTGGCAAAAAATCTTGTAAACTGGGGCATTTTTTCAAAATAATCGATCAGCCACTTACGTAAAATATGGATCCAATCAAAAATAGTAATTTTCTTAGGATAAAGCTCATAGCTTTCAAGTTTCACTCTCTCCCTTATTTTTTTACTACGATAATACTTTTGGTAGTCAAATTCACCTGGGTTAGTTGCTGGCATAATTTGTTCTACTTTTGCCTTGTAGTTTACTAAATAACATCCCCCAAAGCGATTTAATTCTTTTTCAAGTGACTTGTTTATACTTCCACTAATTAAAACTTTATTCTTTCCAATTCTTCCCTCCCCATAGAAAAATTGGTCACTCACCTTCACCTGATCACTATATATTTGAATTGGTTCTCCAATTTTCGTTTCACTTGTTTGCTGATTAAGTAAAGTTATAAGAGATATTATTCCTAAAAACAAAACCAGTAATTGTCGATACTGAGGAAATTTATAAATGAGCAAGAAGCAGAAAAAAAGCAAAAAAATTACAGCTACAACTCTTTGAGCAAAAGAAGTAGCTTGCAAAATTAGAAAAGTAACTGAAATACCTCCCAAACTAAGTAATAAATAGAATCCGGGAGCATAAAAACTAGAGAGCCAATTGATCTTTAAGCTTTTCAAAAGTCTTTTCACCAATTCCTGTCACTTTAGTTAAATCTTCAATTTGTTTGAAACCTCCATTTTGATCGCGATACGCAATAATTTGTTCTGCTTTCTTCTGACCCACTCCATTTAATTTTTGTAAATCTTCAACTGTTGCAGAATTTAAATGGACCTGCTCAGAATTTGAACTAGAAGAATCTGAAGCAGATGAGTTAGTAGTTGTTGTATTTCCGACTGCTGGTACATTCTCTATTTTTTCACCAATGTGGGGGACATAAATTTGATCTTGATCTTTTAAAAGAGCTGCTCGATTTATTGCTCTTGTCTCTGCCTTATCGGTTAAGCCGCCACATACTTTTAATAAATCATTTAAGCGTGCCCCATTTTTTAAGGTATAAACTCCACTATGTTTAACAGATCCAGCAATATCTACAGTTACAGTATTTTGTTTAGATGGACTATTAACGCCAGTAGCAGAAGGAGTGTTATTACTTTTATTTTTAGAAAAATCTGTTGATTGGTTCTTATTATTTTCACTTAAAACTTGATTATTATTAACTACCGGCTGATTATTTTTTTGAATAAAATATCCACCAATTAAAATCATCGCAATAATTCCAATTACTAGTCCTTTCTTTCCTAAGATGAAATCTTTTATTTTTTCAAAATCCATTTTTATCACCTCATTATTTATTACGAAAAAAAGCAGCAATTTTTTGCTGCTTTTTCTTATTTTTCTAAATAATTTAGTGCATCTTCAAATCGAGCTACGGGTACAATCTTCATTTTAGTATGAATTTTCTTAGCAGTTTTTACCGCTTCTGCATAATTCGTTTCACTCTTTTTAACTCCCGATGGTTGATCAGTTGGAGCAAAGAAGACTTTCATTCCCTGTCGACTAGCTGCTATTACTTTCTTATCAACGCCGCCAATCATTCCTACTTTTCCTTGATCATCAATCGTCCCAGTCCCTGCTATCTTTTTAGAACTAAGATTTTTTCCGGTAAATAATTGATAACATTCGAGCGTAAACATTAATCCAGCTGAAGGGCCACCAATATCTTCCGCATCAATTTTTACTGCAGGCTTTGTTACTACCCGCGTATGATCTACAAGTTGAATACCGATTCCGTAACGGTTAGTTCCAGAAAGTTTTACCGTTTTACCGGAGAAAGTTAGGTGTTTTTTTCCTCTAATAACTTCAATTCTTACCTTACTCTTCTTTAAAGAAGAAACATATTTAATTAATTCTTGACTAGAATTGAATTTCTTACCATTTACGCTAACTAATACGTCTCCTACCTTCAATTTATTCTTAAAAGTTGAATTACTCATTATTTCCATTACGTAAACGCCTAGGAACTCTTGACGATGCGGAACATTTGCCTTCTTAGCCGCATAGTAAATAGCATTATTTTGACTAGTTTCCATATAATACTGCTGCATTTGATTATATTCTGCACTAGTTGATGTTCCCATTAATTCATCCTTTGAGTAGCGACTATCTGCTGGCCTCAAAAAACTTGTCAAATAATCAATCATTATCGCTGGTCGTTCACTTACGGTTACCAAATAAAAATTAGGATTAGCCTTTCTAGTACTTTTTACATATTTACTAATCTGAAAAGCTTCACCAGGAGCTTCAATATAATATTGCGTTGGCCACAGACAAAATACAACTGCTATTAAAAATGCTGCTATTCCTAGCAGCCAAAACTTTAATTTTCTATTTTTTTTCATTATTTCTATTCCTCAATTTTTCTTCCAATGCAGCTGCGACTGGCTTTGGAACTAAGGTTGAAACATCCCCACCAAAAAATACAGTTTCTTTAATCATACTAGAAGAAATAAAGCTATCTTCTGGGCGAGTAAACAATAAAACTGTATTTAAATCTGGATCTAAGGTCTTGTTGATTCCAGCTATATCACGCTCGTAGTTAAAATCGGCTGTATTTCGCAATCCACGAACAATTGCACCTGCACCAAGTTCATGTGCTACTTCCACGGTTAACTCGGCTGGTCGAGCAATAACTTCAACTTTTTCGTTGTTTTCAAAAACTTTTCTCGCCAATTCTAAACGTTCTTTTTCATTAAAAAGATACTTTTTACTAGTATTGGTCATAATTACTACATATAATTTTTCAAACATATGAGATGCACCTTCAATCACCTCAACATGTCCATTAGTTATTGGGTCAAAACTTCCGGGAAAAATCGCCTTTGTCATTTTAATCTCTTTCGTAAACCTTTACCTTTGTTCGTCCTAACTGATGATCCTTAATAATTGAAAAGCCAGAAACCTCTAGTAATTCATCATGTTCATCTGTCTCCGCTACAACAAGCGCCTTCTCATTTAATAGGTTATTCTCAAGCAATTTCGTCATAATTTTTACAATTTTTTGTTTAGCATAAGGTGGGTCAAGAAAAACAAGATCAAATTTCTTACCCTCATCCTGCAAAATTTTAATTGCGCGATTATCACTACACTTTAAGACTCTGAATCTTTCTTCTTCCTTGGTGAGTTCAACATTTTTTTTGATAACCTGGCATGCCTGACCACTAATATCTACTAAAACAGCCTCATCATAGCCACGAGAAACAGCTTCAATTCCTAAGGCACCACTGCCGGCATATAGATCGAGTACTTGGCCGCCATCAAAAAATTGCCCCAAAGAATTAAATAAAGACCCTTTTACTTTATCACTAGTTGGTCGAGTGGCATTACTCTTCAATGTATGTAAATTACGCTTAGCATATTTTCCTGCAATAATTCTCAAACTCGTAAATCCTCGTTTTCTTCTCGTAATTTTTCTGCTTCTTCTTTTAGTTCCCGCATCATTTTTTCCTCGTGTTCAGCAGAGAAATCGAGCTCATCAGTTTTTGATGTTTCCACAGACTGCACATAACTTTTGCTTCTGAGCTCTGCAATTGTCTTAGCTGCGTATTGTGAACTGACATATAAAATCACATACTTATTTTTACGTGAAAAATAAATAATATTACCAAATCTACGCAACTTATACTGATCGCTAATTTGATTCAACCAAACAATTATCTGCGTACGGGGAGTCATTTTTTCATTTGACTCATCCTTAAAAACCAAACTCAAAGTACACTCCTACTTTCTACTAATGCTTTCTTTTCAGCAGCTGAAATATTTAAGACTAAACCTAAAGCAGCAGTTAGCACAATCATTGATGATCCCCCATAAGAAATAAATGGTAAGGTTACCCCAGTAATTGGCAATAATCCTAAAACTGCCCCTACATTAAAGAACGTTTCTGTAAAAATCATGGTTACAACCCCGAAACAAACTAAAGCATTAAATTGTGAATCGGCATGAATTCCTACTTCCATAATGCGCCACATTAAAAAGAATAATAAGGTAATAATCACAATAGCGCCAATTACTCCCAACTCTTCAGCGGTAATAGATAAAATGAAATCAGTATATGGTTCAGGTAAGTAGCCTCTCTTTTGCATACTATTACCTAATCCAACACCAAACAAACCACCATTATGAATTGCATAATAGGAGTTTACCAGCTGTGCACCACCTGTTTTTTCTAGCTTAAAGGGATGGGCAAAAGCGAGCAAGCGCTGAAACTGATAGGAATCTTTGATGAATCCTGGGGTCCAAAACAATAAAATTGCCATCAATAAAACAATTCCTAGTAGTAATCCTACTAACCAATAAACGGCTAATCTTGTGGGGATTCCTGAGACACTATACATGACAAAAACAATCATAAATAGAATTGCTGAACCACCAAAGTCAGGCTCTAAAATTACCAAACCAATCATCAAAAATGAAATTACAGTTGGCCCAAATAAATTATGCCAGATTTGTCCCGGAATAAACTTCCCATCTCGTCTCGACAAGACAAAAGCCAAATAAAGAACTAGAGATAATTTAGCTACTTCCACTGGCTGAATATTAATAAATCCTAAATTAATCCAACCAACAGCACCATTAACAGCAGCTTTTCCATGACTAACAATTTTAAGAACGATTAAAAACATTAACATCAAAAATGAAATTCCTAAGTAGGACATAACAAATTTTCTGTTTTTGAATACTCTTAATTTTAAAGCAAAACAAGGAATTCCAAAGGCTATAAATGCTGCCAAGAAATATATAATCTGTCTTTTCATATATACACTCGGTGAAAAACCATTTACTAATAAAATGTCCGAGCTTGCTGAATAGACCATAATAACCCCGATAGTTGACAAAACAAGATATGGGATCAAGATGCTATAGTCTAAGTATCTTAGTTTTTGTCGCACAATATATCTGCCCCTTTAGTTAAATAATCTTTCTTATTATATCACTACCTCTGCATAACAAAAAAAGTAGCTCAATAAATTGAGCTACTTTTAAAAATTAAATAAGAAATAAACTATTTGTTACGTTTCTTATCTGCCTTTTTTCTTTCGTTAGTGTTTAAGATCTTCTTACGTAAACGAATACTTTCTGGAGTTACTTCACAGTATTCATCATCGTTCAAGAATTCAATAGCTTCTTCCAAAGTCATAGTCTTAGGAGTCTTAATTGAAGCTGAGTGGTCCTTACCTGCAGCACGGGTGTTAGTTAAGTTCTTACCCTTAGTTACGTTAACAGCAATATCACGTTCACGTGATGATTGACCAACAATCATACCTTCGTAAACTTCAACACCAGCACCGATGAATAATTCACCACGTTGTTCAACTGATTGAAGTGAGTAAGTTGTTGATTGACCTTGATTGATTGAAACTAAGGCACCGTTACGACGACCTGGTTCCCAGTTCTTAACAACAGGCTTGTATGAATCAAAAGTATGGTTCATAATTCCGTAACCAGCAGTTTGGGACATGAATTCATTGTTGTAACCAATCAAACCACGTGATGGTACTAAGAATTCAAGTCTAGTTTGGCCGTTACCAGTAGATTCCATATTCTTCATTTCACCTTTTCTTTGTGAAAGAGAGTCAATAACAGAACCTACATAAGCATCTGGAGTATCTACTTGAACTGCTTCAAATGGTTCACACATTTGTCCATCAACTTCACGGTAAATAACTTTAGGACGTGAAAGTTGTAATTCAAATCCTTCACGACGAAGTTCTTCAACTAAAATTGACAAGTGTAATTCACCACGACCAGAAACAGTCCAGGCATTTAATTGGTCAGTTGGTTCAACCTTTAAAGAAACATCAGTACGAGTTTGACGAATTAAACGGTCTTCAAGTTTCTTAGGTGTAACTTGATCACCTTCACGACCAGCAAATGGTGAATCATTTGCAACAAAGTCCATTTGAAGAGTTGGTGGATCAATCTTAAGAAGTGGTAATGCTTCAGGCTTGTCAGCAGAAGCAATAGTCTCACCAACATAAATATCATTAATACCAGAAATAGCAATGATATCGCCGGCTTTTGCTTCTTGAATTTCGTTACGCTTCAAACCGAAGTAACCAAATAATTTAGTAACACGGAAGTTTTGAGTTGAACCATCACGTTTCATAACAGTAATGTTGTCACCAACTTTAACTTTTCCGCGGTAAATACGTCCTACACCGATACGACCTACGTAGTCATCCCAATCAAGCATAGTGATTTGGAATTGTAATGGTTCATCAGAATTATCAACTGGAGCAGGAATGTTCTTAACAATAGTATCAAAAATAGGATCCATTGTTTCTTCTTGCTTAGCTGGGTCTGATTCGTATGAAGAAGTACCGTTTAAAGCAGATGCGTAAACAACTGGGAAATCAAGTTGTTCATCACTAGCACCTAATTCGATGAATAATTCAAGAACTTCATCCAATACTTCCTTTGGACGAGCACCTGGACGGTCAATCTTATTAATAACTACGATTGGCTTAACGCCAGCTTCCAAAGCCTTCTTAAGCACAAAACGAGTTTGTGGCATAGTACCTTCGTAAGCATCAACAAGCAATAAACATCCGTCAACCATGTGCATGATACGTTCTACTTCACCACCGAAGTCAGCGTGTCCTGGTGTATCCAAGATGTTAATAGTAGTATCACCGTACTTAACAGCAGTGTTCTTAGATAAGATAGTAATACCACGTTCACGTTCAATAGCATTGGAGTCCATAGCACGATCTTCTAGATTCATGTGCTCTGGCAATGTATCTGATTGTTTTAACAATTGGTTAACCAAAGTAGTCTTACCGTGGTCAACGTGTGCGATAATGGCAATATTTCTAATATCGTCTCTTCTTTGCAAAAGAAATTCCTCCCCGAACTTCATAAAAAAACTGTGACTCCAGTCACAGCCCTTTTACGCAAAAATAATAATGCAGTTATTGAAGCTTTATATCTCTATAGTTTCGTTTTACAATTCTACTCTAAAAATATAATGTCGTCAACGGAAGTACAAGCTGTGAACTGTTTATTTTTAACAAAAATATTATACCAAAAACTTCGGTCGTTGCCGTCTTTTCTTTCAATTGTTATTATAGTTTATAGCAAATTATTTAATTAAGGAGATATAATTTTGATTTTAATGCATGATATTACGCGCGATGGCAATCCAGTTTTAAGACAAATTGCTAAGCCTTTAACTTTTCCATTATCCGATGAATACAAAAAATTAGCTGACGACATGATGCAATACTTAATCAACTCCCAAGATCCTAAGATTGCTGAAAAGCATCAATTAAGAGCTGGTGTTGGTCTAGCTGCTCCACAAGTTGGTGAAAGTGTTCAAATGGCTGCTCTTTTAGTTCCCAACGACAAAGGTGAAATCATCTTTAAGGAAGTTTTTGTTAATCCTAAAATTCTTTCTGAATCAGTTAGAAGAACTTGTCTTGCTGAAGGTGAAGGCTGTTTAAGTGTAGACAAAGACATTGAAGGATATGTTCCTCGTCCTGATAAATTAAAAATTCGTTACTATACAGTAGATGGTGAAGAAAAAACTATTCGCTTAAAAGACTATCCGGCAATCGTTGCTTCCCACGAAATTGATCACTTAAATGGTCATTTATTCTATGATCGCATCAATAAGCAAAATCCTTTTGAATTAGCAGAAGATACAATCGTAATTTCTTAAAATTAAACTTTTAATTTTCTACTAGGCGTTAGAGCAAGATGTTCTATCGCCTTTTTCCATACTATATATGAAGTAAATTGGTATACTTAAAAGCAAGTTTATGATAAAATTTTAATAGCTATGAATTTCTGCAAGTTTATGCAGAAGTTTTTTTGAACGTTTTAAATATAAGGAGATTATAAGAAATGATCTACAAAGTTTTATACCAAAAAGACCAGATCGTTAATCCAAGAAGAGAAACTACTAAGACTCTTTTTTTAGAAGCAGATAATGTAGTTGCAGCAAGAACTATGGTTGAGGATAATACCCCCTACAACATTGAACTCATCCAAGAATTAACTGGAAACTCCCTTGCTTACGAAAAGCAAAGCCCAGATTTCAAACTGACAACTTTTGATTCTAAGGATAACTAACGACCTTGAAATTAAAGAATAACGAAGTCGGCGTTTACGCTATAGGGGGTCTAGGCGAAATCGGCCGTAATATGTACTGCGTTGAGTACCAAGATGAAATTATCATCATGGACTGCGGTATCAAATTCCCTGAAGACGATATGATGGGAATCAATTATGTTATCTCAGACTATTCCTACTTAGTTAAGAATAGAAAAAAAATCAAAGCATTAGTTGTTACGCACGGACATGAAGATCACATTGGAGGAATTCCTTACCTTTTAAAGAAAATTCCTGAAATTCCTGTCTATGCTACTCCATTTGCTTTAGCCTTAATTCGAGGAAAACTTGATGAACATGGAATTTTAAACTCTAGTGAACTTCATGAAGAACATGAAGATACTGTTTTAAAATTTGATAAGTTATCAGTAAGTTTCTTCAGAACCACTCACTCAATTCCTGATACTCTAGGAATTGCAGTTCATACTCCTGAAGGAGCCGTTCTATTTACTGGAGACTTTAAATTCGATTTAACTCCAGTTATGAATCAACCGGCTCCTGATTTTCAAGAGATGGCTAAGCTCGGAAAAGAAGGCGTCTTGGCCCTTTTATCCGACTCTACTAATGCAGAAGTTCCTACATTTACAAAGTCAGAAAGATTTGTTGCTCATTCATTACACGACATCATTACTGGAATTAAAGGTAGAATTATTTTTGCCACTTTTGCTTCCAACCTTTACCGTGTATCAACTGCGATCAAAGCTGCTGTTGATACCGGAAGAAAAGTAGCTATCTTTGGTCGTTCAATGGAAAATGGGGTTCAAAATGGTATTGATCTTGGCTACTTAGATATTCCTGAAGGAACCTTAGTTGATGCTAATGAAATTAACCATACTCCACCGGAAAAAGCAATGATCTTATGTACTGGTTCTCAAGGTGAACCTCTGGCTGCTCTTTCAAGAATTGCAGATGGAACTCACCGTCAGATTTCACTACAACCAGGCGACACAGTCATCTTTTCATCTAATCCAATTCCAGGTAACACCACTAGCGTAAACCACTTAATTAATAAGTTAACTGAAGCTGGTGCTAATGTTGTTCATGGTAAGATTCATAATGTCCATACTTCTGGACACGCTGGCCAAGAAGAACAAAAGATGATGATTGAGTTAACTAAACCTGAATACTTCATTCCAGTTCATGGTGAATATAGAATGCAAGTTGTTCATACTGAAACTGCTCAATCTACTGGCATGCCTAAAGATCATACTTTCGTTCTTAAAAACGGAGATGTTCTTGCTTTAACGAAAGATTCTTCTAGAATTGCTGGTCACATTAATATTCCGGATGTCTTTGTTGATACTTCTGGTAGCGATGATGTTGGTAATATCGTTGTTCGTGACCGTCAAATTTTAGCTGAAGAAGGTCTTGTAGTAGTGGTAGCAACTGTTGACTACAAACACCAACGCGTTCTTGCAGGTCCAGACATTTTGAGTCGTGGTTTTGTCTACATGCGTGAATCAACAGAATTGATTAGTCAAGCTCAGAAACATGTCTACCATGTTCTTAAGACGGAAATGGCGAAAGATCCACAACCAAAAGAAAATGAAATTAGAAAGGCTATCATTGAGAATCTTCAAGATTTCCTATATTCAAAGACTGAAAGAAGACCAATGATTCTGCCAATGCTAATTGAAAAGAAATAAAGTAAGCCCCATCTCGGGGCTTATTTTTATATTACATAGGCAAAAAATGATGAAAAAGATTCACTTACTGGTAAATCTAAAATCCGGGAGCAACAGAGGCGAAAAAGCTCTCAAGCAAATTGAAACTGTACTTAAAAATGAAAAAATGGACTATGACATTCATATCTCCAATTATCCGGGACAATTGGTTCCACTTGCAACCAAGGTAGCCAATGAAATTAGTTCCGGAACTGAATATGTTATTGTGGTCGGTGGCGATGGTTCTCTAAACCAAGCTTTAAATGGTGTTAAAAATTCAGAGCAGCCTAACACTCCCCTTGCCTACTTCCCAGCAGGCACTGGAAATGATTTTGCTAGAGCAGCTAAACTTGAAACAGATCCTCTAAAATTGATTAGACATCTAAAGAATAATCCGACCGTTACTAAAGTAGATTGCGGAAAATACCATGATCTAATTAACGGTGAGACAAGATACTTTGTTAACAATTTAGGAATTGGTTTTGATGCTTATGTAGTTAATAAAACGAACCACTCAAAACTAAAAACTAAATTTAATAAAATTAATATAGGTAACTTAACTTACGGAATTAATATTGTTCAAGCGCTCAAGGGACAAGACAATTTTAAGGTCAGAGTTTCGACTAATAGTCACACCTCTTACTATGAACACGCCTATTTAGTTACTACTACTAACCATCCCTACTTCGGTGGCGGCGTACCAATCTTACCGATTGCTAGCATTCACAATCATCACTTAGATATTGCAATTGTAGAAAAGCCAAACTTAGTAAAATTTATTTATCTATTTTCTAAGTTGCTAATTAATGGATCACACATGAAAAGTAACCAATTTCATTATTTTGAATCATCTGCAATTGAAGTTAAAACTGATGATCCTGAGTATGGTCAGTTAGATGGAGAAGAATTATCAAAAAGAAAGTTTCATCTAAAATTTGAAGTGGATCATTTTGATCTTTTGCAATAAACGACAAATAGCCAGCTCATAATGAGCTGGCTATTTTGCTATCTTTTTTCTTCTAATCTAATATCTTCCATTCCAATCATTGGATCAATCTGTCCAGAATAAATTAGCTCAGGAGTCAAAATATAATTTTCTGGCTCAACATTTTCTTCTTTAAGTTCAGCTTTGTTTTTTTCTTGTTCCGCATTTACATTTGAAGTATTTTCAACTTCTTTTAGACCTAACTCATGCCTAATTTTAGCTGCTAACTCAGTCTTACGGTCATTACCTGGAGTACGCAATGCCATAATATACGCCTTTTTTTCTCCTACCATAACTAAATTTTTTTCGGCACGAGTAATGGCGGTATATAACAAATTCCGCCTCAACATCATATAATTTTGCATCGTAAGATTTAAAATTACTAACGGAAATTCTGATCCTTGGGACTTATGGATGGTAATGGCATACGCACGGGTAATATCATTTAAGTCTTTAATACCAAATTCTATTTCACGACCGTCAAAATCTGCAATTAATATTTTGGCTTTATCATCAGGATTAAGGCCAATAATTTTACCAATTTGACCATTATAAATATCTTTTTCTGGATTATTTTGTAATTGTAGAATTCGGTCCCCGATTCTAAAACTTTCATTGTGAGCTTCAATTACTTTAGTTTTTACTGATAGTGGATTCATCACATCCTGCAAAATATCATTCAAGTGAGTAATTCCACCTTGACCATTGTACATGGCTCCCAGAACTTGAATATCATCCCTTTTGAAGCCACGTTTAATGGCTAAATTTACGATTTGATCAATTGCATCCCCCACCAGGCTTGGTTGACATGGAATAAAAGAGTAGTTTTTAGTTTTATTAAAAATAGTCTCCTCGGCTTCTTCATCATTAATTGCATGGGCCAACTTAATAATTGATGAATCTTCACCCTGTCTATGAATCACTTGCAACCGTGTAGTTGGAAATGCTCCGGAGCTGATTAAATCACCGAAAACGTTACCTGCTCCAACTGAAGGAAGCTGATCTTTGTCCCCAACAAAAACTATCCTCTTTGTTGAATTAATACCGGATAAAAGCTGTTTAAAGAGAAACATATCAACCATTGACATTTCATCAATTATTAAAATCTCACCATTCAATTCGTTTACATCAGTTGCATCATTTTCACCGATACCTAACCCTAATAAACGGTGAATGGTTTTTGCTGAAATATCTGTAACCTCGCTCATTCGTTTGGCTGCTCGACCCGTTGGTGCAGCCAGTAAGAATGGTGGATCATCACTATATAAAGTTGCACTTGGAATTTCTGCCAATTCCTTCAAGCACATTAAAATCCCATTGATAATTGTTGTTTTACCAGTACCAGGACCACCAGTAAGAATTGAAATTGGATTATTTAGAGCATTTTTAATTGCACTTTTTTGAGTTTCATCATATTCAATTTCAAGTGTTTCTTCAACATGTTTAATTGCCATTTCAATATCGCTATTATCAAATTCTTCGTTTTCAACTTGATTATTAACCACATGTTTTAATTCGGTTGCTATATCAAGTTCAGTTTGGAAAATTGCTTGCAAGGCCGCCTTATCACCTGAAATAACAACTTTTCCTTGTCTTTGAAGTTCATTAACACTATTAGCAAGTTCATCATAAGAGGTCGATTGAACTAAATCATAAGCCTCTGTTAATAATTCATCAAGTGGAACATAAGTATCTCCCAAGGTATTAAGAGCAGTCTGTAAAATACTTAAAATTGCTCCCCTAACTCTTCTAGGATCATTTAGTTCTATTCCGAGCGCGTGTCCCATATTATCCGCAGTTTTAAAACCAAAACCACGAACTTCACCAAGGGCTTGATAAGGATCTTCCTCTAGTTTCTTCAAGGAATCACCATGATACACTTTATAAATATTACCGGCTACTTTTTTATTGATTCCATATCTAGCTAGTTTAATCACAATTTCTGAAAATGAATCCATCTGATTAATTCCAGATAATAAGCTATCCTTTTGCTTTTGAGTCAAATCAAGATTGTCAATCTCAGTTGGATTTGACTTAATAAGATCTAACGCATTTGTTCCTAAACTATCAATGATCTTTTCAGCAGCCCTCTTACCAATCCCAGGAAACTTGTCAGAACTAAGGTACTTAGCTAAACTACCCTCTTCATGGGGCAAAACTGGTTCATAGGAAATTATACGAAATTGTTTGCCAAATTTTCCGTGTACAACAATATTACCGGTAAATTTATAAGTTGATCCAATTTGGATATCCCCAAAATTTCCAGTTACTCGAATATTATCACGATCATAATCAGGTAATTTACTAATTAAATCTACATCAATAATCTTGAAAAGGTCTTGATTGTTTTCAAAAACAATTCCATTTATTCGTCCAGTAAAACTAGTTTCTGCCATTTTTACCTCTAATCAATTTTGCTACCGCATTATATTGCTTTTGTGCTTGAGCAAAATATTTGGGATCTTGATTTTTTGATAATTTAAAATATTTTTCTGCTTCATCAGGATTAGTATCAAATAAAGTTAACCCCAATAAAAAATTAACTTTTGCATTTCTTTGGTCTTCTGAAATTTTATTATAAGTTTGATTTGCAGATTTTAAATCACCCAAACTAAGCCAAATATCACCAATTAATTCTAAAGTTCGCTCATCCTGATTCTTTAACGTTAAGGCGTAGGCTAAGGCCTTTTGATACTGACCTAATTTCATAAAAATTAAAGCCTTTTGATACATTGTTTCTTCATCGTCAGCAATAGAATTAAGTAACGCAAGTGACTTAGCAAAATCTCCTTGCATGTAGTAGCAGACAGCAATGTTATAAGTTAGATCTTCCGGATGCTTAACAAGGCCCCGAGCTTTTTCTAATAATTCTAACGCCTGATCAGTAGCATTTTGTTCAATTAAATAAGTTGAAAGCTGCAAATAATTTTCGATATGTTTGGGATGCTTATTTATTTTTTCAATTAATAAATGTATAGCTTTATCCACATTGCCAGCATCATATAAGTTGGCTATTTTTTTATCCATTTTTAAATTGTATCCCTACTAGTAATTTTCCGATCTAAGTAGCTTGTTTCATTCCACGCTACTTCATCAAAAGTCTTTCCATGATCTTCCGTATCAAGAACGGTAAGACTTGTATTAGTCAAGCCGCCACGCTTTCTAATATCTGCAATATCATACCCCTCTAGCGTTCTAATTAAGGCACACAAAGCAGCTCCATGACTTACTAATAATACCTTATCATCTTTATTAGGATATCTTTTTACAATATCAGCAATCAATTTCTTCCCACGCTCTATCATATGGTCAAAATTTTCACCATGGAAAGTTGATGGATCATAACGATCAGGGAAATAACGAAATGCTTTTATTTGATCTGGATATTTACTTTCAGCATCAACAAACTTCATTCCCTCCAGATCTCCTAGATTAAACTCCTTTAAACGGTCGTCAACAATGACTGGGACAGTAATTCCCATATCATTTCTCAGCATCACTGCCGTCGTTAATGCGCGTTGTAAAGGACTAGAATAAAAGGCTCTAAACTTTGTTCCTTTTAAGTATTCAGCCAATTTTTTGATGTCTTCGTAACTTTCAGGCAAAAGAGGTGAATTACCACTACCACCTTGATAGCGTCCTTCTAAGTTCCATTTTGTTTTTCCATGTCTTACAAAATATAATTGCATAATTTGCTTATCCCTCCACTTTTATTACTATTATAAGTTTTAAGAGGAGAAAATAACAGTTTATAAAAATAAAAAAGAAGCCTCAAAGAGACTTCTTTTAAACTATACTAGTTGTAATTGCTTTTCGTTCTGGTATGCGCGGTCAATTGTAGCTCCACCTAAGCACTCTTCACCATTGTAGAACACAATAGCTTGTCCTGGAGTAACGGCACGTGCTGGCTCATCAAACTCAACATGAACTGTATTATCCTTGGCATGATAGTGCATAGTTACGCCAACATCAGGTTGACGGTATCTAAACTTAGCGGTACACTTCAAATCAACGTCGTGATCTGGTTGGCCTGTAAAGAATGACACACTACTTGCATCTAGACTAGTAGCATATAAAAGCTTGCTGTCGTATCCTTGTTCAACAATTAGCTCGTTCTTCTTTAGGTCCTTACCTACTACAAACCATGGATCAGTTGATTCCTTAGTTGAACCTAAACCAAGGCCAGATCTTTGACCAATAGTGTAGTACATTAAACCAGCATGCTCACCAACAACTTTTCCATCTGGAGTAACCATTTTTCCTGATTGAGCTGGTAAAAATTCACTCAAGAACTTTCTAAAGTTACGTTCACCGATGAAACAAATTCCTGTAGAATCTTTCTTTTTAGCAGTTGCTAGGCCTGAAGCAATAGCAATTTCACGTACTTGTGGCTTAGTTAAATTAGCAAGTGGGAAAATTACCTTCTTCAATTGATCTTGTGAAAGTTGGCTTAAAAAGTAAGTTTGATCCTTATTGCCATCCTTTGGACGCATCATATGAACAACACCGTTGTCGTCAACTCTAGTTGCTGCATAGTGACCCATTGCAATATAATCCGCATCTAAATCCATTGCGAAATCTAAGAAGGATTTAAATTTTATTTCTTTATTACACATTACATCAGGATTTGGAGTTCTACCTTTTTTATATTCATCCAAGAAATATTCAAATACACGCTCCCAATAATCCTTTTCAAAGTTAATGGAATAGTAAGGAATACCGATTTCATCTGCAACTTTTTTTACATCTTCGTAATCCTCAGTTGCCGTACAAACTCCGGAATCATCAGTATCATCCCAATTCTTCATGAAGACGCCGACAACATCAAAGCCTTGTTGTTTGAGCAAAAGCGCAGAAACTGAAGAATCAACTCCACCACTCATACCAACAACGACTCTAATTTTGCTGTTATCTACCATTTTATCCTTTTCTCCTTTTAGCAAGGTGCAATAATTTGGCGATCCTCAAGATCCTTTAAAATGAAGTTAAGCAGTTCAACCATTGATGCTAGTTGTTTATTCTTAAAAATATTAACCTTTTGCAACCCATTAGTATCTGTTACTACCATTGTTAAATGATCTAAATCTTCATTAATTGTTAGCTTTAATTGACAGGTCGCATTGTAAGGAGATTCATTATATAAGGGATGCTTATACATGAAATTACCTCTTTTAGTTTTTGTGAAACCTGCATCAATCAATGCATAACGCTTAATTTCAGGATTAATCGTAAATTTCCGATTATCGCCGTTAATAATTACTGTATTTGCCATAAAAATATCACTCTCAATATTATTATCTTATTTTTTGTAAGTGTCAAGTATATGATTTTACTATTATTATACCTTAAGACAAATTCTTAAAAAAATAATTTTACTATTTAGCTAGACGCTTGCACATCTTAACTAAGGCTTCTGCAAACTCTTGAATTTCTTCTTCAGTATTAAATCTACCAAAGCTAATTCTAATTGATTCTGCAATTCTCGGTGAATCTTCCCCATACATTGCCTGTAAAACATGTGAAGGAGTAAGTGAACCAGCCGTACATGCAGAACCACCAGAAATAGCATATCCACTTAAATCTAAATTAGTTAGAGCAGAGTAAGTACCTACACCCTTTAACCATAAGTTCAAAACGTGATGGGATACTTCACCTTCAAGAGTTCCATTAATTTCATAATCAATTTGATTTTCATCAAGTTCATCCAAAATTATTTTTTGAAACTTTTGGTATTTCTCTTGTAGTTTCTGCTTGTCCATCTCGTTCAGTTCTTGAGCAGCTATACCAAAGCCAGCAATACCTGGTACATTTTCCGTTCCGGGACGACGTTTAGTTTCCTGTTCACCTCCTAAAAGTAGATTACTTACTTTTAGACCATCTTTTTCATAAAGAAAACCTAAAAATTTTGGTCCATTAACTTTGTGAGCAGAAGTTGACAATAAGTCGATGTTCATTTCTCTAACATCAATTTCAATATTTCCGAAGCCTTGTACGTCATCTACATGAAAATATGCATTAGAATCTTTCACTAATTCACCAATTTCTTTTAACGGCATAATTGATCCGACTTCATTATTAACTGCCATAATAGAAACTAAGATTGTATCTGGTGTTAACTCTCTCTTCAAGTCGTCTAAATTAATATGGCCAGTTTCATTCACATCAAGATATACAATATTGTATCCTTCTTGAGCTAAGCGTTTCATAGGATTTAAGACAGAAGGATGCTCAATTTTAGTAGTAATAATTTTTTTACCAACATCTTTTCTAGCACATACTGTACCAAAAATAGCAGTATTATTGCTTTCAGAGCCACCACTAGTAAAAATTATTTCCTTATCTTGCGCATTAATTGTTTCTGCTAGTTGATGACGCGCTGTTTCAACTACATGACGTGCCTTACGACCAAATGCATGTTGACTAGAAGCGTTGCCAAAATCATCAGCCATTTCACTACTAATTTTTTCAATAACTTTTGGATCCATTGGCGTAGTTGCCGCGTTATCTAAGTATACATTTTTCCTAGTCATATTATCTTATAACCTCTTTACTTTCCTTACATTTCGGAAGTGGCTCTTTTATTTTAACATAAAAATAGACCAAGTTACGATGAACTTAGTCTATCAATAGTTTAATCTAAAACTGTTTCTTCAAGATAGGATGCAATTATACTTGCAGCTTTTGCTCCAACTTCCTTGACGAATTTATCAAAGTCATTGTCAGCATTAGCATCCCCATTATCTGAAATAGCACGAATTGCAACCAATGGAGTATTAAAATGTCTAGCCACTTGTGCAAAAGCAGCTCCTTCCATCTCTACTCCCAATGCGTCAGAGAAATTCTTTTTAATCTCATCTTTTTGTGCTTCAGAAGCAATAAAACTATCTCCAGTTACAATCAATCCCTCTTTAAAAGGAATATTGTGTTCCTTCAAATACGCCGCAAATTTTGCACGGAAGGCATTATCTAGAGTATAGCCCGCAGGCTCTTGGGGAATTTGTCCTTCCACGTAGTTACCTGCACTAGTATTATGAGCATCATAGTACATAAACTTATTAGGCAAAATTAGATCTTTTCTCTTTACATCTTCTTGCAACGATCCAGCAGAACCAGTCATAAAAATCAAGTCGATATCTTCCTTGGTTAACAGACTAGTCAAATTCATAGCTGCATTAACTTTACCGATTCCACTTAATCCTAAGTAAATGTCATTTCCATTTACTGAAAAATGATCAAATTCAGTTGTGCCAAAGACTTCTTTATTTTCAGACTTAAAATGCTTTTTATAGAATTCTGCTTCTTCTTCCATTGGGACAATAATTGCGATTTTCATTTTTTACCTCTAAATCTAAAGTTTAAACAAAGCGAACAAAACTATAACTAATAAAACAACAACAATTAAAATGGCATAGTTCAGACGCTTTTTTAAACGATTAATCTTATCTTCATGCTTTTCTTTTAAGGCACGATTTGCGAGATCCTCTCTTGATTCAAATTTTGAAGAATCTTGAACCTCAACTTTTTGATCACTTACACCAGTTTGATGCTTATCTTTCCTCAATCGTTTAAAATTATCGAAAATTTTGCTTACTTTTTCTTTTTGTTGTTTTTTACGATAATCTGCTCGTTTTTCAGTCATTACTTTGATTTCCTGTTAAAATCATATTTTCCCAAAATGTAATTGCCATTACAGTCTTTGCATCCATAATTTCTCCAGACGCAATTAACTGTTTTAATTCTGGAAGACTGTACCATTCTTGAGTTAAAAATTCATCTTCATCAAGAGGACGTTTATTTTCAATTTTTGACAAAGTATCACAATAGAATAAATGAATTTTTTCATCACAAAAACCAACAGATGTATAAAATTCACTTACCTTTTCCCAATACTCAGCCTTGTAGCCCCCCTCTTCATTCAACTCTCTTTTCATTGCATCAAGAGGTGAAGCATCTGTCTCATCAATTAAACCTGCAGGAATCTCCAAAGTTAATTGTTTAATAGGCTCACGCCATTGTTTTACAAGAAGCATTTTCTTCTCATCATTGATGGCAATTGCAGCACTAGCATCGGGATGCTTAACTATCTCACGAGTAGCTATTTTTCCATTAGGTAAACTAATAGTTTCAACATTTAAGTCAATAAGTTTACCTTCGAAAATAGGTTTATTTGAGATTTCAGTTTCTCTCAGATTCACTTAATTTCTCCTTTTAGTCATGATCAACATAAACGTTGATACATTGTAGACCCTTTTTTCCTTGCGCTAATTGATAACGAACTCTTTGACCTACATTCAGTTTCTTATAACCTTCTTCTTTAATTGATTTATAAAAAACAAAGTAAGATGAATGAGTTAAATCATCCTCAATAAATCCATACGCAGAGTTTGGATCAAATTGTTTAACAGTACCTTTACGCATTATTTTTCTAAACCTTCTTTTTCTGCTTCAGGAAAGTTTTCAGCAACGATAGCTGCACAGCGCGCACATAATTCTGGGAAACGTGGGTCACTACCAACATCTGTTGTAGTACGACGACATCTTGGACAAACTTCACCAGCAGCATGTTCCACTACAATGGATGCAGTTGGTAATTTTTCAGCATTTTCAGGTGCTTCTTCATCACTAATAGTTAAATCAGAAACAATCAAAATTTGTCTGATATTAGCGTTTAATTTATCCAGAAGTGCCTTCGTTTCTTCAGTTGGGTAAAGAGTAACGTGTGCTTCAAATGACTTACCAATTACCTTAGCATTACGTGCTTCTTCAAGTGCTTTCAAAACATCTGAACGAACTTTCATAAAGGCGTTCCAATCTGCTAAAACTTCATCCTCATTAGCAAAATGGTCTACTTCTGGCATATTAGCAAGTTGAACGTATTCTTCTGGTTCCTTAAGGTAACCCCAAACTTCTTCCATAGTATGTGGAAGGATTGGTGTCATCAATTTAGTTAGCTTAACTAAAACATCGTAAATTACAGTTTGCATTGAACGACGAGTTTCACTGTCTTCAGCATCAATGTAAAGAATGTCCTTAGCAAAGTCTAAGTAAAAGGCAGATAAGTCATTAGAAATGAAGCTGAATACTTTCTTATAAACACTAGTGAAATCAAATTTATTGTATGCTTCAATTGCTTCTTTAATCAAGCGATTCAACTTAATTTCCATGTATTGATCTACACCAGACATATCGGGATAAGCAATTGAATTTTGTTTAGGATCAAAATCTGAAGTATTAGCAAGCATAAAGCGCATAGTATTTCTGATCTTACGGTAGCTTTCAGCAGATTGACGTAGAATATCTTGAGAAACTGCTACATCAGAAGTAGTATCTGCTCCAGCAACCCATAAACGAATAATTTCTGCACCCATTTGCTTGATTACATCATTAGGGGAAATTACATTACCTAATGATTTAGACATCTTATGTCCTTTATCGTCTAAAACAAAACCTTGAGATAAAACTTGCTTATATGGAGCTTTACCAGTTACAGCAACTGAAGTAATTAAACTTGAGTTAAACCAACCACGGTATTGGTCACTACCTTCAAGATATAAATCTGCTGGGAAACCTAAGCCATCGCGCTCTTGCATTACACCAGCCCAAGAAGAACCAGAATCAAACCAAACATCTAAGATATCAGTTTCTTTTCTAAATTTACCATTTGGTGAATGTTCTGACTTAAATCCTTCTGGAAGTAGTTCTTTTGCAGTATGAGTATACCAAGCATTAGAACCTTCTTTTTCAAAGATTTTAGCTACATGTTCAATAGTTTCTGGAGTAACAATTGGAGTATCATCTTCTGCATAGAAAATTGGAAGTGGTACACCCCATGCACGTTGACGAGAAATTACCCAGTCACCACGATCTTTAATCATATTGTAAAGACGAGTCTTACCCCATGAAGGAATAAATTCTGATTTTTCAATTTGATCTAAGATTTGATCTCTAAACTTATCGATTGAAGCAAACCATTGAGTAGTTGCACGGTAAATAACAGGTTTCTTAGTACGCCAGTCATGTGGATACGAGTGAGTAAAGAAGCTAAGCTTTAAGAGTGCTCCAGCTTTTTCAAGCTTGTCAGCAACCACTTTATTAGCATCATCATAAAACATTCCCACTAAGTCTGGATCAGGTACTTCTTTAGTAAATCTACCTTGTGCATCCATTGGACTGAAAACTGGCAAACCATAACGACGACCTACATTGTAGTCATCTTCACCAAAACCAGTAGCATTGTGAACTAAGCCAGTACCATCATCATCAGTAACATAAGTATCATTCATCACAAGACCAGTTACATCATAAAGTGGATGTTGGTAAGTCATTCTATCAAAGTCAGTACCTTTTAAGGTCTGAAGAACTTTGTAGTCTTTCCAACCTAAATCTTCTGCTACTGCTGCTAAACGATCTGCTCCAATAACATACTTTTTACCGTCAACTTCAACTACTGAGTAATCAAATTTAGGATTTACAGTAATTCCGATATTACTTGGAATAGTCCAAGGAGTAGTAGTCCAGATTACAAGTGATGTATCTGAGTCTAGAATACCCTTTCCATCCTTAATTGGGAAAGCAACATAGATTCTTGGCGATTTAATGTCATGATATTCCACTTCAGCTTCAGCTAAAGTTGATTCACTTGACCAAGACCAGTAAACAGGTTTTTTACCTTTATAGATATAACCTTTTTTAAACATTTCACCGAAGACTCTGATTTCTTCAGCTTCAAATTTTGGTTGTAAAGTAATGTAAGGATGATCCCAATCAGCCATTACTCCTAAGCGTTTGAAGTCAGCCATTTGTTTTTGAACTTGTTCTTCCGCAAATTGGCGACAAAGCTCCCTATACTTAGCCCGGTCCATTGTTTTACGGTCAACGCCCTTTTTAGCTAATTGTTGTTCTACAGGAAGACCGTGAGTATCCCATCCAGGAACATAAGGAGCATAGTAACCATTCATATTTTTGAAACGAACGATAATATCTTTAGAGATCTTATTTAATGAGTGTCCCATGTGGATATTACCATTAGCAAATGGAGGACCATCGTGAAGGTCAAAACGGGGTTTACCTTCATTAAGTTTTAATCTTTGTTCATATAATTTATTTTCTTCCCATTCTTTTTGCCATTCAGCTTCACGAACTGGAAGATTACCGCGCATTTTAAATTTAGTTTTACCCAAATTCAATGTATCTTTGACTCTCATAAAAAATCCTTTCTTAATCAAAAAAAGCTTCATCCCAAATAGGACGAAGCTTCTCGTGGTACCACCTAAATTGAATAGGGTACAGTGTACCCTATTCCACTTATTCTCTGTGTATCGTACAGAAAACGTTCAAGTCAATTGGCAGCTGATTAACTTTCGAAAGTTGTTAGTCTTTCACCATCACTAACTCGCTAAGGTATCTACTAGTTGTTACTGTCGACTTAAATTTTAATTATCTTTTATATCATCCGGGAAAATAATCACTGGACCATCGCGACGCTCAGAACTCTCTTCTGTAGCATGCATACTTTCTTTAACGGAGTTTTCTCCAGCTAAAAGTTCAGTACTATCTTCCTTTTCTTGAACAGAGTTTACTTCATTTACTGCATTATTGTCAACCTCTGAAATAGAAGAAGTAGTTTCTTCAGCTGGTACTTCATCATCTACCGGACCATCTGGAATAGGATCATCCTCAAGTGGTTGTGAGCCGTCAGCTGGATATAAGCGGGAGCGGCCATAGTATTTATCTAGGTAATATTGCCAATCAGAATGACTTAATTCCTTTATCTGATCTTTTAACATTCCCTGAATTGCTTCTCTAAAATCTTCTACCTTTGCCTTAAGCAAATCATAATCATGATTTAAAGTATCATATTGCTTTTGAAGTTCAGCTCTTTTTTTCTCGCCCTCATCTTGAGCTTTCTTAACTATCTCATCAGCATCTTGATTAGCTTTTTGGATAATTTCTTGAGCTTCTTTATTGGTTCTCTTTTTAATTTCCTCAGCATTTTCTTGTGCTGAAATTAAAGACTCATTAATTGAATCTTTAACCTTTTCAAATTTATCTACTTTTTTCTTTAGTTCAATATTTTCATTTTTTAAATCAACAATTTGATCGAGTGCATCCCCATATGCATCAACAATTCGATCTAAAAAACCATCTACCTGCTTGGAATCATATCCACGAAGTTTTGTACTAAACTCCTTATTATGGATATCCATTGGCGTTAATGTCATATTATCACCTTTTCTTTGCTTGCCATACTTTTATCTCAAGTCTTTTTTTACCTTTCTTCGTAGTGGCAAGATTAATAATCTCATATCTCCCATAATGGCGAATACTAAGCATATCCTGTACAGAAACAATTATATTAGATTGTGTTACAAGATGCCAATTTAATTTCACTTCTCCCGCTTCAATAATTTTCTTAACTTGGCTTCTGCTTAAATTCGTAATCGCACTGATAACAGCATCAAGTCGAAGTGAAATCGCTACTGAAGTCATTTCGTCACTATCATCTTCCTGCACTAAAACTTTGGATAGTGGCAGTTCAGATAATTTAACTTTTGTTCTTCCAATTCGATCAATTTCCTCAAGAAAATAATCTTTCAATTCAGCTTTGACAAAAAACTGCCAATTTCCATTCTCATCATTGATAATATCACCAAAAGTATCCAATTCAATTCCTAAGTGCGTCAAAACACCTAAGATTTGACTATGAGTGAGTTCAGACCATTTTTGAGGATAAGCAATCTCTAAAAGGGAAATATTGAATTTATCGGGCTCGTAGCCTTCACTCCAATCACATAATAGCATTCGCTTCTTTTCCGCATTCGAAAAGCCACCAAAGCTGTATAACTGTGCATAGCCTCCAACTATTTCTCGGAAAATATATTGTTCTCTCGGATTTAAAAAATCCGTCAAAATCAGTTCATTTTTAAATAAAAACTGATTAAAAAGACCGACGAAATAATCCACCGTCGGTCTTTCACTTTCATCAAAATGTTGATAAAAACTACTAGCTTGTCTTTTTTCCATTTTATCTAATAAACACGTACCTAATTATATTTGCTATCCAATAAAGGACATAATTATTTACAAAATAAATTACTAACAAAGCTACAACGGGGGCAAAGGAAATTCCAGCGATTGGAGGAATAAAACGTTCAAACATCTCCAAATAAGGCTCAACAATTTTCCCTAGTACTCGCCCCACTTTAGTTACAAGTAGTCTTGGGATCCAAGTTAGTAAAGTATAGATAACAATTAGAAAGCTATAGATATTTAATAAATCGGAAATAATACGTAATATCCAGCCTACAATTGAAAATACCATTAATCCATTTTATCTTTCTTTTCAACTAATTCAGCGATTTTACCATCAGTTTCAAATTTTGGTGGAGTTGCTAAGAAGATCTTGTCACCTACACGTTGAATTTCACCGTTTAAGGCATAAACAGTACCAGTAATAAAATCAACAATTCTACGTGCCTGTTCATCATCCATACGTGCAAAATTAATAATAACAGCCTTGTTATTTAGAAGATTTTGAGCTACTTCTTTTGCATCAGAATATACACGAGGTTCGTATAAAACGATTTTACTCGTAGCACTAACACCAGAATTAATAGAAACAACATTTGCTCTTCTCTCATTTTTTTGAGTTTGAGGGATTTCTTCTTGTTGTTCTTCTGATTCGGTATATGGTACTTCATTCATTTCATCATCTTCGGAAATACCAAAAAATCTACCTAATTTATCAAAAGCCATAATTTCTTCCTCCAAATACTAATCTTGACGACGATGTTTGAAGAATGGAATATCATTATCTGATTCATCATCTACACTAGTTTCGATTTGAGAAATACTAGTGGAGTCGTCTGAACTAAATGAATCAAATTCATCGTCATCTTTTTCATTGTTTTCTACAGGTTGTGGACGATTGTTCTCTTTTCTATCTTGCTTCCAAACGCTTGTGGGGTCAAGTAAAGTATCTTGAGATTCTTTCTTTTCTGCTTTTATTTCAGGAGTAGATTGGGTAGGAGCTTCATGAGAAATAGTATTTTCTACTTTAACTTCAGCATTATCTGTTGGAGTAGGAGTAGATACTTCTGGTTGTTCACTCTTACGTTCAGGAGTTACTACTTCTTGACGGACTGGATGTGAAGGACGGCGCATTGGCTGTTTTGAAGCTTCTTCTTCAGCCTTTGAATCAATTCCAGTTGCAATCACAGTAACTACAACTTCATCACCAAGGTTTGCATTGATTGATGTACCAAAGATAATATTTACGCCATCTCCAGCAGCTTTTGAAACAATATCAGAAGCATCTTGCGCTTCAAACAAAGTTAGATCTGGTCCACCGGTAATGTTAAGTAGGACTTGTTTTGCTCCATCAATTGATACTTCAAGTAATGGAGATGAAATAGCAAGTTTAGTAGCTTCAACTGTTCTATTTTCTCCACTAGCACGTCCAATTCCCATTAAGGCAGCACCTTGATTTTCCATCACAGTCTTAACATCTGCAAAGTCAAGGTTAACGTAGTCAGTTGACGTAATTAAGTCTGAAATACCTTGAACACCTTGACGGAGGACATTATCAGCTTCTTTGAAAGCATCCATCATTGGTGTCTTTTTATCAACCATTTCTAATAAACGATTATTCGCAATGATAACCAGAGTATCAACATACTGCTTTAATTGAGCAATTCCTTCTGCCGCATTTTTTGAACGTTTTGGACCTTCAAATGTAAAGGGACGAGTAACAACCCCAACAGTTAATGCACCAGTTTCACGTGCGATCTTTGCAATTACAGGAGCAGCACCAGTTCCAGTCCCCCCACCCATACCAGCAGTAATAAAGATCATGTCAGCTCCTTTTAAAGAGTCTTCAATTGTTTGTTGACTCTCTTCAGCAGCTTTTTGACCAACTTCCGGATGAGAACCTGCACCTAAACCACGAGTAAGTTTAGGTCCAAGTTGAATCTTATTTTCTGCTTTATTACTATTAAGAGCTTGTACGTCCGTGTTAGCTGCAATAAAGGAAACTCCTTGTACTCCTTCATCAATCATTCGGTTTACAGCGTTACCACCGGCACCACCAACACCGATTACTTTAATGACTGCGTTTTTGTTGTCATCAGAATCGAAAGTAAAATCCATTTACTAAACCACCTTATTTAATCAAAAAATTTCTTAAAGAATTCTTTGATTCCTTTTTTATTATTCTTATTATCATCATTCTCTTCAGACCTAGAGACCGTTGATGTAACACTAGTCTTATTATAATCTTCTTTTTGCTCCATTTCACTAGGAGTTAGACGTCTTTTGAAAAATTTCATATTTTCTTGAGACGAAGATTGGTTAGAAACCGGAGAAGTAACCTGGTTTCCATAAATAACACTGTTAACCAAGTAATCAATATCAGCCAAACTATAAGCATAATTTACTACTCCATAGCTAGCAGCATACATTGGATTACGTAGTCCCATTTGATCTGGTTGAAAAATTCTAGCTTTTACACCAAAATCTTCCTTTACAATGTCATCAATTCCCTGAAGTGCACTACTTCCACCAGTAATCACAACTCCACCTGGCAAATTGAAAGCATCGTGAGATTTTAATCCCTTTCCAATTCGACTGAAAGTTTGATCGAGACGAGCATTAATTATTTCACTTAGATACTCTTCATCAATCATTTTTGGAGCATTTTCACCCACTACATTAACTGGAAATTGGTTATCACTAGAAGTTAAGCTTGGATCTGCATAACCAAATTGTAGTTTGATTTTTTCAGCTTCTTTTTTTGAAGTATTCAAAACAACTGAAATATCATTGGTAATATCAATTCCACCTTCTAAATCAATTGTCGCATACTTAATCTTATTCTCATGAATAACAGTCGCAGTAGTTGATCCCCCACCTAGATCAAGAAGAACTGTACCAAAGGTTCTTTCTCCTTCATCAAGAGCAACACTTGCAATTGCTAAAGGCGTAGGTACAAAGAAATTATTTTGATATCCTGATCTTTCAATGGCCTTACGAATATTGTGTAAGTCTGCACTAGGTGCTGTCAGTAATATACCGTGTACCTCAAGTGAATGAGCAATCATTTTTCTTGGATCATCTACATCAGTTTTTCCATCAATTAAAAACTTATTAGGTAAGAAAGCAATTGCTTCTCGGCCATCTTTTAATGCTGTATCAATAGCAGTTACTAGAACGCGTTTTACATCATTATCAGTAACTTCTCTACCATTTTCTTCAATGTTAATTAATCCAACAGCATTTTCTAATTGAAGTAATCCAACTGGAATTCCAGTTACTACGCGATAAATCTTTGAATTTGTTTTTTGCGCTACTTTCTTTAAAACAGCACTAATACTTTCAGCAGTTTGATCAATATCAACAATTTTTCCATGCCGCATTCCTTTAGTAGGACCATTTGCAGCACCAATAATTTGCATTTCATTAGATGCAGTGTCAGCGACTACTGCTTTTACGCTTGTTGTTCCTATATCCAAGCCTACAAGTAAATCAGTTTTATCCAAGGTAATGCCCCCAAAACATAACTATACAATAAATTTTAACATATGATTTACGTTCTCACTAATATCAAGTCAGTCCTAATTTGACTTTTTCTGCCTGTGTGAGCGGTCTACTATAAGCACCAATTTCAAAATCAATTACAGATGGTTCTCTTAGCTGACTTTTAATTTTGTCATAATAGCGTATTTTACTTTTAATGGTAGAAAGATTTCCAATAACTATATTATTATCTTTCATTACCAAAATAATTTGCGTTGGCCTTCGTGTTTCACCACTCAACATTTTAACTTGGTCACGGATATTTTTTGGAAGACTGGCATAAACCTTGATATCTTCACTAAGAGAAACTTTTTGATTATATCCAGTAAATAAAGGCTTATTTTTATCAATTTCATTACTTGCGATAATTTGACTACCCACTTTTCCAGTGGCTAAAATTTTTCGATAACCGTCACCTTCATGAATATATCCGATTACTGGTCGCTCTTTGATATTTAAAATCAAATGATTTGCTTTTTGGACGCCCACTTGTACTTTCTCTATTTCTGGGAAAGTAGCTGATAGTTTTTTACTGTATTCTTTTCCTTTTAGGAGACAAAAGACAACCTTGTTTTCAGGAGAAATGTCTACAGTCTTTACTACTTGCCTACTATTTAATTCAGGCGCTCCTTTAACCTGCACGCTTGCTACATTTGCTTTTGGAGAAATATAGTATCCTAAAGCTAAAATACAACACAGTGAAAAGAAAATTATAAAACCTAATCGAGTCAATAAAGCATGCCGTCGTTCAGCTTGCAATTTAGTTAGTGAGGCAGAGACCCGTCTTTTTTCATTATTGTTTGCCTTATTTTTATAATCAATCCATCCTGATAATTCTTTTTTAGGATCTTTTTTGGTTATTTTTCTTTTGGCCACATGCCTCACTCCCTTTCACTATTTATTTTTAATTAGACTTTCCATCACCGAAATTACTTGATCAGATGCATCTGGAACACCTAATTTCTTAGATGCTTCACTCATCTTCTTTGCATAATTTGTATCGAGTAGAATATGATCGATTGATGAAACAAAGTTATTAGGATTTAAATCATTTTCTGCAATAACTAAAGCGGCTCCTGCTTTTTCCATATCAAGCGCATTTTTCATTTGATGATTATGCGTTACATTTGGACTAGGTATTAAAATTACAGGAACACCAAGGGCGGTAAATTCAGCCAAACTAGTTGCTCCCGATCGTGCTACAACGCATGTCATTTGTGGTAATAAGCCTGGCATATTATCAATATAAGGAACAATCTTTATATTTGAATTCAGTTCTTTACCGGCTAATTTTTTCTTAACATCGCCATAATACAATTGTCCAGTTGCCCAAATAACCTGATATGGTTTTGTTTCAAGCTCTGGTAAAGACTTTTCAACGATTTGATTAATTGCTAAAGCACCGCGAGAGCCCCCAAAAATCAACACTGTTGGCATGTTAGGATTTAAGTCCCATTTCTTAGCAATATCAATATTTTCCTTATTTAACCCAAGGACTTGTTGTGAGCGTGGATTACCAGTTTTTACTAATTTCTTTTTCTCTGAAAATTGCTTTGCAGCATCATCAAAGGTATAACAAATTTTATCAACATAATGAGCTAAAAACTTATTTGCTAGTCCAACTACTGAATTAGATTCATGAATGATAGTTGGAATATGCATTTTAGCTGCTTCATAAACTATGGCGCCTGATACATATCCACCAGTTCCCACTACTACATCAGGTTTAAAGTTCTTAATAATTTGTTTTGCTTCTTTTGTAGCTTTAATGAATAATTCGATTGTTTCGAAATTCTTTAGAGGATGCTTTCGATCAAATCCTTTAATTTTTAAAGTCTTAAACGGAACTCCTGCCGCAGGAACAATCTTCGATTCTAATCCTCGATCTGTTCCAACAAATAGAATTTCATCATTTGTAACTAACTTACGTTCTTTCAAACGTTCAATTAACGCCATAATTGGATATATGTGGCCACCAGTTCCGCCACCAGAAAAAATTACTCTCATTTTATTTAGTCTTTAATTCCTTAATAAATTTTACAAAAAAGTCTCCACGTTCTTCAAAAGTGTTAAATTGATCCCAAGATGCACATGCTGGTGAAAACAAAATAACATCACCTGCTTCACTTAATTCATATGCTCGTGGAACAGCTTCTTGTAAAGTGTTAACAATTACGATATCTTTAATACCCGCTTTACGAGCGGCATCAGCTAAAAGATATTTAGTTTCGCCATAAAGCACAATTGATTTTACATACTTTTTAAATAGGAGAACAAGTGAATCAAACATAAATCCGCGATCTAATCCACCCGCAATCAAAACTTCAGGTTCTTTAAATGATGGGATAGCTACAGTAGCAGCTTCAATATTCGTTGATTTTGAATCGTTATAAATCTTACGATCATTATAAGTCATTACATATTGCAAACGATGAGTCGCACCAGTAAAAGTACTTAATGCATATTGAATGTCACTATCATCTGCACCCATTAATTTAGAAATAGCAATCGCTACTAAACAATTTTGTTGGTTATGAATACCTGGGATCTTGATATCGCTGATCTTCATAATGTGATGATCGTCTTTGCTTTCAAGATATTCATCACCAATAAAATAGTCGGCAGTTTTATCTGTTTCTGAAAATGTCTGAACCTTAGCTTTTGTCTTATCAAGCTCTTTTTCTAAAATATTCTTTTGATCAAAGTTAGCAATGAAATAATCATCTTGATCTTGAGATTGAGTAATTCTAAGCTTAGCTTCAACATAATTGTCAAAAGTCTTATGGTAGTCAAGGTGAACATTATTATAAATATCAACAATGGCAGCCACCTTAGGCTTAATATCAGTTACACCAAGTAATTGGAAGCTAGACATTTCTACTACTAAGAGATCTTTAGAAGTCGCTTTTTCAACAACTTCTGAAATTGGAACACCAATATTACCAACTGCATAAGCATGGCCATCATTTTTGGATAAATGATGATCCATAATTCTTTGGGTAAGCATAACCGTAGTCGTCTTTCCATTTGAGCCAGTAACACAAACATACGGTGCTTCACTGACATTAAGTGCAATTTCAGGTTCGGTAATAACTGGAATATCTAACTTCTCTGCCTTCTCTACCATCGGATTTTCATAAGGAATTCCGGGGTTTTTAACAAGATAATCAAAATTTTCCTCATCAAAAATCTCTACTGGATGGTATCCAGAAATCACTCTAACTCCTAACTTATCTAATTCAGCAGCACGATCGTCGTTAGACAAATCTTTTTTATCATTTAAAGTCAGCTTAGCGCCAAGCTTTAAAAGAAGCTTAGCAACAGAAAAACCACTCTTTCCTAAGCCTAAAATCAAAATATTTTTATTTTCATATGTCTTAATTTTTTTCATTTTAAAATTAACCCCAGATAATTAAATAAATAATACTTCCAATCAAACCACCAATCCAAAATACAATATCAACCTTCCATTCAGACCAGCCAAGCATTTCGAAATGGTGATGGATTGGTGTCATCTTGAAGATTCTCTTTCCAGTAGTTTGGAAGGAAATAACTTGTAAAATCACACTTAAAGTTTCTAATACAAAAACAATTCCAATTAAAAGCAATGACCATGGACGATGAAGGAAGATCGATACAGTGGCTAATCCTCCACCTAAAGCTAACGAACCTGCATCTCCCATGAAAATTTTAGCTGGCTTATGGTTGAAAATGAAGAAACCTACTAAACCACCAATTACACTGAGAGTAAATACAACGATAACCCAATTTCTTTCTTGGTAAGCGATCCAAGCATAAGTAGCATAAGCAATAATTGATAATCCAGTTGCTAATCCATCTAAACCATCGGATAAGTTAACTGCATTAGAAAATCCAACCAACCAGAAAAGGACAAACAAACTGAATAGGAAGGAATTTCTTACCATTCCTGCAAAAGGAATATATAATTCAAAGGCAAAATGATCACTAAAGGCTAGTGTAATAATTAAAGCGGCAATAATAATTTGTCCTAATAATTTTTGCCATGCTCTCAACCCTAAGTTACGTTTGAAATATAGCTTAATTCCATCATCTAAAAAACCAATAATTCCGTATCCTAAGAAAGCAATAATTAAAATCAATGCAGTCTTATTTAAATCTTTTTGCCAAACCAATACCCATAAGGTAGAAATAACACCGGCAAGCATAAAGACTACTCCACCCATAGTTGGTGTACCCGATTTTTTCTCATGCCACTTAGGGCCTTCATCTCTAATAACTTGTCCTTCATGTTTCATTCGCATGAAACCAATAAACAACGGTAAGAAGATAACCGTAAGAGCAAAGCTGCTAATGAACGGTATCAAAGAAAACTGCATTTTGTATTACTCCTTTAACTTTTACTATTTTAAGTTTACAGATAGCTTACTATTTTTATCAATTACTTTCCCAGCCGGAATAGACTGTTTAGTAACTTTTCCTTTTCCATTAATCGTAATTGGAATATCAGTTGTCGTCATGAAGCTATTAACCTCATCTTCGCTCCAGCCAACCATATTTGGACATGTAACTTGTCCTCCAGTATATAAGAAAATCTTTGTATCAGTATCTTCTTTTACACCGGCTCCTACTGACTGTCGACTAACATTCTTTCCAGTTCCAATCACTTCAACTGAAACTCCTGCATTATTAGCGTCTTCTTTTGCTTTTTCAACACTTTTACCAGTTAAAGCAGGAACAGTTACTTTTTCATTAACCTTTGCTGAAGAATCAGAAAGTGAAATCAAGCGATTCATAATTGGTTTAAAAATAGAAGCAAGAATTGTTTCAGCTGGTTTAGACATTTTTTGTGGTTGTTTCATGGTTAAATAAACACAATAACGAGGATTATTAGCAGGTGTTACCCCAACTACTGAGAAAATGTAATTATTATCCCCAGTCAAATATCCTCCATGAGGTCCAGCTATTTGTGCCGTACCAGTTTTTACAGCGATGCTCTTTCCTGGCATTTTATAAGCTGCACCAGTACCGTAAGATGCGTTTACAACATCTTGCATTCCTTTTAGAACAGTTTTAGCTGTTTTAGCAGAATAAATAGGTGTTCCGACTTTTGTACGGTGAAACTTTTCTACTACTTTACCAGAAGGTGAAACTATTTTTTCGACAAATTGAGGTTTTACCATCTGTCCATTATTGGCCAAGGCACTGTATGCTTGCATCATTTGCATTGCATTAACATTAACCCCTTGTCCAAATGCGGTAACAGCCTGATTCAATGGGGTAGAAAAGTTTAAAATACCTGCGGTTTCTCCAGGGAGTGTTACTCCCGTTTTTTTACCGATTCGGTATTTATTCAAATATTCTTTCCAAGTTTTTGAACCCATCTTTTGTTCAAGTTTTACAAAACCAACATTACTTGAACGAGGGAAGGCTTGGCTAAATGGGATACTTCCCCAACCACTATTATTCCAGTCATGAATTGTTGAGCCTTGAACAGTGACTGCTCCGGACTTGTATTGCTCATTAGGATTGTAATGACCGCTCTCAATTGCACTTGAATAAGTTAAAACTTTGAAAACTGATCCCGGTTCATAGGAATCCTGTACTAACATATTTCGCCATGATGTATCTAATCCCTTTTTAGTTTGAGGATTAAAGGTAGGACGCTGAGAAGCAGCCAGAATTTTACCAGTTTTAATATCTTCTACAACTGCTGTTAAAGCTTTAGGCTTATATTTATCTTGTACTTGCGTCATTAAAACTTCTAAATATGTTTGCAATCGTGAATCAAGTGTCAAATAAATGTTGTCTCCATCTTTTGTAGCACGTGCATTCTTTTGACTGTTAGGTAATTGATAATTTTCTGCATCCACAAAAGCTTCACGATACCCGTCTTTACCAGCTAATTGCTTGTCAAAGTATGCTTCAATTCCCATTGTACCAACTAGAGTACTATTTCCTTGGTTCTTTTGCGGTTGTGCCAAACCAATAATGTGAGACGCGAAATTTCCATTTGGATAAAGCCTAGATGGAGTTTCGATAAATTTAATTCCTGGCAACTTCATTTCTTCAATTTTTTCTTTCTGAGATAAAGTTAAGCCTGTTCCAGCTGAACCAAATTCAACTTGAAAAGCCTTATGCTTCGGAGTCAAATATGAATATATTTTTTCTTCACTCAAGGGAAGTACTTCGGACAATTTTTGTGCAGTCTTGCGTTTATTCGTAACATACATTGGCTTATTATGATAGTCAATTGAACTCTTATCTAAGATGGCATACACAGTAAACACATGCGCATCTTCAGCAAGAGTCAAACCATTCTTATCATAAATTGTTCCTCGGGTTGCCTTTAAAACCTCATTTCGCCTATAAATCTGATTTACACGCTTATTTAAGTTTTCACCAGCAACCTGATTTGAAATCCCTATATATAAAAATCTACCTATAAATACAAGAAAAACCAAAGCCAAGACTAGCTGGAGGATTCTCCCCACCGTAAAGCGGTAGCCGTGGGCTTTGGATCTATTTCTATTTAAGTTATTAAACTTTTTCATTAACGGACATTCCTAATGTTACTCTCAACCAAGTGCAAGCCTTGATCACGGGCAATTTTATTAATTCTAGTAGTTGACGTTAATTCACCAATCTTCTGACGAAGATCAGTGTTATGACTTTTTTGAGAAATTATTGTTTGCTCAACGTTTGCTAATTTATGTTGAGCACTAGTAGCGGAAATGCTAGCTGAAACCAATAAAATCATTAAACCTAATGTAATGAGTGAACCTAGAACGACTAAACTTTTTTCAAATGCTGTCCAAGGAACGCTTTTAGGATTAAGAACAATTGCTTTCTTTGGCTGCTCAGTCTGCTGTTGACTTTGTTGATAATTTAAATTTCTTGCTGAGCTATCAGCCATCTTTTTCTCCTTAAATATTAACTAAAAATTATAATTTCTCTGCAACCCTTAACTTGGCACTGTGTGAGCGATTATTTTCCTCTAATTCATCGCTACTTGCCATGATAGGTTTGCGACTAATCAATCGCAATGTTGGTTTACTGTCAGCCGGTACCATAGGCATTCCCCGTGGTATTTCGACTTCAGAATACTTTTTAAATATCTTTTTGACGATTTTATCTTCATGAGACTGAAAAGTAATTACACTAATTCGACCACCTGGCTTCAATAGCTTAATTACTTCTTCAAGAGATTCTTGTAATACACCTAATTCATTGTTAACTGCAACTCGAATAGCTTGAAAGCTCTTCTTTGCCGGATGTCCCCCACTTCGTCGTGCATATGCTGGAATGGCATCCTTAATCACATCTACTAAATCAAAGGTAGTTACAATCGGCTTCTCTTTTCTTCGATCAACTATTTTTCTAGCAATCTGACGAGAAAACTTTTCATCCCCATACCTATACAAAACGTCACTTAATTCTTTTTGTGACCAAGTGTTTACTATTGTATAAGCATCTAACTCTTGGCTTTGGTCCATCCTCATATCTAATCGCGCATCGAAACGATAAGAAAATCCCCGTTCAGGTTGATCAAATTGTGGAGACGAAACTCCGAGATCGTAATAAATACCATCTATTCCATCTGAAATTCCCAGCTCTACCAGATTTTCTTTCAAATGACAGAAGTTATCATGAACCAACATTAATCGAGGTTCTGCTCCTACTTGTAACTCCTTAGCAAAACTTTCTTTTGCCATAGAAATTGCATATTCATCTTGATCAAATCCAATCACAGTACCCTTATTTAACTCGCTGAGTAGATATCGGGCGTGACCACCACCACCAAAAGTTGCGTCTACATAAAGACCACCATCTTTTGGATTTAAATTGTCTATTGTTTCGTGCAAAAGCACACTTTTATGCTTGAATTTCATAATTTTATAACTCGATGTCATCCAAGTCTTCTGCGATATCGTCATAGTTTTCGTTGGCTTCCTCTGAGAAATCATTCCAGCGTTCTGCTGACCAAATTTCAATTCTATTGGAAACACCAACAATTACACATTCCTTAATGAGTGCGGCATGCTCTTTCAGTGTCATGGTCAGATTAACACGTCCTTGCTTGTCAAACTCACTCTCCATCGCACCTGAGTAGAAAAGTCGCGTAAACTTACGTGCACTTCTCTTAGTCAGTGGAAGTTTGGCTAACTTAGCCTCAATTTTTTGCCATTCTTCAATTGGATAGCCAAAAATACAGCCTTCCATTCCACGAGTAAATATCATCTTATCACCAATCTCAACTCTAAATTTGGCTGGTATAATTAGCCGACCCTTGCTGTCGAGATTATGATGATACTCGCCCATGAACATGGTCTAGCCCCCTTTCCAATGAATAATTTACCACACTTCCCCACTTTCTACCACAAGTTTTACACTTTTTATTTATATATTCAGTTATTTTATGATAATTATAATTTTATCCAATAAAAAAGCCCTCATCACAAGGATTGAGGACAGTTTAAGGTTTATTACAAATGTGGGGAAAGAATTTTATAGTAAAAGCAAAATTAAGAGACCAACGTACCAAACAATAGATGAAGCAGCTAAATAGTGCCATAACATCCCAAAAGTCTTCCCCACTGAAATATTTTTATTTTTGATGGCAGTATAAATTGAAACAATTACAACTAAAATAAAATAAAGCAAGAATCCGTACGGTAAAAAAGATGGTTGCTTTGTTTCTTGAGTTAATAACTGACAAGCAACAATAAAGAAAAAAGGCAAAATGTCATAGCCACTAAATTGAGCTTTAGGAAACAACTTTACTAAAAAAGCGGCAACGACAATTCCACATAAAGGAATTAAAAAGATAAGCAAAAAATTCATGAAAACCCTCCAATAATTTTATTTTAAACTATTTCAATTAAATATAAAATTATAATTAAAACATGGTACACTAGAATTATTAATTTAGGAGGGACATATGAGAAAACGTAAGAAAAAATCCGGATTTCAAAAGTTAACTATTATTATGGCCTGGTTTATGGCAGTTATCACCCTTCTTGGGGTAGTAGCTACTGCTTTAATTGGAACTGGTGTCTTTCAATTTTAAATCTTTTGCATATTAAAAAGAGCCGCTTAATAGCGACTCTTTTTTGTTTAGAAATAATATTCTTTTTTCAAAAATGGATACTCTTCGGCTAGTTTTACCCAGAACCAATAAGTACATAAAACAAGAATTAAGCACCATAGTAAATTAGGCAAAATACTACGTGTGAAACTAGCAAAAGACAATTGGATTATTCCTACCATATTAAACATTAAAAAGACATAAGCACTTACGCATAAATAAGTAACTAAACAGATTAATAATCTAAACCAGAATACTTCTGGAAGAAAGCGAGCACTTTGCTGAATAATAAAACAAATTAAAGGAAAAGCTACAGCATAAATTCCAATAATTCCTAAATAGTATAAGTCCGCAATAAGGCCTAATCCTAAACAGAGCCAAATATCAGCATCATTTTTATCATCACATAGAGAAATCAAGGTAATCCCAATAATTGTTAACCAACAACTTCCAGAAAAACCTCGATGAAAGATAAAAGTCTGTAAATTATAGGCTAATACCCCATCGAGAATTAATGCCATGAACAAAGCAATGGCAACATACCATCGACGTAATTCTGCCATTACTCTTCAACCTTTCTTTTAATTACAGATACAACTGATGGATCGTTAAGGTTACCTGCTGGTTGAATTTCTACAACATCTGATAAACCAAAAGTATCACGCGTTGTCTTCTTAACCGTTCCTATTAAGAGACCTTTTGGAGATAGACCGCCCATTCCACTGGTATAAACTCGGGTTCCTTTCTTCAACTTTTGACCATCAACTACTTGAGTAAATGCAATTTGATTATTTCCAACAACAGAAATTACTCCATGAACTTTTTTACCATTAGCTGCATCAGCTTCTACAGCAAATTTATTTGTTGATTTATCAGTTGTAGTAATCAATTCAACCTTCGAAGTAGTACTGTTTACCTCAACAACCCGGCCAATTACACCTTTACCCGCCATAACAGGCATATTCTTTTTAACACCGGCTCTTGAACCTTGATCAATAATTAATAAATCTGACCAAGTATCTGCAGCACGAGAAATTACCGAACCATTAATAATTGTATAGTCCGTCAATGTTTTCTTTAATTTTAGGGCTTGCTTTAACTGAGTGTTCTCAGCTTCAAGTGAACTATTTCGAGCCTTAGTTTGGGCAAGATTATCGATTTGCTTTTTTAAATGATCGTTTTCAGCTTGAGTATTAAACAGATCTTCTACATTAGCCGCTCCATTAGAAACTAAGTTAATTGGCCAATTAACTACTCGGGTTACTATGGAAACCGTATCATTACCAATTTTTTGAACTAAAAAAGGTGATTGTCTTCTATTACGTAAGCGAACAGAAATAGATAACATACTTAAAACTAAAATGACTAAGACAAAAATTGTCAATAACTTCTTGTTTTTGAGAAATTTTTTCATCTACTACTATCTTCCTAATTTAAAAGTTAATAGAAAAAGACCGGCTTTTACGCCGGTCTCTAAATTAACGTCTCTTACGCATAACTTCAATATTTTTGAGAGATTCACCGGTACCAATTGCAACACAATCAAGTGGATCTTGAGCAATAAAGACTGGAACTTTAGTAGCATCTGAAATAACTTCCGGTAAGTTCTTCAAAAGAGCTCCACCACCGGTTAATACGATACCATGGTCAATAACATCAGCGGCAATTTCTGGAGATGTTTCTTCCAAAGTTTCTTTAATTGCTACAATTATATTTTGAACTACTTCTTGAATAGCTTTTGCAACATCTTCTGCATTAATATCAATTGACTTTGGTAATCCTGTGACTAAATCACGTCCACGAATATTCATTGATTCAATCTCTTTTGCTTTTTCAACTGAGGCAGAAGCAATTTGAATCTTAATAGTTTCAGCAGTTCTTTCACCAATTAACAAGTTGTAATTTTGATGAATATAAGTTGCAATTGAACTATTAAACTTATCGCCCGCCATTCTAGTAGAACGAGATGAAACAATACCACCTAATGAGATAGTTGCTACATCAGTAGTTCCCCCACCAATATCAACAACCATTGAACCTGTTGGATCCATAACAGGAAGACCAGCACCAATTGCTGCAGCAAATGGTTCTTCAATTACGTATGCTTCACGTGCCCCAGCAACTCTAGCTGCATCAATAACAGCTCTCTTTTCAACTTCAGTTACCCCTGATGGTACACAAATCATTGCAGCTGGCTTTGAATTACCAACTGTTTTTTCCATGAAATACTTAAGCATAGCAGCAGTTGTATCGTAATCTGCAATAACTCCATCTTTCATTGGTCGAATAGCTACAATTGATCCAGGAGTTCTACCAATCATTTCTTTGGCTTCGGAACCAACTGCAATAACTTCACCCGTTTGAGTATTCTTAGCAACAACAGAAGGTTCACGTAAAACAATACCTTTACCTTCAATATAAACGAGTGTGTTGGCGGTTCCCAAATCAATCCCAATATTTTTAGATCCTAATCCAAACACGCAAAATCTCTCCTTAAATTTATCTCTTTAATTATTTTAGCCTAAATCGTATCTTTATTTAGTCTTAGATATTATAGCATAGAAACACTAATGTAAAAATTTGCTTTAAGGAAATTTGCCTAATACTTAAGGAAGACTTAAAGAAGTTCAGTCTCTCGAAAGCTCAAATAAGTATTATCTGTCACAATAAAATGATCTAAGAAATCAATTCCCATACATTTACTTGCCTCTGCCAGCTTTTTGGTAAAACGCAAATCATGCTGCGATGGTTGTTCATCCCCGCTAGGATGATTATGCGCCACAAAAAAGGCAGTACTATTATAAATGACAGCCCAGCGAAAAATATCTCTTGGATGAGCAACCGCTCTATTTACCGTTCCCTGAAAAATTAATTTTTCAGCAATTATCTTATTTTTTGAATCCAGATAAATCCCATAAAGTTCTTCTTGCGGACGGCCACATAATTTATCTGCGATATAGCATCCTACTTGTGAACTTGAGTAAAAACTCTCAATTTTCTTATTATTGACGCTCTTTATGCGCTCCAATAATAATTGAAGTAAAATTGCTACCTCATCATTGCAACCTGGGCTAGCAGCAAATTGCCATAACTCCTTAAAGCTACGGATTCCTACATTATCTAGCTTTCTAAATAAACTATCAAACGTAATAATGTCTTTTTTCTCTAACGATTTAGCTAATTTCTTTATTAAGTCAACATCGGTTTGCAATAGTTCTTCTTTTTTCATAAATATCAATTACTCCTTTGATACTTATTACGAAAAAACTATTTAATTTTTTCAAGAAAAGCATAAAAATCTTTACAAATTAATGTCGCCTTATCTTTATCTAACTTTGTCGGTTGCTTTAAATCTGGAACCATTACGCATTTTAAACCGGCAGCACTTGCTGCTGCAACACCTGTGCTTGAATCTTCAAATACTAATAGATTCCCTTTAGGTAATTGCATTTTTTTAGCAGCTAGTAGATAAATATCTGGTGCTGGCTTAGCTTTAATATTTCCAGATTCAACATCTTTATAACTTAGATAAAAATCAAAGTAATCTTTTATTTTTAAAACATCTAGATTATGGGCAATTACATTTTCATAATTACTCGATGCAATTGATAATTTAATATTTTTTTCTTTAAATACCGCTAATGCTTCTTGCACTCCTGGTTGAAGTTTAAGTTTACCTTCATCGGTCCATTTCCAGACTAAATCATCAGTTCTTTTAATAAATTTATCTCGATTAGCTTCAGTCTTGAAATGTTTATGATAAAACTCTTCCATTTCCTTAACTGAGGAACCAACTAGTTTCAGATAACTATCATCCGGAATATCTAAGTTTGCTTCTTTAGCAGCCACGATATTAGCATCCCAATACAGCTTTTCGGAATTAACTAATAATCCATCCATATCAAAAATTATACCTTCAATAGGATCAGCAATATCTTCAACTTTCATCTTTACCTCTTTTGCAGCAATTTAAAACTGCACCAACTAAATAAAAAGATCCTGTCACTAATAGCATATCATCTACCTGCAACTTATTCCTCAAGCTCGTATAAGCTTCTTCAAAATTTTCTTTATATTCAAATTCTTTTTGTGCCTCTTTTGGAAAATCTTCTAATCTAGCAGCTCTAGGATAATCAATTCGTGTTAAAGTGACTTTTTCATCCTCAAATAATTTTGTGACTGGACCCAGGTCTTTATCTTTCATCATTCCAAGTAACACGTAGATTTGTCCCTTTTTCTTCTTTCGAACTAAGTTTAAAAGATTCTCCATCGCTTGTAAATTATGTGCCCCGTCGACAATGATTTCAGGATTAGTTTGAATCACATCATATCTACCAGGAATACGGGTTTCATTAATTGCTTCTTCAATCTTTTTTCTATCTAAATCAAGTTGCAACAATTGAATTGCTTGAACTGCTACCCCAATATCATAAGCTTCTACCAAAGGCCGTAATGCAAAATTATAGATATTCGTTGAATCTTGATATTCAATCACATCGGGCATTATTTTTATTTGAAAATCTCTTCCCAATAAAAATGATTTTGAATTTTCACTTTGCACCTTATTAAGTAAAATCTCTAGTACATCTTGGGGAACATTTCCTAAGACCACGGGTTTATTCAATTTTATTATGCCACTTTTTTCTTGAGCAATATCTTTTAAAGTTGGTCCTATTATTTTTTCATGATCTAATCCAATTGTTGTAATAACACTTACCTCAGGAACAATTACATTTGTCTTGTCATGCTCTCCTCCAATCCCTACTTCAATAACTGCATAGTCACAGTCTTCTTGAGCAAAAAATTGAAAGGCTAAAGCTACTTCATATTCAAATGTTACTAAAGAAAAGTTAGGGTCGTCTTTTTTTAGTATCTCTATTGCCGTCTCAATTTCATTAGCTGTTTTAATGAGATCACTATTACTTATATTTTTCCCATTTAATTGAATTCTTTCATTAAATTCATATATATAAGGAGACACAAAAAGGCCAGTCTTTTGACCGGCCTTTTGCAATAGATTACTCAAATAATAGGATGTCGACCCTTTACCATTTGTCCCGGTAACATGAATTGTCTTAACGCTATCTTGAGGATTATTTAATTGTTTTAAAATCCTTCGAATATAACTCAAATCATTTTTAGGATGAAGCTTAGGTAAAGAATATATTCTTTTAATTACCTGGTCAACATTAGTAAATTTCACTTCTATTTACTTTCCTTTAATTCTTTCATTCTTTCACGAACACCAGCAAGTTGACTTTCGTAGTCAGCCTTCTTTTCTTTCTCTTTATTTATAACTGCTTCAGGAGCATGAGCTACAAATCCTTGATTTGAAAGTTTCTTTTCAGCTCTTTCCACTTCAGCTGCAAGACGTTTTTCTTCCTTTTCCATCTTAGCAAGTTCTTCATCTACATTAACTAATTCAGTTAATGGAACGAAGATTTGAGCTCCTGGAATTACGGCAGTTTTAGCAAGTTTTGGTGCTTCAATATCAGCTGCAACGGATAAAGCTTTTGGATGAAGGAAATTTTCTACATATTCAGCGTTATTATTTAAAACAGCTTTATTATTATCATCATCAATTTGAATCATGATATCAATTGGGGATGACATCGGTGCGTTAACTTCCATACGGATATTTCTAACAGCCTTGATTACTTCAATTAAGAAGGCCATTTGACTGTCAGCTTCTTTGTTTTCAAATTCCTTATGGGTTTCTGGATATTTAGCTACCATAATACTCTTACCATCGTGAGGCATTGAAAGCCACAACTTTTCAGTTACAAATGGCATGATTGGGTGAAGTAAACGTAAGATTTGGTCAAGAATCCAAATTAAGTTTTCTTGTTTTCTAGCCTTTAATTCTTCATCATCACCATTTAATGCAACTTTAGAAATTTCAATGTACCAATCACAGAAATCATTCCAGATAAAGTTGTAAAGTTCACGACCAGCTTCACCAAATTGGTATTCATCAAATAATCTAGTTACTTCACTAACAGTATGATTCAAACGATCAAAAATCCAGCTATCTGCTAAGTCAAATTTGGAAGTATCTGGCATATGAGCAGGCTTAGCCTCTTCTGGCAAGTTCATAATTACGAAACGACTTGCGTTCCAAATCTTGTTGATAAAGTTCCAAGCTGCACCCATTTTCTTTGGATCGTAACGAGTATCTTGACCAGGAGCAGTACCATTAAGCAAGAACCAACGAAGAGCGTCAGCACCGTATTCATCAACAACATCCATTGGGTCAACACCGTTACCCAAGGACTTACTCATCTTACGTCCTTGTGGGTCACGAATTAATCCGTGTAAAACGACATCATCAAATGGACGCTTGCCAGTGAAGTGTAAACTTTGGAAGATCATTCTTGATACCCAGAAGAAGATGATGTCATAACCAGTAACTAAAGTATTAGTTGGGAAGTAACGCTTGAAGTCTTCTGAATTTTCATCAGGCCAGCCCAAAGTAGAAAATGGCCACAATGCACTTGAGAACCAAGTATCAAGTACATCTGGATCTTGCTCCCAGTTTTCACTATCTTTAGGAGCTTCAAGATCTACATAAGTTTCACCAGTCTTCTTGTTGTACCAAGCTGGAATTCTGTGTCCCCACCATAATTGACGAGAAATTACCCAGTCATGAACATCGCTCATCCATTGTTCAAGAGTATGTTCAAATCTTTCCGGAACAAAGTTTACCTTGTCGTCAGTCTTTTGATTTTCCAAAACTTTTTCAGCTAATGGCTTCATCTTAACGAACCATTGTTTAGAAAGTCTTGGTTCTACTTGAACACCAGAACGCTCTGAGTGACCAACAGAGTGAACAATTGGTTCAACCTTGATTAAGAAACCTTCTTTTTCAAGATCCTTAACTAAAGCTTCACGAGCCTCAAATCGATCCATGCCAGCATACTTACCAGCTTCTTCATTCATAGTTCCATTATCGTTCATAACATTAATTCTTTCTAAGTTATGACGATTACCTACTTGGAAGTCGTTAGGATCATGAGCTGGAGTGATCTTAACAAGACCAGTACCAAATTCTGGGTCAACATGTTGGTCTTCAATAATTGGAATATGACGACCAACAAGTGGTAATACTAATTCCTTACCAACAATATCTTTGTAACGTTCATCCCCTGGTGCAACAGCTACTGCAGTATCACCAAACATAGTTTCAGGACGAGTAGTTGCAATTTCAACGAATCCAGAACCATCTGCAAATGGATACTTAATGTGGTAAAATGCACCCTTATCATCTTTGTGAATAACTTCAATATCACTAAGAGCAGTTTCCAATTTTGGATCCCAGTTAATGATGTATTCACCACGGTAAATGAGTCCTTCATTATAAAGTTGAACGAAAACTTTTCTAACAGCTTTTGAAAGACCTTTATCAAGGGTAAATCTTTCACGAGAATAATCTAGTGAAAGACCCATCTTTGCCCATTGGCTCTTGATAATTGATGCATATTCATCTTTCCAGTCCCAAACTTGCTTAACAAAAGCTTCACGTCCCATTTCATGACGATCTTTTCCTTGTGCACGAAGTTTAGCTTCAACTTTAGCTTGAGTTGCAATACCAGCATGATCCATACCAGGAAGGTATAAAGTATCATAGCCTTGCATACGCTTAAAACGAATTAATGTATCTTGAATTGCTGTATCCCATGCATGACCCAAGTGCAACTTACCAGTTACATTTGGTGGTGGGATAACGATTGAATAAGGATGAGCTTTTTTATCGCCAGATGGCTTAAAAAGATCCTCATCAAGCCATTCCTGATATCTTCCTTTTTCAACTTCATTAGGATTATATTTAGGTGCTAAATCTGCCATTTAAATTCCTCCAATAAAAAAGTCCTAGACAAATATTTGTCTAGGACGAAATTTTTCCGCGGTACCACCTACGATTAGGTATAGAACCTATACCTCTCTTATAAGCGATAACGGCGCTGAAGTGTCCGGATTAACCTACTAAAAAATTCAATTAATCAGCTAATCAAGCTACTAGTAATATTCTTTAAGTCTCTCAGCATATTGACTTTTCTCTGTAATGCGAAATTACCCCTCTTGATTCTTGCTTTGTTTATGATTATAGCATGAAAGAAAATAAGAAGAAAGCTATGAATTAATCTCTATTTTCTCTAATCACTTTCACCAATTGAATTAAGATAGTTGGAATAATTGCCAAAATCACAATTAGCCATACTTCTTGAGCAGTTAATGGTTGAACTGCAAAGAGTCCATGTAATGCTGGTACAAAAAGAATTAAGGCTAAAAGTACAGTTCCTAACGCAAAAGCTGCTAAACTGTACCAATTATTTTTAAATCCAATCTTAAAAATACTATGTTGTGAACGGCAGTTGAACCCATGAAGTAAACGCGCAAATGTTAAAGTTGAAAAGGCCATAGTACATGCAATTGCTGGTGTATCCCTTAAACCAAGTAAGAAGGCAGCAATAACACTTAATGAAATTAAGAAACCTTGAATACTAATTTGTGTAACGAATTTTTTATCTAACAAACTAGCTTTAGGATCACGTGGTTTACGTTTTAAAATATCAGGATTTCCTGGTTCCATCCCAATAGCTAAAGCTGGAAGAGAGTCAGTAACTAAGTTAATGAATAAAAGTTGAACTGCAACAAACGGAACCGGTAATGCAGCAATTGAAGCGAATAAAACAGTAATGATAGCTGATAAGTTACCAGATAGTAAATATCCAATTGCATTCCGGATATTTTCATAAACTGTTCTACCATTTGCAACAGCTTTAATAATTGTAGCAAAGTTGTCATCAGTTAAGATCATACTTGCAGCATCTTTTGATACTTCCGTACCAGTAATACCCATTGCAACACCAACGTCTGCCTTCTTTAATGCAGGTGCATCGTTAACTCCGTCACCTGTCATTGATACAATATGATTCTTTCTTTGCCAGGCATTAACAATTCTAATTTTGTTTTCTGGTGAAACTCGAGCATAAACTGCTACTTTTTCAATTTGTTGGTCTAATTCTTCATCACTTAATGCATCTAACTCTAAACCTGTTAATGCAAGATCACCATCAGTGAAAATACCAATCTTTTTTGCAATTGCTACTGCAGTTACTTTGTGGTCACCGGTGATCATAACAGTTCTAATTCCAGCTTCTTTAGCACGTGCAACAGCTGCAACACTTTCTTCTCTAGGTGGATCCATTTCAGAAACCAAACCAATGAAAGTTAAGTCTTTTTCGCTATCAGTAGATAACTCTTCATCACTTTCCTTATATGCAAATGCCAATACTCTTAGTCCATTTTCTGAAAAGTGATTATTTTGAGCCAAAATATCTTTTCGATCTTGTTCAGTCATTGGGCGAATATCATCCCCGAAACGAATATTCACACAACGTTTAAGTAAAACATCGATTGCTCCCTTTACAAAAATTGTAGGAACAGTGTGAATTAAGTGCTTAGTACTCATTAATTTTCTATCAGAGTCAAAAGGCACTTCCTCTAAACGATCTAAATGTTCTCTTAATTCACTTTCAGATAAGCCTAATTTTCCATCACCAAGATCAATTCCTGGAACTTTACGGTACATTTCTAATAAGGCTGATTCTGTTGGATCACCAATTTTTTTACCATCGGATAGACTTGCATCATTGTTCAAAACTACATCATATAGTAAATAACGGTGCAACTGATTACTTAAGTTCAACTCTTCAGACTTAAGAACTTTACCGCCAATATAAATGTCTTCAACAGTCATCTTATTTTGAGTTAAGGTTCCAGTTTTATCAGAACAAATTACTGAAACTGACCCTAATGATTCAACCGCAGCTAAGTTCTTAATAATTGCATGCTCTTTAGCCATTTTTTGAGTTCCCATCGCCTGCACAATAGTTACAATTGAGCTCAAAGCTTCAGGAATAGCTGCAACTGCTAATGCTACTGCAAATAGTAATGCATCTAGCAAAGGTCGACCACGCCACATTTGCAATCCTAAGATCAAGGCACAGAAAATCAAAATTGCAGTTGCAAGACGAGATGAAAATTGATCAAGTGAAACTTGTAGTGGCGTTCTGCGTTCCTTAGTTTCATTCATCAGGGTAGCGATTTTACCAATTTCAGTCTCCATTCCAGTAGCTGTAACTAAAACATTCGCACGTCCATAAGTTACAAGAGAACTAGAATATACCATGTTTACACGATCAGCCAAAGGAACTTCTTTTTCAAAAGTCGTATCTAACTTATCAATATTAGTTGACTCTCCAGTTAGAGAACTTTCATTTACCTGCAATGAAAAATTATCTAAAATTCTACCATCAGCAGTAACTAAATCCCCTGCTTCGAGTAAGAGTATATCTCCAGGAACAACATCTTTTGCGGCAATTTCTTGTTTCTTACCATCTCTTAAAACTTTAGCAGCAGGTGCGGATAGGGATTTTAAGGCCGCTAGCGACTTTTCCGCCTTAACATGTTGCACTGTTCCTAAAATAGCATTTAAAATCAAAACAACAATAATAACTGCTGTACTTTCTAGGTTACCAGTGAATGCAGAAATCACAGCTGCAACAATCAAAATAATAACCATTAGGTCTTTAAATTGTTCTAAAAAGACTTCTACAACACTTTTCTTCTTACCCTCTACTAGAGCATTTGGTCCTACTTGAGCTAACTTTTCTTGGGCAGCTTTACTAGTTAAATCTTGCTGTTCATTAGCTCCAAGCTCTTTTAGAACTTCTTCTTTACTCTCACGATAATATGCTTTCACTTAAACCCTCCATCTAATAGGAAAACCAGACTTTGGCATAAAAAAAGAGACCATTGTCTGAACAAAAAACGTTTAGCCAATAGTCTCACCATTTAAACTTACAGCGGAAAAATTAATTTCGTTTTGACGCCGTAAGTACACACTTATGCCGGTTACTCCCTATATGTTGATTATAAGTTTATCATGTTTTAATTAAGCTAGCAATAAAAAATCATTGGCTTACCCACTGTGCACCACCCAAGTTATAGGCAGTTTTCCCGTGCATTTTCTTTACTGCAAAATAATTCCAAGTACTATCTTTACGTAATTTCTTCTCGGTTTTCTTTTCAAAAGCCGGATCCGTATAAACTTGCGCATCATGTTCTAATTTAACTTTACCAACCTGTGCTTTCGGAGCAAACTCGTTGTAATTTTTTAAATTATCATAACTAATCCAAATATTAGGTTTTACATGATAAAAAAGTCGATTATCTTTCATTTTAACTTGATCGACATAAACTTTTTTACCATTTTTCAAATACATATAACCCGAAATTGATTCATTAGGATAAGCGGCTACTTCATAGTATCTTTTAAAGATACAATTTTCATGTAAAATAGTGGCCAATTTAACTGGATAATCTGTCAATATTCCTGAAACATTTTTTTCTGGGCGCAAATACTTCTTCATTTGAGTTTTTGTATTAATGCCCCAGAGTAAATACTTTTTATTATGCTCATCCAAATAATCAGCAGCTTTCTTAGCATAAAAATTATTTGCAAAATACTGCAGCATTGGTGATATTTTAAAATCACCAGCTAATTGAGTTAGCGGAATTTGCGGCTCACTTTTATGAATTTTTAAAAGAGCTAGCTCTGAGAAAGATTCTAACAACACCCGATTTTGTAAATGATATTTTTTGATTAAACTAAGTAGATTATTAATATCATTATCACTACTATCTTTTGGTTCAATCATAAATTTTACGTTAGAACTCTGATAACGTTTAAAGACATCGACAAGACTATGAATGGATTCACCATTTTGATTTTTATATGTAATTAGATCATGATAAGGCAAGTTTGCAATACCTTTATCAATCCCAAAAACTCTACTTAGGTTTTCATCATGGCTTACCACGAGAACATGATCAGCAGTTTGTTGTAAATCTAGTTCTAAATAGTCTACTTTTGCACATACTGCACGATCATATGCAACCCAACTATGCTCTGCAAACTTTCCTTGTTCATTATCCCCGCGGTGGGCGATGTTTAAAAAACCACAAGTAAAAGGAAAAATTAAAATAAGGAAACCAACCAAAATATATTTATTCATAATTCTATTTCTCTACTTAATTTCTTTTAGAGTAATTTCCTGATATTGGCCGCGTTTTAGAGTAGCTGGTAAAACTAATTTTCCCATGGAAATTCGATCTAATTCTATTACTTTCATCCCCACTGCTCCAAACATTCGCTTAATTTGGTGATACTTTCCCTCTTGAATTTCAATCTCAATTTCTGATTGATCGGACTCTTTATCTTGCATCAAAATCTTTAATTCTGCTGGTTTTAGTTTTGTCCCATCACCTAATGTCATACCACTAGCAAAAACTTTAACTTTCTCTTCATCAGCTACTCCAGCAATTTTTGCCCGATATTTTTTAGTAACATGTTTATTAGGAGCTAATAACTCATGCGCTAAAGCACCATCATTTGTTAACAATAATAAACCCGTCGTATCCTTATCCAGTCTGCCCACTGGTGCTATGTCTTTATAATGATCTTTAGGTTTAAGTAAAGAAAGAACAGTTTTTTGACTTCTATCTTCTGTTGCTGAAATAACACCTTTAGGTTTATTGAGAAGAAAATAATGGTATTTCTGATATACCACTTTTTCTCCGTCAACTATTATTTCGTCGTCTTCTTTAACTTGCTCCTTGGGTGTCTTTACAACTTCCCCATTAACTGTCACAATCTTCTTTTTAATGAGATTATGAACTTCTTTACGTGAACCAACATTCATGTTAGCCAAATACTTATCAATTCTCATATATTTTGTCTTTCTAAAATAAAAAGCGCTAGCATTCTGCTAGCACTTTCTTATAACAAGTCTGCGTCTTCTTGAGCCTTATCATCTAAGAATTTTTGATTTGGATAAATTGGTGTAATCTCCATTCCATCAATTGCTCGCTGAATCATTCCTTCAGCATCAAGTCTATCTTCTAGCTTACGTGCTTCATCCAATTTTGGTTTAGTCTTTGGACGCGGCGGAGCAAAAATTGTACAACAGTCTTCAAATGGTTCAATAGAAAGGTCGAATGTTCCGATTTGGTCAGCTAGCTTAATAATTTCAGTTTTATCCATTGTAGCGACTGGACGAAGAACTGGAGTTGAAGTTACATCATTAATTGCAACCATTGATTCTAGTGTTTGAGATGCCACTTGACCAACTGATTCACCGTTGAAGATTGCTAACCCACCACGCATTGCACGAATACGATCTGCCAATTGCAACATAAAACGGCGTTGAATGGTCATTAAGTAACCTTCTGGTAACTTTTCCTTAATTTGCTCTTGAATTTCAGTAAAAGGTACAGCAATAAAGTTAATTTTTCCAGAATAGTTAGCCAAAATTCCAGTTAACTCTTTTGCTTTAGCAAGTGCCTTTTCCGTAGTGTATGGAGGACTAAAGAAGTGCACCATATCAATTTCAACTCCACGCTTCATTGCTAAGTAAGAAGCTACGGGAGAATCGATACCACCTGATAACATCATAACTGCCTTTCCAGCAGTTCCGACCGGCATACCACCTGCTCCATGAAGAAGTTGGTTTGAAATATAGATTGCGTCTTGTCGAACTTCAATTCTCAAGACTAGGTCAGGCTCTTTCATTTGAACCTTTAAATTATCCATATTATCAAATAGATAATCACCAATTATCATGTTTAACTGATTAGTGTCATATTCAAAATTATGGTCACTGCGTCTAGTATTAACTTTAAAGGTCATACCATCTTTAAAAGTTGCTTGCATCAATTCAAGGGATGCTTTTTTGATTGCATCAAGATTCTTATCAACTTTTATAGTTGGAGAATAAGTTTGAATACCAAAAACAAGTTTTAAACGTTGATCAATTTTCTCAAATGGTGCACCATTCAAGACAATGTGCATACGATCATGTTTAGGATGGATCTCAATTTCTGGAAAATCTTGCAAAGCTCTAGTTACATTACCAGCAAGTCTTCCAATAAAATCTTTTCGATTTTTTCCCTTAGTGGATAGTTCACCATAGCGAACCATTACTTCTGTATATTGCATAATTTCACCTTATTTCAAATGATTAATTTCAGCGAAGTGCTTATATATTTTATCAAAAACTGAAATAAATTGCTCAGCTTCTTCAATTGTATTACTTGGATCAAAACTTAGTCTAATTGCACCGGTAGCTAAATCATCATCTACCTTCATAGAATTCAAAGTTCCACTCTCAACACCACTTCTTGAAGAACATGCACTAGTAGTTGAAACATAAATATCTTCAGACTCAAGCGTATGAACTAAAGTTTCCCCGCGAATACCTTCTAATGAAAAACATAAAATACTTGGAACAAAATTATCGTTAATTGGTGAAAAAATATGAATTCCTGGTTTTCCATTTAAATAGGAAACTATTTTATTTTTAACTGCTAATTCTTGCTCAGCATTTTTCTTTTCATCAGCTAAATATAAACGCATAGCTTTAGCAGTTGCCGCAATTGCAGGTAAATTTTCAGTACTTGAACGTAAGGCCTTTTCTTGACCACCACCATCAATTAACGGCTTAATCATTTTACCTTCTTTTTTATAAAGAATACCTACGCCACGAGGTGCATGAAATTTATGAGCTGATAGACTCATTAGGTCTACTCGATCAGTAAATACTTCATCCCAAACATCTTTTCCCAAAGCTTGGACATTATCAACATGAAAAGTAACGTTGGGATAATTTTCTAAAACCTTACTAATAGCTTTAATAGGTTGAATTGTACCAATCTCATTATTAACGCCCATAATTGAAACCAAAATTGTTTCTTTATCTAATGCTTCTTTTAAATCTTCAGGATTTACTTGTCCATTCTTATCAACTGGTAAAACAGTTATACGAAATCCTAAATTTTCTAAAGCACGTACTGAATTTGAAACTGCTGCATGTTCAACACTTGATGTAATAATATGGTTACCAAATTCTTTTTTAACTAAAGCAGTACCTTTGATTGCCCAATTATCAGATTCACTTCCACTAGATGTGAAAAATATCTCATATGGCTTAACATTCAATAAATTAGCAATTTGCTTTCTAGAGGCTTCTAAAAGTTGATGAGATCGATCTCCCATTTTATGCAAACTTGAAGGATTTCCCCAGATATCCTTTGTTACTTTATCATATGTCTCTAAAGCTGCAGGATAGACAGCTGTTGTAGCACTATTATCAAAATAGATCAATTTTCTTTCTCCCCTAAAAAACGACCATGAATGATGGTCGTTTGATAATCATATAAAATCTTAACTTAAAAATACTGTCGCTTCAATCATTTACTCTTCTTCGCCTGCTTCTTGCTCGCTATAGTATTCTTTTTCAATTCTTTGATAGCTTCCTGGCTCCACCTTTTCTAATGCTGTGGCAATTATATCCAGTGCTTCCTTATATTCATATTTATTCTGGTACAAATCATAGGCTTCTTTACGTGCGCGTTTAATTTCAGGATTTGAAAGATATTTATTTGAATATTGCATAATTAATTCAACCAAATCAGCAGAATTCAAAATCTCATCTGCCTCTTTCTTTAAGCGCTTAATATCTTCTTGAATTTGAATCAATTCACTAGATATTTTTTCCATATTTATTCTAACTTGATTCAATTCATCATCTGTATGCTTAACTTCATTTAAGACTAAAGTATACATTTGAATAAAACTTTCAGGCTTTCCTGGTAGCTGACGCCGTTCAACTTTTCGATAAACTAAAGAAATTTCTTGCTTAAAATGAATTATAGAATCATTAGCGATTTTTTCTGCATCAAATAGTCCATCTATATCATTCGAGAGTTTTTTCTCAGTCTTTTCAATTTCTTTCAAATTATCTAACATAGTTAGCCATTTATTCTCAATTTGAGAGTAAACACCGTTCCCATCAGCTAGCTTTTGACAGTCAACATCAAAGTCAGAATTCATTCGGCTAACTTGACTTTTTAGTTGTCTAGCTTCAGCTAGCTCTCCATGTGTCAATTCATAACTTTGATCAACATGCTCTAACTTAGCTACAAGTTGGTTAGATGCATTTCCAACATGGGAAAGAATTTGAACAATTTTATCTTGATTTTTATCAACAAATGGTCGAGCTTTAAATTCTTTTGTAAGAATGTCATACAAGCTATCAATTCGTGTACTTATTTCTTTGTTATTCTTTTCAACTTTTTCAAGCTCTAATTTGTTAAGATCCTTTTTAGTACTATCAACTAATTCTCTTAAACTCTTAATTTCTTCTAATACATCGACCTCAGTAATTTTATACTTATCTTTTATCATTTGACGATAAGTATTGCTGAGTTCGCTAAGTTGGTCGGGAAAAACATTTTTCAACTCTTGATCAAAGTTCTCTACCTTAGGAAGATCTGTCTTTAAAGTAGTAAGATTTGTATCAATTTTAACTAATACTTTCTTTGCTTCTTCATGATCTCCTTCACCAGATAAGTTCTTTACAGTTTGAAAATCGCTCTCTAAAGTTGCAAGCTCTTCTTCAATCTGGTCAATTGCATTTCCGTAATTAAAAGACTGGGATAATATTTTTTTACGTAATTGCTGATAATCTTTTGATAAAGCAGCATAGTGTTTTTGATTATCTCGATTTGCTTCGAGTAAATTAGTAAATACTTGCTTACTGTGTTCTACATTATCTTGATTAGTCTGCAATAATTCTGTTGCTTCTTTAATTAATTGGCGAGTTTTTATTAAATTAAATTTTGCATTAAGTCCAGCTGCTTGTTCAAGAAGATGCTTTAATTCTCCAACGTCCTTAGTGTCAACTTTTTGATATACTTTCTGCCATCTTTTAAAAGTTTCCAAACTTTTTCCGGCTAATTCCATTTTCTCTAAACGTTTAATATCTTCTTCAACGCTAATATCTTTTAATTCATCAGTTAGCGCATCTAATTCCGCAATCTGATGATTAAAATACTTATTAAGAATAACAACTGTAGCAATAGCAGCAATTATAGCAATCAATATTACAATAATAAGAATAGATAACCCTGATGACATAATACCCTCCATATTTCATATTAATTATACCAGACTTCATCTTAATACCAGCTAGAAAATCTTGACTTTTACTTGCTTTAAAACATATTTCTTACTATAATAGTCTTCGTGTAAAATATTTGCAGCAATAAGTGACAAGAACGTCAACATCTTGAGGCGTTTAGTGAACGAGTAACCCGCGCTGCACTGGGCGAAACATGCAACTTGAGATGCACGAATGTTGAACTTATTTCTCATATTTTACTCCAAAAAATTACTATTTTTTATGGAGGATTTTTTATGTCAAGATATACTGGTCCAAGTTGGAAACGTTCAAGACGCTTAGGTATCTCACTTTCAGGTACTGGTAAGGAAATTAGCCGTCGTAACTACGCACCTGGTGATCATGGTCCTAACAACCGTGCAAAGGTTTCCGAATATGGTCAACAATTAAAAGAAAAGCAAAAGTTACGTTGGATGTTTGGTTTAAATGAACGTCAATTCCAAAACTTATTCATCCGTGCCGGCAAGATTCGTGAAGGTAAGCACGGTGTTAACTTTATGGCTTTACTTGAAAGACGTTTAGACAACATCGTTTACCGCTTAGGTTTAGCTTCAACTAGAGAACAAGCTAGACAACTTGTTAACCATGGTCACATCTTAGTAGATGGCAAGCGTGTTGACATTCCTTCATACGAAGTTAAAGTTGGTCAAGAAATCAGCTTAAGAGATAAGTCAAAGAACTTGCAACAAGTTAAGGACGCTTTAGATGCAGTTGTATCACGTCCACCATTTGTTTCATTTGACGACAGCAAGATGACTGGTACTTTAGTTCGTCTTCCAGAACGTGACGAAATGGAACCAGAAGTTGATGAAGCTCTTATCGTTGAATGGTACAACAAGAAGCTTTAATACTTACTGCTTCATTACAAAAAAGTCTTTCCTCTTTTGGAAAGACTTTTTTGTTTTCTTCTTTTCCACTTGCTACACTAAGAATGTAATATTTTATTATAAAAAGGAAAAAGAAATATGACTGAAGATTTAAATACACGTCTTGAACATGCTGCTAAAGGCATTACTCCTCAAACTTGTCCCGATGAACGGAGAAGATATTTAGGTTCTTTACGTGAACGAGTTCTAGTAAGAATGACTGTAAAAGAAACCGATAACTCGACCTTAGATACTTTGTTTTTAGACCATTTAAATGACTTTAAAAATTACACTATCTTAATTAATGGTAAAATGCCTCAAAATAAATTTATTAGTAAATTAATGAGTTTGTGTTCACAAAAAGATATTAAGTTCACTTTAATAAATGACGAGACTGCCAAAAACGAACCAGACTCCACTGGCATTTTAGTAGTTTCAAAAACTGCTATTAATCATTATAGAATTGATATCAACCAAGTATATGCTCCAGAAGTACCACATGAAAAATTATCAAAACCAAAAAAAGAAAATTTCTGGGACAAATTATTTAGAAAAAAGGACTAATTATGCAACCTCTTGCTTATCGTATGCGCCCCAAAAACTTAGATGAAGTTGTTGGTCAAGAACATTTAGTAGGAAATAAGAAAATAATTAGACGAATGGTCGAGGCCAAACTTCTATCTTCCATGATTCTTTATGGACCTCCTGGCATTGGAAAAACTAGTATTGCCAGCGCAATTGCAGGATCCACTAAATATGCATTTAGAAAACTTAATGCAGCAACCGACACAAAAAAAGATCTTCAAATCGTTGCCGAAGAAGGAAAAATGAGTGGGACTGTCATCCTACTTTTAGATGAAATTCATCGTTTAGACAAAACAAAACAAGACTTTTTATTACCTCTTCTAGAATCAGGAAATATTATTTTAATCGGTGCCACGACAGAAAATCCCTATATTTCCATCTCTCCTGCTATTCGATCCAGATGTCAGATTTTTGAATTACATCGTCTAAAAAAAATGGATATTTCGCATGCGATTGATCGGGCTCTTAAAGATTCCGAAACAGGATTAGGTAAATACAATGTAGAGTTAACAAAAGATGCACGTGATCTACTAATTGAAAAAGGAAATGGCGATTTAAGGGCAACCCTTAACGCATTAGAACTAGCAGTTCTATCGACAAAAGAAGAAAAACAGGAGAACGCTGATAATAAACTAGTAATTGATAAAGCTGAAATGCAAGATTCCATCCAATTTAAATCTCAAAATTACGATGCAAATGGTGATGGCCACTATGATTTATTATCTGCCTTTCAGAAATCAATTCGGGGTTCTGACACAGATGCAGCACTTTATTATCTAGGGAATCTCTGCGAATCTGGCGACTTAGTAGCAATCTGTAGACGATTGTTGGTCATTGCCTATGAAGATATTGGACTCGCTAATCCCCCGGCCTGCAGTCGTACAGTTAATGCAGTACAAGCTGCTCAAATGGTAGGTCTACCAGAAGCGCGAATTATTTTGTCAAATACTGTCATTGAACTCTGCCTATCGCCCAAAAGTAATAGTGCAATTACTGCAATTGATTCAGCAATAAGTGACATTCAAAATAAGCAGAATGATCCTATCCCTGATAGTCTAAAGGACGCCCACTACAAAGGAGCAGCTACCTTAAATCATGGTGTTTCTTATCTTTATCCCCATGACTTTCAAGGTGATTGGGTTGCACAACAATACTTACCTAACAACTTAAAAAATGTCTCCTACTTCAATCCAAAAGGTAATTCAAAAATTGAAGAGGCATTAAAAAGACAATATTTGCGTCTAAAAAAAATGCAAAAAGATGGGCTGGAAAAGTAAATTCAATTTATTGACATTAATTATATCTTTGCTAGAATATATAGTGATCTGAGTTGATCAACCTAATTACAAAGTTGACCGATCAAACTAAAGACGTTGGAATTTATGAATAACATCTGAATCGGAATACTAGCTTGTCCTAGGATCCATATTCACTGCGACATAGATTCAAATTTTGAACACTGCGGGTTCAACAAGCGTCATTATGTTGCAGTCAACTCAGATTTTATTGAAATTCAAGGAAGCGGCGTAAGCCGCTTTTTTTATTAAGTGAGGTTTAATAAGTGGTATTAAAGGTTCTAATGCTAATTTTTATTTTATTAGTGTTTATTACAGCTTGGTATTTAATTAGAAGTAAAAATAAAGGACAATTCATTATTTTCACTTTTATTGGAAATAAAAAAATTAATATGCTGTTCTCAATTACTAGTTTAGTGTTAATTTTAATTGGTTTTATTGGGATTATTATTTTATTTACCTTACCTAAAATATTTAATTTCATTACCTTAATTATTGCTGCAATGGCGCTTTCCATCTTTTCATTTACTTTTATGAATTTAAATGAATAGTTTTATTATTCTATTTAAATCAAATTTTGGTAAAATATTGATGGAGAGGTGATCAACATGTTAAAACAATACCAACATATCCAAGTTGCCGTCGATGGTTCAAAAGAAGCTGACGTTGCATTTAGCAAAGCTGTTGAAGTAGCCAAAAGAAACGGTGCTACTCTTGAGATTTTACACGTAGTAGATACCCGTGCATTTCAAGATGTTTCTAGCTTTGATTCAGCAATGGTTGAACAAGTATCTGAAGAGGCAAAAACTAAAATTGAAGAATATTATAATCGGGCTAAAGATGCCGGAGTTAAAGATGTTCACTATTCAATTGAATTTGGTTCTCCCAAGAATATCATTGCTCATGAATTTCCAGAAGAACACAATATCGATTTGATAATTTTAGGTGCTACTGGTTTAAACGCTGTAGAAAGATTATTAATTGGTAGTATTACGGAGTACGTTACCCGTACTGCAGCTTGTGATGTTCTTGTAATTCGTCAACCAGCTGCACAAAGCGAAGATATTAAGAAAAATAGAAAAAATTAAGAGCAAAAAAATACCTCATCAAAAACGATGAGGTATTTTTTTATACTTTTAAAAGTCTCCAGCAGTACTAAAAATATAATCTTTATGGTGCCACTTCATCGATAGAATCAACCCAATTCCAATCATATTTCCCAATAAGGCTGATCCCCCTTGAGATACAAATGGTAGTGGGATACCAGTCAATGGTAAAAGATCAATTCCCATTCCGATATTTTCAAAAACGTGGAATAAAATCATCATGATAATTCCTGTAGAAATATAAGAGTAAAATGCATTTTTTGTTTCAAAAGTAATTTTGACCATTTGAAAAATTAAATAGAAATAAATCAAAATTAAAGCACAACATCCTACAAAACCTAATGATTCTCCAATAACTGAGAAAACCATATCGGAAGTTCTAACAGGAACATAAACACTAACTTTACCAAAACCATGTCCCCAGATTTGACCTGATCCAATCGCCTTCATACTTTGCCACAACTGATAGGCCCCTGAAGAAGTATCTTGAGATGGATTTAACCAAGAGTTAATTCTTTGAAACTGATAGGCCCTAAAGTTAAATGCACTTCCTAAAAATGCTTGTCCACCAGGTGTAGTAACCAGTAAGATTGCCGTAGCTCCAATAATAAAGACGACGCCATATACTGGTATGATAATTTTCCAAGTAATTCCTGAAACTAAAATTACCCCACCAACAATTGCGAAGAACACAAGCATGGTACCAAAGTCATTTTGAAGTTTTAGCAAAACTGCAACTGGAATTAACCAAGCGAATATTTTACCAATCAAAAGCCAATCTGTTTTAAAAGTGTGGGCATACTGTTCATTATGCCGTTCTACCACTCTTGCTAACATTAAAATAAAGGCAGGTTTCATTATTTCAGAGGGTTGAAAAGTTAATGGTCCTAATTTAAACCAACTCTTCGCACCAGTATCAGCAAATACTTGCCTGTTATACAAGAATAAAACCGCAATTAATAAAATTATTCCAATTCCATAAGCAATTGGAGCAATTTTAAAAAGTTGTTCTGCATCAAATTGCATTACGAAAATCACCAGTGCAATTGATACAAGATACCAAACTGCTTGAGTAATAACCGCTTTTACTGGACTCCCCATTTTAGGATCGTTAACAGTAGCAACCCAAATACCGTATAAACTGATGACGGCTAATAAAAAGACTGGAACTACTACACCCCATGCGATGCGATCATACCAATCTGCTTTATTTTCAACTTTTGTCATTGTACATCCCTACTTTGTTTATTTTTCATGCAAAGTAAAGTATGAAAGCAATTCATTAATAGCACTTTCTAAAGTCTTGGAATAGAGACTATGATTTGTTTTAGAAGATACTACATGGTAGCGTTCCTCTTCTTGTTCAATAATTCCAATAGAACGTTTACCAGGAATAACAACTTCCCAGGTAGGCGCTGAAGTACCTTTTCTTTCATTAACTTCAATATCAATACTTTCCAATTTTCTAGACATATATATTCTCCTACTTTTTATTCGAATGAAATGCCTGCGCAATAATTTCATCTTCATATCGTTCAGGATGAGGATTACGACGCAGGGTAAAATAATCCGGTACTGGATCTACTCCTCCCTTAATAAAAGGATTACAGCGTAATATCCGCGCTAGTCCCATTATTAAGCCTAAAATTGCTCCATGCTTTTTTAAAGCATCAATCATATAGCTTGAACAGGTAGGATAATACCTACATGTTGGTGGCAAAATTGGAGAAATAAATTTTTTGTAAACATTTACTAACCCAATTAACAATTTATTCATTTTAACTTAAAAACTCAAAAAAATGAATCCATGTTGTAGGAAAGAAAATTGCAAAGGGATTACCACTTGCAACACCACATCCAATAAAGGCTCCAAGGAGCATGGTTGCAAACAAGTATAAAATAATCTTTCCTACTTTTTTTAAATGCTTATTTACTAATGAAAAATTAAAACTTACTCTCTTCATAATTAGTGTCTCTGATGATTCTCAATATTTTTAAGCAACACACCGGTTCCATTTGCAACAGCTTCTAATGGTTCATCAGCTTTTAAAACTGGAACTTGGAGATAATAAGTAATTAATTTATCAATATTCTTTAGTAAGGCTCCACCACCTGTTAACATAATACCACGATCGATAATGTCAGCAGATAATTCAGGTGGAGTTTGTTCTAAAACTTCTTTAGTTGCAGCAACAATTGACATTAGACCATCTTCAAGAGCCTTTTGAACTTCTAATTCATTAATCGTAACTTGTTTTGGCAATCCATCAACCATATCACGACCACGAACAGTCATTGTCTTAGTTGGATCAGCTTCAAAAGCGGTCCCAAGTTGAATCTTAATTTGCTCAGCAGTGTGTTGTCCCACTAAAAGATTCTTACTACGTTTAATGTAGCTGGCAATGGCCTGATTCATTTTATCCCCAGCCCAACGAAGTGAGCGAGAAGTTACGATTTCTCCCATTGACAAGACAGCAATATCAGTCGTACCACCACCAATATCAATAACCATATTTCCTTGTGGTCTAAAAATATCTAAGCCTGCTCCTACAGCTGCTACTTTAGGTTCAAAGTCTAGGTATACTCTACCTCCACCTGATTTTTCAGCAGCTTGAATAATAGCTTTTTGCTCAATTGAAGTAACTCCAGTAGGAGCACAAATTAGAATATTAGGTTTAGACATAAAACCTTTTACGTTTAATTTTTCAATAAAGTAGCTAAGCATTTCTTCCGTAATATCAAAATCTGCAATCACACCATTTTTCAATGGTCTAATTACTCTAATATTACCTGGCGTACGTCCCACCATTTTATATGCCTCAGTACCGACTGCGACAACTTTATCTTTATCAGTATCTACAGCAACAACAGAAGGTTCATTTAAAACGATACCTTTGCCGGATACATTTATTAGAACATTTGCAGTTCCTAAATCAATTCCTATATCTCTTGCCACGCTAGTGCCTCCAGTATTTAATCATTAAAAATTGTAACATAAATACCGCTTTACTTTAAGGACAAGTGTAAAGAAGTGCTTTTCTAAAGCATTTCTTATGAAAATCATTAAAAAAGCATTTTTAATGCCAATGATTGGTCAACTAATGCCAAAATAAATTGTCCGACTATAAACCCTAAGGCAATCGACACAAATAGTAAAAATACTTGAATTTCAAACGTATGCCCCTTCTTAAATAATTGGTCGACTCTTAGACCTCTCATTGCTCTGAATGAAAACGCAATTGTCACTAAATATGTGATTAGACTGACAATTGCATGAACTCCTACTTGTCTCATCATATAATTTTCTCCATAAAAAAAGACGAACACATCGTTCGTCTTTCTCATTTCTATTTACCGTAATTTTCACGTACATGTAATCTATTAACCGCACGACGTAAAGCAATTTCAGCTTCTAGCATTTCTCTTTCGTTGTGCTTCTCTTTAGCTTCTTGCATATGTTGTTCAGCACGCTTCTTAGCTGATTGTGCACGTTTAACATCAATATTGCGAGCCTGTTCAGCACTATCAGCGATGATAGTTGCTTCATTATTTGAGAACTCAATGTAGCCCCCATTAACAGCAATATGATCAACACGATCATTCATTTCATGCGTTCTTTTTACCCGAACTTCACCAATAGCTAAAGGAGTAACAATTGGAAGGTGATCATACATAATTGCACGATCTCCATCAATTGCGCGCATTGCTACCATTGTAGCATTGTGCGAATAGACAATACCATCAGGTGTTACAACGCTAACTTTTATAATTTTTTCTGGATCTGCCATAACGCATCACCCTACTTTGCTTCTAGCATTGCTTTTGCTTCAGGATTTTTAGGAGTAACTCCCATCTTTTCAGCTTGCTTAATAACATCCTCAATTGGACCAACGTTACGGAAAGCATCTTCTGGAAGATCATCCAATTTACCATCAATGATCATCTTGAAGCCTTTAATTGTTTCCTTAATTGGTACATAGGAACCTGGAATACCAGTAAATTGTTCAGCAACAAAGAAGTTTTGTGAAAGGAAGAATTGAATCTTTCTTGCTCGTTCAACAATTAGCTTCTCATCATCTGATAATTCATCCATACCTAAAACAGAAATAATATCTTGCAATTCTTGGTAACGTTGCAAAATATGTTGAACCTTAACAGCTACTTCGTAGTGCTCTTCACCAACAATTTCTGGATCTAGTGCACTAGAAGTTGATTCAAGTGGATCAACAGCTGGATAAATACCTTGTTCAACCAAACGACGTTCTAGGTTAGTAGTAGCATCCAGGTGAGCGAATGTAGTTGCAGGAGCTGGGTCAGTATAGTCATCAGCTGGCACATAAACGGCTTGAATTGAAGTAATAGATCCCTTCTTAGTAGAAGTAATCCGTTCTTGCAATTGACCCATTTCAGTTGCCAAAGTTGGTTGGTAACCAACGGCACTTGGCATACGACCAAGTAAAGCAGAAACTTCAGAACCTGCCTGAGTGAAACGGAAAATATTATCAATAAATAATAATACGTCCAAACCTTCAACATCACGGAAGTACTCCGCAATAGTCAAACCAGTTAATGCAACACGCATTCTGGCACCAGGTGGCTCATTCATCTGACCAAAGACCATAGCGGTTTTAGATAAAACGCCAGATGCCTTCATTTCAAAGTAAAGGTCGTTACCTTCACGTGTTCTTTCTCCAACACCAGTAAATACAGAAATACCACCGTGTTCTTGGGCAATATTATGAATCAATTCCTGAATAATAGTTGTCTTACCAACACCGGCACCACCGAATAGACCAACCTTACCACCACGAACATATGGTTCAAGTAAGTCAATAACTTTAATACCAGTTTCTAGAATTTCTTCACTTGTGCTTAGTTCATCGTACTTAGGTGCTTCTTTATGAATACCTTCACGTTTTACATCTTTACCTAGAGCAGGACCACCATCAATTGGATCACCTAATACGTTAAAGACACGTCCTAAAGTGTCTTTACCAACAGGAACAGAAATTGGAGCACCTGTGTCTTCAACTTCCATCCCACGTCTTAAACCGTCGGTAGATTCCATTGAGATAGTTCTTAAAACACCGTCACCAAGTTCTAGTGTAACTTCAAGAACAAGAGTATCACCATTGTTGTTTGTGACACGTAAGGCGTTATTAATATCAGGCAAATCTTTATCTAGTGGGAATTCCACGTCAACGACAGGTCCAATAACTTGGACAATTTCGCCTTTACTCAAAACATCTACCTCCTTTTCTATTTTATTCTAAGGCATTTGCACCACCGATAATTTCGGTAATTTCGGTAGTGATTTGTGCCTGTCTTGCTCGATTCAATTTAGTCTTCAAACCAGAAACAACATCATCTGCATTTTGAGATGCACTCTGCATCGCTGTCATTGAACTTGCATGCTCAGCAGTTTTAGCATCCAAAATAGCTCCAAAGATCATTGATTTAGCAAATTGAGGTAAAACTGTCTTCAATACTGAATCAATATCTGGCTCAATAATGTAGTCTTTTGGTATTGTTTCTTTATGATTAATATCAATATCAGAAATTGGTAGCATGCTTTCTACTCTAAAAGCAGAAGTCAAAGTATTTACGTGGTGAGTATAACAAACAAAAAGTTCATCATAAACACCATTTAAGTACATCTTTACAGCGGTTTGAACAATATCTCTAACTTCATTGTAAGTTGGAACATCGCTTACACCACTATATTCATATACGACATTAAGATTTTGCTTCTTAAAGAATTGCGCTGCAACACTACCAACTGCCAAAATTTTAACATCTTTATTTTGTGCATCAGCATCTTTAAAGATACTCATCATATTCTTAATAACTTGACTGTTATAAGAACCAACTAAGCCTCTATCTCCACTAATTACTAAGTAACCAGTAGATTTAATTTCTTTACGAGGTTGAACTAAAGATGCTAAAGTACCTAAATCGAAGAAACTACTATAATCGATATTAGATTGACCGCCAAATTCACTATATTCATTTGTCTCTTTACCTAATTGATTCACAATTTGTGAACTCATCAAATGAGAAACGGTTGCTCTAACTTTATCGTTGTAAATAGTATATTCTTGATCAAGCTTTTCAGTTCTATTCAATTTAACACCTGAAACCATTCTCATAGCTTCAGTTATTTGACCTGTTTTCTGAATTGAAGCAATCTTTTTTTTCAGTTCAAGGAGAGATTCTGCCAATGAAAAAACCTCCTCTTCTATTTCTTACTGATTGAAAAACCTTCGTTGAAGTTCTTTAAAGCTTCATTAAGCTTATCTTCCTCAGGTAAATCTCCTGTAGTACGGATTACATCAAGTAAGTCGTTATAGTTACTTGCAAAGTAATCATATAATTCAAGTTCATAACGTTGAATATCAGGTACAGGAATTGCATCCAAAAAGCCATGCGTCAAAGCATAAAGAATCAATACTTCATCTTCAACAGGAAGTGGCTTATGTAGTGGCTGCTTCAATACTTCAACAGTACGACGTCCACGATTTAACTTAGCTTGAGTAGCTTGATCAAGATCACTACCAAATTGAGCAAAACTTTCAAGCTCTCTATATGATGCCAAGTCCACACGCAATGTACCTGCAACTTTTTTCATAGCCTTGATCTGTGCACTACCACCAACACGGGAAACTGATTCACCGGCATTAATGGCAGGACGGGTACCAGCAAAGAATAAATCAGCTTCCAAGAAAATCTGTCCATCAGTAATGGAAATAACGTTAGTTGGAATATAAGCTGAAATATCCCCGGCTTGGGTTTGAATAAATGGTAAGGCAGTCATTGAACCGCCACCAAGTTTCTTATTCAACTTAGCACTACGTTCTAGTAAACGAGAGTGTAAGTAGAAAACATCACCTGGATAAGCTTCACGACCAGGTGGACGACGAAGAAGTAAGGAAATTTCACGGTATGCAACGGCTTGCTTACTCAAGTCATCAAATACGATTAATACATCCTTACCATTGTACATAAACTCTTCACCCATTGCAGTTCCCGCATATGGAGCGATATAAAGCATTGGTGCTGGTTCACTAGGACCGGCTTCTACTACAATAGTGTAGTCCATAGCACCAAATCGTTTTAAAGTTTCAACAGAGTTTTTAACTGTTGATTCCTTTTGACCAATGGCAACGTAAATACAAATAACATCTTGGCCCTTTTGATTAATGATTGTATCTAGTGCAAGAGCAGTTTTACCTGTCTTACGGTCACCAATAATTAATTCACGCTGTCCACGACCAATTGGAACTAAAGCATCGATAGCTTTAATACCAGTTTGTAAAGGCTGGTTAACGGATTGTCTATCCATAACTCCAGGAGCTTTACTTTCAATAGGTCTAGTCTTATCAGTCTTAATCTCACCTAAACCATCTACTGGTTGTCCTAATGGGTTCACAACACGACCAATTAATTGATCGCCAACAGGAACTTCCATAATTCGGCCAGTACGCTTAACTTGATCACCTTCACGAATATCGTCAAAGCGACCTAAGATGATGATACCAACATCATTGGCTTCTAGGTTTTGCGCAATACCGTATGAACCATTAGAAAATTGTAATAGTTCACTTGATAATACGTTATTTAGACCGTGAGCACGGGCGATACCGTCACCGACGTAGGTAACAGTACCAACTTCGTTGACGTTGAGCTTATCATCATATTTCTCAAGTTGTTGCTTGATCAAAGCGCTAATTTCTTCCGCTTTAATGCTCAATGGTTTCACCTCTTTTATCTATTTTCAATTAATTGCTCACGAATTTGTTGCAATCGAGTTCTTATAGAACCATCAATAATGCGATCCCCGACTTTGAGGATAATACCTCCTAAGATACTTGGATCCACTTTATTTGTTAGAATCAATTCTTTAAAGCCATACTTCTTAGCATAGGCTTGGCTTATTCTACTTAATTCATCTTCATTAAGCTTAATAGCACTTACTGCGATCCCTGAAGCAATATTCTTATACTCATCATAAAGAGTATTAAATGCCTCAATAATTGCAGTTAAGGATTCAAATCTGCGATACTCTAATAAGAAATCTAAAAAATTCTTAGTTTCAATTGAAAACTTATCGCTAAAACTGGATAAGAATTCCTCTTTTTGATTCTTTCGAATAATTGGATCGCTTAACAAACGCAGCATGTCAGGATTTTCTTTAGCTACTTGAAGCAATACATTCATATCCTCATGTACTGCATCTAAGCTATTAGCATCCTGTGCATAAGCAAATAAAGCTTTACTGTATCTGGAAGCAATTTCTTCTCTACTTAAAGCCATTAGTCATTCAGCCCCTTGATAAATTGATCTACCAAGTCTTTCTGATCAGCAGCAGATAAATTCTTACTAATTACTTTTTCAGCAATAGCAACAGAAATATCAGCTACTTGATCTCTTGCTTCATTGAGTGCATCAGTTTTTGCTTGGGCAGCATCTTCTGATGCTCTCTTTCTAATTGCGGCAGCTTCTTGATCAGCTTGACTAATAATATTATTCTTAGTCTTTTCCGCATTGCTCTTTGCAGTAGAAAGAATTTGTGTTGCCTCTTGTTTAGAGTCTTTCAAGGCAGCTTCACGTTGATTAGCAAGCAATTCAGCTTTCTTTCGATCACTTTCTGCTTGATCAAGGTCACTTATTACCTTTTGACGACGTTCCTCCATCATCTTTGTTACCGGGCCCCAAGCAAAATGCTTAACTAATAGGAGCAAAGCTGCAAAGATCAAAAGATAGTAGAGTGTGTCGCCCAACTCTAATTTTAAGGCTGCAAACATAAATTGCATGTCTCAACCCTTCTTTCTCGTAATTACGATCTTGTTCTTAAAACGCAAATTACAGGAAGAGAATTAAGAAACCAATAACGATAGCTAAGATAGGAACAGCTTCGATCAAACCAACACCGATAAACATAGTTGCTCTAAGGTTGTTAGCAGATTCAGGTTGTCTTGCCATACCTTCAATAGTTTTTGAAATAACTTTTCCGTTACCGTAGGAAGCAGCCAAAGCAGCTAAACCAGCGGCAATTGCGGCAGCTAAATATTTCATAGAAAAACCTCCGTAAAATTATTCTTCAGTAACCTTTTTACCAATATATACCATTGACAAAGTTACGAATACATATGCCTGGATAGAGCCAATAAAGACAGAGAAGCCTTGCCAGATTAAAGTTAGTGGAACCGAAGCGATGACGGTAAACCAACCCGCACTCTTTGCAAAACGATTACCGATTAAAGTTAATAATACTTCACCGGCATAAATATTACCGTAAAGACGTAATGATAACGTCAAGAAATTAGTGAATTCTTCAATAATATTGATTGGAAGTAAAAATCCAACTGGTTTTGCATAATTTGCAAAATAACCTTTAGCACCAAACCTCTGAATACCAAAGTTATAAGACAGAAGCAATGTCATCATTGCCATGGTCATAGTAATCAATGGGTTAGCAGTTGGTGATTTGACAAGGATATGGTCATTAATTGAAAACTCAAAGAACAAACCTAACTGGTTCATAAAGAAAATGAACATAAATAGGGTAAAGGCATATAAAGATAGGTGCTTTTGTGCATCTACGTCAGCAACGTTGTCCTTAACAATCCCATTTGTAAAATCAATCATATATTCCAAAAGATTTTGCTTTTTATTAGGTTTTAAAGAAACATTACGTCCTAAATACCAAACAAGAAAGAAAACCGCAATTGCGACTAACGTTCCCCCTAAGCAGTTAGTTACATTGAAATTTAAGCCGAACACATTAACGACTACAGATTTCTCATTCACTTCGTGACCTCCCTTCTTGTGCTGAATACCTCAAACACACTAAAAATGATAACACCCAAAAATTTCAATTTCAAAATATTTTTGAGTAAAATTACTTAGTTCCGAACAATCTATCTCCTGCATCCCCTAGACCTGGGTAGATGTAACCGTTCTCCATTAATTTTTCATCTTCTGCTGCTGCGTAGATGTCTACATCTGGATTTGCTTCTTGTACAGCCTTTACACCTTCAGGAGCAGCTACTAGAACAGCTAAACGAATATTCTTAGCGCCACGCTTCTTTAATGCTTCAATAGCCATATTTGCTGAACCACCTGTTGCAAGCATTGGATCAACAATAATACATTCACGTTCTTCAATATCTGGTGGCATCTTGAAGAAATATTCATGTGGCTTTAGAGTTTCTTCATCACGATACATTCCGATATGTCCTACTTTTGCAGATGGGATCATTTGAAGAACACCATCAACCATTCCAAGACCAGCACGTAAAATTGGTACTATAACTAGTTTCTTACCTGCTAGTTCTTTTTGAGTTGACTTTCCAATTGGAGTTTCAATCTCAACATTCTTCAATGGCAAATCGCGTGTCATTTCATACACCATGAGTCCACCGATTTCACCAACAATTTGACGAAATTCATTTGTACCTGTGTCTTTCTTACGAATAATTGTCAACTTATGTTGGATCAACGGGTGATTCAAAACGGTAAACTTACCCATAATGGCCTCCTATTTTAAAAATAATACTTCGTTCATTATTTTAACAAATTATTAGATAAATGTTTCCTAAATCATACGAAAAAAGGCATGTTTTTCTACATGCCTTTTTATTTTTAATGAAAATGATGGCCAGCAGCAGCTTTGTTTAAACGATTCATATAAGCAGCACTAATTGCACCATGGTCAAAACCTTGGACATAAATACGCTTAATTTTATCTTCACCATCAAAATATCTTAAAGCACCAAACAAATTATGGGCTGCCTTATCAATGGTCTTGCCTAAACTATATTTATTGGGACTATCGATCTTTTCAAGAACTTCATCCAAAGCAGCTACACCAGTCTCATCATCCCATTGGATTTTCGAAAAATCTTCTTCTTTGTCCACAACTAAAACAGGAGCACTAGGAGCGTAATGACGATATTTCATACCAGGAGCCTTTGGCACACCCTTAGTCTGCGTAGTTCCCCTATTCATCAAAACTTCTTCTCCCAGAACTGCTGAGATCTCTTCAGGAGTAATTTCACCAGGACGAAGTACCGTTGGCTTTTCAACGGACAAATCAACAATTGTTGATTCCAAACCAATCTCGGTTGGCCCATTATCAATAATCCCGGCAATCTTTCCTTTTAAATCATGAAAAACATGTTCCGCAGTTGTAGGACTAGGCTTAGTGGAAGTATTAGCAGAGGGCCCAACAATAGGCTTTCCCAGTTCACTAATTAGATCATGAGTCATCTCATCATTTGGGCAGCGAAATGCTGCAGTTGGAAGACCGCCAGTTACAGCATCTGGTAAAGTGCCTTCTTTGACAAAAAGAATAATAGTTAATGGACCAGGCCAAAAGTGCTTAATTAGCTTTTTAGCACGTTCTGGTACTTCATTAACATACTTTTCCATCATTTGTTCATCAGACACAGTTACAATTAATGGATTATCACTTGGGCGGCCTTTAGCTGCATATACACCCTTAACAGCCTTTTCATTAGTTGCTAATGCCCCAAGACCATATACGGTTTCAGTTGGGAAAGCTACTAATTCTCCTTTTCTCAACAGGGCAACTGCTTCAGGAATTTGTTCTTTATTGAAAATCTTCGTTTCCATTACTTTTTCCACCTTCCATGAACCATTCTTGGCTTACCTGCTAAGTCATCCCTAAATTCAATTTCAAAATCTGGTAATTCAGTTTCAAATAATTCTTTTAATTGCTCTTTTTCACTAAAACCAAACTCTAAGAAAAATTGTCCTTGAGAATTTAAATGTGACTGAACTTGCTTTGCAAACTTACGATAAAAATCTAGACCATCTTCTCCACCATATAAGGCAGTATCAGGTTCGTTTTTTATAACATTTTTATCCATTAAGTTCTTTTCACTCGTCTTAATATAAGGCGGATTAGAAATAATCATGTCAAATTTTTCTAAGCCCACTAGTACATTTGCCTTACGTGTTTTAACATCTAGATCATACTTTAAGAAATTTTCTTCGCTTTCACGCAAAGCAGAATCTGTGATATCACTTGCGTATAGATTCAAATCCTGAATTCCTTGTTTCTGCGCCTGCTTTACCAAAGCAACCATAATAGCTCCAGAACCAGTTCCTAAATCAAGGATCTTTTTACCAGATTCAATAGTTTCAAGTGCCCATTTAACTAACTCTTCAGTTTCAAACCGAGGAATTAAAACACCGCGATTAACTAAAATTTTGTAGCCATAAAACCAAGCATAACCCAAAATATATTGCGGGGAAATTCCTCTACGCAATTTTTTCATATCTTTTAATGCTTGTTTTTCTTGTTCCGAGGTTAATTCATCATTAATGTGTAACTCAAATTCTGAAGGTGTATAGCCTAATCTTTCCCCCAGAACGTAATCAATATCCTCTGGACGAATTTCAGAATTATTATTTAACACAGTTTCTTTTATTTTTTTTAGACTTTTAGGCATTTTCTTCAGCCATCTTTTCTAATTGCTGAGTTTGGTAGTAAAGAACTAGCGCATTAATAATTTCATCCAATTCGCCGTTCATTATTCGATCAAGCTTGTTTAAAGTTAGACCAATTCTGTGATCAGTTACACGGTTTTGAGGATAGTTATAAGTTCTAATTCTTTCAGAACGATCTCCTGTACCAACAGATTCTTTTCTTTTAGCATCATATTGATCACGATTTTGACTTTCATAGTAGTCATAAACACGTGATTTCAAAATTTGCATAGCTTTTTCACGGTTTTGTTGTTGACTTCTTTGATCCTGCATAGCAACAACGATTCCAGTTGGAAGGTGAGTCATACGCACAGCACTAGAAGTTTTGTTAATGTGCTGACCACCAGCACCGGATGAACGGTAAACATCTACACGAATATCTTTTGGGTCTAAGTCGATGTCTACTTGTTCATATTCGGGCATAACGGCTACAGTCGCAGTAGAAGTATGAACACGACCTTGAGATTCAGTTACTGGAACACGTTGTACACGATGAGCTCCGTTTTCATACTTTAATTTTGAGTAAACTTTATCACCTGTGATCATAACGGCAACGCGCTTATAACCACCGACTTCAGTTGGCTCAGAATCAATTAAAGATACTTTCCAGCCTTGAGTTTCCGCATATTTTTCGTACATTCTAAGAAGATCGCCTGCAAATAATGATGCTTCATCCCCACCGGCAGCTCCTCTAATTTCCATAATAATATCTTTATCATCGTTAGGATCTTTAGGAAGCATTAAAATCTTGATCTCATCTTCTAATTCAGCAACTTCTTTTTCTAATTCAGAATTTTCTTCCTTAGCCATCTCAACTAAGTCATTATCAGATTCATTAGAAATAATTTCTTTATTATCATCAATTTCTTTAATATCTGACTTATATTTGCGATATTTTTGTACTACTTCACGCATATCGGCTTCTTCTTTAGAGATTTCCATATATCGTTTAGTATCATTAATAACTTCGGGATCAGCCATCATTTCTTGAAGTTCTTCATAATGGGCAACTAATCCTTCCAATTGGGCCATCACTTTATCCATAATTATTATCCTTTCTTAATTCTCTTATCTTTGCTTATTGGGATGAAAATAGTGAAAACGACAAACGGGATAGTAAGATTCATCTCCACCAATTTGAACTTGTTCACCCTCATAAACAGGTTTTCCAGAATTAATTCGTAAATTCATTGTAGCCTTATGGCCGCAGTAGTGACAAATTGTCTTCATTTCTTCTACTTTATCCGCAAAAATTAACAAATTTTCGCTACCTTCAAACAAATGATTTTGAAAATCATTTTTCAGACCAAATGCCATTACAGGTATCTTTAATTCATCAACAATTTTGGCACATTCTAATACGTGATGTCTTTTTAAAAACTGTGCCTCGTCAATTAAAACACAAGCCACCCTACCATTGCCAGACTCCACATCACTTTTATTCAATTCTGAAACATAATTAAATAAATTTAAATCTTCACTTATAGGCATAGCTTTACGATGTAAACCGATTCTAGAAGCTACGGTTCCTACTCCACTTCTATCATCTACATTACTCGTCAGTAAAGCGATTTTTCGTCCTTGTGCCTCATAATTATGGGCAACCTTTAGTATTTCAATCGACTTACCACTACTCATTGCACCATAGCGAAAAAACAACTGAGCCACTGCAAAATTCCTCCATTGTTAAGTTTATGTAACTTCACTAATATTGCCTTAATTAGTATAAAGTAAATTTAAAAATCGTGCAGGTAAAAATAAAAAAGGTCGTCTTCATTTTCTCTATATGCTATAGTAAAATTTAGTTTTAAAGTGAGGGATAATAATATGAATTTAAAATCAGGCATCGCTAAGGCAGCTGGTAAATCATCTTACTGGTTTCTTCATAACGTATTAAAGGGCGGGACGAGTTTTCCTGGAAAATTTGCCATGAAAATTGATCCTGAAGTATTAAATTCATTAGCAAAAGGCTATGAGACAATCATTGTCACTGGAACTAATGGTAAAACAATGACAACTGCTTTAATCGTGGAAGCATTAAAAAAGAAATATGGTGATATTTTAACCAATCCATCAGGATCAAATATGCAGCAAGGAATTGTTACAGCATTTTTAGCTCACAAGAATAAAAGAGCAAAAAAGAAAATTGCTGTACTAGAAGTAGATGAAGCAAATGTAAAAATGGTAACCAAATTACTTCACCCCAGCGTATTTGTTTTAACTAATATTTTCCGTGATCAAATGGATAGATATGGTGAAATTTATACTACCTATCAAAAGATTGTCGACGGAATTAAATTGGCTCCCGATGCAACTATTATTGCTAACGGAGACGCAAGTATTTTTTCATCCGTGGAATTACCTAATAAAAAAGTATTCTATGGCTTCAAACTTCCAGAAGACAAGCCTGAAAATGACTTCAAGGCTCCCGTAAATACTGATGGCGTTTTATGTCCTAAGTGCGATCATATCTTGCATTATCACGAACGTATTTATGCAAACTTAGGTGACTATTTCTGCCCTAATTGTGGCTACCATCGTCCAGAATTGACCTATAGTGTAAATCAAATTATTGATCAAACTCCAAATAGCTTAAAATTCAAAATGGGTAAAAAAGAATACAGTATTGGTATCGGTGGTACCTATAACATCTATAATGCTCTTGCTGCCTATTCTGTAGCACGTGAATTTGGTTTAAGTGAAGAAGAAGTAGCCCAAAGTTTTGCTGAAAACAAACGAATTTTTGGTCGACAGGAATTGATTAATTATGCAGATAAAGAAATAGATCTAATCTTAGTTAAAAATCCAGTTGGACTTGATGAAGTTCTCCATATGCTAAACACTGAAAAAGATAGCTATTCTTTAGTTACTCTTTTGAATGCAAATCACGCAGACGGAATCGATACATCCTGGATCTGGGATGCAGATTATGAAGGATTAAACAAAGACCAAATCAAAAAAGTAATAGTTGGTGGAAAACGTTGGCATGATATGGGATTTAGACTAGAAGTTTCAGGCTTTGATCCGGGTTTAATGACAACTGCTACTAATAATGAAGCTTTGCTAGATGAAATTTCAAAATTACCAACTAAGAAAGTTTATATTTTAGCTACTTATACTGCTATGCTTTCACTTCGTAAAACAATGGGTGAAAAGAAAATTATTAAAGCAGGGATGTAAAAAGTGTCTGGGAAAAAACTAATTCTCAGGTACAAAAAGACGATCAAGCCAACTCTTAATTTGAGTAGCTTGACCGTCTTTTTTTTCTATTTTTATTTGCACATAAAGCAGATCGGTCTTTGGACCATCTTCTGTGCCAATACTTGCTTAAGTTCATCATCATCAAGGCTATTCCTACATCAGTTTCAACCTTCTTTTTACCTCTTAGATGAGTTCGGCGCATGCCAAAGACGTTCTTCAAATGTCCAAAAACTGGCTCGACATCATACTTTCTCATGCTGTAGATGTGCTTGCCTTCAGGACTTTGAAGAACTTCTTTTGTCTTTTCTTTTAAATACTGCCAGTTAGGATTATAACGTACTTGCCTTTGACGGCCGCTTTTTGTTTTAGCTAAGCGTTCCAATTCTGGTGTGATTTGGAATTCATCTGCTTCATATATCTTAAAATCACGAACCTGACCAGTAGAGTGGTCCTTGCGCTGGCTATAATATTTGAAATTGAATCTAACGCCGTTTTGATCTAAATAATAATCATCTTTTTCATTGTAGAACCAGTTAGACAGCCGGCTTGGATCATTTTTGTACTTTCTGGTTTGTTCCTTTTCATACATGGTGTAAGGAATGAAATACTCTTTGTCTGAATACTTTTCTTCCAGCTGTGTGTAATTATATTCACTCCCATAGCCAGCGTCGGCGACAATCTTGTCAAACTTATCTAGGACCGTCATCTGTTTCAAAAAAGGCTCCAGCGTCTTGAAATCAGTTGGATTAGGATATAAGGCAAAATCAACCACGTACTGATCCGTCGTAGCCGCTTGGATATTGTAGCCTGGCTTAAGCTGGCCGTTTTTCATGTGGTCTTCCTTCATATGCATGAAAGTCGCATCATGGTCTGTCTTGGAGTAGCTGTTGCGTCCAGCAAAAATCTTCTCGGCTTCCTCGTATTTTTTCATTCGGGGCAGATAGTCTTTTTTCAAGCGATGAAGATACTTTTTAAGTCCACGTCTTCTCGCTTTTCTAGGCGAGCCACCTGGGATAGCTTTTGGTTCTTGCTCAATTTCTTTAGTCAGTTTTTCAATTTCAGTTTCGGTTTCTTGGGCTAGTTCTGCTAAGCCTTGACTAGTTTGAACTTTTTCTTTTTCCATTGCTTTAACCACTTCTTGGGCAACCAATTCATCATAAAGCTTGACTGCTTGATCTTTTAGCTTTTCATGAAACTTTTCAACAGCTTTACGCCAAACAAAAGTATAGCGATTGGCATCCGCTTCAATCTTGGTGCCATCAATAAAGATAGTCCCTTCATTGATTAAACCCTCTTGTTCTAATAAGTTGGTAAAGTACAAAAAGCTTTTCTTAATGAGCTGATTGGCATGCTTGCTAGATCTAAAATTATTGATGGTATGGTAAGAAATCTTTTGATGTTCTGCCAATACCATCATGGGCAGGTTTTCTTCCAACATTAATTCGATCTTTCGGCCTGAAAATACTCTTCTGGAATAAGCAAAAAGCAGAATTTTAAGCATCATGGCCGGATGATAGGCTGGACGTCCAGTTTCGGCAGTATCTCCCAATAAAACATCTTCTGGAATTGAATCGACAAACCAGCTGATAACAGTAGCTAAATGATTGTTAGGAATAGAGAAGTCTAAATTAAGTGTTAAAGCAGTTTGACCTGTGATATAATTTTGATACATTGAGATTGCCTTCTTTCATTTTGTTTTGTGGTGATTCAATAATAGCAAGGAAGGCACTTAAAGTACATAAAAAGAACGATGAAATCCAAAATGGAAATCATCGTTCTTTTTTCATGTCTGAGAATTAGTTTTTTCCCAGACACTTTTTAGTTTTTATAGACATTTTCTTTCAAAAACGTATCAACAATCTTTTCCCTCATTGCAAGAAAAATCTGATTATGGCCGCTCGGATGGATTCTATTTGTTAAAACAATCATTGCTGTTTGATTAAGTCGATCAATTAACATAAACGTTCCAGTAAAACCAGTATGATAAATCAATGAATGTTGGTCAACAGGGTCAAAACGTAAATCCCATCCCCAAGAACGAGGATGTACTTTCTTAGGTGTTTCAATTTGAAACAAATTAGCTAATGTCGCCTGCTCTAGAGGTAAAATATCATCACGTATTCCTAGATAAGCCTGGGTTATCTTTATGAGATCCTCCAGATTTGCAAACAAGCCTGCAGAGCCACAATCCTTTCCTAGTACGCGAGCTTTAGGATCATGCACAATTCCTCGTAACATTTTTCCATCTTCAGTTAAAGCTGTAGGAACACACTCACTTGCCTTTGGATGAAAAGTTGTCTCTTTCAATTTAGCAGGTAAAATGATTTCCCGCGTAATTATATCTTGGACAGGTAAACCATATATTTTTTCAAGAACTAATCCCAGTAGAATAAAATTAGTATCGGCATATCGCATTTTTGTTTTAAATTCATCAGTAACAGGTAAACCAATGATTGCCTTCAATAAATCAGGTGCAGCTAATTCATCACGATTAGGAATCCAGCCCCGGATTCCACTAGTATGAGTTAACAAATCACTAAGGCGAATACGTGCATCTTTAAATTCAGGAATAAAATCTTTAAGAGGTTCTGTAAAATTAAGTTTTCCTTCTTCTTTCAGTTTCAAAAAAACATTAGTTGTTCCTAATACCTTAGTTAAACTAGCTAAGTCATAGAGAGCAAAAGGACTAAGTTGCTCAACTTTAGGTATTAAACTAGCAAAGCCAACTGTTGAAGTAAATACTTGCTTTTTTTTAATAAAGGCATAATTTACTCCCGGAACAATTCGCTCACTGACCATACTTTCAACTAAATGTTGAGTCTTGAAAAATTCTATCATCCTTACCACCTGGATTATAAAATAAAACCGTCAGATCAGTGATCTGACGGTAACGTATTGAGATATTCGGGCTCGAACCGAAACATCCAGGAACCAGAATCCTGTGCCTTACCAATTTGGCTATATCTCAGTATATCACCCGTACGAGAATTGAACTCGTAACTCCACCTTGAGAGGGTGGCGTCTTAACCATTTGACCAACGGGCAAATTCAACATATGTAAATATAATTGAATATTGTAAATCTGTCAAGTTACATTGTCATTTTTCTTTGAAAAGTAATTTAAAGTGAAAAAAAGCTGCATCACGTCTTACTCACCATGATGCAGCTTTTCAATTATATCACTTATTTTCACTCTTTATGACATACTTTTTGTAGTTTTCTCAATATCTTCTATTTGATTAACATTCATTTTAGCTAGATTTTCTTTCAACTCCACCCATTGCTTACTCAATTTCTTATTTTTTTGTTCTGCTTGTTTCTTCGCATAAGCAACTAACTTTTCTAAGTTAGAGAAATTTTGAAGTAACTGATGGGATTGATTTTGCAATAACTTCTGATCTAGATCGGTTTTCTTTGCTTCTTCACTAACCTCTAAAATAGCTCGAACTTGTGGCTGACAAAAATCTTTCAAAATACCAGCAATCTCTTGTAATTCTTCAACATCGCTTCTATCAAAATGTAATAAATCTTTTTGTTCATCTTTTTCCACTAAATCAGTTGCAGCTTCATTTCTAAAATAAAGTTCTTGAGCAAAATCGTGTATGTTCTTTTCCATAGCTAAAAAATTATTATTCATCTTTAGTTACACTTTCTTCTCTTGTATGTTTTTCGTTACCTAGTTTAAACATAAACCAATCACATACTAAAATCAAAATTCCAAGACCAAAAGTGAAATAGAATGCTAGTCGACTTCCTTGAGCAGTTAAAGCAGCATAACTCCCAGTTTGCTTATTTTGAAATACCGCTATAATTGCAGCTAAAATGGCGGTCCCCATGGAACCCGCTAATTGTTGCGCTGTTTGACAAACAGCTGTTGCATCTGCCTTCAAATTTTTATCGACTATTTTTAAACTTTGAGCCATCGTATTGCTAAAGGACATACGATGTCCTAACATTAAAATTCCATAAAAACAAATAATCATCGATGTGGTCAAGCTTAACCCCCAATTAGCTAATAAAAAGCTCCCTAGCGCCATTAAAAACGCACCACTATATAATGGCACTTTTGCTCCTAGACGATCATATAGTCGGCCAAAATATGGATTTAATAGTCCAGCAACAATACTGCCTGGAAGTAAAACGAGTCCCCCAATTAAAGACGTTTGTTTATTAACAATTTGAATATAGTTAGGTAAGACAAAACTCACTCCAATATTAATAAACTGAAGTAAGAAGTAAGCACAGGCTCCAAAAATAAATGCCTTATCTTCAAAAACTGATAAGTCTAGTAGCTTACTAGTAGAACATTTGGAAATTTTAACAAATAGCATGAATAAAATGGTGGCTAATACTAATAAAACCCATAGACGCTAATTTTTCAGCCCTTTACTCAATTGATTTACGCCAATTACTAAACTTACCATCCCCGCACTTAAAATTGCGTAAGCAGGCCAATTAAAAGATTTCTTTTTTACTGGATGGTAGCTTCCAATCACAAAAATTCCAGCAATAAAAACTAATAGTGCGAAAATTGTAGCAATTATAAAAATCCAGCGTCAATTAAGGTAGTAAGAAATACTTCCCCCAAAAGCTGGACCCAGAGTTGGGGCCATTGCTACCACTAAACCAGCAATTCCCATATATAGTCCCCATTCATCTCTTGGCATTACTTCTACAATCAAATTAAACATCATTGGTGTACAAAGACCAACACCTAGAGCTGAAATTAAGCGCCCCAATAACAAAATGTAAAAATTTAATGCAAAGGCTGAAATAATACTCCCCACCATAAATGCAATGGCAGCTGTTACAAACAATTGCTTAGCCGTAAAACACTCATTTTGATAAGAAGAACTAATCATAATTATTGCAATCATTAATAAATACCCAGTTGTCGTCCACTGAATTGTATCTAAAGAGACGTTAAATTGTTTCATCATCGCGGGAAAAGTTACATTTAAACTTGTTTCAGTTAAAATTCCCACAAAGGACATGAACGCGGTTGCTAGGACGGCCAATGTGTTTTCTGTCTGTTTTTTCATTTTTTCTCCAATAAAAAAGAGTGGAGGCAATTAGCCTCTACCCTTTCTTTAACTATTATCTAGCTATATTCGATCTGCATACTATCAAAATATGCTAAGTAGATTTATTTTAAGCGTTTAGTTAAATCATCATGTAAGTCTTCATAACCAGGTTTGTTTAAAAGACCAAACATGTTTCTCTTGTAACTTTCAACACCTGGTTGGTTAAATGGGTTAATACCATTTAAGTAGCCTGAGATACCTACAGCTAATTCAAACCAGTAGATTAAGTAACCTAAAGTATGAGCTGTTTGATTTTCAATATCAACAGTCATAACTGGTACACCACCATCAGTATGAGCTAGAACTACACCTTCGTAAGCACGATCATTTACGTAATTCATAGTTTTACCTGATAAGAAGTTTAATTGATCTAGGTTTTCCTTATCGTCAGGAATAGTTACATCATGTGTTGGGTGTTCAACACGAATAACTGTTTCCATTAAGTTACGACGACCTTCCTGGATGTATTGACCAAGTGAGTGAAGATCGGTGGTGAAGTTAGCACTAGATGGATAAATACCCTTTTGATCTTTACCTTCTGATTCACCCATCAATTGCTTCCACCATTCACCAAACATTCTTAATGATGGTTCATAGTTTTCAAGTAATTCAGTAGTGTAGCCTTTACGGTAAAGGATATTACGCATTGCTGCATATTGGTAAGGACTATCCTTTAAAACATCTGGATCAGTGTAAGCAGCACGTGCATCTGCAGCACCCTTCATCATAGCATCGATGTCACCACCAGCTACGGCAATTGGAAGCAAACCAACAGCTGACAATACTGAGAAACGACCACCAATATCATCTGGGACTACGAATTCTTCGTAACCTTCTGCATCTGCTTCAGTCTTCAAAGCACCCTTAGCACGGTCAGTAGTTGCATAAATTCTCTTAGCAGCTTCTTCTTTACCGTATTTCTTGATTAACTTGTCCTTCAATACACGGAAAGCAATTGAAGGTTCAGTAGTAGTACCAGACTTAGAAATAATATTAATTGAGAAGTCCTTATCTCCTAACCATTCAAGCAAATCGTAAAGGTATGAACCTGAAAGAGAATTACCACAAAATACTACAGTTGGGTACTTTTCTTTTTCTCTACCGTAGAAAGAGCTATTTAAGAATTCAATTGAAGCTTGGGCACCAAGGTATGAACCACCAATACCAATACCAACTAAAACTTCTGAATCATTTTGAATCTTTTTAGCTGCTTTTTTAATACGATCAAATTCGTCTTTATCATAATTAATTGGCAAATCAATCCAACCACGGAAGTCACTACCTGCGCCAGTACCTTCGCGTAATTCTTGATCTGCAGCAGTTACCATTGCTTGCATTTCCTTTAATTCATTTTCATGAACAAAAGGAGTTAATTTACTTGCATCAAAGTGAACAACTTTACTCATTATTTAAACTTCCTTTTTTTGTAACTTTTTCACATACAAACCTTATTTTAGCAGTTACTTCTTCATAAAACTAGAGTTTTTTCTTATAAGAATCTATAAATAATTCGATATAATATAAATCCAATTATAGTGCCGCAAACATTAAAAAATACGTCATCTATATCGCTTACACCAGTTTCTAAAACAAACTGCAAAGATTCAATAATTATTGACAAACATCCCCCAGCTAAAATTGTTCCTACGATGCTTTTTTTCTGAATAACTGTAGGAAATAATAAACCAAACGGGATAAACCATAAAATATTTCCAAGTGAATTATAAAAAAAGTCAAGCAAACTCTGACCATGAGTCAATTTTAGCGTTTCTTTCATAAATACTAAGTTTATATCGCTTAGACTACGGTGGAAATTAAATGTCAACTGCCATGGAAAATATGTATCTCTAAATACCGTTAACATTAAGAGCAAAATTATATAAAAACTAAATATCCATACACAAGCTTCGGACTTCAGGGTTCTTCTATGTCTCACCAATAACAGCCAACATAAACGAATAATTACAAAAATAATAAAATAAAAAAGTGTTTTATCTAAGCTATACAAAATCAACTTAATCAAAGCAAAGTGATTAATATGCGCTGCATAATGATGAAAAATGTATTCATATAAGGGTTGTAAAAAAAGCATAACCTAACCGACTCCGTAATTTTGGCTTAATTATAACGTAAAGATTCCTACGAAAGATGATTTTTTTCAAAATATTAAAAAATCGCAAATCTTTCACAAAAGTTTGTCGTTTTTTGAATTTACCAGTAAAATATTCCTTATTAAAAGGAGTAGTGAAGCGTGAATAAAACAAAACGTAATTTCTGGCAAACTAGAATTGGTTTCTTAACAATCCTAACACTTTGTTTTTGGGCAAAATATATGTATGCAGCTTACTTTGATTTTAAGCTTGGCTTAAGTGACCCATACCAGCACTTCATCGTCTGGTTAACGCCTTTAGGCACGTGCATTATTATCCTTAGTTTAGGACTCTATTTCTCTAAGCCCTTAGTCTCTTATATTGCAATGCTAGTTTTAGACACAATAAATACTATTTTGCTTTTTGCAAATGTCCTTTATTATCGTCAGTTTTCAGACTTTCTAACTAGTAAAACTATTCAAAACACAGCGAAAGTATCACAGGGATTAGGAAAGAGTACCGTTGCTTTGCTGCATCCCAGTGATATTTTTCTTTGGCTAGATCTCATAATAATCATTATATTGTTGATTATTAAAGTTATTAAAATTGATCCACGTAAGTATGGATTTAAACGTCCATTTGCTGTCTCATCATTTGGCGTTTTCATGTTAACTTTAAATATGTTTTTAGCAGAAACCTCACGTCCACGTTTATTGAGAAACACTTTTGACCGTTCTTACGTGGTTAAATATCTTGGACTTGATACTTATTCAGTATATGACCTCGTAAAAAGTGCACAATCAAACCAAGTTAAGAAAAATGCTAACGCAGAAGACATTAATCAAGTACTCGCTTTTACTAAAAAGCATTATGCAAAAGCAAATCCGGAATATTTTGGTAAAGCTAAGGGTAAAAACGTTATTGTCCTACATCTAGAAAGTTTTCAACAATTTTTAATTGGATTAAAGGTTAATGGACAAGAAGTTACTCCATTCCTTAACTCACTCTACCATAATAAGGATACTGTTAGCTTTAGTAATTTTTATCATCAAGTAGGCTTAGGACGAACCAGTGATGCAGAAAACATGCTTGAAACTGGAACATACGGCATTTCAGATGGTTCCCTATTTTCATCATTAGGATCTGAAAATACTTTCCAAGGCGCACCTCAAATTCTTCGTCAAACTGGCTATACTTCTGCTGTTTTTCACGGTAACACAGGAACTTTTTGGAATCGAAATGAAGTATATAAAAATTTAGGATATAACTATTTCTTCGATGCAAACTATTTCTCTCAAAAAAAGAACGACAAAATCGGATATGGTCTAAAAGATAAGCTATTGTTTAGTGAAAGTATTAAGTACCTTGAGCAGATTCAGCAACCATTTTATATTAAGTATTTGACTGTTACTAATCATATTCCATTTCAACTTGATCCAGAAGATAAAGATGATAACTTTACTACTACAAACACCTCAAATACAACCATCAATAATTACTTTGAGACAGCTCATTATCTTGACCAATCAGTTAAAGAATTCTTTGATTATCTAAAAAAGAGTGGCCTTGATAAAAACACAATGGTCATCCTTTATGGGGACCATTATGGTGTTGGTAGTTCAGACGATGAATTATCTGCTCTTACACCAGTATTAGGTAAAGACTTTAGTAAGTGGACATCTTATGACACAACAGAACTTCAAAAAGTACCCTTCATGATCCATATGAATGGAATTAAGGGTACAATTAACAATAAAATCAGTGGTGAGATTGATGTTCTCCCAACCTTACTTCATCTTTTAGGGATCTCAAATAAAAATTATATTCAATTTGGTCAGGATTTATTCTCTAAACAATATCGACAAGTAGTTGTATTTAGAAACGGTACCATTGTTACTCCTAAATATATAATTATGGGCGGTAAAGGCATTAAAGGTACAATTTATAATCATCAAACTGGGGAAAAGATCACTAAATTTAATAAAAAGCAGAAGGATGAAATTGCTAAATTAGTTGAATATGGCCGAAACTCCCTCCACTATTCCGACTTATTAAATAATCACAATCTGCTACGTTTCTACACTCCAGCTGGATTTATTCCAACTAATCCGAATGAATTCGACTATAAAATCAACTATCAAAAAATGTTGCAATTAAGAAAAGAACTAGGTAACAAATCTACTTCTCTTTATTCTCAGCATAAGGGAACAACTACTGATCTTTATACAACTGATGCTTCCGAAATCGATAAGGACGAAATAAATAATATTCCTGCGAATATTCAATCTGCTACAAGTGAAAAAAATAAAAATAATCAAAACAGTTCTCCAGGAAAAGATAATC